>JAFAGO010000004.1 GCA_023422635.1 Bacteroidota bacterium
GGTCTCTGATTTTCAGGGGCCTTTTTTTATGTTTGATGCTGATCGCCTTCACTTTTAAGCAATACAATCAAAAAACATATATTTGTAATTGAAGTAAGAAACAAATTATATGAATTTTAAGACAGTAAAGATTATCACGCTGATAACAGTGTTGTTTGCAGCGGTTATTCACGGTATTAATTATTTTAATCCACTATCCAATACCATAATCGTTGCCGCAAACATCATTTTTGCTTTAGGTTTAGTGTTGTATGCAATCTTTAAAAAACATCTTACCACTTGGATTTTAGTCAGTATTGTAATTGGGATTATTCTCGGTAGGGATTTTCCCGGCGTGGCACTTTCTCTTCAACCTTTAAGTCAAGGATTCATAAAATTGGTAAAAACCATCGTTGGGCCAATTTTGTTTGCGACATTAGTTTACGGAATTGCAGGTCATTCAGATCTTAAACAAGTCGGCCGAATGGCTTGGAAATCTCTTTTGTATTTCTATTCCGCAACAACACTGGCTTTATTTATTGGATTGGCAGCAATCAATATTTCACAGGCGGGTGTTGGGATTGATGCTTCAAAAATTCCGCATCATGATCTTCCCACTCAAAATACGGTAAAAGAGGCAGACTTAAAAGCACTTGAAAACATACCTGAGAGTAGCCATTGGATTTATAAAACAACCTCTTTCTTCAGAGATATTTTCCCAGAAAATATTATAAAATCAATTTACGAAAATCAAGTTTTGCAAATTGTGGTGTTCGCGGTAATCTTTGGTATTGGCCTTGCGCAACTTCCAGAAAGTAAAAAGAAACCTTTGGTGGACTTTATGGATAGTTTGGCGGAAACAATGTTTAAGTACACGCACATTATCATGTATTTTGCGCCGGTTGGTGTGGGAGCCGCAATGGCGTATACGGTTGGGCACATGGGAATTGATATTTTAAAGTATTTATTCCTACTTCTTCTTACCTTATATTGTGCATTAATTGCATTTATATTGCTGGTTTTGCTTCCTGTTGCATTGTACATTAAAATCCCCATTAGAAAGTTTTTTGAAGCGATAAAAGAACCGGTTTCTATTGCTTTTGCAACCACCAGTTCGGATGCAGCGCTTCCTGTAGTGATGCAGAATATGGAACGATTTGGAGTTCCTCGAAAAATCGTATCATTTGTTGTTCCTACAGGATATAGTTTTAATCTCGATGGCACAACGCTTTATCTTTCTTTGGCTTCCATTTTTGTGGCTCAAGCTGCAGGAATGCACCTTTCTTTTGGGCAACAAGTTTTGATCTGTGTAACGTTAATGATTACTAGTAAAGGCGTGGCTGCAATTCCAAGAGCTTCATTGATTATTTTAATTGCAACAGCAGATCAGTTTGGTTTACCGCTGTTTATTATTGCCGCAATTTTGGGGATTGATGAATTAATGGATATGGGGCGAACTTCTGTAAATGTAATTGGCAATTGTCTTGCATCCTGTGTAATTGCAAAATGGGAAGGCGAATTTGATATGGAAAAAGCCCGGAATTTCGAGGAAGAATAAACTTATTTTAAAAGCTGAAGATTTTTATCCAAAAGCGCAATGTTTCTTTTCAGTCCTGCGAATTTCGTACGTTTAACAGGCGATTTACGGAAAATCTCTGAGAAAATTTCTTGGGTAATTTCTTGCCAGTCTTCACGCTTGAACTTCTTCAGAAATTCATTGGGCTGGAATTTAGGTTGTAAATGCGGCACAGAAAAACGATTCCATGGGCAAACATCTTGACAAATATCGCATCCAAACATCCAATTTTCCATCTTATCAGTAAAATAATCTGGAATTTCATTTTTTAACTCAATCGTTGCATACGAAATACATTTGCTGCCATCCACAATTTTATCGGATACGATTGCATTTGTAGGGCAAGAATCGATGCATTTTCTGCAGGTGCCACAATGTTGAGTGGTTTCGTGATCATATACCAATTCTAAATCGCAAATAATTTCTGCCAAAAAGAAAAAAGAACCTTTCTGTTTGGATATTAAATTAGCATTTTTACCAATCCATCCCAATCCGGATTTTCTCGCCCAGCTCCTTTCCAAAACCGGCGCAGAATCCACAAAAATGCGAAACGAAAAATCCCCAATTTCTTCTTGAAGTTCAAAAAGCATTTCTTTTAAAACATCTTTAATTACTTCATGATAATCTTGTCCGTACGCGTATTTTGAAATTTTTAAACCATCTAAATGAGAAATTTCTTCCTCAGGAAAATAATTATACATCAATGAAATTACAGATTTTGAACCTTCCACTAACAATCGGGGATCTAACCTTTTGTCAAAGTAATTTTCCATATAGCCCATTTCCCCATGATAGTTATTTTTAAGCCACTTTTCAAGATGGGGCGCATCCTCTTCCAAAAAATCAGCTCGAGAAATACCACAGCCATCGAAACCAAATTTCAGCGCTTTATCGTGTATAACTTTTGTGTATTTTTCTGCTGTACTTTTCATATTCGATTGCAAAACTAACATTATTTATTAAATTTGTCTGGTTAAGTAATGGGTAAAATCTTAAAAATAGTATACATATGTCATTAATAGATGTTTTAAAATCAGGAAGTTATACGCTTATTGATGTTCGTGAACCTTTAGAATTAGAAATGGACGGAGCGATTGATGGAGCACAAAATATTCCACTTGGTGAAGTTGAAGAACGTAAGGAAGAAATTCTTTCAGTAGAAGGTCCCGTTGTTTTATTTTGTCGTAGCGGGAATAGAAGTGGCAAAGCTTTAGAATTTTTAACTGCAGAAGGTCTTAAAGACGGTTATAACGGCGGTGGCTGGGCAGAATTAAAAGAAACTTTGGAAAGTTTATAGTTCTAAAATCAAATGAAATCTAAAGAGCAGTTTTTGCTCTTTTTTTATGCTTTGTTGATAATGAAATATCTATTACTTTTCCAGAATTAAATCTGATTTTACTATCATCTCTTTTTGATTTTAAAAATGGAAATTACAAGAGCAGGATTAATTTTAATTATTTTATAATTGAAAATCAGCAGTGTAAAGGTTTTTATGATTTTTTCATTATGGTCGAATTCGCTATTTGGCACGATTTTTACAATTAGTCTCAACGTAAAATTAAAAATAATAGAAATTATGAATGCTATTAAAAAAACCATTTTGGCTGCTGGAATCATTTCTGCAGGTTTGGTAAGTGCACAAAGCGCTGATATGAAAAATATGTTGAAAGTGGGTGCAAATGTTGGGGTAGCAGTCCCTTCAGAAAATGCTTCTTGGGCTGCAGGTTTGGATGTTGCTTATCAAAACTTAATTACACCAGGATTTGGTTTGGGTATTGCAACAGGATATACACATTATTTTGGAAAAGAGAATAATGGTGTCGATAATAATGATTTCGGTGTTGTTCCTGTAGCTGCATTGGTTAGAATTTATCCTAAACAAACCGGTTTTTATTTAGGTACTGATTTAGGATACGGATTCATCACTGGAGATGATAAAGTTGCTGAAAACAGAGCAGTTGATCGCCCTGATGGTGGTTTCTACATTAAACCAGAAATCGGATACCATAACAGAGATTGGAACTTTGCTGTTCAATATCAAAAAGTATTTACAGGAGATAAAGGTCAAATTGGTGACCAAGATTACAGTGCAGGAAGTATTGGTGCAGCTGTATCGTACAACATTCCACTAGGGAAATAAACGATTTTTAAAGATGATATAAAAGGCCTTTTCAATTTTTTGGAAAGGTTTTTTATTTCAGTGGTAAAACTTTTGTTATATTTGAGAATAAACATCAAATTATGAATTCAAAGTTCAATATGCCTCTCTACTCACCAGGCAAAGACGAATCGAAAGATTTCAGTTTCGTGATTGCAGATATCGGCAGACACAATGCATATCTTGCATACGCGCAGTGTAAAAATGGTCATGTAGAAATTACAGATGAAAAAAAATACAGCGTAAAAGATTTTAAATCGGCTGCAGAACTCATTCAGAAGTTCACATCAGAGCAGCAATTTACGTCAGCGCATAAAATTTCAATTGCCGTTCCAGGTCCAGTCGTAAATGGGAAATGCGAAACTCAAAATCTTCCTTGGGTTGTAGATGCCGCTTCGCTTGAAAAGGACCTTAATGTGGAAAAGGTCCATTTAATCAACGATTTGGAAGCTATCGCGTATAGTTTTTTAGAATTTGATAAAGATTTGTTAGAAGTTCTTCACACTTCCGATCATAAAATTCGAGGGAATGTTGCTGTTCTCGCACCAGGAAAAGGTTTGGGTGAAGCGGGAATGTTTTGGGATGGGGAAAGTTTACGCCCATTTGCGACCGAAGGTGGCCACACCGAATTTTCACCAAGAAACGATTTTGAAGTAGAATTCTATCAGTTTCTAAATAAAATCTACGGAATTGTAACGTGGGAAAATGTTCTTTCAAAAGAAGGTTTGTACAATATTTACCGATTTCTTCGGGATGTTGGTCGACATCCGGAACCAGAAGAGCTTAAAAGAAAAGTTGAATCTGAAGATTTTTTAAAGGAACTTGTAGATGCAGCGAAAACTAAAGATTACGGATTGGTTAATCTTACCATCGATATGTACACGGAATTCCTCGCAAGAGAAGCCAATAATTTGGTTTTAAAATTAAAAGCTGTTGGCGCCCTCATTATCACAGGCGAAATTCCAGATGTTTTATTTGATGTTATTCAGAAAGATAAATTCTATAAAGATTTCATTATCTCCGATAAAATGGATTATATTCTGAAAGATGTTCCCATATATGTCGTTCGAAATAAGAAAGGCATTTTGCAAGGAGCAGCTTCATATGGCGCGTTTATCGAATGTTAAAAACAGAAGGAAGTCGAAAGATTTCCTTTTTTATTTGAAGCGAAAGTGAGTATACATAACATACGATATAGAAGAAAACAAAATCAATAAATGCAATTAAAGGCGCAGCTTTTCTGCGCTTATTTTTTTAATTTTGAATTATGAAAGTCTACATAATTAGCGGTCTTGGCGCTGATGATAAGGTATTGGAAAAATTAGAGTTTAATAAAGCAATTGAACCTATTTTTATTCATTGGAAAATTCCGCAACGTGGCGAACATTTTCATCATTATGTAGAAAGAATGGCTGAAGAAATTGATGAATCCGAACCTTTCGGTCTTTTGGGATATTCCTTTGGTGGTATTATGGTTCAGGAAATTAATCAAATTAAACCTGCTGTAAAAACTGTAATTTTAGGAAGTATTAAATCAGATAAAGAGAAATCCAAACTTATTCGTGCTGGAGAAATTACTCATATCCCACGCTATTTGCCGGAAAGTTTGTTCAATGAAAAGTCAACAGTTGCGTACGCTTTTTTAAGAAAGCTTTTTGATCCTAAAAATCCGCGCTTGCTGCAATACTTTCGAGTGAAAGATCCTTATTATTTAAAGTGGAGCATCGAGAAAATATCCGAATGGAAATTTGAGGAAAAGCCGAATGTTATTCAAATTCTTGGCGATCGTGATATTGTATTTCCGATAAAATATTCCAAACCCGATTATGTAATTCCCGGTGGGACACATCTTTTTCCAGCGACAAAACATCGACAAGTATCAGAAATTTTAAAAGAAATCTTTAAATAGGTATCTTTACCGCAATTCAACGTATTTATGCAATCCATCTCTGTTTTTGAAATTATTAAAGTAGGAATTGGCCCGTCCAGTTCGCACACCATGGGGCCTTGGAATGCCGCCGAATTATTCTTGGATCTTATCCGAAGCAAGTATAGTATTGAAGAGGCTAAAGAAGTTTTTGTTGAATTTTTTGGATCTTTAGCTAAAACAGGAATTGGCCATGGCACCGATATCGCTGGCATGCTCGGCCTTGCGGGAGAAAATTTTAAAACAATTGACACTTCAAAAATAGAAGAGAAGGTTCAACAAATAAAAGTGGATAACGAGATTCTTTTAGGAAATGAAAAAGCAATTCCATTTGTATACGGCTATCATCTCATTCTTAACAAAACAGAAACGTTACCTTTTCATCCCAACGGAATGATTTTTAAGGCTATTTTAGAAAATGGAGAACAAATAACACAAGATTATTACTCTGTTGGTGGTGGTTTTGTAGCAACCAAAGAGGAAACTTCTGTAAGCGAAGGTTGCATTCGAACGCTTTATCCTTGCCATCACGGGAAAGATGTTCTCGCGTATTGTGATAAACTTGGAATTCAACGGTTTTCGGATCTTATTTTTCTGAATGAAGAAAGCTGGCGAACAAAAGAAGAAACGGAGAAAGAAGCACTTTATATTTGGAAACAAATAAAGGAATGTATTTACAAAGGCGTGAATAAAGAAGGAATTTTACCCGGCGGCTTGAATGTTTCCCGACGGGCTCCCGGAATGAATCGTAAATTATTAGGCGATAAAAGATATAAAAATATCGATCAGTGGTTTCAAATGGTTGTCGATGCAGAGGAAACATTTACCACAATAAACAAATGGGTATCTTGTTTTGCACTTGCTGTAAATGAAGAAAATGCAAGTTTTGGAAGAATAATTACAGCTCCCACAAATGGTGCAAGTGGGGTTATTCCTGCTGTTTTAATGTATGCACAAGCTTTTACGGAATTTACAAAAGAAGAGGATATTATTCGCTTTCTGTTGGTGGCAGGCGAAATAGGAACGCTGTTTAAAAAGAATGCTACCATCTCTGCTGCGATGGGAGGTTGCCAAGCAGAAGTTGGTGTTTCTTCCGCGATGGCAGCTGCAGGCCTTACTGAAATTATGGGTGGCACACCTGCTCAAGTTTTGCAAGCTGCCGAAATAGCAATGGAGCATCATTTGGGTTTAACTTGCGATCCTATTGCAGGTTTAGTGCAAATTCCCTGCATTGAAAGGAACTCAATGGGTGCAATAAAAGCGATTACCGCAGCCAATATTGCAATTGAGAGCGATCCTTCCAAAGCGAGAGTTTCTCTTGATCAAGTCATACAGAGTATGTGGGAAACCGCGCTAAGTATGAGCGATCGTTTTAAAGAAACCTCAGAGGGGGGATTGGCAATTGCTGTAAATGTGGCGGAATGTTAATTCTCACTTTGTAGCATAATCTTTTTATCAATCGATATATTGATGAATTCAGCTGGCCTAAAAATGGCAATTCCAAAATCAATATTGATGTTTTTTTCAATGGAATTAAAATCTGAAATCTGGTCATTAATTTTGCAATTTACATAATATGCCGTTGAAGGTTCTAAGCCTTGCAATGCACCAAGTTGCCAATAATGATGTAAAAAATCGTTCACTACATTTAGTACTAAATGTCCATTGTTTGCGGTCCATTGTTCCCTTGGTAGATGATCCAAGCTATTAAGGATGGAAGCTTTAAGCATTTTAACAAAACGTACCACGTTGATATATCGAAACTTGGAATTGTTACCGTTTAACGTTCTTGCTCCCCATACTAAAGTTCCTTTCCCAGGAATATTACGAATAGAATTGATGCTTTTACCTGTAGAATGAGAATTTATTTTCGCTTGTTCAACATCATTCATGGAATAAAATAAAGCTTTTTCCAGTAGTGGTAGGATAGAAGGGGCATTCCAAATTCCTCTTTCAGCGTCGTTTTTTAGATATACATTGGCAATACAGCTGCTAGGTGGTAGAATCACTTTTTTACTTTTAATTCCCAATAAAATTTTTGAATAGAGTTGGGGATCTGAAGTTTGAAGATCTTGTAAACCGATCTCTTGATTCGCTATACGAACAGCAACATTTTCATCCGAAAAAGAATAGCTCATTTTGGTTTCCAAACTTGGAAAATAGGCAGCAGCCGAGGTTAAAAAATCCGGAGAGATGTTACCTAGCAATTCGCGAAAATCTTCAAAATAGTAAGAAATATTTTGCACCTCTTTATAAGGAAGATCAATAATGAAAAATCGATTTTTGTTTTTACAAATTTCTAATGTTTTTGCCACAAAAGTAGCATATTCTTCATTTGGTAAATATTGCATTTCCGAGAAGGCAAGTACTGAAAAATCTTCATATTGATCTATAATTTCAAGTGCTTTTTCAAAGTCTTGAATATTAGGTTTTTTAATTTCATTAAAAGAGGCTAATGAAAGTATAGAAATACTAGAATTGTTGTTTTTAAAGAAATTCTGAATAGAATAATATAGGGTGAATGGATTGTTTTCAATTTCAGAAATAGCAATGCTTCTAGAATCTTGAGAAGGCATTGTCGCTACAAAATTGCTTCGTTTTGCTTTTCCAAAATACTGCTCAAACTCTTCAAAACAGGAGATTTTCTTCGGTATGTTTATCAAAGATTGACCATCATCATCCAACGCAAATTCAGTATATCCAACAAATAATAGGGATGTAGGAATTTCTTTTATCGGTGGTATTGGAGCTATGAACTCCTTAGGGGAAACCCCTGGAGCGGTATTATTCATCATCATTTAGTTTTGGCTAAAAATAATAAATTATTTTAATATTCCCCTAATTTTGTTTGCATTACGAATTAATTCTTCCAAATACTCGTAGTTTTCCTTTTCTAAGGCAGATTTAAATTTTCTGAGCTGGCTGATGTGTTCGTTCAAAACATCTAAAACATTCTCTTTATTTTGCCGAAAAATGGGGACCCACATTTCTGGATGAGATTTTGCTAAACGTACCGTGCTGGAGAATCCTGAACTGGCCAACTGAAAAATAGTATCCTCCTCTCGTTCTTTTTCTAAAACCGTATTTGCCAACGCATACGATGTTATGTGCGAGATATGAGAAATATAAGCGGTATGAATATCATGGTCTTGAGCATTCATATCAATCAGGTGCATTTCTAAGTTTTGTGCAACTTTCTTTACCATTTCTAATGCATCGTCAGCGGATTGTTCCGGATTGCAAATTACGCCAGCTTTGCCTTTAAAACTTTCAGAGGTTGCAGATTCTGGACCAGAATTTTCTGTTCCCCACATCGGGTGAAAGGCAACGTAACGCTTTCTATTAGGATGTTCTTTTACAGCTTCGGTAATGCCAAATTTTGTAGATCCTACATCCATAACAGTTGTATTGTTCCCAATTTTATCAAGAATTGAAGGTAAAAGTTTGCGCGCGCCATCTACTGGAATAGAAAGAATTAAAAGATCCGCTTCCTTAATTGCTTCTTCTAAAGTCGAAACTTTATCGATGATTCCCCGTTTTAATGCTGTTTGCAAATGCTCCTCGTTTTGATCAATGCCGAAAACCTCATTTGTGAGTTGTTGATCTTTGAGTTTAAGCGCCATTGAGCCTCCGATTAATCCGACTCCAATAATACCAATTTTTATCATTTTTTATCATTAAAAAAACCCCGCCTAAAAGGACGAGGTTTGTTATACTGTAGCACAGAGATTCCTAATCCTTTTTCAGGGTTAATAATCCGTAATAATATGTGCTGATTGTTACTTTCACGGTACGAAGATAAACAATTTATTTTGTTCGTTTAATAATTTGATTCTGTTTTTATCGTATTTTTTTCAAAGTGTTAAAGGTAGCCGTTTCTTTACATTTGCTAAAGCTGACTTCATACTTTGGTGTTTTTTCTGGGTAGAGCAGGAGATAGTCCGGACAAGGTTTTTTTTGCGCATGACTTCGGTCAAAGTCAATACTTCCATTGGTGAGAATACTATCTTTCAAGAATTTTTCAGAAATTTTCAACTCTTGCATTTCTTTTTGAAAATCGCCAGTATACTGAAAATCTTTGCTTAAAGTTTCTGCTCGAACTCTACTATTTGGGAGATAACCACTGCAACTTACGCCTTTTTTATTCAAAATAAAGAACACAATTACCAATCCTGGAACTAATCCAATAAAGAAAAATTTTAGTTTTCGAAGCATGTTTTAGAAGATAAGTAGATTGATATCGTGGTAGGTTAAATCGAAACGATCGCAAACTAATTTTTTGGTGTGTCGACCTTTATACATGTATAGGGAATCTTTCACTTCGTTTTTCTTCAAAATCATATTTTCAAAACCGCCTTCTTCATCATATCCTAAAATATAACTTAGGAAGAAATTTGAAATCGCCTTTGTGGTGGTACGCGGCATTTTTGATGTTAAATTGGGCAGACCACAGTGGATTACGCCATGTTTAATAATGTAGGGATCTTCCATATTGGTAAGTTCGGAAGTTTCTACGGCTTTTCCATTATCAATCGTAATATCAATAATAACGCTCCCTTTTTTCATTTTGGTTACCATTTCTTCGGTAACAATTGGCGTCATATTCAATCGAGGAAGTGCTGCAATTACAACATCAGCACGGCGTAAACTTTTGGTAAGTTCTTTAGGATCGATAATTGAAGTGGGAACTCGGCCATCAATCATTGTATGCAAACGGCGAAGTTTCGAAAGCGAATTATCAAAAACTTTTACACTTGCACCCAAACCAATGGCGGCTTTTGTTGCAAATTCGCCAACGATTCCGGCACCAATAATTAGAACTTCTGTTGGCCGAACGCCCGTTATTCCACCCAACATTAATCCGTTGGATAATGCTAATAATTCAGAAGAATAAAGTATGGAAATGCTACCTGCAATTTCGCCGATAAGTCGTACCAAAGCAAGTTGCTTATATTCATCTACAATAAATTCAAAAGCAATGGCATTCACCTTTTTAGAGGCCAGTTTTAAGAAATATTCTTTATCTCTTAAGTTAATTTGTAGCGCTGAAACCAAATAGCTGCACGGCCTTAAATAATCGATTTCCTCTTCTGTTGGTGGATTAATTTTTAAAACCAAATCTCGACCAAAGGCTTCGGATGCAGATTGAACAATTACTGCGCCTGCTTCCGAATATTGCATGTCGGTAAAAAATGAACCTTCACCCGCGCCGGATTGCACGTAAATTTCATGGCCGTGATCGGAAAGTACTTGTACCGCATCTGGCGTTATGCACGTTCGTCGCTCGTTCAAGCATGTTTCTTTGGGAATACCGATTGTAAATTTTTCCCCTTTTTTTACCACTTCAAGTTTTTCTTCTTGCGGCATTAATTCGGCTTCTGAAAAAGGTGTAAAGATATGGCTGCTCATACTTTGGTGAAGATTTAAAAATCAATGAAATGCAAAGATAAGCAATCGTAAGGAATGATGTTGCATTTAATGAAAAGTCACAATACGGCTTTCTCCGTTGTTTTCGATGGTGATTTCGTGAAAGGCTTCTTCTAATTCATTTTGGAAAATTTCTGGCCATTCAATAATACAGAACTGCGCTTGATCCAAATATTCATCAATTCCAATATCGTACACTTCCTCGCTATTTTTCAAACGGTAAAGATCGAAATGGAAAATCTTGCCTTCGGGCGTATGATATTCATTTACAATTGAATATGTGGGCGAAGTAACAACATCGTCGCTTTTAAACTTTTTAATCAAAAATTGAGTGAAGGTTGTTTTTCCTGCACCCAAATTTCCTTTTAATAAAAGGATTTTATGCTGCAATTTCGGGAAAATTTCATCGGCTATTGATTGCCACTCTTCAATGGTATTGATTTCTTTTTTCATTGTAAAAACTATGCATGCAAATGTAGAACTTGAATGAGGAATAAAAAAATCCGGAATTCAATTTTCCGGATTTCTGCTTTATTGCACTTTTTTGGTTGGCGTTATTCTTTAATTTTCGATTTGAATTTTTTCTGATAGGCGTCCCAAGTATCTCTTGTTTTAATTCTCTTGTATTCGTTTGTGGCAATTAAACTTAAATAAGGTTCAATTTCTTTTGCACTTAAAAGTCCGTTGAGAATGGTGATTGGTTTTGTGTTTTCATCTAAAAATACAATTGTGGGTATTGCAGAAACATTCATGTATTTTGTGAATTCATGCATTGAATTTTTCTTCTTTCCAGAAATAAATCCTGGATTAGAGAAGTTTTTTCCGAAGATGGAGAATGCTTCATTTCCCTCGGAATTGAATTTTACAGGATAGTAATCCTTGTTAAGTTGCTCCGAAATAATGTGATGACTGTAGGTATGCTTATCCATTATTTTACAGGGTTCGCACCAATCCGCGTAAAAATCGATCAGAATTTTTTTGGGTACTTTCTTTTGGGCTTCCAACGCTTGCGATAACGTCATCCATTTAACTTGTGCATGCATTGTGAGCGCGATAAGTCCGAAAAATACGGCCAAAATTCTTTTCATATTTTACTTTTTACTATAATGTAAACAATTTCAATCATTAAAAAACAATCAAAATACGTTGATATTCTCGTTATTTTAACAGATTTTTTAACTCTGCAACAACATCAAAATCAATACCAATACATTTCATTGTAATGCGAAAAGGATCTTTTAAGAATTTAAATTTTTTAATTCTCTTGGACGAATAATTAAGCGATCGTAGATGGTAAGCGTTATTACGGAAAAAATACCAATTCCAAATACAACGTACCAAATTTTGTTAGGTTGGTAGGTGTTCCATAAATAATCCACCAATTCCCAATGCGACATTCCTAGTTTTTGTTCTGCTAAAGCATAATATTCGTTTTTAGAGAATGGCAAATGCACTTGAGAAACGTCGGCTCCCATTTTTGCAGCATATTCCGTGAACGCATTTCCTACAGATTCCCAATTCGTGATGTCTTTTTTTAGTTGAAACTTGGCCTCAAAATCAGAGATGGGCATATTAAGCGCTTTAGAACCTTGCTCGATAAATTGTTCCTTCGAAACTACTTCTGGCATTGCAATTTTTCTTGCCGACATTTCCTTTTGTAAAAGTGAAAGTTTATCCGACCAAGCTTGGTACAAATCTCCCGCGATAAATCCTGTAAGAAAATTTCCTGCGGCAACGGGCAAAAAGTAGGTTCCTTGATACAAACCTTCTTTTCCTTTTGGAGTAATTAATGCGATGAAAGAGGATACGGTTGGACTCGACATCATTTCACCGATTGCGAAAATTACCGTTCCCAAAATGGTAAACCATACATTATCGGTGTAGAACGTTAATCCAACGCCTATTGATGCTACAATAGCTCCACGAATTACCGCATTGATGTGTCTCATTTTGGTAACAAAATACGAGATGAAAATTTGTAAGAAAATAATCATTAAAGCATCTAAATTCGAGAACCATTCTGGTTTAATTTGTCCGTCTAATGAAAGTGCTTTTCCTACGACAGGTATATTTTCGTTCAACCAATTGCTAATCGAACTGGAATCTACCCAATCTTCAATAAAATTTGGTAAAGTATAAAATAACTGGTTGAACATCGTCCAGAAACAAATCATCAAAACTAAAAGAATGCTCAATCGAACATCTTTTAATGCTTCGAAAATTCCTTTTAAAGAATCGCCGATGGCTTTACCGATAGAATCTTTCGGTTTCTCAACCTTTGGCTCTTTGTAGAACAGCAACACAATAATTAGATTGATGGCAATAACGACTGCAGCTTGAATAAAAATGATTTTCCAACCGAATTCACTTCTTAAAACTGAAGAGGTTGCTGGACCGATAAATCCACCGATGTTCACCATCATATAGAAAATTCCAAAACCAAGTGTTCCTGTTGATTCGTCGGTATTTCTCGCTACAATTGCAGATGCGACGGGTTTAAAAAATGCGGCGCCCATTGCTACGAGTAAAAAAGCCATATACATACTCCAATACGTATTAACTTCGCCCATTAAGTAATAGCCAGCAATCATTACGATATATGCTAAAACAAGGGAGATTTTGTAACCAATGCGATCGGCAATTACACCAAAAAATACAGGCAACAAATACAGAATTGCCGTTACATTACCCATGATGCTTCCCTTTTGGATGTGGTTGAATCCCAGCGCTCCTTCATCTGTTGAACCAACAAGATAAAGTCCAAATAAGGTAAAAATTCCATACCAAGCCCAACGTTCGAAAAGTTCCATTGTGCTGGCAATCCAAAAATTTTTATTCATGGATTTAATGGTCTCAAAGAATGATTTTTTGTTTTCAGACATCGTTTTTTATTTTACTTCTTGCATTAGTTTTTTAACGAAAGGGGAAATGATGATCAATACAATTCCGGCAATTAAAGCATACACGCCTAGCATTTTATAGCCTTCAGTGTAAGAAAGTAGCGTTTGGGTAGCTGTCGCATTTTCATCTGTTTCGGCCAATCCTGCACCAATAAGTCCTGCAACATACTGTCCGTAAGCAGACGCTAAAAACCACATTCCCATCATAATTCCTTGCAATTTTGCTGGTGAAAGTTTAGTCATAATTGAAAGTCCAATTGGGGAAAGGCAAAGTTCTCCGAAGGTAATGACCAATAGCGCAATAGTGAATATGTTTAATGAAGTGATTCCGTTTGCAGCAGCAAAAAATTTAGTTGCAAAAAGCACGTAATAACCGATACCAAGAAAAATAAAACCTAAACCAAATTTAATAATCGTATTGGGTTCAATTTTTCTTTTCCCCAACCAAAGCCAAAATAATCCGAGAAGTGGTGCCAATGCAATAATGAAAAATGCACCCGCAGAATTATTGATTCCATTAGGATCTGCTTTAAAAAATAGCAACTGATCGTTAAGGTTTTTAGCCGCAAAGATGCTCAATGATCCACCGCTTTGCTCGTAAATTCCCCAGAATAGGATTGAAAACAAGATGAAGATTAAAGCTGCAATAAGTTTTTTACGTTCAGCGAGTGTAACTTTACTCATTTCATAGAATAAATAAATGAGCACTAACGGCCCGATGGTGTACATGAAATAATCGGTATACTGCGTTTTTGAAACCATAATTTGAATAATCGGTATCAATAGTAAAGTTCCTGCATATACTGCATATTCAACCCATTTGGGTAGCTCTTTTGCTTTTACAATTGCTTCTGGATGCCCTGGTTTTAAACCAATTGGTCCTAAATGACGTTGTGTAAAGTGGAAATTGATTAAACTTACAATCATTCCAACCGCTGCTAATCCGAAGGCAACATTCCATCGGTGAGCTTCATCGATATACGATGAGAACATAAATCCTTTACCAATCGCTACACAGATGTAGCCACCAAGGAACGCTCCCAAATTAATCCCTGCATAAAAGAGAGAAAATCCAGCGTCTGTTCTATGATCGCCTTCTTTGTACAATTCACCAACCATAGTAGAAATATTGGGTTTGAAAAATCCTGTACCAATAATGATAAATGCAAGACCTAGGAAAAAATGAACATGAGGATCTAAAGCCAAAAGCACACTACCGACAATCATGAGAAGTCCGCCCCAAAAAAGAGATTTTCTAAATCCAAGAATTTTATCTGCGAAAAGTCCGCCCACAAAGGTAAAAGCATATACAAATGCTTGTGTGGCGCCATATTGTAAATTGGCTTCTTTTTCGGCAAAATTCAATTGGTGAATCATAAAAAATACCAACATTCCACGCATTCCGTAGAAGCAGAAACGTTCCCACATTTCGGAGAAAAAAAGTGACCAGATTTGTTTGGGGTATTTGCCTTTGAAATTTTGTATTTCAGCTAGAGTTTGGCTCATGATAAATATTTAGAAAGGGCGAATTTATAAAAAAAACCTCTGATAAAATCAGAGGTTTCACAATTTATTTAAAGATGCAACTATTTAATACCGTGCATTTTCTTTTCTAACCAACGACTCATTGCAAACAGTATCACTGCTGCCACACCACACATTACAACAAACACGATGAAGAAATCAAAAAGGTTAGTAATTTGAAATCCAAGTATTTGAGTTGTTTTTGCGGCTTCTCCGTTTTCTCCACCACCAGGAATTAATGCTGAAAGTGTACCGGCAAATTTATTCGCAGCTGCATTCGCTAAAAACCATGTTCCCATTAATAAAGATGAGAAACGTGCAGGCGAAAGTTTAGAAACCATCGACAATCCAATTGGAGAAAGACAAAGTTCACCCATTGTATGGATGCAATACAAGCCGATTAACCAAAACATCGATACCTTGTCCATCATTCCTAATCCGTAAACAGCGTAGGCAATAACCGCGTAACCAAATGAAATTAAAGCAAGACCAATCGCCATTTTTTTCGGTGAAGAAGGCTCTTTTCCTCTATTTCCCAAACGAAGCCAAATCGATGAAAAAAGCGGAGCCAACATCAAGATTGCCAATGCATTTACAGACTGAAAATAACTTGCGGGCATTTCCCAACCAAAGATATGTCGGTCCGTTTGGCGATCTGCAAAGATGGTTAATGATGCTCCGGCTTGTTCGAAAGCTCCCCAAAAGAAAATTACAAAAAATGCTAAAAGAAAGATAACGATGATTCTATCTTTTTCATTCTTGGTTAAACTTTTATCGGTTAAAACAATAAGTGGCATTACAATCATTGCACCGTAAATCAAATATCCAATAACGTCCCAATCACTATTGAACATTGTTTTGAAATTCATCAAGAAGAAAATTAGCGCGATCGATCCTAAAACCATACCGTACTGTGCGATTCCGAATTTTGCTGTTGGCATCCCGATCGGTTTGTGATCAGCGTCCACCAAAACTTTATTTTTCTGAAGAATAAATGTTGCAAGACCAATAAGCATCCCAATTCCTGCCGCTAAAAAGCCCCATTTGAAATCAACTTTTTCGGCTAATGTTCCACAAATCAATGGCGACATAAACGCTCCCAAATTAATTCCCATGTAGAAAATAGTGAACGCCGAATCAACTCTACGATCGCCTTGAGGATAAAGTTGACCAACCATTGTGGAGATATTCGGTTTGAAAAATCCATTTCCGATAATCAACATCGTAAGTCCCATCCACATTAACGTAATTGCGCTTCCGCCCGTGGTTGATGCACTGAAAAATAAAATAAATTGGCCAATTGCCATTAGAAGTCCACCAATTTCAATACTTCTTCTGTTTCCTAAGAAACGATCTGCAAGATATCCTCCTAATAGTGGTGTAAGGTAAACCAAACCGGTATAACTACCGTAAATTTCGGATGCCTCCGCATCGCCCATAAACAGCATTTTTGTCATGTATAAAACAAAAATTGCTCTCATGCCATAGTAGGAAAATCGTTCCCACATTTCGGTCATAAAGAGCAAGTATAATCCTTTAGGATGTCCTTTTGTTGGTTGTTGTACTGTATCCATATAGTTTGTTAAGTTTTTTTTAAGACTGACAAATATAGTTTTTTTTGTTTTTTAGACCATCATTTTGATGGTAAAACCCTATTGATTGTAACGGATTTCACTTATTTTTGTTATTCTATTTAAAAATTGGAACCAAAAAAAAGCCGCCTCAAGTGTGAGACGGCTTCTTTTTAATTTCAGTTTTTAATTTTTAATGGCCTTGTTCTCGCATAATTCGATTCAGGCGTTTAAGCATCACAAAGCCAAGCAATGTTGCAAAAATGAGAAGTGCGAAATTCACATAAAAATAATTTTCTTTATTTTCATAGTCGTACCAAGTACTGGCGAGAATTCCAGAAAGTTTATTTCCTACAGAATTCGCAAGGAAAAATCCACCCATCATAAGTGCTGTAATTCTTGCAGGCGAAATTTTGGAAACAAATGAAAGTCCCATAGGAGAGAGGCAGAGTTCCCCAATGGTAACCACACCATAACCTGCAATAAGCCACCATGGCGAAACTTTTACAGCTCCGTTATTTCCTGCTTGTACAGCGAATACCATCACCAAGCATGAAAGTGCGGAAATAAAAAGGCCTATAACAATTTTTGAAGGAGTTAAAGGTTCCTTTCCTTTTCTTCTCAGAAATGCCCAAATACCAACAATAACGGGAGTTAATGCAATTACCCAAAAAGGATTTACCGATTGAAAAAGTTCGGTATTGTAGAGATAGACTTTTTTGTCGGGTTCTGCTTCCAATTTTGCCTTTTCTTGTTCTGAAATATTTTTAAAATAGATGTCTTTTCCTTCTGTTGTTATCGTTTTTCCATCGTGACCCTTTTGGGAGCGGAATTGATCATCATAAACAGGAACAATCTCGTTTTTGTATTCTTTATCTTCAACCAGATATAAAGATGCTAAAGGTTTTTCAACGCTTGCAGGAACGCCACGATCCGTGTAATAATTTGCCCAACGTGTTAATGCAGTTCCGTTTTGTTTAAAAACCGCCCAGAAAAACATACTGATTAAGAAAATGGAAAGCAATGCACCTATTGCAGGCTTCTCGCGTTCGTTTGCTTTAAAATAAAGTGATACATAAAAATAAATAACGGGCACGCACGCAAAAATAAATGCATCCGTAGAGTCGCTTCCGAAAATACTTCCAGGAATAAACCAACCGATAACTCCAGCGATAATTGCGGGCACAAAAACTTTAAGCAAAATTTCCGAAAGTTTGGTGTCGCCTTCTTCCTTTGGCTTCATCTTGGCAGCGTGAATATAATGTTTTCGGCCGATGGTAAAAATCACTAAACCAAGCAACATTCCAACTCCTGCGGTGATGAACGCTTCGCCCCAACCAAATTTATTTCGCATAAAAGCAGCGATAATATTACAGATAAATGCACCAATATTGATCCCCATGTAAAAGATATTGTAACCAGAATCTTTGTTGGCTTTATAGGGTTCTTCCGAATATAAATTTCCTAAAAGCGTGGAGATGGTGGGTTTAAAGAATCCATTTCCAATAATGATTAAAGCAAGCGATCCATAGAATAATGGCAAATCTTTAAACAGTCCTAAACCGATGTATCCTGCAGCCATTAAAATGCCCCCGAGGTAAATTGATTTTACATACCCTAAAACACGATCCGCTAAAAATCCTCCTAAAAATGGAGTTAAATAGGTGAGGGCGATGTATGTTCCGAAAATGTCATCCGCAGATTTATCTGGAATTCCCAATCCGCCGTGTGCACCTTGAGGTTCGATAAGGTAAAGAACAAAAATTCCTAGAATTAAATAGTACCCAAAACGTTCCCACATTTCGGTAAAAAAGAGGTAAGGTAAACCTTTAGGATGTTTACTTTTCATAGTTGTAAAATTTCGAATCTTCCAAAAATAGGATTTTTTAACGATTTTTGGCGTAAGAATTCCTATTTACAAATGATTTTTAATTGAAAAAAGAAGTTGTAGTAATCAATATTTAATTGTACTTAACGGCTTTTACGGGGGAAATTTTACTGATGAGGTAGCTGGGTAAAATTAAAGCGATTGCAGAGATGAGTAAAATTCCAATAGAAATTGAAATTATGATGAGAAAATCCAAATCTACCGGCACCACGCTAACATAATAATTTTCGGGATTCAGTTTTATAAACCCAAATATTTTCTGCAGAACTAAAAACGATAATCCAATTACATTTCCTGCTAATAAACCAGGAATCATAATTAGCAGCGTATAATTAATGAAAATCATTCGTATTTGCGCGTTAGACGATCCCAAGGTTTTCAAAATCCCAATAGAATTTGTACGTTCAATGATTAAAATTAGCAAAATCATAATAATATTAATCACCACAACAATCAACATTAATGTAATAATGAGTGCGATATTAATATCGAAAATGCTGATCCAATCCGTGATTTCAGGATATTTGTCGGTTGCTTTTTCTGCGTAATTTTTGTAACCTGATAAGGCTTCAATTTCGGGGAAATCTTTATTCATATCGTTTACATTCTTCAGAAAAACATCAATTCCGCCTACCTGATTACGATCCATTTCAAGAATTTTTCTTGCTTGGTTTATATCGCCGATGATGAAAAGATCATCAATTAAATTAATATCGGTTTTGTAAATTCCAACCACTTCGAATTTCCGATAAATGGGTTTTTGATCCATTTTAGAAAACACCGAAACAATACTGTCTTTTACCTTTAAATTTAAATCTTTTGCAATTTTTTCGGAGATCGTTACGCCATTATTGTAGCCATCTTCAGTAATTTTTGGAGTGGCTCCTGAAATTAAGAATTTTTCAAAGCGTTTGTGGTCAAAATCTTTCCCAACACCTTTGTAAATAATTCCTGCAAAATTATCTTTTGTACGTAAAATCCCACTAACCGTCGCGTACTTTTGAGTGGTTGCAACATCGGGAAGTTGTCGAATTTGATTAAGTTGTAAACCTTCGTTGCTTAAAGGCGAAGAATTGTAGGAGGAATTGGAATGTTTCGATTTTATAGAAATATGCCCGCTAAAATCGGCTGTTCTTTCTTTAATCGCTTTCTTCGAACCAAAACCTGTAGATACTGTAATTAATGCTACAATTACGCCTAATGCTACGGAAAGTCGTCCAATAAAGATGATAATCCGCGAGAGATTATTTTTGTTATCTTTGGAAAACGCTATTTTTCTTGAGAAATATAATGGAAATTTCAATGCAGATGCAATTTGTTTTCAAAATTAAAAATTTAGTTTCGATTTGCCTAATTTTTTTAGGAATGCACACTTTTTCGCAATCCAATCAAAATACTTTTGATGAGATGAAAACCGGTGCAGATCAGCCTAATCTTTATCTTCCGCTGTTAAAAAATAAAACGATAAGTGTGGTAACCAATCAGACTGGACTTTTACAGGACAGAACCCATTTGGTGGATTTTTTGGTAGCCCAAAAAGTGAAAATTAAATCCATTTTTGCTCCAGAACATGGATTTCGTGGAGATGCAGATGCCGGAGAACACGTGAAAAATGGTACTGATACGAAAACTGGACTTCCTATTATTTCGTTGTACGGAAACAACAAAAAACCTAGGGCAGATCAATTATTGGGCGTGGATGTAATCGTGTTCGATATTCAAGATGTTGGCGTTCGTTTTTACACCTATATTTCTACGTTAACCTATGTGATGGAAGCTGCCGCTGAAAATAATATAGAAGTGCTGTTGTTGGATCGGCCAAATCCTCAAGATGGATTTATTGATGGCCCTGTTTTAAGAAAAGCATGGAAAAGCTTTGTAGGAATGCACGAGGTACCTGTTATTTATGGTTTAACCATCGGCGAATATGGTAAAATGGTGAACGGCGAAAAATGGTTAAAGAACGGGATTCAAGCGAAGTACACTGTAATTCCAATGCAGAATTATCATAAAAATAAACGCTATGCTATGGGAGAAAAACCTTCACCAAATCTTCCCAACGAAAAATCCATCAACTTATATCCTTCGCTTTGCTTTTTTGAAGGTACGGAAGTTTCTGTTGGTCGTGGAACTGATCTTCCTTTCCAAATCTATGGTAGTCCTTGGACAAAAAAATTACCTTATACTTTTACGCCACGGCCAAACGCTGGTGCAAAAGATCCTTTTCTGAATGGTAAAGAATGTTTTGGAGAGAATTTAAGTGATTATCCTGATGATTTACGAGATTTGCATTTAGAATGGTTGATTAAAGCGTATCAAAACTATAAAAATCCCCAAAAAAGTTTCTTTCTTAAGAATCTGTTTTTTGATAAGCTGGCGGGAAGCGATCTTTTAAGAAAGCAAATTTTGGCAGGTAAATCCGAAAAGGAAATTCGTGCATCCTGGAAAAATGATCTTGAAAAATTTCAAAAAATACGGGAAAGATATATCATTTACCCCGATTGAAATTATACATCAATAAATTAACAGATGGGTTTTAATCAAAATCGTGATGTTGCCCACCATCGTCTCGGTTTCTGTACACAAACCACATTCCTATGGTGAGTCCTATAACGCCAGCAACCGCGGTGAGCAATGCTCTGTAAAGTTTATCAGGTTCTTCACTTCCAATAAAATTCATTAGAAAAAGAATTACAAATGTAATTGCCGCGACAATGAGGTATTTGGGAGAACGAATATTCATTTACTTGATTTTATAAGAGATCATTACGCCACCACGATACGGAATCCATTCGCCGCTGCGGTTCCAATTTTTGATCTTGCTATCATATCTTTCACCACTTAAACGGTCGTAACCTTTATATAAACCTTGTGAAGTTCCTGCTCCCAAGTACACGTCCATATTCCAGTTTTCGGAAAGTTCAAATTGATAACCAACTGTAGCACCAAATAAGAAAGAATATCCGTTTTGATACAAGTTTGATTTAATATAACCTGTGTCTTCCCCATAGGGAGCATACGGTTCATTTGGCCAATAGTTATATTTTTGAAGAATATATCTTGCTGCAGAAATATTGGCGCCAACATACCAATGTTTAAAAGCTTCTTTAAAATAATATCTTCCTTCAAAACCGATCATATAGACTTGTGCTTCATGATTCATGAACGATTTCCAAGGTGAAATAAATACATCCCCTTGAAAAGTAAATTTTTGAGAAAGCTGTGTTTCGATGCCAGCATTCAACATACCAAAAGGTAAAAATAAAGCATTCGCTTTAACGTACGTAGATTTGGTTGATAGAGTGTCTTTTTGTTGTGCCGAAAATAAAAAAGGCAATGTTAAGGTGAGAAGAAAAATTGTTTTTTTCAAAAGATAAAAAATTTATTGAAGTTGTTTTAATAATTCTTCCGCCATTGTAGCATCTGAATTGTTGCTTTCAGCAATGTTTTTAGAGATTTCAGCGTAAGTTTTCGCTACATCTTTTCTTCCCGTTTTCTGGTAAAGTTTTGCCAAAATATAAGTGTTTTCGGGAGTTTCGGAACGCATCACACTTTTTTCAGCCCAAATCGTGGCTTGTTGTAAAGATTGAGGATTGTTGATGTGTTCGCTGAAAATCCATGCCGCTTTTAGAAGCTCGTTCGAATCGAACGTATCGGCATTTTGATAATATTCTAACGCAGCAGTTTCGTACTTTGCATAATCATTAATCAATGGATAAAAATGTACTTTAACGCGGTTTAGCGCTTTAGTCGCTTCTTCCTTTCCAACCAAAGGAATTGCATTTTTAAAATAATAATCTTCTTTTACACTTTTTGAGCTTTCATCAATGGTTGCTTCCATAATTTTGGATAGTAACAAAGAATTTTTAAACTCCATATAAACATCGTCGCCAAAAAATTGAGTAATTGCCTCCTTATTCTTGTCGATAATTTTAAAATTATTATCCTCGGAAGAACGGGTGAAATAAAAGAGCATTCCTACGTCGTCTTTTGTAAATTCTTTCGGGTTTTTAGAAGTGAAATAGCGTTCAGATACTTTTTTCGCAAAATCATAATCGGTTTGCGCGTTTTGTTGCATTAAACTGATGAGGAATTCCGGATCAGATTCACCATTTTCAAATCTTGTTTTTGGTGAATTCGTTAGGTTCTCTGGATTGTTGGCTTCTTTGGCGATGCTTAAGAAATCGTTTTCAGACATGTAGCCATAGTTTTTTAAAACAACTTCTCCATTTGAATTTAAAAATATGTACGTTGGGTAAGAACGAACTGCAAATTGTTTCGCTAAATCTCTGCCTTCGCCTTTTTCCATATCGAAATGCGCATTGATGAAATTTGCATTGTAATAATCACCCACCGATTTTAATTTGAAAATATTTTTCTCCATCAATTTACATGGTCCGCACCAAGAAGCATACGCATCAAGAAAAACGAGTTTGTTTTCCTCTTTTGCTTTTTTCATAATTTCGCTAAAGGAACCTTCTTCAAATCGAATTCCGTCTTGAGCTAAAATAGAAGATGGAATTAAAAAAGAGAGTAGAATGAGGAATATTTTCATACTTAAACAATTACAGCTACGAATATACTACTTTTACGAATATTTGTAGAAATATTACACAATAAAAAAACGCTAAGTATTTGATACTAAGCGTTTTTAATTTAAAAGTGGTTTCTCCAGGAATCGAACCAGGGACACACGGATTTTCAGTCCGTTGCTCTACCAACTGAGCTAAGAAACCATCGTTGTATTGAGTGGTGCAAAAGTATAAAGTTTTCTTATACGATGCAAGTTTATCAGCGATTTTTTTTGTTATTTTTTGGGAGTTTGCTGATTTTCAGAACGATTATTTTCTTGCTCGTTTCTAATCTGATCACTCATTTCTTCCAAAACAGGTTTCATAGTGCTTTCAGGAAGATCGCTAATTCGAATATACATGAGTCCATCAATAGCATCATTAAAGCTTGGGTCCACATTAAAAGCAATTACTTTTGCGTTTTGTTTGATGTATTTTTTAATCAACACCGGAAGTCGCATTTCGGGTTCTAAATCATCAATTACTTTATCAAGCTTGTTTAAATCGGCTTCAAGCTCATCGAAAAATAAATTGCGATCGCGTTCTTTTAGCTTTACTTTAAATTCGTTTTTCGGATGTACATATTGCGCCACAGCAGAATCGTAGTAATGGGAACGCATAAATTCAATCATTAAAGATTTCGAAAATTCAGAGAATTTATTGCTGATGGAAACGCCGCCCATAAGAAATTTATGATCGGGATTTCGTAAACATACGTGCACGATTCCACGCCAAAGTAAAAATAATGGAAGTGGTTTTTGTTGGTATTCTTGAGAAATATACGCTCTTCCCATTTCAATTACTTTTCGGAAAAAAGGTTGAAGTTCGGGATCAAACTCAAATAGGGAAGCGGTGTAGAATCCGGTAATTCCCATCTTTTTCATTATTTCTTTACCCAGTCCCATTCGGTAAGCGCCAACAATTTTTTCTTTATCGTTGTCCCAAAGGAAGAGATGATGGTAATGTTTGTCGTATTCATCCAAATCAAAAGGCAAATTGCTTCCTTCGCCCACCGCGCGGAAGGTAATTTCTCGTTGTCTACCGATTTCCCGCATAATAGACGGGATTTGATCATAATCAGTAAAAAAAACTTCGTAATTTCCGTTTTTGAAAAGTACTTTGTCAGCTTTTCTTAATTTGTCAACTTCGGATAGAATATCACTTTTAGGAGTTTCATCAATAATATTCTGAACAATATTTACTTGCTTATCGAAAGTAAAATTTAGTTTGAGGTTAGGTATTTTTAGAAGTTCAGGAATGCTTTTTCTTCTCTCATAATAGGATTTCAGCATATAGATTTTATTCTGAAGAAAATCGCTTAATTCTTTTGTATTGTCTTGATCTTCAATGGTTTTTACGGAAACGGCTTTGCCGATACGAATCCGAATGGGATGGTCTCTTTTTCGCATCATTTCGGCTGGCAGCATCATCGTTTGAAGATCGGGATGCAATTTTGCCATGTTGTAAAATATTCTACTGTTTGTCGCATGGAAATACATCGGCACAACGGGAACTTTCGCCATTTTGATAAGCTTAAGAGCAGGTTTTTCCCATTCTTTATCTCGAACCTCATTATACTCGTTGTTTTTGTTAGAAACTTCTCCCGCAGGAAAAATACCAACGCAGCCTCCATTTTGTAAATGTTGCAAAGTTTCTCGCATTCCTGCGGTGCTGCTGTGGATGCTTTTGCGATCGCCTTCAAATGGATTTACAGCGATTACATACGGTTCCATTGGTTGGATTTTCTCAAGAAGAAAATTGCCCATGATTTTGAAATCTGGGCGCACTTCGGAAAGTATTTTACACATCAAAATCCCATCAATTGCTCCAAGTGGATGATTGGAAACTACTATAAAGGGTCCTGTTTGTGGAATTTTTGCAAGATCTTCTTCGAAAACCACATATTTTAATCCACGTTCTTGAACGAAGGAATCGAAGAAGTCTTTTCCGTGTTTGTTTTTTAATTTATCGTAAAGGGCATTTACTTCATCAATCTTGCTGAGTTTCATTACAGCGGTAGCCACAGGGTTTTTCAAAAAACCTATTTTTTTAAGCCCTGCAGCATTTATCAAATCATTTTTACTTATGAGACTCATGTAAATTTTATTGGATCACCATTTGCAACGTTTTCTTAGAAATCTGTTCCAAAAGCACTTTTTTATCTTTATAAAATCGGCTGATGTTTTCCAAGTTTGTATTTCTAATGGTGAACAAAGATACATCTTTAATAATTTCGGTGTTGAATGTTTTTTTCAATTCTTCCGCAACTTCATCGATGTTATTGTACTTGTCTTCAAGGCAAAGCGCTAGAGAAATCGCTGAATTTTGCATCAACGAAATTTTAATTTTATTTTTTGCTAATTCATTGAAAATCAAACTTAAATGTTCTTCGGCGATAAATGAAAAATCGCGTGTTGAAATGTTCATTAAAACTTGATGCTCCTTTAAAATATACGATTCTACTTGTTGGTTATCATCGGTAACGCTCACTTTTGTACCTGGTTTTTGAGGTTCCACAAATGATTTTACATAAAAAGGAATGTGTTTTTGTTTTAAAGGTTGAAGTGTTTTTGGGTGAATTACACTCGCTCCGTAATACGCCATTTCAATAGCTTCTTCATAAGAAATGTTGGAAAGCAAACTTACATCATCAAATTTTCTCGGATCGCCAGTCATCACTCCAGGAACATCTTTCCAAATGGTCATTGATTCTGCATTTAAGCAATAAGCATAAATAGCGGCGGTGTAATCGGAACCTTCTCGTCCTAAAGTTACGGTAAAGTTATTGTCATCAGATCCAATAAAACCTTGCGTAACATAACATACTTTTTGATTTAGGGAAGTGATGTTTTCTTCTGTTTTTTGCCAATCTACCAAACCTTCACGGTAGGTATTATCTGTTTTAATATAATCTCTTGAATCCAACCATTGGTTAAAAAACTGAATTTCATTTAAATATTCGCTCAGTATTTTTGAAGAAATTAATTCTCCACAACTCACCACTTGGTCGTAAACAAAGTTGTAGTTTGGCGATTTATTTCTGCGTAAGAAGGATTCAATATCATCAAAAAATAAAGAAATTTCTGCAAAAACGGCGTGGTTTTCTTGAAAAAGACCTTTTGCGATTTCAATATGATTGTTTTTAATCTTAGCGATTTCGGATTGGTGGTCGTTCTTCTTAAAATAAAGTTCAACCACTTTTTCAAGTGCATTTGTGGTTTTACCCATTGCAGAAACTACCAGTAAGCATTCTTTAAAACCTTGACTTTCAAGTACTAATGCTACATTTTTTACCCCTTCCGCATCTTTTACCGATGCTCCTCCGAATTTAAAAACTTTCATATTAACGTTTAAATTGATAGTGTTTTAGATAATATTATCGCTATTTTGATTTCAAATAGTGGTCAAAAGTAAATATTTTGTTTGAAAAATGAAATAACCTTCGAAAATGACTTGTATCATTTGAATTGATTTATTCAAAAAAAATTCCGAGATTTACGAGTACCCAATCACAATTTTTATGTCTCAAGATCCACTACAAACTTTAGGTGAATTTATCATCGAAAAACAAGATGATTTTCGATATTCTACAGGTGAATTATCTCGACTTTTAAGCGCTATTCGGTTGGCTTCGAAGATGGTAAATCGCGAAGTGAACAAAGCTGGAATTGCCGATATTATCGGGCGAGCAGGCAATACCAATATTCAAGGTGAAGATCAGCAGAAATTGGATGTTCTTGCCAACGAAATTTTTATAACTGCATTATCTCAACGAGAAGTGGTTTGCGGAATTGCATCGGAGGAAAGCGATGATTTTATTGATATTCGGTGTGGCGAAAATGGGCATCTTAGTAAGTATGTGGTGCTGATTGATCCGTTAGATGGTTCATCCAATATTGATGTAAATGTTTCCGTGGGAACCATTTTTTCAATTTATCGACGCGTTACAGAGCCAGGAAGTCCTGTGGAATTGAAAGATTTTTTACAGAAAGGAATTCATCAAGTAGCTGCAGGATACGTCGTGTATGGTTCTTCAACCATTATGGTATATACTACGGGAAATGGGGTAAATGGTTTTACGCTCGATCCAAGTTTGGGAACGTATTATCTTTCGCACAGAAGCATGAATTTTCCAAAAACGGGAAAAATTTATTCCATAAACGAAGGCAATTACATAAAATTTCCTCAAGGCGTAAAAGATTACATCAAATATTGTCAAATGGAAGAAAATGATCGTCCGTATACTTCGCGTTATATTGGATCATTGGTTTCGGATTTTCACCGTAATATGATGAAAGGGGGGATTTATATGTATCCATCCACATCGCAATCTCCGCAGGGTAAATTGCGTTTATTGTACGAATGCAATCCAATGGCAATGCTTGCTGAGCAGGCCGGAGGTAAATGTAGTGATGGTTTTCAAAGGATTTTAGAAATTGAACCCACAGAACTTCATCAGCGCGTTCCTTTTTTCTGCGGAAGTATTGAAATGGTAGAAAAAGCAGAAGAGTTTATGCGAAAAGCTTCCGAATAAAATAGAGAAATATCTTAAATTTGTTGAAATTGTAAAACCTCATAATTTTCAAAAATCTATGAGGTTTCTTATTGAAATACACTTTTATGAAAGCTCAACTTTTTAAACATATTCTTGAATTTAAACGTCCAGGAGGTACTTCACGCGGAATTCTTAAAACGAAAGAAACCTATATTATAGAACTCCAAAACGAAGGTAAAAAAGGGATTGGCGAATGCGGAATTTTTCGTGGTTTGAGTTATGATGATGTGCCGGATTATGAAGAAAAATTATCTTGGCTCTGCGAAAATATTCATCTGGAAAAGTCCATTTTACATCAAGAACTGAAGCATTATCCTTCTATTTGGTTTGGATTGGAACAAGCGCTTTTAAACTTAAATTTTGGTGAAGATTATTACTTTCCAAGCGAATTTACTGCAGGGAAAAAACCGATTGAAATCAATGGTTTAATTTGGATGGGCGATGTGGGTTTTATGAAGGAACAAATTCAGGAAAAATTAGAAAAAGGATTTCATTGTATTAAACTGAAAATTGGGGTTCATTGGGAATCGGAAAAAGAAATTTTAAAAAATCTGAGAAGTCATTTTCCACAACAAGATTTGGAATTACGTGTCGACGCAAATGGTGGATTTTCATTTAAAGAAGCCAAAATAGTGTTACAAGAATTAAAAGATTTGGAGATTCATTCAATTGAGCAGCCGATCAAGTCGGAAAGTCGGAAGGTCGGAAAGTCGGAAGAAGAACGTTGGTCGAAAATGGCAGATTTATGCAGAACAACGCCAACACCAATTGCTTTGGATGAAGAGTTAATCGGCATTATTGAATTTGAAGAAAAGAAACAGCTTTTAGAGAAAATTCAACCGCAATATATTATTTTGAAACCTTCATTAATCGGTGGGATCGGTGGATCGGATGAGTGGATTTCGATCGCTGAAGAAATGGGGATAGGTTGGTGGATTACTTCGGCGTTAGAAAGCAATATCGGATTAAATGCCATCGCGCAATATACGTTTACTAAAAATCCTCAAATTCCACAAGGTTTAGGTACGGGGGCGCTTTTCAACAATAATTTCGATTCAAAACTCGATCTTAAAGGCGATCAACTTTGGCATAAAAATTAGTGTATAGGTAAATTTTATGCTTATTGCGTAAGCGATTTATACTTAGGAAATGAAATTAGGGGATGTATTGACAATTCAAAAATCTGTGTTTTTTTTTTTTGAAGCGCTCCAAACTTCTAAATTTCCTATAATTTTACTAGACTAACCCATTGCAAATGCCTATATTTGCAGCGCTTTATTAATAGATATGAAATACGCACAAAATATCCTCGAAACTATTGGAAATACGCCACTTGTAAAACTTAATAAAGTTCTAGGAGAAGATTTTCCAGCACTGGTTTTGGCAAAAGTTGAAACTTTTAATCCTGGAAATTCTGTTAAAGACAGAATGGCTGTTAAAATGATTGAAGACGCCGAAAAATCAGGTATTTTAAAACCAGGCGGTACCATTATCGAAGGTACTTCAGGAAATACGGGGATGGGGTTGGCGTTAGCTGCAATTGTAAAAGGATACAAATGCATCTTCGTGACCAATTCTAAACAATCAAAAGAAAAATGCGATATACTACGTGCTTTAGGCGCGGAGGTAATTGTTTGTCCAACCGATGTTAAACCTACGGATCCGCGTTCGTACTATTCAACTGCAAAACGTTTGAAAGAAGAAACAGAAAATTCTTGGTATGTTAACCAGTACGATAATCTTTCCAACCGTCAAGCGCATTACGAGCAAACAGCTCCTGAAATTTGGGATCAAACAGAAGGTCAACTCACCCATTTTGTTGCGGGTGCAGGTACGGGTGGAACTGTTACGGGATGTGGAATGTTCTTTAAAGAGAAAAATTCAAATATTAAAATTATCGGCGTTGATACTTACGGATCGATTTTAAAAGAATACAAAGAAACCGGAGAAATTCACTATGATCATGCATATTCATATATTACGGAAGGAATAGGTGAAGATATTATTCCTGAAAACTATGATATGAATGTGATCGATCATTTCGAAAAAGTAACTGATAAAGATGGTGCTATTTACGCAAGAAAATTAGCGAAAGAGGAAGGTATTTTCTGTGGTTATTCTGCGGGAAGCGCAATGGCAGCTTTAGTGCAAATGAAAGATCAATTTACGAAAGACGATGTTATTGTGGTTTTACTTCACGATCATGGATCTCGTTATGTTGGGAAAATTTACAATGACGATTGGATGAAAGAAATGGGTTGGTTAGATTAATTCTTTCAAATAAAACCCTATCAATAATTTGATTTTGATTGTTTTATAAACAATTTTTTACGATAGAATTACAAATGTGAAGATTCATTATTCGTAAATGAAAAAGTTTGCCAAGCAAAATGGGCAACCTTTTTTTTTGTTTTCGTTCACATCTGGATTTTCAGTTTTTTCTTATTTGAATCAGTGTTTTTAAGACCATTTATTTCAGCTTTTAATTTTCAAGGAATTTTAAAAGCGTTCACTGAACGTAAATTTATACCATTAAAACTTTAATTTATACCATTTTGTTCGGTAATAAATTCGGAAATTTGTAGCTAAATTTTTTTGAATACAATGATTAAACAGGTTTTTATTGTTTTCGGATGTCTGGCTTTAGGCAATATTATTGTTGCCCTTACCGGTATGCCTTTGCCTGCAAGTATTGTGGGAATGCTGATTTTAACGGGATTGCTAATGACAAAAGTGGTGAAAGTAGAAGAATTAAAATTGCTGGGCGATTTCTTTAATTCGCACATGGCATTTTTCTTTGTTCCCGCAGGAGTTTCGGTAATGCTGTATTTGGATTTAATTAAAGAAAATTTTCTGCCCATTATCGTTTCTGCTTTTGTAAGTACCATAATCGTGATTGTGGCTACAGGATGGACGCACCAATATATGCGCAATAGAAACAAGAAAAAATAACAAAAATGACAAAAGAAGCTTTATATAATCCTGTGTTTTTTATAGCGCTCACATTAGGTGCTTTTTATATCGGTTTACTCATTCAGAAAAAAACTAAAAGCTTAATTTTAAATCCAATTCTAATTGCAATGTTGTTGTTGGTAGGCTTTTTAGAAGTTTTTCACATCAACTACGAAGTCTATCATGAAAATAGTAAACTCATTGATTTTATGTTGCAACCTGCGATTGTATGTCTTGCAATTCCGCTATATCAACAATTGAAGAGGATTCGTCAACAATTGGTTCCATTGCTGGTAAGCTCCGTTATTGGCTGTGTTGTGGGCGTAGTAAGTGTAGTGGTAATCGCTTGGGCCATGGGCGCACCGAAAGAAATTATTTTATCGTTAGCACCCAAATCCGTAACAACCCCAATTGCGATGGAAGTTTCAAGAACCATCGGTGGAATTCCAGCGTTAACATCCGTTGTAGTTATTTTTGTTGGAATTTTTGGCGCTATTTACGGGTATATGATTTTGAAACATTCCAGAATTAAAAGTCCAATTTCTCAAGGACTTTCTATCGGAACTTCATCTCACGCGGTGGGGACTTCCAAATCCATGGATATTAGTGCTTCCTATGGCGCATTTTCAACATTAGGTTTAATTATTAATGGAGTTTTAACGGCACTTCTAACGCCTTACATCGTGATTGTTCTTCAAAAGATTTTAGGGTTCTAAATCGGTACATTTATTTTTGATGAAGTTTTTCGGACGATAGCCCGTTTGTTGCAAAAAGTATCGTGACAAATGACTGGAATCACTAAAACCAAATTCATCAGCAATTTGTTGAAGCGTAAAAGTTTTTAATAAAATTCTGCTGCTAATAAGCGATGTACGGTATCGATCGGTATATTCTCTATACGTGCAATCGAAATTTTTACGAAACCACTCGCTGAAATAATTTTCAGAAATATGAAAATGCGCTGCAACATTTTTAACTCGAATCTTCTCAGGAAAATAAATGTTTTGATGAATGTAATGCAAAAGTAAACTCGTTTGCCTTTCTTGTTTTTCGGTTGTCGGATTTTCCTGTTTTAAATGATCAGCAATTTTACCTAAAACCGATGCAATGAGATAATAAATAGCGTAGGAAGTTTGGTTGTTTTCCACATTCCATAATTGAAGAATTTGCACAATTATGGTTGAAAAGAAATCTTTTTCAGAAGAAGACCAAACTGGTGGAACTTCTTTAAGATACGATGTAGAAAAAAGTCCAAGCAACCTGCTCATCGTAGAATGCTCAAGTTTTACACCTTCGTTAATAAAATAATGCTCATTGAATTTAATGAAAACAAATTGCGTTTTCGTTTCAATTTTAAAATAATGTACATCATCGGGCGCCAACAAAAATACATCTGAGCGATGGTATTCAATTTCTTTCGTGTTGATAATCGCTTTGCCCTTTCCTTCAACTATAAAAGCGATTTCAAAATAATTTTGGTGATGCGGAGGCCGATGAAATTCATCAACTTCAAGATCTTCAATTACTAAGTTTTCGAATTGCTTCAGGCGTTTCATGGTATAAAAATAGAAAAAAATGAGTTAGCTTTTTGAATTTTCATTTGGTCTCGATTTTCTAGAAAGAAGTTGTTTTCCGAAAACGTAAATTTTTTTTCAATGTCCGTTTATTATTCTATCGATGCGTAATTGTATACTAATTAACATTTTACAAAAATGCTTCGATATCGATCAGCATGACCATCCTAATGTGAATAGGTTGTTTTTTGCGGTGTCCGTCTGAGCTTAATTGAAGACTGAAATTCTAACTGACAATCAAAGAAAATTTTAATGTATTTTTAAATGAATGATTTTCTGCATTTTTGGATACAACCAAACTCAATTCGGCAACATTCAAAAGAAATAGAAATAAGAAATTTGTATCATCAAAATGTGTTATGAATAAAAATTCGTCAGTAATTACCATCCAATCTATTTCGGATTTGCACCGTGCACTTCAGTTGCCTTCACCGAAAAATCCAATGATTACCTTAATTAATAATCGTGATGTGATGGTGGATGAAACCGCAGTTGGACAAGCTTACCGTTTCGATTTTTATAAAATTGTATTTAAGAAAACACTTAAAGGAAAGATTGGTTACGGACAAGGTTTTTATGATTTTGATGATGGCGGTTTGCTATTTACAGCGCCACGACAAATGATTTCGATTGTTGAAGAGGAAGCGGAATGAGAAGGATTAATGCTAATGTTTCATCCCGATTTTATTCATCATTATCCGCTTGGAAAGCAAATTAAATCGTTCGGGTTTTTCGATTATGAAACTTCAGAAGCGCTGCATCTTTCGGCACAAGAAAAATCGGTTATTTTGGATATTTTTCAAAAAATAGAAATGGAACTTCAAAATCCCATCGACGATTTTAGTCAAGATGTAATGGTTTCGTATTTAGATTTACCCTAAAATACAGCAATTGATTTTATAAGCGACAATTTATCACGCGAAAAACCGTAAATGTTGGCATTGTAACGAAAATAGAAAAGCTACTCGACGGATATTTTGAGGGGAATTTACCTCTTGAAAAGGGACTTCCAACGGTGGAATATCTCGCTGATGCCGTCCATCTTTCTCCACGCTATTTAAGCGATTTGTTGCGTAACCAAACGGGGAGTAATACGCAACAGTTGGTTCACTTAAAATTGATTGAACGTGCCAAATTTTTGTTGAATTCCACCACGCTTTCTGTTGCTGAAATTGCCTACCAACTGGGTTTCGAAAGGCCGCAATCGTTTAATAAACTTTTTAAATCGAAAGTGGATTAAACGCCTTTGGAATATCGATCAAACTTCAATTAAATTCCATTTTTGTGCGTTTTAGTACGATTTACAATTCAGAATCGAATTTTGACAAGCAGTAAAACATTCAAATATTAAAACAATTACATACAATGAAAAACGAAGAAAAATTGATCCGCAGAACAGCTCCGGCAACGTATCCAAAGAAAAAAGTGTTATGTTTGGTTTCAAATCCAGGTGAGCTTATGGGTTTTGAAGTTGGCTTTTTCGGTGAAGAATTAACGCGCCCTTTTTTTGAATTTAAAAAAGCAGGATTTGAGGTGGATTTGGCTTCTCCGAAAGGAGGTTTAGTGAAAATGGATGTCCACAGTGATCTAGAAAATCCTGAAGGACATTACCAAGATGATTTGATAACATTGGGTTTTAAATACCAGAAAACATATTGACCTCTTTTGCAAAATACGTTAGCGATTGCAGATGTTCATATTGCAGATTACGATGCTGTTGTGGTGGCTGGAGGCGGCGCGCCATTGGTAACCTTTCGACATGATGAAAAATTGCATCAATTTATTGCTGATTTCTACGAAGCGGGAAAAATTGTTTCAACCGTTTGTCATGGTTCATCCTTGCTTTTATGGACAAAATTAAGCGATGGATCTTTGCTTGCCGATGTAAAAACGTGGACAGGTTTTGCCGATAGCGAAGAGCAAATGGCGATGGCGCTTTTGGCGTTGTGATTAATGAATATACCATTGAAACGGTAGCTCGTGAAAATAAGAATACAAATTTCGAAGTGGCTGGACCTTTAGAAACGTTTGCGATTCGAGATGGAAGACTTATTACTGGTCAACAACAAAACAGCAGCGCATTGGTGGCACAACTCGTTATTGAAGCATTAACCGAATAATCTTTCTAAGAAGTTTGTTCTTTAATTTTGGACGGGAGATTTTGCTTAATCAATTAATCTAAAAATTTATTTTGTTATTTAGAATAATTCTTAATAGTTAATTTTTTCATTATCTTTGAAATCAGTTTTTTAAGAATGAATGAATGAGAAATTATTTGTTCTTGTACATAAAATTCGATTTACATGATGGATAAAGTTGAAATCTTTGAAAAAGAACGCGCCTTCGGCTATAATAACTTTGTGGAAGCGTGGATTCCCAATTACCACTATTTTTTAGAAATTTTGCCAAAAATTCTAAGTTCTGTCGCTTGTAAAACTATTTTAGTTGCGGGGTGCGGAAACGGTAATGAAATTGAAAGTTTAGTAAAAGCCGATCAAGATTGGCAAGTGTTGGGCATTGATCCATCGCCCGATATGTTGATTCAAGCGAGGGAACAACTGGACAATTTGAGTAATGTGCAATTAGTGGAAGGTTTGGTTTCTGATCTTGCGAAAAGTGAAAAGTTTAATGCCGCGACTTTGTTATTGGTTTTGCATTTTTTAGAAGATAATGGCGAAAAACTCAAGATTCTAAAAGATATTTCCGATCGCTTGGTTCCTGATGCACCTTTTGTGCTCCTCGATATCACAGGAAATGAAAGTGAGATGGACGTTAATGTTGGAATTTTAAAAAGTCTGCTTCCAAATTCCCTTGATCCTGAAAAGATGAACGAGCGATTGCGCAGAATTCGTCACGATTTGTTTCCAATTTCTGAAGAACGCCTTTCGGAATTGTGTGTTGAAGCGGGTTTTCAAGCTCCAGTACGTTTCTTTCAATCCGCAATGTATATGGGTTGGATAACGCGGAAATTGTGATTTTCCTTTTTGAAGTTGATGCTTCGTAAATAAGAAATATTGCCAAAACAAAAATCTTCATTTCGAAGGCGTTACACCTTTTGAAATGAAGATCTTTTATATTTTAATGTTCTTTAAAGACAGAATTTTGAATGTTTCCTTTTAGATGAAATTTTTTAGAAAAAATAGATCACTTTAAAGGAGTTTTGCTATTCTGTTGTTAATATTCCATTACGAATTCTTCTTTAGGAACACGAACTTTTTTCATTGGAGCGATCCAATCTTTTTCAGCGTCAGCGTAACCCACATACATTAAAGAAACACTTTTTAAACCAAATTTTTCAAGTTCTAAAATTTCGTCAACCACAGCGTTATCAAATCCTTCTACCGGAGTAGTGTCTACTTTTAATTCTGCTGCTTGTGCAAGTGCGAATCCTAAAGCGATATATGTTTGTCTGGCGGTGTGCGCAAAATTATTTTCTGCAGGCTGATTCAAATAAATTGATTTTAATTTATCGGTATACGATCCAAATCTTCCTCTTGGTAAACCACGTTCGTCGGTAGTAAAATCATAAACTTTATCAATACGTTCAGCCGTGTAGGTATCCCAAGCAGCAAATAAAATAACGTGTGAACTGTCGCGCATACATTCAGGATTTAGCGCGCCTTTCATTAATTTTTCTTTAATTTCTTGGTTCTGAATAACAATCACTTTAAAAGGTTGAAGTCCAGATGAAGTTGGTGCTAATCTTGCTGCTTCCACAATTTTATCAATGTTTTCTTGACTCACTTTTTTTGTTGGATCATACGCTTTTACGGCGTGTCTCCAATTTAAATCTTCTAGTAATGACATATTTTTATTTTTTTTGTATTAATTTATTTTGATAAAAGAACAAACAATATCGCAAGTAATGCGGGTAATGCTTGCACGAAAAATATTTTTTTGCTGGCAGTAAGTGCTCCAAAAATTCCTGCTACCGCAACACATCCTAAAAAGAACAATCGAATATTGGTGCTCCATTCAGGATCTGAAATTAGAAAAGACCATCCCAAACCTGCAACTAAAAACCCATTGTAAAGTCCCTGATTTGCCGCTAAACCTTTAGTTGGCTTAAATAATTCTTTCGGTAAGGAATCGCCGAACGTTTTTTTTCCTGCAGTTTCCCAAGCAAACATTTCCATCCAAAGAATATACAGATGTTCAATGGCGACCAAAGCTGTTAAAAGTATTGCGACTGTTTGCATAATGAATTAATTAATCGTTATTGGATACGGATAATTTTACTTCGATATTTCCACGCGTTGCATTGGAATAGGGGCATACTTGGTGCGCTTTTTCAATTAAAGCTTGCGCTTCCTCTATCGTTACGCCCGGAATGTTGGCGTGCAACTCTGCCTCTAAACCATAACCACCATTTTCTAACTGTCCGATTCCAACTTTTGCAGTAACAGATGTTTCACCGGTTTTGATTTTTGCTGCGCGAATAACGGTATTTAAAGCACTATCGAAACACGCAGAATATCCTGCTGCAAAAAGCATTTCTGGATTTGCATAATCGTCGTTTGCTCCACCTAAAGCTTTCGGATAGCGAATATCAAGGTCAAAAATTCCATTTTCACTTTTTACATGTCCGTTTCTTCCTCCTGCGGCAGTAGCGCCTGTTGTATACAATGTTTTCATTTTTTTTGTAAAATATTAAGTAGATTGTTAATATTTAATTTTAGATTTTTAATTTCTTCTTCTGAAATGGCTAAACTTTTAAACATTTTTGAAGGAATTTCTACTGCTTTTTCCTGAAGCGAACTTCCTTCATTGGTAAGATTAATTTGTACGACGCGTTCATCTTTTGGATTTCTATTTCTGTGGATTAAATTTTTCTGTTCCAATCTTTTAAGTAATGGCGTTAAGGTGCCACTATCGAGATTCAATTTTTCACCCAATTGCGATACCGTTTGCTCTTTCGATTCCCAAAGAATTAGCATTACCAAATATTGTGGATAAGTAAGATCGAGCTCTGCAAGAAAAGGCCGATACTTATTCACAATTTCTTTCGCTAATGCGTAAATCGGAAAACAAAGTTGGTTGTCTATTTTTAACTGGTCCATTATTCTGGTTTGAATTAACACTGCAAATATAGTGTAAAATTAAATTGCACACAATTTTATTTTGTAAAAGTTTATTATGTTTTTCTGTTGTTTATTTTTAACACATTGTAAATGAGAGGTTTATTTTTTAATTAAATTGAGAATTGCTTGAATGTTTTCGTTTTTGAGTACTCCAGGATTTCTAAAAACCACGTTGTAGTTTTCATCAAATAAAATCCATAGCGGAAAACCAATAATGCCATCTGCAGATTTTCCAAAGTTTTCTACAAAATCGTTTCCATCTTTAAATGAATAAGTATTGAAGGTAATTGCACCGATTTCTTCTACCGTCCAAGAGAAATAATAGACTTGGGAATCTAATCTTTTTTGAAGTTCAGCATCTTTTTGAATCCTTTTCTGTTGCATCATACAATAAATACACGTTTGAGAACTGATGTTCATGATGATGTATTTCGGTTTTTGCTGCATTTTTTGGTTTAATTCGTCAAAAGAAAATTGAGCATTTATAGTATTGAAAAAGAAGGGTAGTAAAATAGTAAATACCCTCAGCAAAGATTTTTGCCAAGGATATTTTTTAATGAAGTAAAATAAAGTGAAACTAAAATAATTCATATTTGAAGGGGACTAAAGACTGTATCGCAGTCCCAAATATCCAATTCTGCCTTGCTGAGGTGTATAATTGTACTCCGTATCAAAGTGTAATCCGCCGTAGGTTGTAGAGCGATCGTTGAACGGATCGTCCGTATTCACCAAAACATATTTTGGAGTATAGTTGAAGATGTTTTTCATTCCACAGTAAAGTTGAATTTTATTGAGTTTGTATGTTGCTTGTACATTCATTTTGGTAAACCAAGGCGAACGCGCTGGGCGAGGATCTTTCACGCTTCCTGTAACATTTCCAGAAGCGTCAAAAGTTTGCATTATCGACTGTGTGGGTAAAACCATCGGCCCCTTCCAATCTCCTGTAATATCAATGGTAAACGATTTTGAAAAATCGTAGCTGGCAGAATATACGCCCATCCATCGTGGTGAAAATTCAAAATCTCTAGCCAAAACTTTATTGCTTATGGCGTTTCCTTTATCATCTCTTTGGTATTCAAAAAGTTGTGCTTTGTTGTAGGAAATACCTCCTGTCAATCGCAATGGGAAACTGAAATTTAGGGCAACATCCAAAGAAGCACCGATATTTCTCGCATATTCATCGCCATCCACATTAAAGTACGTTAAGGTTTTAAATTCGTCATTCCGGATGGGGTAAATTTTGTTGAAAAAGTGAGTGTAATAGGCCGCGAGATTGTAGGTTAATCCTATGGTTTCTGTGGCAACTCTACCTTCGTAATCAACCGTACCGCTAATTGATTTTTCGGGTTTTAGGTTTTCTCCAAATTGTGCTTCGTATTGTCCACTAAGTGCACGGTGATCTTCACTGAAAATGTTAACAACGCGATATCCAGTTCCAACACTTGCTCTCAAAGTATTATTGGAATTGGGAGCGTATTTAAAGGCAACCCTAGGCGAATGCACCATATTTTTATGACTGCCGTTGGCGGATTGTGTTTTATCAAAGTCGAAACGATAGCCGAGTAACAAACTCGTTTTTTCGCCAGTTTTCCATAAATCTTGTACAAATATTCCCGGTAAATAGGTTTCAAAAGGAAAATGACCATTGTTCGAGGCAACTGTATTGTCTTTGAACCAAGTATATCGGTAAGCCACTCCAGCAAGAATATCATGATTTCCCAATTTTTTATCCCAATATACTTGTCCGAAAGCGGTTTTTTGATGGGCCATAAATAGTTCTGTACCATAAGCCGAATTTTGGTCGTGTTGATTATACGATGCTTGAATGGTTACATTTTCTTCGATGGGCAACTGCCATTTTCCGACAGCTTCGAATCGACTGGTGTATACAGATTCTTGGTTTTTCATGTCATCTGCAAATTGTGCATCAGGATGTACACTTCGAACTTTTTGCATCCATTCTTGTTTTTCAGTTTCGGATAAAAATCTGGGCACTCGAAATCCTTTCGCATACTTTTCGTTATAGATAGTGTATCCGTTTGGTAGAACGATATCGGCATTATATCCATCGGAAAAGGTATCGTTATTCAATTCATTAAACTCTACAAAGCCACGATGATTTTTGTTCCATCCTAGTTCGCCGCCATTTCGATTTTCATTATAATACCGAAGCGATACACTTGCGGCTTTATCAAATTTCTGTTTAAAATCCCATTTGTTAAAAAGTGAAATTCTTTTTTCTAGTGTTTTATCAGTATACCCATCTTTGTTGAGGTCTTTTGGAGTATTGTACAAATAGCCATCTGCGTTAAAAAGCGTAGAAATATTTTCGTTGATACGACTTCCAAAACCCCAATTTCCAGAAAGTTCGCCCCAAGTTGAGGAATTGTAATCCATGAAAACTTTCGGCGCCTGACTTGCTTTTTTTGTGATGATGTTGATAACGCCGCCAATCGCTTCGGAGCCATAAAGCGAAGAAGCCGGTCCTTTTACAATTTCAACTTGCTGAATAATACTATTGGGAATTCCACTTAAGCCGTACACTGTAGAAAGTGCACTTACGATCGGCATTCCGTCGATTAATACCATTGTGTAGGGACCTTGCATTCCGTTGATACCGATATCGGCCGTGTTGCACATATTACAGTTCACTTGGGGGTTTAACCCATTGATTTGGTAAAGAGCATCCAGCACATTTGACGTTGGATTTTTTTGAAACAATTTGGATGATATAATCGTTATGGGTACCGGACTGTCGGATTTTTTAACCTGTTTTAATGTACCAGTTATAACTACCTCATCTACATCTTTTGTAACAATATTATCTTTTGAATAAGGATTCGTGGACTGCGCACCAACCATCACAGATAAAGTTGAAAGCGATAATGTAAGTAAGAATGTATTTATTTTATTCATAGATTAAGTTTAATATTTCATTATGCAAATATAAAAAGTTAGATTAATCTAATAAAATAATAAGCGAGTTCTAATGTTTGGATCATAAATCGTTTGGCATTCGATTTTACATCTTTTAAGATTCTTTTTATGAAATGTTTTAAAAGGGGTACGAAAGCGCTGTTAGCGAGAATTTCGATTAGTTTTGGTATTGTTATTGTTAAGAAAAAGCAAATAAATATTCTATGAAAATTCTTTGGCAGAGCTTTGCTTTGGTGTTGCTCATGTTGGTGGTACAATGTAAAAAGGAAACCAATTCGGCTACTTCTTCTACTGGAAATTCAGCGCAGGATTCAGCGTCCGTTCAAAAGGAAGAAGAACCAGCAAAGCCAGTGATTTCTTATACCAATTTCGTTTTTCCTAAAAACAAGAAAGATTCTGCAATGTCGGCTTTCAACGATAAATATTCAAAAGAAGAACAGTATGTTATTTTGGCGATAAATCGATTGGATTTGAAGAATAAATGGCGTGCAGATACCTTGGTTATTCCCAATACGATTGATTCTACCTTAATGGCGTATTCGCCGTTTCCCGTACAATTGGATGTGTTGAAGGACGTGAAAAAGTTTGTTGTGTTTTCGTACCCGATTCAGGCCTATGCCGTTTATAATAATGGAAGTTTGCAGAAATGGGGACCTACAAGCATGGGAAAAAAATCAGCACAAACCAAACGAGGACTTATGTTTACGAATTGGAAAAAAGAATTAGCTATTTCCACCGTAAATAAAAATTGGAAATTGCCGTATAATTTTAATGTAGAAAATCATTTGGGCATCGGTTGGCATGAATATGATTTGCCTGCGTATCCCGCATCTCATTCGTGCTTACGACTTTTGAGAGATGATGCAAAGTGGATGTATAATTACGGAGAACAATGGATTTTGAATAAAGGTGGCGCGACAATTCGTGCTAAAGGTACACCTGTAATTGTTTTTGGCGATTTTGATTGGGACGGTAAAAAACCTTGGAAGAATCTTTCAGGAAACGGAAAGGCAAACGATATTTCTGTAGATGAATTGAATTCAATTATTCAACCGCATTTGGATGAAATTTTAAAAGAACAAAAAAATAGGGAAGAGGTTTTGTCGCAAATAAATGCTGAAAAAACCGATACTCAATCACCTACTTCCTAATGTTATTTTTTTTCGTGGGGTAAGGTAGATTCTTCCGCAAATTTTCGGAGAAGTTGCATTTCCGATTTTGCTTTCGCTTGTCCAAACCGAGCCGCAAGGTAAGTGCAGATCGTAAGTACAATTACGACAAAAGATGCGGTTAATGCCCAAGGAAATTCGTTGCTGTTAATTTGGTTTTCAACAAACCACATTGTGAAAAACGTCATCCACAAAATTCCCCACAGAAAGTAAAGAAACATAAAAAACGTCCAAACGGAAGAACTTGGTCCGAAAACGCCTCTAATTACGGTGGTGTTTTCCTCTTTTTCAGTTCGTAAAGAAAGATGAGGTTTCCAGAATGGATCTTCACTGGTTTTTACTTCAATATGGGCGATTTCTCGGTTAATATTTCCTGAAAATTCGCTTGTATTGCGTTGTAAATACGCTTTCAAATTCTGCTCGTATTCCAATGGCTCCAAGTGGGTGTACATTTTAAATCTCGGTCTGTTACGAATTTTATCCAAAGTGGTTTGTTCTGTTTTCATCTTTTCGCTCTTTAATATATCAGGAATACTTCAATTCATTAATGAAATGTACAAAAAAAGCTGCAGATGTTCTGCAGCTCAATTTATGATTAAGAAATTTTCTTTATCATTTCCAGATTAATATCTGTAATATTCTGGTTTGAAAGGGCCTTCCACTTCAACACCAATATATTTCGCTTGAGTTTCGGAAAGGGTTTCTAATTCAACACCAATTTTAGCCAAGTGAAGGGCTGCTACTTTTTCATCTAATTTCTTAGGAAGCATATACACTTGGTTTTCATAAGCATCGGTATTGGTCCACAATTCAATTTGTGCCAATGTTTGGTTAGAGAATGAGTTGCTCATAACGAAAGATGGATGACCGGTTGCACAACCTAAATTTACCAAACGACCTTCCGCTAAAATAATAATATCAACACCATCAATATTGTAAATATCTACCTGAGGTTTCACTTCAGTTTTTTTATCGCCGTAGTTTTCGTTCAACCACGCCATATCAATTTCATTATCGAAATGCCCAATGTTACATACAATGGTTTTATCCTTCATTTTTTTGAAGTGTTCTGCTCTTACGATATTGAAGTTACCTGTAGTGGTAATTACGATATCGGCTTGTGCAACAACGGTTTCTAATTTTTTAACTTCATAACCGTCCATTGCTGCTTGTAGTGCACAAATAGGATCGATTTCGGTTACCGTAACAATTGCTCCGGTTCCACGGAAAGAGGCTGCGGTACCTTTACCAACATCTCCGTATCCGCAAACAACCACTCTTTTACCGGCAAGCATCACATCGGTTGCTCTTCTGATAGCATCTACAGCGGATTCTCTACAGCCATATTTATTATCAAATTTAGATTTTGTAACGGAATCGTTCACGTTAATTGCGGGCACTAATAGTGTTCCGTTTTTCATTCTTTCGTACAATCTGTGAACACCTGTTGTGGTTTCTTCAGAAAGACCTTTAATTTCTTTTGCTAATTCTGGATATTGGTCGAATACCATATTGGTTAAATCGCCACCATCGTCCAAAATCATATTTAAAGGTTTTCTTTCTTCACCAAAGAAAAGGGTTTGTTCAATGCACCAATCGAATTCTTCAGCGTTCATACCTTTCCACGCATATACTGGGATTCCCGCAGCTGCAATTGCTGCCGCCGCATGATCTTGAGTAGAGAAAATGTTACAAGAAGACCAAGTAACTTCTGCACCAAGTGCTACTAAGGTTTCAATAAGAACTGCTGTTTGAATTGTCATGTGAAGACAACCTGCAATTCGAGCGCCTTTCAAAGGTTGCGATGGTCCATATTCTTCACGAATTGCCATTAATCCTGGCATTTCTGCTTCTGCTAATGTAATTTCTTTTCTACCCCAATCGGCTAAAGAAATGTCCTTCACTTTGTAAGGAATGTATTGTGTTGTTGTGCTCATACTTTTTTGATTGAATAACGGTGCAAATTTACAATTAAATCTTTGAAACGAAAAAGCACATCTGTTAACGAATGATAATTTTGAAAATGAGCGCGATGAAGATTTTTTTTTGATGAATTGTAAAGTAAACTTTTGGACCAATTTTACAATGTGAACATTTTATCGTGAAATAAGAGATTTTTGGTGAATTCATTATTTGTTCTCATTCTAAATAACTATGTTTGTAGGGTAAAAAATTGATAATATAATGAGTGAAGTAAAACAAGCAAAACCGATAGCACCAAAAGTAAAAGAATTAATCGCAAATTCTAAAAGTTTAATAATGGCAACGGTGGATGCAGATGGTCTTCCGACTTCTAGTTATGCGCCTTTTGTAGAGATTGAAAATACGTTTTATATTTTGGTTTCTTTTATGGCAAAACATACCAAAAATCTTTCAGAAGGCAGAGCTGTTTCAGTTCTTTTTATTGAAGATGAATCTGCCACCAAACAAATTTATGCACGCGAAAGACTTACCGTTCAAGCCCGTCCAAAACAAATTGAACGCGATTCTGAACAATGGAATTTTGTAATCGACCGATTGAAAGAAAGACATGGGAAAATTCTTGATGTGATAGCAGAAATGAAAGATTTTATTTTGATAGGTCTTCATCCTGAAAAAGGTTCGTATGTGAATGGTTTCGGAAGTGCGTATTTTGTAGACGAAAATCTTGAGATTCTTCAGCACAGAAATGATGTGAATCATCAAACGAAATAATCTGTAACACTTTTAAAAACCAAAAGCTCCGCAAATTTAACGGAGCTTTTTTTAGTAGAAACGAAGGTTTAAACTCATTTTAAAAAGAAATTAAAAAGCGTTTATTGCCAACCGCCACCAAGACTTTTGTAAATGTCGACTACGCTGCTGAGTTGCTTTTCTTTTGCTTCAATCAATTCTATTTTTGCATCTAAGGCATCTCTTTGATTCATCAATACTTCCAAATAATCTGCTCGGGAATTTTTGAAAAGTTGATTGGCAATATCAATCGATTGATCTAATTCTTGAGATTCTTCCGATTTTAATTGGTAATATTGATCAAGGTTTTTAATTTTCGACATCAAATTGGCAACATCCAAATAGGCGTCAATAATCGTTTTATCGTATTCGTATAACGCTTGAACTTGTCGAGCATCAGCAGATTTAAACTGAGCTTGAATGGCCGATTTATTAATCAATGGTCCAGCCAATTCTCCCGCTAAATTATACGCAATGGATTCGGGCATCTTAACCAAATAACTCGGTTTAAATGCTTCTAAACCTAACGTCGCATTAATATCTAAGCTTGGGTAGAATTCTTTTCGTGCCGCTTCCACATCGAGTTTGGCACTTTGTAACTCCAGTTCGGCTTGTTTAATATCGGGCCTGTTGGCTAACAATTGCGAAGGAATTCCTGTGTAAATGGTTGGTGGAACGGTGGTCATTAAAATGCTTTTATCGCGAATGATGGGTTGTGGATATCGACCTAAAAGTGCATTCAATCGGTTTTCTTTTTCCGTAATTTGCTGGCGAATTTCAAACTCGGATGCTTTTGACTTCGCTAATTCTGCCTGAAATTTTTTCACGGCTAATTCCGTTGCAGCCATTGCTTGTTTCTGAATTTTAGAAACGTCCAACGCTTTTTGCTGCAAGGCAATATATTGTTGAATAATATCCAATTGATTATCCAAAGCCAATAACTCGTAATATTGATCGGCCACTTCTGCCACTAAACTGGAGAGAACAAAGTTTTTTCCTTCTACAGTGGAAAGAAAATGAGCAATTGCTGCTTTTTTTTCGGTATGAAGTTTATTCCAAATATCAATTTCCCAGTTGGCATTAAATCCCGCTTCGAAATTTCCCAGTGGATCTGGCATTTCTTGTCCAGGTTTAATTTCGGTAGTGGCATCACCTGCACCTTCGCTGGTGTATCTACCGGCTTTGCTTACGCCAGCACCAATTCCCGCGCTTACGGTTGGGCTAAGTTTTCCGTTTGTATACAAAACATCAGCTTTGGCAATTTCAATTTGTTGGAGTGTAATCATCAATTCCTGATTATTTTTCAAGGAAGTGTCAATAAGTGCAACCAAATTAGGATCGGTAAAAAACTGTCTCCAAGGCGTTGTTCCAGAGTTTTTATTGGAATTGCTCACCGTTTCAAAATTTTGTGGAATTTCATTTTTTACTTGATCTTGAATTACGGTTGCCATTGGTGCTTTACAACTTGCCAACATTACAAATGCGGCTGCTGCAATGATTATCTTTTTATTCATCTTCAAATTTTCCATCGTGTAAATAAGGTTCAGTTTGTTCAGTTAAAGGATTTTCTTCTTCGTAATGGGAAAGTTTAGTTTTTTCCGCAATGGTTCCAAGTACGTAGTATAATCCAGGAATAATCAATAATCCGAAGAATGTTCCGATGAGCATTCCTCCCGCAGCTGCCGTACCAATAGTTCGGTTTCCTATTGCGCCAGGTCCAGAAGCAAAAACCAATGGAATTAAACCGGCAATAAAGGCAAAACTGGTCATTAAAATTGGTCGAAAACGGATTGCTGCGCCTTCAATAGCTGCTTTTACCACAGAAATTTGTTCTTCGGCTTTCTTCTGAACGGCAAATTCAACAATTAAAACTGAATTTTTACCTAAAAGACCGATCAGCATTACCATGGCAACTTGTGCGTAAATATTGTTTTCCAAGCCCAATATTTTTAAGCAAATAAATGCTCCGAATATTCCTGTAGGTAAGGATAATATTACGGGAAGCGGAAGGATAAAACTTTCGTATTGTGCAGAAAGAATCAAGTACACAAATCCTAAACAAATTAGAAAGATATAGACTGCCTCGTTTCCTCTTGAAACCTCATCTTTTGAAATTCCTGCCCAATCGATTCCAAAACCTCTTGGCAAAGTTTTATCTGCCACTTCTTGAATTGCTGCAATGGCTTGTCCAGAACTATAGCCAGGAGCAGGTGTTCCACTTACTTCGGCGGCGTTATACATATTGTGTCGTGTAATTTCTGAAAGTCCATACACTTTTTCCATCTTCATAAAATCAGAATACGGAACCATTTGTCCTTGATCATTTTTTACATAAAGTTTTAATAAATCGCTTGGCAAAGCGCGGTATTGCGGGCCGGCTTGAACTACAACTTTGTACGGACGACCAAAACGAATGAAACTGGTTTCGTAATTGGATCCCACCAATGTGGAAAGGTTATCCATTGCTTTTTCAATGGAAACTCCTTTTTGTTCTGCCAAATCGTTATCGATTTTCAACATGTATTGCGGGAAACTTGCAGAGTAAAATGTAAAAGCAGAACCTAGCTCTGGGCGTTTTTGCAATTCTTTCACAAAATCTGCACTAACTTTTTCCATTAAATGATAGTCGCCTGTTCCTGCTTTATCGAGCAAACGAAGTTCAAAACCTCCAGCGGCTCCATATCCTGGAATGGAAGGCGGTTGAAAGAATTCAATGTTTGCACCAGGGATTTCTTTCGCTTTTTGTTCTAACTCTTCAATAATTTCGGTGGCGGATTCTTTTCGATCGTTCCAATCTTTTAAATTAATTAAACACGTACCAGAATTTGAACCCGTTCCTTCAGTCAGAATTTCATAACCCGCCAAAGATGAAACCGATTTTACGCCATCAATATCTTCCGTTTTTTTCTGCAATTGCAAAGCAATTTGATTGGTTCTTTCTAAAGTTGAACCCGGCGGAGTTTGAATAATCGCGTAAATCATTCCCTGATCTTCAGAAGGTACAAAACCTGATGGAAGGGAATTGCTGACGAAAAATATACCGATACAAAAAAGCAATAGAAGCGGAAGTGTTATGAATTTCTTCGTAACAGTTTTGTTCAATAAACGCTCGTATTTGCCGACACCTTTTGTGAATAGATTATTAAAACTGTCCAAAAATCGATTGATGGGCGTTTTTTTTCTTTCTTTTCCGTGGTTGTTTTTCAAAATCAACGCACATAGCGCCGGTGTTAAGGTGAGCGCAACAACTCCTGAAAGAATAATTGCTGAAACCATTGTTACGGAAAATTGTCGATAAAATATTCCTACTGGTCCACTCATAAAAGCAACGGGAATAAAAACCGATGCCATTACCAAAGTAATTGCGATAATGGCGCCGCTTATTTCATGCATGGCTTCTTCGGTGGCTTTTAACGGGGAAAGTCCTTTTTCTTCCATTTTTGCATGAACGGCTTCAATGACCACAATGGCATCGTCCACCACAATTCCAATTGCCATTACCAATGCAAATAGCGAAATCATATTTAAGGTAATTCCAAAAGCAGACATTACTGCAAATGTTCCGATTAAGGAAACGGGAACGGCAATGGTTGGAATTAAAGTTGAACGCCAATCGCCTAAAAATAGGAATACCACAATTCCCACCAAAATAAATGCTTCAAATAAGGTGTGAACCACTTTTTCGATGGAGGCATCTAAAAATTTAGAAACATCGTAGCTTAAATCGTAATGCATTCCTTTTGGAAATGATGTTTTCTGTAGTGTCGTCATTAATTCTTTTACATTTTTAATAACATCACTTGCGTTGGATCCGTACGATTGTTTTACCGTGATTGCCGCAGAAGGTTTTCCGTTTAAAGTAGAGTAGATATCGTACATCGTACTTCCAAAATCGATATCTGCAACATCTTTTAACCGAATGAATTCGCCATTGGGCTTCGATTTTAAAATAATGTTTCCATATTCTTTTTCGGTGGTATATCGACCTGAATATTTTAATATGTACTCGAAAGATTGGGAACGTTTTCCTGAACTTTCGCCTGTTTTTCCTGGCGAAGCTTCGATGCTTTGTTCGCTTAATGCTTCCATTACTTCATCGGCTGAAATTGAATAAGTAGTGAGTTTATCTGGCTTTAGCCAAATTCTCATCGCATATTCTCTTGTACCAAGAATATCTGCTTCACCAACGCCTTTTACCCGCTGCAATTCCGAGATTACATTAATATCGGCAAAGTTGAATAGAAATTTTTGATTGGCTTTAGGATCATCACTATACAAGTTGATGTACATTAACATATTGGGTTCTTCGCGTGTGATTTTTACGCCTTCGCGAACAACCAATGGCGGCAATTTATTAATCGCAGAAGAAATTCTATTCTGAACATTTACGGCAGCTACATTGGGATCAGTTCCTAAATCGAACACTACTTGTATTGAAGCTTCACCATCATTTCCCGCATCCGAAGCCATATATTTCATTCCGGGAACTCCGTTGATGGCTCTTTCGATTGGAATAACTACCGATTTAATCAGCAATTCGTTGTTGGCACCAGGAAATTCTGCGGTGATGTTTACTTTTGGCGGCGAAATTGTTGGAAATTGCGTAACCGGCATTGATATTAGCGATAAAATCCCTAGAAATACGATGATTAAAGAGATAACAATTGAAAGCACCGGTCTGCGTATAAATTTTTTAAACATAATCTTTAAATTTAAAAGTGTTTAATTGGCCTGTAATTTCAGACCTTGCAAAACGGTGGTTGGATTTTCAAATTTGGTTTTCACTTTTTGATCGTCTTTCACTTTCTGAATTCCTTCTAAAAGAAATTTGTCTGTTGGTGAAAGTCCAGATTTTATCACATAAAGGTCGGGAAGTTCGTAGGCAATTTGAATGTTCCGAGATTTGGCGATTCCATTTTTATCCACCACAAAAACGTAGGTTTGATCCTGAACTTCATAAGTGGCTTTTTGTGGAATGATTAAAGCGTTTTTCAAAGGAACAGTCATTTGTACTTTTCCCGTTTCGCCATTTCTTAACAGTTGATTCGGGTTTGGGAATTTTGCACGAAAAGCGATATTTCCAGTTTCATTATCAAATTCGCCCTCAATATTTTGAATGTAACCTTTGTCCGGAAGTGTTTCTCCGTTCGCCATAATTAAAGAAACTTGCTGGTTTTGTCGTTGCTCGGCGTGCGTTTGGTAGTTCAAATATTCAGGTTCTGAAACATTGAAATACGCATAAACACCTTGATTATCCGACAAGCTGGTAAGCAAATCACCTTCATCAATCAAACTTCCCAATTTCAGTGGAATTCGATTGATGATCCCCGAAAATGGCGCTCTCACATTGGTGAAGTTTAAATGAATTTGGGCAAGTCTTTTCTCTGCATTTGCGCCATCCAATTTTGCTTTCGCCATCGCTCTTTCGTTTGGGGAAACAATGTTGTTTCCAGCCAATGTGCTGGCATTTTGAAGCTCAATTCTCGCTTGTTCCGCTTCGGCATTTGCTTTCATTAATTCTGCCTGATAAATTTGCGGCATTATTCTGAATAAGGTTTGTCCTGCATGAACGTATTGTCCTTCGTCGACATAAATTTTTTCAAGAAATCCTTTTTCTTGGGCGCGAATTTCAATGTTTTTTGCAGATTGTATTTGGGCCACATATTCTTTATCAATTGTGGTGTCTTTTTGAACGGCAGTGGTTACGGGATATACCGTGTCGTCTTGTTTCTCTTCGGTTTTTTTGCTGCAACTTACGCTGAATAAAGAACTCAGCACTAAGCCTGCAAATAATGCATTTTTCATAATTTAATTTTCTTAAATAGGAATTACCTAATGCGGGATATGCTCCTGCATTTTTCAATTGTTTTGATGTGAAGGTAAAAAGGGGATGTTTTGCACTACAAAAGGCAAAATGTGAATGGATTATTTCTGAATGAAATAACCTACGGTAGAAAATTAAAAAATCAAATCCGAATGGAACGAAGAACGATAAATCGAGGTGCGGAAAAAAGTTGCGGAACAGAATCTTCAAAATGAATTTTTTTCCGTTTCCAGAAAAGCCAAGGAATTAAGAATGCCACTCCCAGCACTTCTGCAACCAATAGCAAAGTTTGCATTGTTGTGGAAAGCTGAAAATCATCATCGTTAATTTCTTCAGAAATCGAAGTGGAATCTTGGCGATCTTGCGACACTCTTTTATCGAGTGTTTGATTAAGTTTGTGATGACTTTTTGTAGGAATACTATGATTTGCAGTACTTGACTCAAGCTGGTGCGTAAGATTCAAGAAGCCTCTGTTTTCTACAACAAACAGTAGAAAGACAAAGGTGAGCAAAAAAGTAATCAGTTTTTTCATCTTATTAATCGTGCAAATTTAATTACACTTATGAATACAAAAATTGAGATTAACAAATTTTAACTTGGTTCTATGTTTTTTTTTTCGAGAAATGAACGAATTTAAATGCGCTTTTGCAAATTCTATAGAAGATTTTTTACATTTACAACGTAAACTTACGCGATGCCTCTTTACCAAGATTTCTCCGATATAAAAGCAAAAATCCTTCTCTGGAAATATAGTGAAGGCGAAATCTTCGATGAGAAAATCCTGCTAGAACCCGAAAATTTCGATCGCATTACCGAATATCATCCGAAAAAACTTTTGGAAACCTTGATGGTTAGAAAGATTTTGAAGGACGAACTTCCGCAATATAAAATACTTTACGAAAATCGGAAACCTTTTTTGGTTCCTTACGATTTTGAAATTTCCATTACCAATTCGTTTCCTTATGCCGCTTTGGCGATTTCTAAAAATAAAATTGGGATTGATGTGGAACGTTTTAATCCTAAAATGTTGAAATTAAAAGACAAATTTGTGTACCCTGAGGAACGTACCTTTATTCCTGAATCTGAAGAAATTGAATACCTAACGATTATTTGGTCCGTAAAGGAAAGTTTATACAAATTGCATCATTCCAAACATTGGTCGCTTAAAAAACACTACGAAGTTTTGCCTTTTTCTCGCGAAAATTTGCATAGCGTACGTTGTCGAGTTTACGATGATGACTCCTCGGATGAGTTTTATGCGCGCGTAGAATTTTTTGATGATTACGTGTTTACGATTGTGGATTAATGCGATAGTAATGTTCGACTACTTTCCTTTGTTCACGAGCAACATCATAAATCAACTCCAATAATTCCTGTATACTTTTTAGCGTTGTTAAGCGCGTGGTTGTTTGTTGATCCCGAAGATCATAGAGAATATTATCGTCGATTTCAGACTTTCTTTTTTGAAGCAAGTCATCCACCAAGTCGTGGGTTTTAATGGATTTCGTTTTTAATGATTCAGATTCTAAAGGTTGATGATTAAGTATATTTTGTGTTTTCGTAATTTCAGCATTAATTTTTCTACTCCAATTTTCGAAATCAATTTCTGGATATTGAGCGTTATTTTTAGTGTACTGTGAAAGTGATGCAGTATACGCAATTAAAAGTTGAGATGTAGAAACAAAGGAATGCACCGTTTCCAGTTTTTTTTGCTGATTTTTAGGATCCGAAATCATTCGTTGAAAATTATCAGAAAGATTGGATAAGTTAATCATTGCTTCCTTTCTTCGCAGTTTATATTGCTCAATACTTAACGATTGGTTGGTGAAATATCCTGCAACGGTTTGAAAGTAATTCTGACTACTTTTTGCAGATTTTCGCATCAAATCTAGATTTTGAGTATGTTCCCAAACAGGGAATACAAAATACGCCGCCAGAAAACAAATTGCACCTGCAATAGCTGTATCGAGTATTCTATCTTTAAAAATAAGATTTACATGTCCTGGATTTAAAAAATTAAAGGAAAGAAAAACATAAATCGTCATAAAAAATACGGCCCAGAAATATTTTCTTCTTAAAAAGCTGTAGCATAAAATCATGCTGCCCAATAAAATCAGCAATAAAGCGGTGTTGTTGGTAATAAATAAAAGCATAATATACGCCGTAACCGCGCCAAATACAGTTCCGTATAAACGCAATAAATTTCTACTTTTCGTAATAGAAAATGAGGGCTTTAAAATTGCGGTGATGGTAATTAAAATCCAATAAGAATGCCCAATTCCTAAAAATTTGAGTTTAGAAATAATATAACCTGCCAAAAGTGCTACAGTAATTCGGATTGCGTGGCGGAAAAGTCCAGATTGTAACGAAAGGTTATTTTTTAAAACCTTCAATCGAAGATGTTCTTCTTTAGAAAGAAATTTTTTATAATCCAATCCTGTAGAAAGGCTTTTTGCAACTTTGGGATCCTGACCATCAATAACAAAGATGCTTTTAATTTCATCTGTTATTTCCGTAATTCGAAGCAGAATTTGACGAAGAATTAGAAAGTTTTCTAAAGAATCAGAACTTAATAAACGATTGCGGACTTCATAATAATGTTCATACAAAAGATCGAGCTCTTGTTGTAGGTTAATGGAAGGTTTTGCTTTCGTCCCGCTTTGCATTGCGATTCCGATGTTGGCCACTTCTTCGGAAAGTGTATTTAAATAATTGTGAATTTTGATTAGAATTCCTGTCGGTTGAAAGTAATTTTGTAGCTTTTGATAATCGTTTTCGGAGGTAAATATTTTCTCGTGCAAATCAATCGAGTTTAAAAACATCAACATTAAAAGTCGAGAAGTCGTAGTCGATTCATTAACGATTTTACGGGTTCTGAAAACCGTATTTCGAGTATCTTCTTGAAGGTTTTTAATTTTTACTTGTTGCGAAATGATTTGATTAAATAATGCGCTGTAATCTGCGTTTTTTTGATAAAAGTTGGCTTTAATCCGCATGAATTTTGCCAACTCTAAATAGTTTTCGCCCACCATTTGACTTGCTAATTTGTACGGTTGAATGGTAGAAACAATTACAAAAATTACCAAAAACCAACAGCAACCGGCAAAGAAAATGGCCAAGCTTTTCACAATGTCGGTTCCGGCTAAATGCCCATCAATAAAAATTCCCAACACGACTAAAGAAAGCGATCCTAAAGCAGCAAGGCGCTGACCATACACGCCAATCATGGTGAAAAACATGCCGAAGAGTATAATTTCCAAATACACGAGCGGTGGAATATTTTTTACCAAACTCGCGACAAGCGAAACCAGAAAGAAACTAATTACCGCAGTAATTAGCGTATTTCTACGGCGGATGAATGGACCAGGTTGATCGGTGAGGCCAACAAAGCTTGTTCCCAAAGGAAAAAGGAAGTATTCTTTAAGTAAGCCAAAATGCGCCAAAATTAAACTCGGAACCACAATTGCCAGCGCAATTCGTACACCAGAGTAGATGTACTGGCTGCTGATAAATTTTTTAAGTTCCGAAGTGTAGGTCATTATACAAAATTATCGAATTTAAAGCATAAAAAAGAGACTGCCTCTTTAAAAAGCAGTCTCTTTTTTTTATTTTCAAGATTTTAGTAATCCTGAGCGTTGTAGGTTTCTTCGCCGATATTCCAAGTAAGACCGAAACGCAGCGTATTGTCTAACGCAGTATTGATTTTTGAGGTGTTAACAAGGTACGAAACGTCCAACCCGAAAGAATTGTATTTCAATCCAAGTCCCACCGTTGCATATTGTCTGCCCCCTTGCTCCGCGCTTTCGTGGAAATATCCGCCACGAACTGCAAAGGCATTATCGTATTCATATTCTAAAGCGCCGCTAAACATGGTGCTTTTTTTATTGTTGAACGATTTTCCTATTCCTTCCATAACGCCAACATTTGGTACATCAAAAATGGATTCACCATTTAAATCGGTTCCAATAACTTCAGGACCTGGAACAAGAAGTTTCGATGCTTCAAGGTTAATGCCAACTCTATTTAAATCGTCAATAAAAAGATCATAACCTGCTCCCAATCTTGCCATTGTAGGAAGGTAAGATCTTGATTCATCATCACCTGTATAATCTAATCTTGGACCTAAGTTTTGAATTGCAAAACCAGCTCTTGCTCTTCCCTCGTAATCGCCAAAGCTGGTATGTCTTGGCGACATATAATATCCTGAAACATCTACCGCGAATGAGTTTGCAGGTTTCAAGGTATTATCGGAGTTAAAACCTCCCGATAAATCGGAACGAATATAACGACCCGTAACCGCCATCGAGTAGGTGTCGGAAAGTTTCAAACCGTAAGCCACATCAATGGAGAATTCGTTGGGTTGTGCGGTACCTTCTTGCACAACTTCTGTTCCTACTAATCTTGTTAGATCGACTGATCCCATATTGAAGTAGTAAAGACTGGCACTAATGGTTGATCTTTCTTCATCTCCTAAAAATTGGTGATAAGCGCCGTACAAAAGAAAAACATCATTTGTAAGTTTGCTCATGTAGGGCGTATAGTTAATCGCAATTGCAGAGGAAGTTCTGCTAAAAGGGTATTTTGCTGCATTCCAAAATTGAGAAAAAGCATCTGAAGTTGTGGCTACCCCTTGATCTCCCATACCTCCTGCACGTGCATCTGGAGAAATCCTAAGGAAAGGCGCTCCTGTAAGTACAGGGCGAATATCGCTTAACTGGCCGAAACCAGCAACGCCAATTCCTAAGCCAAGACCTAAAAATAGTTTTTTAGTAACACTCATAAGTATATTTTTATCGTTGTATTTTATTTTTTTAAGTTATTTTAATAGTACCATTTTTTCTACTGCTGTAGCACTTCCTTTACATTTATCTTGATTTTGGCTTCGCGCGAAAATTTTAAAAATGTAAGTTCCTTTTCCCACTGTGTCTCCATAATCATCTCTACCATCCCATTCAATTGCGGTTCTTGGAGTTCTAAAACCTTCTAAGAATGGTTCCGCGGTAATGGTGTTGCTTAATGTTCTTACCAATTTACCCGTTATTGTGAAAATCTGAACATTTACATCCAAAATATCATCGCAATTATGCTCAAATTGCACATAGGTTTTGTTGGTAAAAGGATTGGGCCAATTTAACAATCTTTTAACAATCAGATTTTGATCAGTTTCGTCCTTAACTATAAAGTTTAACGTTTCTGTGGTTGAATTATTGTTGATGTCCCAAATTTTAAAGGTCAGTTGGTGCTCTCCGGGAGTAAGATTTCGGAAAGGATAGCTCACAACGCCTTTTTGATAGTCTGCTAAATCTGGATTTACGCAACCTTGTCCTTCTCCAGAAAAGAAATAATCATTAAGAACTACAGTATTGATGATTTCGCCATCAAGATAGGTGGTAATATCGTGACCAACTCCAGAACCTGTAGAATTAATCCCTTTATCGTCGGTAACACAAGCCAAAAGCATTGGGTTTTGATCGGTAATACCGCCATCTGCAAAATTAACATTGTTCATAAATAAACGAACTTTGGGAGGTGTGTCGTCATTTATTCCGTCGGGATTTATTCCCCCAATGGTGTAGGATTGATTTTGGAAAACATCTCTTGATTTATTATCTGCGTAAAGCAATATTCTTCCTTCTCCAACTTCATAGTTAATATCTTTTGGAACATAAAATTCGATCGTGAAGCTTCCGTTGGATACGGTTCCCGAAGATTTTACAATTGGGCTTCCTTCTTCTTTATATGTTAATTTGGGAAGCATTCCTGGTAGGTTATCGTTATTCAGTGTGGTTTTGGTAAGTTTCTTATCAAAAATATTGATGGCAACGCGCCCATTAAATGTTTCATCAACTGTTCCATCTGCTTTTTTTACGCTTCCTGTTATTTTTACGAAATCGAGTGCTCGAATTTGTCCAGGAACTGGGGTTTCAATATTTTCAATTTCTAACAATCGTTTTGGTCGGCTCAATTTGCTCGCAGGATCGCCAAGAAAGTTAACGCGTAAATGGTTGGATTGTCTTCCGTATTTTACTTTTGCATTCAGAAATGCATCTCCTAACGATAAGAAATCATCATTTTCCAAATTGAAGATCTGGTTGATGAACATTCCAGTGAATCCCACACCATAGCTAACTGCAATTTTTCGACTGGAAGTAATCATTGAAGCAGAACCACCTTGTGCACTTTTAATTACCTGTTCACCTGCAGAAAAAGTAGCAGGATCGTCCCAAAGTGTAAATTCGCAAGTAATCGTTGAAATTAGCGGGAAACGGGAATAAACATTATTGTAATTGTTAAAATTCTGAATTTCATCCAACGTAAGTACGCGTTCTTGCGCCCAACCATTTACGCCGCCATGTCCGAAATAGAGCATAAATAAACTATTTCCCACGTCATTCATTATGGCTTGGTTTACTTGCGGATAGCGTTGTCCACCAGAGGAAATATCCGCTGTAAATGAATCGAGATACAACTTACGAATATTATATTCTTTCCGTGTATTGGTATCGCTTTCAAAATTGGATACCAACGCATTATTTACCGTGGTGTGAAATGGGTTTTCGTTTTCATAATCGTCATCCACAACAAAGTCTAACTTCATTCTCCATTCCCCAAATGGCGTTGATTGCCCTTGTAAAGCATTGTTGTAGGCAAGGGTTTTATCGATCAATAATTTTGCTTCAGAGAGTGTTGCAGCGGGAAGTCTTCCCACAGGAATATCTGGATAGTTTTGGGTGATGGTTGTACTTGAAGCGGGCGCAGTCATCCCAAAAAAATCGTCGGTAACAAAAGAACTTTCTAAACTTCCACTTTCTTCACTTTGGTACGCGGGAACCACATCGCTTCCTGGAACCATTCGACCTCGAAAATCATAAGAAGAATCTCCTAATATAAAGATGTATTTTAATGTTCCTGAAGGTGAATTTAATTTCGTTGCAAAATCTCGAATGGCGGTAGCATCTTTTCGTCCACTGCTGAATTCATTGTAAATTTTATTAACATCAACAACCGCAACGTTGTATTGATCCTGATAATAGTTGGCAAGCCGTTGAGCATGTCCTAAAAACTCTGGAGACGTTACCATTAAATAATCAATATTGCTTAGTCCCGAAAGGTCCTGATTTTCAATTCTTCCTATTGCATATGGAATATAGGCAGAAGAAGCATTAAAGGCGACAAACTCATTATTAAAAATGTCGCTGCTGGCCAAATATGCAAAATTGAAAGATGAACCTGCAGTGTTTTGGTTAACTTTTCTTGTAGCGTTGGTAATATCTGAAACATCCCAAACTTGCTCCAATCCAGAAATATTTCCGATACTGAAGCTGTAACTATTGTTGCTGTCTTCCTCAATATCATAGGATCTGAAATTCATTTGCTGTCCATTGAAATTCAAATTTTCTTTGTATTGAACTTCAGCATAATCTAAAAAAAATCTCCCGCTTGGGTTTGCTCCAATATTGGGATTGATTCTAAAGGAAAGCTGATTGCCACTAATGCCGGTAATCGATCCATTATATAAAATGGGGTAAAATTCTCGATCGCTATTTAAAGTTGTTGTTGAACTGTTTTGGCCGTTAAAATTAATGGTGACAGAATTTGTTGTCGCATTATAACCAATAACTCTCGCTCGATAACGCACCAAATCACCGCTTTGAATCGGGGAAGTTGTGTTGAAAGAAACAGTTTGTTCTGTGGTGAAACCATCGCCCGTCCACGTGCGGCCAAATTTCATCAGATTCAGTTTTTCCTCATTAAGCACTTGGTAAGCATCATAACGGGTAATTGGCGTTCCGTTTGCTGCGATGTTCGAATCCTGCACGCGTTTCCCTTCTCCATGATCGAACGTGATGAAATAATACGCATAATCATCATAAATATTTACGTAATTAAAGGGGCGATCCGTTCTTGTATCTGTTCTTCCGTTTCCATTGGTATTGGTAGAAGTAAAAATATTATAGCCATTTGGACCTTGTGCATAGAAGAGGGCAAAGTCCTCGGAATTCCAAACCCCGTCTTCCTCACCAAAAACTTGTATTGCATTTTCTTGAAGTGCATCATAACGGCTATCGCGATTGTATTCTGGTAACATAATCCCGCCGTTCCCGTAAATGCGCATGTTTTTTGGATTAACCGTTGCAGGATTTATTCCCAAACTCGTTAAAAATGCTGAGGTAATTTTAAAAATCCCCGACTTATCAACTCTTATTTTATAAATATTTCCTTGTTTAAGAGGGTTTTCTGTGGTTCCGTATCGTTGGGCAATAGGTAAATTTTCTTTGTCTTCTACAATATCAAAAGCGACCAACCGATAGATTGTACCATTTTCATTTTTAAATGCCGAAACTTTTAAAGCGCTCGAGTGGGATTGATCGTATTTATTAAAGTAGGAAGAAGATGAAAATAAATCCTTTGAAGGCAAGCTGCTTTCATCCAAATCATAAAGATCTTTTTTACCAACTTTTTCCCATTTTAAATTTTGGGCTTTTGATCTTTTAGTCGAATTTTTATTTTCTATAGTAATGGAGATTTCTCTACCTTCATTATTGTAGCCACTATTTGTGAAATAGGGTACATTCACTTTTTCAGTTCCATAATCGATGGTTGCAGAACCCTGCCAATTTAAATTGATGTGTTGGGCGTAAGCAGTAAAAGATATAAAAGAAAGAAGCAGAGCCGTTAGAATTCTCTTCATTATAGCGTATGATTTACGATGTTACAAATTAAACGAAATTTTTAAAAATATTATATTATACAATAAAATTAATTTGTCTACGTTTTGCAAAAAAAACAATTCTTTACTTGAATAATTAAATTATTTATTTTTTCTTTGTACTCTGAAAATTCTATATCAACTATGAATAAACTGAAGTTTTTTTCAATAATTGCGTTAAGCTCATCAATGCTTTTGGTAAGCTGTGGTGGAGGAAGTGGTTCCAAAAAAGGTGGCGGAACCAAACGATTCACCAGTAAAACCGGCTGGAAACCCAATGAAAAGAATGGATGGTTTTTTTCCGGTAAACAGCAGAAGCAGAAGGGATGGCCAGGAATGGTTTATGTAGATGGTGGAACTTTCACTATGGGATTAGTGAAAGATGATGTAATGCACGATTGGAACAACACTCCAAGAAGAATGCAAGTAAGCTCTTTCTTCCTCGGCGAAACCGAAATTACGAACTACGAATACCGCGAATATACCACATGGCTGAAGTTTGTATTCCCACCTTCAGATCCAAGCTTCAAAGATATTTATAGTGGTGCGCTACCTGACACATTGGTATGGAATAACAAACTTTCAAGAAACGACTTTGCAGAAACCTATTTCCGTTCACCTGAGTACGATTATTACCCAGTTGTAGGTGTTTCGTGGTTACAAGCGACCAAATATTGTGAATGGTTGACTGATAGAGCCAACGAAAAAGAGTTGATGAAACAAGGCGTAATTTCTAAAGATTTCTATAGCAATGATAGCAACAATATGGGAAGCTCATCATTCTCGTTAGATAAATACAAAGCCAACGATCCTGAAATGCAAGCGTATCTTAACGAACAACGTTTGAAAAAGAAAACAGGTATTAAAACAGATAATCAAAGGATTCTTGCAGCTAACAGAAATGCAACTTCTGGGATTGTGGAAAAATTCAGACTTCCAACCGAAGTTGAATGGGAATTTGCAGCTCTTGGAATGCAGAAAGATCGCGAATATAATTTATACTTAGGCAAAGATCCTGAAGTAGAAAAATTAAAAGGCAAGAAAGGTAGAAACCGCGGAATGTATCTTGAAAACTTTAAGCAAGGTCGTGGAGATTACTCCGGAGTTGCAGGTTGGAAAAACGATGGTTCACCAACAACTTCTGATGTAAAACAGTATCCTTCAAACGATCTGGGACTTTACGGAATGTACGGAAACGTTTCTGAATGGACTGCTGATATCTATCGCCCAATTATTGACGAAGAAGCAAGTGATTTTAACTACTATCGTGGTAACGCTCCACAGCAAGTAGTGAAAAACGCAGACGGAACGTATAAAATGATCGAAACAGTACAATACGATACCCTTTCGGATGGTAGATTAGTTTATAAAGGACTTCCAGGACAATATGAAAGAGAAACTGTTGCCGATTATGGAAACTTCCGCGATGGTGATTTTCAATCCTCTCTTGATGCAGGTTACGGAAGAGCGGAAGATAGTACAACTGCGGGTTATAACATGTACAACTCTAAAAGAAAACGATTTTTCGTAGATGATAAAGGTAGAGTTGTGATGGAAAAAGATAGAAAAGAAGTTACGACACAAATTAGCAACGAAATCCGTGTAGTAAAAGGTGGTTCTTGGTTGGATGGTGCGTATTGGCTTGATCCAGGACAAAGACGTTTCAAAGACGAGAACAAAGCGTATGGATGGATTGGTTTCCGTGTAGCACAAGATGCGAAAAATCAAGGAAAAGGCAGAACCAAACGTTAATCGATACTTTTTAAAATATTTATTAAAATCCTTCCTCAATTTAGGAAGGATTTTTTATTTTTGATCCCTATGAATCCGGAATCATTTTACCCGCTATTTTTAAAAGCCAATAACGTTGTTATTGATAACCGTAAACTTGAGAAAAACGATATCTTTTTTGCGTTTTCAGGGGAAACTTTTAATGCCGCAACGTTGGCAGAGCAAGCTATTGAAAATGGCGCAATAGCCGTAATTGTGGAACAAGAAAATTTTGCTCAACCTGAAAAAAATATCTTTTACGTTCCTTCTACATTGCAGTTTTTACAGGATTTGGCCGTTTTTCACCGAGAACAACTTACCATTCCCATCATTGCACTTACGGGAAGCAACGGGAAAACAACAACAAAGGAATTGATTCATGCAGTTTTGTCGGAAAATTTTAAAGTGCAATACACCAAAGGCAATTTGAATAATCATATTGGTGTGCCACTCACTCTGCTTTCAATTAAAGCAGATCATGAAATCGCAGTTGTGGAAATGGGAGCAAACCATCAAAAAGAGATTTCAACATTATGTGAAATTGCAAAGCCAGATTTCGGATATATCACCAATTTTGGGAAAGCGCATCTTGAAGGTTTTGGTGGTTTTGAGGGCGTAATTAAAGGGAAGTCGGAAATGTATACCTATCTTATCCAAAATCATAAAACGCTGTTGGTGAATCAGCAAGACGAAATTCAGGTAGAAAAAACTAAAGATTACGATAAAAAAATTACTTTTGGTACCGCCGATTCTGATTACTATTTTGAATCTTTTTCAAAGGAGCATTTTGTAGGCTTAAAGTTTGAAGAGCAAGAAGCTTTATCTCAGTTAACCGGAAATTATAATTTTAATAATCTATCTGCAGCTGCTGCTTTTGGCTTTCATTTTGGAATTAGCTTTCAACAAATTTCCCACGCAATTTCAAACTATCTTCCTACGAATATGCGCTCGCAAATAATGCATAAAAATGGTAAAACTTTGGTTTTGGATACCTACAATGCGAACCCAAGTTCAATGTCAGAATCGTTGAAAAACTTCAGCACTTTTGAAGGTTCAAAAACCATTATTATTGGTGATATGTTAGAATTGGGAGCTGAAAGTGAACATGAACATACGAACATTTTACATCAAGCCGCACAACTTGGATTTGATGAAATAATTACGGTGGGTAAAAATTTCAAAAACACCAATTCTCATTGCACCGCTTACAATGACGTTAACGATTTAATCGAGCACTTGAAAAATGATGCAATAGGATCTAAAAATATCCTGATTAAAGGATCCAGAGGAATTGCTTTAGAGAAAGCAATTGATTTTATTGTTTAGATGTAAGTTTTTGATATTCGCTCAACATGAGTTCGATATTTCGAAATGTTTTCCCAAGTACATTTTTTTCAATATCGGCTTGGTCTTTCCAATCTACCTGAATGATGCCTTCTTCAACTTGCGGTTTTGGGGTTTCATTTCCGTTGTAATCCATGATAAACCAATGCGTTGTTTTTAGGATTTTGTCACCATTTCGTTCGGTGTAAATGTGGTAAGTGGTATTTAAAAATTCACGAATTTTCATTTCTTTTAAACCTGTTTCTTCCTCAACTTCGCGAAGTGCAGCTTGTTCCAAAGATTCGCCTTTTTCAATTTTACCTTTTGGGAGATCCCATTTTCCTAATCTTTTAATGAAAAGAATTTTTCCGTATTGATTGCATACAATTCCTCCGGCAGCTTCAATGATGCGAAACATTCCAGAAAATAAACGCCACATCTCGTCCAAATCAGCGGTAAATACGTTGATTTCTGGCGTTGAAGTATTTTCTAAAGTGTCGATCGCAATTTCTAAACTAGAAATTCCTTCAAACGGAATAATTTTTTTTACCTGATCTGGGGTTTGGGTGAATGATAGTTTTTTTTCATTCACGAAAACTTTATACATTTGTGAAACCTTTAATTGCACAAAAATATAAAATGAATTTAGAAGGAAGAAAAATAATCGTAAATAAATCTGTTCCTCAATTGGTTGAAATGCTTAAAAAACCGGAAGATTACAAAGATTTAATGCCAAGTTCGCTTACCAAGTTCGAAAGTTGGGAAGATGGTTTTAAATTTGGTTTGAGTGGAATGCCAGAAATTGCTTTAAAAATTGAAGATGTTTCCGATGATCAGGTGGTTTTAAAATCTGCAAGTTCAAGCCTTGATTTTGCGCTTACTGGAACCATGAATGCCGTAAACGAAAATCAGACGGAAGTTCAACTTCTTTTTGATGGTAAATTTAATCCGTTTATCAAGATGATGGTGGAAAAACCGTTGCAGAATTTTATCAATTCACTTACCGATAATATCGAAAAGCTGTAATTGATTTCTCAAAAAAAATTAATGCCTTTAGAATTTTCTAAAGGTTTTTTTATGCGATAACTCCAGAGCAGTGGTCGAGTGTACTTCCCGTAGCTGACGAAAGTACATTATTTATATTTTGCATCTTTAAAACGCCCATAAAAGCGAAAATTAACGCTTCTTTATATTCAATGATTTCGGGTGTTGGAACGATGATTTTAGCTTCTGTAAGGGATTGTATGCGTTCCAATAAAAAGGTGTTATAGGTTCCACCACCAGTGAAAAGCACGTTTTCAAGGTTTTCGCTATTCAAAATATGGGCAATTTGAATTGCGATATGTTCCGTAAATGTAGCAAGAACAATTTCTGTTTCATAAGATTGTATGCACTTCGCAATATTCTGATTTACCCATTCTACGCCTAAAGATTTTGGTGGTTTTTGGGTATAGTATTCGAACTTATTCAAGTGCTCCAATAACGCTTTGTCTACTTGGCCTTGTTTTGCAATTGCACCATTTTCATCAAATTCTTTTCCTAATTTTTGGGCAATTGCGTTCAATACAATGTTGATTGCACAAATATCGAAAGCGATTCTTTTTCCTTCTTTTCGAAATGAAATATTCGAGAAGCCGCCCAGATTTAGACAGGCCTCATATTCGCTGAAGAGGAGTTCGTCACCAATCGGTACGAGAGGAGCGCCGTTTCCGCCCATTAAAACATCTTGCATCCGAAAGTCGTAAACTACGGGGATTTCCGTTGCTAATTTTATTGCACGCCCATCGCCAATTTGAACTGTAAATTTTTTATCGGGTTGATGAAAAACGGTATGTCCATGTGATGCAATTAAATCGCAGTTTTCAATTTTATTTTCGCGGATAAAATGATTCACCATTTCACCGAGATAAAAACCATAATCCGTGTTCAGTTGATACAACTCTTCAGGAGTGCAGTAAATTGCATTTCGAAGTTTGTTCTCCCAAATTTTTGAATAGGCAATGGTAGTGGTTTTCAAAATAGTGAAACTCCATTTTTCATCGAGTTTTTGAAACTGCGAAAAACAAATATCCAAACCATCCAAACTGGTTCCCGACATTAAACCTATGGTGTAAAAATTCATGGTATAAGCGTAAAAAATAGGCTTACGAAATTAAAGAATTATTTTCCTTTTTCTGGAATTTTTTTGGCGCTAATATCACCGGTATTATTGTAAAAAGTGTATTGTGAAAAGTCGTCCGTAGCTTGCATTCCGTTTGCGCCAACCAATGTAGAACCATCTTTATCGGTTACAAAAACGGTATCTTTGGTGAAGATGGTTTTCTTTATTTGATCCCAAAATACACTTTGCATTGCGAAAATTTGACCTTCGTTAGTTCGGATTACGACATTCCCTCGAGCTTCGTAGAATTTCTTCTTTTCGTTAATTTTGGCATATTTAGCTTTAATTGTTCCAGGAGTTTTTGGCTTTTTTTTGTCGAAAAATTTAATGTCAATTCCTTTTCTTGCCACTACGTATGGGGAATCTACATATTCATATTTTTCGATTAAAGGCGCTGTGGCTCGAAGCTTTACAAATCCTGAATCGCGCTGGATAATATTTGCATTGTTAATGATTTGAGAAGGGAAGTTTACATTTTTGTTTTTATTGAGCGTCGCCAAATCTTCTTCGCAGGATACCATAGCAAAAAATATAGCACATCCTAAAAGGAAGGCTATATTTTTATATAATATTTTCCGAAGAAATTTCATGAAATTTTAATCATACAAAGCTTTTTGGAACCAGCGATCTGCAAAGTTGATTCCGATACGCAAATTGATGAAATTCTGATTGATCATATTGTTATCCAATGTTCCTCTTTTTCCCAATTCCACTGCGAAATCAATTCCACTCAAACGGTTTGTACTTCTGTTTTGAAATGGAAAGGATGCCCCTGCGGTTACCGCAAATTTATTAATATCGGTTCCGTTGATACTTAGATTTCCTTTTTCGTAATAAGCGCCGTAGCGATAGGTAACTCTTGAAAAATAGCTTCTAAAGTTATTGATGTTTGGGATAAACCATCCACCTGCAGAAATTCTGTATGAATTTTCGTATTGAAAAGGTTGCCCTAGAAATTGAATTGTTTCTCCTTTTTTGTAATCGAATTGACCGGAAAGAAACCATTTGAAATCTTTACCATAGCCAATGCCGACAGACGTTTCCATTGGAATTAATTGCTTATCCGTACTTGTTTTTTCGTCGATAATGTCAATATTTTGCTTCTCGTTGGAAGAGTTGTAGTAATAGGTGCTATTGGTGTAATAGGTTTCCATATCACCAGTATTGCCAAATGTGTACGTGGCGCCTAACGTAAATTTACGGCTGTCATCAATTTTTTTCTGGTATACTGTTCCTGCTGTAAAATTAAAGGTTTTAATCTTATTGCGGGTTTCGTAACCGTTGATTAGTTCGGAATAGCTTGAAGTAAGCTCATCAATATCGTACAAATTTCCGAAGATGAAGTTGCTTCGCAATCCTAATGCAAATTCCGAAGTAATTTGATAGGAAACGGCAGCTTGAACCGTATTCAAGGTTCCTTCGCCATGAAACAAATTCGCGTTGGTAATTCCATTTGATAACGTTTCGCTAGTTCCTACAGAATATTTTTTAGAAGAGTAGGGTTGGTAGCCCATCCCAAATTTTATTTTTTTGGAAATTGGAAACGCGATTGATATATTTGAAAGATAGGTTGAATTTTTCGTGGCTTTCAAATTATTGTAATCCGATTTTAAAAAATTGTTTTCATTCGAAACTTCAAACTTTACAGAAGTAAGTTCTAAATTTGAATTGGCAGCAGGATTTTCAAAATTAAAACTGTTGTTATAATCTGAAATATAAGCCGTACTGATCCCTCCCATCGCATTGTTTTCTGCAGTGTTGTCAAACTTTACATCTCCAATTCCGTACGCTGCATATGGCGAATTTCCAATAGACTGTGCATGGTACAATGCTCCTACAGTGATGATTGACAATACAAAAAATTTCTTCATCCTCAAATTTTAAAAATAATGCGCAAATATCTTAATAAATAATGATATTTGAAAGTTAAAGTTTGTTAAGTACACCATCTAAAATCAAAGCGTTTGCGTGATTTTTTGTGGATGATCTAAGATGTCTTTTAGCTTTGCGGAATCCAACTGATTTTCCCATTTGGCAACAACAACGGTAGCAACGGAATTCCCAATAACGTTGGTTAAAGCACGACATTCGCTCATAAATTTATCGATTCCAAGAATAAGCATCATTCCTTGAACTGGGATTTCAGGAACAACGGCTAAAGTAGCAGCAAGTGTAATAAATCCTGTGCCCGTAACACCTGCGGCTCTTTTAGAACTAATCATCGCCACTAAAAATAACATGATTTGTTTTTCGAGCGTTAAGGGGATATTGAACGCTTGTGCGATAAAGAGCGCAGCCAACGTCATATAAATATTGGTTCCATCTAAGTTAAAGGAGTAACCTGTTGGAACAACCATTCCAACAATTGTTTTTGAACATCCTGCTTTTTCAAGTTTTTCCATTAAACCAGGAAGTGCGGGTTCTGAAGAGCTAGTACCCAAAACCAAAAGTAATTCTTCTTTTAAATACCGCAGAAGTTTAAAAATATTAAAACCGCAATACCATGAAACAGCGCCCAAAACTACAGCGACAAAAATGAATGAGGTGAGGTAAAAAATACCCACTAAATACGCTAATTTGTAAATGGATTTTAAGCCATATTCCCCAATAGTAAAGGTGATTGCACCAAATGCTCCTATCGGCGCAAGCTTCATTAATAAATGAACAATTTTAAAAATTGGTGCAGATAGCGCTTGGAAAAAAATCTGTTACCTTTTGACTTTTCTCTTTTGTTAAAACCAGTGCTACACCCATAAGAATGGAAACCAAAAGCACTTGCAGAATATTATCGCCGATTAAAGGACTAAAAAGTGTCGTGGGAATGATGTTTAAAAGAAATCCCGTTAGCGTAGATTCGTGTGCTTTTTCGGTATAATAGCTTACATCGCCCTCCAATGTTGACGGATCAATATTGAGTCCAGAACCCGGATGAAAGAGGTTGGCAACCACGAGACCAACCACGAGTGCAAAAGTAGAAAGCGTAAGAAAGTAAATCATCGCCTTGGTAGCAATTCTTCCTACTTTTTTAAGATCTGACATGTGCGCGATTCCTAGCGTAAGCGTAATGAAAATTACCTGCGCAATAATCATTTTCACAATCTTAATAAAAGCATCGCCTAATGGCCGCATTTGTTTTCCGATCTCAGGATAATAGTGCCCGAGTAGTAATCCTATCCCGATAGAAAATAGTACTTGAATGTAGAGTTCCTGGTAAAGTTTTTTCTTTTTTTCATTATGTGTTTGGTTTTTCTTTTCTATTCAATCGCTACAGAATCGTCTCCGCGACCGTCGGCAACTGCATGTATAGTTCCGTTCTCGTCAATGGTTATCATTTCTGTTTTACCGATGTAGGGTATGGTTTCAAAAGTGTAATTCATTTTTTCAAGATCTGAAATAGTAGCTTGTGGAAAATTAGCTTCAATTTTTACTACTTCTGGAAGCCATTGATGATGAAATTTTGGTGCGTTCACTGCGATGTTTGTATTCTGTTTAAAATCCACCACATCCACGATTGATTGAAATACTGACGTTGGAATTGTCGTTCCACCAGGAGTTCCTACTACCATAAACGGTTTTCCCTCTTTTAGCAACACCGTTGGCGTCATCGAGCTTAACATTCTTTTATTGGGCGCAATAGAATTGGCCTCTCCACCAACTGCCCCAAACATATTAGGAACGCCCGGTTTGATGGAAAAATCATCCATTTCGTTATTTAAGAAAAATCCGGCTCCCGTAACCATTACCTTACTTCCGTAGTATCCATTTAAAGTGGTGGTTACAGATGCTGCATTTCCATCTTTATCCAACACGGAAATGTGGGTGGTTTGGGTACTTTCTTTCGTGGGACTAATAATATTGCCAACCTCCGCACTTGGCGTTGCTTTTTCTGGATTAAAAGATTTCCATCGGTTACGCAAATATTCATCGGACATCAGCATTTCAGTTTTATCTTGAATAAAATCCGGATCGCCCATATACTCTGCACGATCTGCGTAAGCACGTCTTTCGGCTTCCACCATAATTTGTACGGCTTTGGTAGAATTCAGTTGATAGTTTTCTAGGTTTTCAAAAGCAGCCATTTTGAGCATTTGTGCAAGCAATAATCCGCCACTTGAGGGAAGCGGCATTGAAACAACGGTATTCTTTTTATAATCAAAAACCAACGGTTTTCTTTCGGCAACGGTGTAATTTTTAAGGTCTTGAGCGGTGATAATTCCGTTTCCTTTTTTCATTTCTGCAATTAACAAATCAGCAGTTTTACCTTCATAGAAACCTTTTTTACCTTCTTTCTGAATGCGCTTCAACGTTTCGGCTAAATCTTTTTGCACAATAACATCTCCAGATTTCCATTGTGTATTGGTCGTAAATGGGGTTGTAGTATAGTTATGTTGTTTAAAAGCAGGTTGAGTTTTATTAAGAAGTTCCGCTTCCTTATCAGTAATGGCAAAACCTTTCTCCGCCAAATCGATTGCGGGTTGAATTAAATCCTTCATCGGAAGTTTGCAGTATTTTAAGGTTTCAAACATTCCAGCAACAGATCCAGGAACGCCAACTGCTAATCTTCCATATTGGGAAAGTGATGTACTTGCAACACCATTTTTATCAAGGTACATATCTCGAGAAGCTCTTTTAGGCGCAGTTTCGCGGTAATCTAATGTGAATTTTTCACCATTGCTTTTTACGCCTACTAAAAAACCGCCGCCACCAATATTACCTGCTTGCGGGTAAACTACTGCTAAAGCGTATTGTGTGGCTACTACAGCATCATAAGCGTTGCCTCCCATGCGCATTACTTTTGCACCGGCTTCGCTTGCAAGTGGATGTGCGGAAACCACTACACCTTTGTTTTTTACCTTCACTTCCTTTACCGTATTATAATCGGTAAATTGAGCGGATAGCGTTGAGGAAATGAAGAGTAGTGTAACAATTAAGGTTCTCATAAATATTTATATTTTCTCCAAAATTAAAAATAGTTTTTTAAAATTTCTATAAATATTTAAATTTGCTTCACATAGAAAAACCTTACAAATAATGTCTTCAACCCCAGAAAAAATCCTGATTACAGGTGCTTTAGGTCAAATAGGAACCGAGCTTACGAACCGATTAGTACAACTCCACGGTAAAGAAAATGTGGTTGCATCCGGATTAGATCGTTGGGATAAATCCTTAACTTCAGCTGGATATTACGAGCGGATGGATGTAAGCAATACGCAATTGGTTCGACAAGTAGTGAAGGATTACGGGATTACTACCGTGTATCATTTGGCATCATTACTTTCCGGTACATCAGAAAGACAACCACTTTTTGCTTGGCGATTGAATGTTGAGCCGCTTTTGAATTTTTGTGAAATGGCGAAAGAAGGTCTTTTAAAGAAAATTTTCTGGCCTAGTTCCATTGCCGTTTTCGGTACAGGAATCCCGAAAGAAAATGTAGGGCAGGATGTTGTTTTAAATCCTACAACAGTGTATGGAATTTCTAAATTGGCTGGCGAAAAATGGTGCGAATATTATCACAATACGTTTGGAGTAGATGTAAGAAGTATTCGTTATCCCGGACTTATTTCTTGGAAAACACCTGCAGGAGGAGGAACAACAGATTACGCAGTTGAAATTTTTTACGAAGCAATTGAAGAAGGTAAATACACAAGTTTTATTACCGAAAATACGGCAATGCCAATGTTGTATATGGATGATGCGATCAACTCAACATTGAAATTAATGCAAACTCCCAAAGAGAATTTAACGGTGCATTCGTCGTATAATTTAGGTGGAATGAGTTTTACACCAAAAGAATTGGCAACGGAAATTAAAAAGGAAATTCCAGATTTTGAAATTACGTACGAACCAGATTTCCGACAAGCGATTGCAGATTCTTGGCCAGCATCAATTGATGATTCTGTTGCAAAAAAGGATTGGGATTTAAGCTATGAATTTGATCTTCCTGCAATGACAAAAGAGATGATCAAAAATTTAAAACACAAATTACAAAAGTAAATTTATGTCATAAATTGGTTTAATAAATGATAATTAATTTATTTTAAATGAACAATTTATGTTTTTTAAGGTAAAATTACTTTAAGTTATTTTGTTTTACTTTTTTATTAAAGATAATCTGCCAAAGGTGATTTTGCAAAAAGATCTTTCTTGTTTTTATTTCAAGATTGTGAGGAATAATTTTTGGTCATTTTGATGAAAATGAACAATCTGTTTTTTGAAAAATTAAGTGATTGCATGAATTCAATTGACTTTAGCAATAGGAGTGTGATGAAACAAAATCGTATCGTTTTTAAGCGGTGAATTGCGGATAATTTTAGATTGAACATGCTATCATTTTACGAAGTGATGCGATAGAAATCATAGTGGGATTTTATCGTTCAAAATTGATCTGGATGTATAAAATCCCATTTCATTAGAACATGTGTTGCTCTTATCCTAACGTGCTATCTGGAAGTGGAAAATCATCAATTTACGAATGAAGATGTAACGGATTTTCCGGATTCAAATTTCAATTTCATACATTTTTGTAGAAGTTGTTCGTGCTAAAAAGCGCATTCCAGTACCTTTCAAAAGCACATAAATTAACTCTATTCTTTTTACAAAGAATTTAAACTTTGTAGTATGGTTGTAGTATAGTATAAACAGAAATTTAGGATAGCTCAAAAACAGTGATTTCGGGAAGTATTCCCACTCTTCCAGGATACCCAATCACACCAAAACCTCTATTTACATACAGATATTTGCCTTGGCTTTCGTATAAATCCGCCCACTTCGGATAACGGTATTGAACGGGACTCCATTTAATATTTTTCAAATCAATGCCAAACTGCATTCCGTGCGTGTGTCCTGAAAGCGTAAGCTGTATATTTGAAGGATGAAATTTCACAATTCGATCAAAATGTGTAGGATCGTGACTCATTAAAATTTTTGCGGCATTTACGGGTATTCCATTTGCTGCTTTATCCAAGTCTCCAAACTGCGGAAACGGTTTTTCTCCCCAATTTTCAACACCTAAAATATAGAGTTTTTGATTGTTCTTTTTGATAAAACGATGTTCATTGCGAAGCATTTCAAAACCTGCATCTTTTTGGTATTGCGTTAATTTTGGGATGTTTTGAGCTTTCTCTTCTGCAGATTTCCATTGTCCATAGTCGCCGTAATCGTGGTTTCCGAGAACTGAAAATTTTCCATCTTTGGCTTGAATGGTTGAAAAAAGCTGAACGAACGGGGCGAATTCATCGGCATAATTATTCACCATATCGCCAGTAAACAAAACCAAATCTGGTTTTTGTGCATTAATTAAATCGATGGCCTTTTGAAGCTTTTCAGGATGTGAAAAACTGCCACTGTGCACGTCGGAAATTTGTACAATTCGATAGCCTTTAAATTCGGCTGGTAATCCCGCGATTTTTAATTTAACTCTTCTTGCACGAAATCTGTATTTCCCGAAAGCGATTCCATCTAAAATTAAACCTGAAAAAACTCCCGCAATTCCAAATCCTAAAATTGACAGAAACTTTCTTCGTTCTGGAAAATGCGGTTTTGCGTTTGAAAATTGTTGGTATCCGTAATGTAAGAGTCGAAAAACATCATCAATTAAAAGCATTATCGCCACAAATAATTTGGGAACTAAAAAGGCCAAAAATATTGTGGTAATGATGTGAATTTTATGTTGATCACGATCTGCTCGATTTACGTTTAAAACTTCGTATAACATCAAAGCGTAGATCAAAACAGTGAAACCAATATAAAATATTCGGATGTACGTGTTTGAAATTAACGTTTTAAACGCTTGAAAAACATAGATTTCAAGAAGTAAAAATAAACCGGTTATGAGGAGGAAATTCTTTTGCATGTAGATTTGAATAAAAAAAAGCACAAAGTGTAATTCTTTGTGCTAAAATAGTTCTTTTAATTGATTATCGAAAGATTAAGGGAAGCGGTACACCACTGCATTGATGTTCATTCCTGCACCAACAGAAGTGAAAACAATATTTCCATGATCCGCAAATTTTTGATCGCCTAACTGATGTTTACGGATTAAATCGAACATCGTAGGGATTGTTGCTACAGAGGAATTTCCAAACTGCTGAATCGTCATTGGCGATATGGAATGATCATAATCTGGTTTTCCGTACAATTTAAACAATCGCGTAATCATTGCATAATCCATTTTGGCATTTGCTTGATGAATTAATATTTTGTCGATATCATCAATACTTAAACCAGCATCATCAATGGTTTGTTTAATTGCGTCGGGTACATACTTTAATGCATACTCGTAAATTTTTCTTCCTTGCATTCTTATGTATATTTTCTCCTGATCTTCTGCTGAAGGATTTAACGTTTTCGCGTTGCATAAATAATTAAGTTCAACGCCATTGTCGCATAAGGTATTGTGAGAAATAATACCTACATTTTCTTGCTCAGTTCCTGTTACCACAACCGCACCAGCGCCATCTGCAAAAATCATTTTATTACGATCGTAAGGATCGGTAACTCTGCTTAAAGTTTCCCCGCCAATCACCAAAATGTTTTTTGCCTTACCTGCTTTAATAAATATGTCTGCAAGAATAAGGGCTTCAACCCAACCTGGACATCCGAAAATCATATCGTACGGAATGCACTTACGATTCTTGATTCCTAACTTATTTTTTACCCTTGCGGCCATGCTCGGCATAAAATTCGGCACTCCACTTGCGGAAACTTCACCAAAGTTAGTAGCGAAAATAATATAATCTAGAGTTTCAGGATCAATATTTGCATCTTCAATCGCCTTTTCAGAGGCTTTTGTGGCCATATCCGAGTTGTCTAAATCATCATCAATATATCTGCGATTTTCGATTTCGGTAATTTCTACAAATTTCTGTATAATTTCTTCATTGGGTTTCTCCAATTTCTCGCCTTCGTCGGTGTAGAATTCAGAATTTAAAAAGTAATCTTTTCCTATAATTCTTTCTGGAACATAGCTTCCAGAACCTATTATGATCGTATTCGGCATGGGTTTGTTTTAAAAAAAAATTTCGACAAAGTTAAGAATTAATATTGTATTCATAATCAAACAAAAAAGTATTAAATTTGCACATCTTATCATCTTTTCCTGAAATGAATTTAACACCTGCACAAAAAGGATTACTGTTTTCGGTAATTTGCGTGATTGCTGCATTTGGCATCTATTTTTTGTTTTTAGCAAAACGCAATTATTATGTAGTCGATAATCCCACGAGTAATCTTTATTACTTCAGTATTAATAATGCTGGTGAAAAAGTAATCGCTGCTGGACAAACGGTTAAGGTGGATTTAAAAGAGGGAACGAATAGAATTAAAGTATTCGATGGTCAGAAAAAGCAATTGTACGATTCTGCATTTTCGGTAAGCAAAATCCGTGGATTGTTGAATATTGCACATCAAGATTATTACATCAACACCCAATATTATGGGTATGGTTTAAATAAAGATTCCTTACTTTTGGAAAAAGGAAAAACAAGTATCGACGGAAAACTGTATCTTGGAGCTCCTAAACATTTTAATAAACTCTTTACCGACGATTTTTATTATAATGTAGACGAAGAGTATGATAGAGTAATCAAGAATGTGCAAAAAGTGGAATCCCGCACTAAAATTTTTAGAAAACAGGACTTCCTTAATTATTATAAAGAATATTATAAGCTATAGTTTTGAAACAAGTAACCCCCTACAATACGCAAGCCAGCAAGAAAGAGCAGGTAGAAGATATGTTCGATAATATCGCGGGAAAATATGATTTTTTAAATCGTTTGCTCTCGATGAAAATCGACGTAACATGGAGAAATAAACTGGTGAACATGATGAGACAAGATCAACCGAAATTAGTGCTTGATGTTGCAACAGGTACCGGAGACTTGGCCATTACCGTACAGAAAAATTTAGGTTGTGATGTGGTTGGGCTCGATCTCTCACAGAAAATGCTCGACGTAGGTATTGAAAAAATTAAAAAACAAAGCCTGCAGAATAAAATTTCAATGATGAAAGGCGATGCTGAAAATTTGCCTTTTGAAGATAATAAATTCGATGCTGTTACCGTTGCATTTGGAGTTAGAAACTTCGAAAATCTGGAGAAGGGGCTTGATGAACTGAAAAGAGTTGTGAAAGAAAACGGAAATGTTTACATCTTAGAGTTCTCCAAAGTGGATGGTCCTTTAGGGTGGCTTTACATGTTTTATTTTAAAAATGTACTCCCAAGAATTGGGAAGTTGGTTTCAAAAGATAATCGTGCCTATACCTACCTTCCAGATTCTGTAAATGCATTTCCTTCTGGGGCAATAATGCGTAGTATTTTATACGATAGAGGTTTCAAAAATGTGGTGTATACCAAATTAAGTTTGGGAATTGCCACCATTTATAAAGCAACAAAATAAAAAATGAGGAAATCGCTTTTTAAAATTGTAATGGTTCCGGCTTTTGTTTTCGGTACTTTCGCAGATGCACAATTATTCCGAACGAAAGATAGAATGGATAATTTAGAAGGTTTTGATAATCAAAAATTCAGTTGGGGATTTTTTCTTGCAGCAAATAATTACGATTACAAATTGGTTCTCGATCCTAAACTTGGAATGGATGGACAAAAGAACGCCGTTCAAAGCAAAGCAACGTACAGTTTTGGAGCCGGATTAATCGGTAAAATGCGATTGAATGATAATTTTGATCTTCGTTTAGAACCAGGATTACAATTTGCACAGCGAGAGCTTACCTTTAATACGCAATCCAACGATCAATACGCAGGTGGTACAACTTTTAACGATCCATTTATTCCGTTAACATTAACCGATGCGGATAAAATCAGAACGGTAAAATCAACCTATATTGATATTCCTCTTTTATTGGAATTTCACGGAGACCGTTGGTATAATTCGCGTCCATACGCCGCTGCTGGTGTTAATTGGATGATGAATTTGCAAAGCAATAGTAAAAGCGAGGACGATAACCAACAAGGAATTTTCAGAACAACGTCCAGCAATTTCGCGTGGAGTGCAGAATTAGGAATTCAGTTTTATTTCAGTCGATTTAAATTAACACCTGCCGTTCGCGGGACTTTTATGATCAATGATGAAATTGTAGCCGATAATGCAACAACGCCACCGTACTGGGCAAGTGCGATTTCAACAGGAAAAACGCGAGCATTAATGTTCGTTTTAAAATTCGAATAAGATAACCTATACACATATTAGGTAAAAAAGAGGTTTTCTTGAGTCTCTTTTTTTTATGATATAGATCATTATTGTTATTTATTCTAAATAGATATTTTTGCAAAAAAAATAAGATGATTAGAAAAACAATACTCTCCGTTGCAATTGTGACAAGTTTTTTCCTTCAAGCACAAGAAAATTGTGTTCCTCAAGAAGCCGGAAATTCTGTTGGGGAAATTGGCTGTGTAAGTTTTAAGTATAGAAATCAAGATGTTCACTATAAAACCGTTCGTGCAGCTGATGGAAATGAATGGCTTTTGCAAAATTTAGGAAGTACAAAAGTTGCGGAAAGCATTAGCGATGAAGAGGCGAGAGGCGATTATTTCCAATGGGGGCGTTGGGATGATGGACATCAATTAAAAGACTCTGAACTTTCAGAAAAGTATCCTGATCCCAATAATCCTCTAGGATTAGGTGCGGGAAATGAACTCTTTTATGTTGGTGGTGGCAGTCCATGGAATGGCAATTATACAGGATGGTTTGCGAATCCAAATCAAGACGACACTTGGAATGCAGCAAATCTTGATGAAGTTACGGCACATAATGGAATGGATCCCTGTAAAGCAATCGGTAGCAATTGGGAAATTCCTACAGAAGAAGATTGGGATAGCGTAATGCAAAAAGAAAATATTTTTCCAAAGCCAGAAGGTGCAACGAATAACGGAATGACCCGAGCTTTTGAAAGTAATTTAAAAATCGCTGGTGCAGGAGCAAGAAAAGAAAACACGTTTGCTTTTGAAGGTCAAAGAGCCTATCTCTGGACCAAATCGGCAAGCAATAATCCTAATTTTTACCGATATGTGTACCTAGGAACGTATGCTGGAAGCACAACAGGATTTGGGGGCGATGCCAAAAGTTTTGGTTATTCGGTACGTTGCGTTAACAAATCCAATTCTACGTTAGGCGTTCATAATGCAGAAGTTTCCAACACGAAAATTGTTCCGAACCCAGCCAAAGATTTTGTACAAATCAAGACAAGTTCAATAATAAAGAATGTTCAAATCTATAGTATTTCAGGATCTTTAGTGAAGGAATTGAGCAATGCTGCTACAATTGATATATCCATGTTGCCTAAAGGAATTTATCTCTTGAAAATCAATCACGAAATCGGTACAACTGAAACTCAAAAATTATTGAAAAACTAGTTTTTAATTGACGATTTTTTTTAATTCCAGGGTTTTATACGCTGGAATTTTTAGTTGTAAATAATGAATATCTTTGACAATCAATTAAATAGATCGGTAGCTTAAAAGAATACTTTTAATATTTCCTTTTCAAACGAAAATTGTTTAATTTTGTGATTCGTTAGAATTTAAGTCTATTATGCTTAAGGAATTGGAAGAAAATTTTTCGCAGCTCGAGAAGCGAATTCTGGCCGTTACCAGAAAATATCAGAGCTTGAATGAAAAGTTTCAAGAACTATCCACTGAACATGAGCAACTGAGGCAGAAATACGATGAAGAGGTAAAAAAAGGTAGGACTTTAGTTGAAGAACAAAAAAATATAAAATTGTATTCGGCATTAGCAGGAAATCCCGAACATAACCGTTTAATGAAAAACCACATTAACCGATTAGTGAAAGAAATAGACTTGTGTATTGCCCAAATTCAAAATAGCGGATTGTAATGGATTCAAGAAGAATAACCATCAATATTGCAGGAAGAACGTATCCGCTGAATGTACCTGCTGCCGAAGAAGAAACGCTTCGAAAAGTCGGCAAGCAGATAGAAAATATGATTAAAGATTTTGAAGCCAACTTTGATGTTAGAGATAAGCAAGATGCTTTGGCAATGTGCGCCTTAAAATTAGGGGCAAATGCAGAAGTAGCTTTACTCTCCGTCAATAAAAATATTGAAGCTTCTAATGATCGATTGAATAATATCAATCAGTTATTAGAAGATCTTGAGGAATTATAAAAGATCTTCTCAAGAAACGATTTCCTACAATGGTTCTAACACATTACAGGTAAACTCAACGCAGTACAATTGCCGAACAAAAGTTCACCCAATGGCGTGCCGGATTTCCCGGATTACAAAAGGTGAAAATCAGTTCAAATCGTGTTGATTAAGGAGTTTACTCTAAATCAGTGGACTGTTGTAGGATTTTTTTTATATTAAAATGTGATAATTTAAACTCTATATAGATGATGACAACCGCGATAATTGCCGGTATTGTTTGCTTAATCATCGGTGCAGCAATAGGATTACTTTTTTCCAAAAGCTCGCTCAATACGAAAGCAAATTTTATACTGGAAGATGCTAAAAAAAATGCAGATAATATCATTGAAAAAGCCAACGTACAGGCAGAATCCGTAAAAAAAGAAAAACACCTTCAAGCAAAAGAAAAATTTCTTGAATTGAAATCGCAGCACGATGCTGATATTCAGGCAAGAGAAAGAAAAATGCAAGAAGCTGAAAAACGGATTAAAGACAAAGAAAACAAACTGAATGACGAACTCAGCAAAGCTGGAAAACTTGAAAAAGATCTCGATCGCCAAATTGCAGATTATTCCAAAAAGAACGAAATTGTAGAAAGAAAACAGCACGAACTCGATGTAGCTACCGCTAAAAAAGTTGAAATGCTTGAAAAAATTTCTAATTATTCAGCAGAAGAAGCCAAAAATGAATTAGTTGAATCCTTGAGAGCTGAAGCAAAAACAAAAGCGCAAGCGCATGTTCAAAGCATTATGGAAGAAGCCAATCTAAATGCGAAACAAGAAGCACGAAAGATTGTTATCCAAACCATTCAACGAATCGGAACTGAACAAGCCATCGAAAATTCTGTTTCAGTTTTTAATATCGAATCCGATGAGGTAAAAGGGAGAATTATTGGGAGAGAAGGACGAAATATTCGTGCTTTAGAAGCAGCAACAGGTGTGGAAATTATTGTCGACGATACGCCAGAAGCGATTTTGCTTTCATGCTTCGATCCGGTTAGAAGAGAAATCGCAAGATTATCCCTTCACCGTTTGGTAACCGATGGTAGAATTCACCCAGCCAGAATTGAAGAGGTGGTGGAAAAAACCAAAAAACAAATCGAGGAAGAAATTATCGAAGTGGGTAAAAGAACAATTATCGATTTAGGAATTCACGGCCTTCATCCAGAACTTGTAAAAATTGTGGGAAGGATGAAGTATCGTTCATCATACGGTCAAAACCTTCTTCAACACTCAAGAGAAACGGCCAATATCGCTGCTACAATGGCTGCAGAATTAGGCCTTAATGTGAAACTTGCCAAAAGAGCGGGATTACTGCATGATATTGGGAAAGTTCCAGAGCAGGAATCTGAATTGCCACACGCACTTCTTGGTATGCAATGGGCAGAAAAATATGGTGAAAATCCAGAAGTGGTAAACGCGATTGGAGCGCACCATGACGAAATTGAAATGACTTCACTTTTATCCCCAATTATTCAAGTAGCAGATGGTATTTCTGGTGCAAGACCAGGAGCAAGACGCCAAGTTCTAGAATCGTATATTCAACGATTAAAAGATTTGGAGGCAGCTGCAATGAGCTTCGATGGTGTTTCCAGCGCTTACGCAATTCAAGCAGGGCGAGAATTGAGAGTGATGGTAGAAAGTGCGAAAATAAACGATGAGCAATCAGCACAAATGTCGTACGATATTTCAGAAAAAATTCAGAATGAATTAACGTATCCAGGACAAGTTAAAGTGACTGTTATCCGTGAAACCAGAACGGTAAATATCGCGAGGTAACATTAGTTGAGACATCAAAAATAGAAAGTTCCATCATTTTTAAAATGGTGGAACTTTTTTTGGTACAATCCCAATCCAATCGAAAGGGATCAATTCAGAATTGAGTTTTACTTTACAAATCTCATTTAAAGAAATGGTTTCATTTCGTCTTCGATATTGCGACGCAATTCCATCAATTTAATAGCGTAATGTTCCATGTTCTTTTCTAATTCGGTTTTGGGAATAAATTTCGGAACATTTACAGTATTTCCTTCGTCGTCAACGGCAACAAAAACGATAATGCAATGGGTTTTTTTATCGAATTCTTTTCGCTTAATATTTCTAGAAAATACATTAATCGCAATGTGCATGCTGCTGTTTCCGGTGTAAATAACTTCAGCTTCAACTTTCACAATATGGCCGATTTTAATGGGCGAAATAAAACGAATTCCGCCCACATAAACCGTAACGCAGTAACTAGAACTCCAAGAACTTGCGCAGGCATATCCCGCTTGATCAATCCATTTCATTACACTTCCACCGTGTACATTTCCGCCATAATTAACATCTCCTGGTTCGGAAATAAACTGAAAAGTCATTTTGTTTGAAACCTCCATTTTTTAGTATTTTAGTTTAAATAAGCGAGATTGATTTCCTAAGAAAAATTGTGCTTTTATTTCGAATATTTAAAAGTTTAAAATTCACATCTTGTTTTGAAATTCTCTTTTAAGAAGTTAAAGATATTTATAAATTTCTGAAATCATTCAAATAACACTAATTTTGAAAGATGAAAAAAGTATTCTACTTGAAAACCTGCGGTACTTGCAAAAAAATAATGGCGAAATACAATTTGTCTGATTGGCAACTTCGTGAAATAAAATCGCAACCCATTACCGAGGACGAATTGGCAGAAATGTACGGTAAAACACAATCTTATGAAGCTTTGTTTAGCAGAAGATCTACCCAAATTAAAGCACAGGGAATTGACGTGAAATCTCTGAAAGAGAATGATTATAAAGATCTAATTTTAAGTCATTACAGTTTTTTAAAACGACCTGTTTTTATAACGGATAAAGAGATTTTTGTAGGAAGCGATATAACCAACCTCGAAAAGTTAGACGAATTTTTTGGTGTGAAATAATGCGCAATTCCATACTTGTATTTCTGCTTTTCTTTTCTGTGAATGTTTTTTCTCAAACGGTTTACAGCACACCTTCCGGTTCAAAATATCATTTGGGATCGTGCCGTTCTGTTAAGAATGTTTCTTCTAAAACCACGGTAGAAAAAGCATTGAAAAGTGGATTGTTGCCGTGCAAAATATGCAATCCTCCGCGTTCACAAGTCGGATTGGGAACTCGATCTCAGCCGGCTAAAAAAACAGCGGGTATACGAGCTTCGTCGGTTCGCTGTAAAGGATTAACAAAAAGTGGAACGCGATGTAAGCACTTTACCAAAATGGGAAATGGCTATTGCCATCAACATCAGCCATAATTTTATTGTATATGAGTTCAGCTTCTTAATCCACATTTTCTTCTAATTAAAAGTTCAATTTTTTTCTAAAAAAAATCCACTCTTTACAGAATGGATCTCAAAAAATAATATTTTGTGGTGTATTTGATGTAAGGGTTGTACTATACAAATGGTAATTTTACCACTTTTGCGGGAATATTTTTATTTCTAATTTGAATGAAAATTTCTGAACCCAATTTAAAATAAGGAGTGTTAACATACGCTAATCCAATTCCCACTTTGCGCAATGGGCTCATGGTTCCTGAAGTCACTTTGCCGATTGCATTTCCTTTAGAATCCACCACAAGATAATCATGTCTTGGGATGGCTTTTTCTTGCATTTCAAAACCAACGAGCTTTCTGGAAATGCCTTCTTCTTTTTGCTTTTTCAAAAATTCAACATCAACAAAATCGCCTTTATCAAGTTTGGTAATCCAGCCCAAACCAGCTTCTAGAGGTGAAGTGGTATCGTCGATATCATTTCCGTATAAGCAAAATCCTTTTTCTAAACGCAACGTGTCGCGAGCCGCCAAACCGCAAGGGATTAATCCATCTTCTTTTCCTGCTTCTAACAGCATATCCCAAAGCATTTCTGCATATTCGTTTTTAAAATAGATTTCAAAACCGCCGCTTCCTGTGTAGCCGGTGTTGGAAATAATAACATTTTCCACGGTTCCAACGCTACCAATTGCAAAATGATAATACGGGATTTCGGAAAGAATTACGGGCGTTATTTTTTGAAGAATTTCTGCAGCTTTCGGACCTTGAATGGCAATGAGCGACATTTCTTCGGAAACGTTTTTCATTTCTGCGCCAAAATTTTCATTGTATTTTTGAATGTGCTGCCAATCTTTTTCAATATTAGAAGCATTTACCACAACAAAGTATTTTTCGTTGCTAATTTTATAGATAATTAAATCGTCTACAATTCCACCGTTGCCGTTGGGTAAGCACGAATATTGGGCTTTTCCATTTTCAAGCAAGTTGATGTTATTGCTGGTTACAAACTGTAATAAATCTTTTGCTTTAAGACCTTCTATAAAAAATTGGCCCATATGCGAAACATCAAAAATTCCTGCTTTCTCGCGAACTGCAAAATGTTCGTCGGTAACGCCAGAATATTGTACAGGCATTTCGAAACCTGCAAAAGGAACAATTTTCGCACCCAGCGAAACATGCTTGTTATAAAGGGATGTTTTGTTCATATTTATTTGAGTTTAAAACTTTTAAAGCTGTCGATAAACTGATTTTTTATATTGCCATTCCAAAGATTGGTTTTGCAAAAGATGCTGACTACATACAAAACATCATTTTTTTGAATGGTTTTGGTTGTCCAAATTCCATCTCTTTCCGTATCATTATAGTCGTAGTAATATTCAATTTTGTTTCCCGATTTTTTAACTTTTATCGATTCGGGATTTTCTTGAGAACCGGTAATGGTAAGAATTAAATTTTTTACTTCAGCTTGCGAAAGATCAAGATCTTTATATCCAGAAATGGTTATGGCGCCAATTTCTCCGGTTGGATAAATATTGATGATGCCTTCATCATTAGAAGTCATCCAAAATTCAGGATACTCTATTTGAAAGTTCGGGGTTTCGAAAACTTTAGTATTTTGTCCTTTCAAAAAAGTAAAACTAAGCAATAGAAAGGTAAAAATGATGAATGCCTTTTTCATAATCAGTTGAGAAAATCAAGATATTCTTTTAGAATTATTTTAAACCATTCGGTAAAATGCTCGGGATGTTTTGCAAGTTCTTCTTTTAAATCTTCTAAAGCAATATATCGAACTTCAGAAACTTCTGCAGAATTTAAGTGAAATTCTCCCTCATAGGTTCCTGTAAACACGTAATCCAACTCATGTTCCCAAAGATTTCCGCCCACATCGGCTTTGTATAAAAAATGAAAACGTTCGGTAAGTGGCGTTGAAATACCTAGTTCCTCGTGTAAACGGCGATTCGCGGCTTCAAGATAGGTTTCGTTAATTCTTGGGTGCGAACACACTGCATTGGTCCATTGTTTTGGAGAGTGGTATTTTTCGTCGGCTCTTTTTTGCAAAAGCATTTCGCCTTTATTATTGAAGATGAAAACTGAAAACGCCCGATGAAGCAAACCACAAATATGGGCTTGCTGTTTTTCCATAAGTCCAATCACTTCATCAGAAGGATTTACCAAAACTACTTGTTCTTCCATTTTCACAAAGGTAAGTTTAATTCTTATTTTGGTGAAATTAAAGATATAGATTTTCGGAAAGAACAATCAATTGAAAACGCGTCAATTTGAAATAATTCATTAAAAAGCTTTGATTATTGAATAAAATATTTTTTATCGCGATTTATTTCTTTTATAATTGAATAATTTTAAGTGTTAACTGAATTTAACTTCAGTTTATAACATTAATTTGTATCTTTGTCGCTTCAAATTTTAAGAAAATGGAACTCGAATATTTAGACCATTTAAGCCCTATGTTAAAAGGAGATGTCAAGAATTATCTAATCGATATTGATGGTACAATAACTGAGGATGTACCCAACGAAGAACCGGAAAGAATGATTACTTGCGAGCCCTATCCGGATGCTTTAGAAACCATTAACCGTTGGTATGATCAAGGCCACCAAATTTGTTTTTTTACTTCGCGTACGGAAGATTTAAAACAAATTACGATTGATTGGCTGGATAAAAATGGATTTAAATATCACAGTGTGCTTTGCGGAAAACCAAGAGGTGGAAATTACCACTGGATTGATAACCATTTGGTGAGAGCAACACGCTACAAAGGAAAATTTACCGATTTGGTAGAGAAACAAGTCACCATAGAAGTTTTTAAAGATTAATGAAGATGAAAATATTAGCAAACGACGGATTAGATCAATCTGGAATTGATGCCCTTACTGAAAAAGGTTTTGAAGTAATAACCACCAAAGTTCCGCAAGAATCATTAGCCGAATATATTCAAGAACATGATATTAAAACGGTTTTAGTGCGAAGCGCAACCCAAATTCGTAAAGAATTGATTGATGCTTGCCCAAGCATTGAAATTATCGGTAGAGGAGGCGTTGGAATGGATAATATTGATGTTGATTATGCACGATCAAAAGGAATTCACGTAATCAATACGCCCGGTGCATCGTCTGCATCTGTTGGAGAATTGGTGTTTGCACACCTTTTTTCTGGAGCGCGTTTTCTTGAAGATTCTAACCGCAAAATGCCCGTTGTTGGCGACTCTGAATTTGCAACTTTGAAGAAAAATTATTCTAAAGGAATTGAGCTTCGTGGCAAAACCATTGGAATTGTCGGGATGGGAAGAATCGGACAAGAAGTTGCAAAAATTGCCCTTGGATTGGGAATGCGTGTGATCGCAGCAGATAGCATTGTTGGTAAAGCTACTATTAAAGTTAAATTTTACAACAATCAATTTATTAATGTTGATATTGAAACGGAACCTTTAGATTCTATTTTTGAACACGCAGATTTTATTACATTGCACGTTCCGGCTCAAAAAGAAGGTCATATGATTGGCAAAACAGAGTTCGATAAAATGAAAGATGGTGTTGCAATAGTAAACTGCTCTCGCGGTGGTGTAATTGATGAAAAAGCTTTGGTAGAAGCTTTGGATAGCGGCAAAGTTCTATTTGCAGGATTGGATGTTTTTGAAAATGAACCTACCCCTGCTAAAGAAATTCTTCAGCATTCAAAAATTTCATTAACGCCTCATACAGGTGCTGCTACAGTGGAAGCTCAAGATAGAATTGGACTTTCGTTAGCGGAACAAATTTGCAGTATTTTGCAAGTGAATTAGAAAAATTATCAGACCAATAAAAGTTAGTAAAAAAAATACTTCCGATATTTCGGAAGTATTTTTTTTATTGTTTAGGAAATTGAAGTTATTTCTTTTTCAACTCATCTCTAATTTCAGCAAGTAATTTATCTGTAGAAGATGGTTCTGCAGGGGCAGCTTCAGCAGGTTTGTTTACCTTGTTTGCACCTTTAATTAACCAAAATAATACAAATGCAATACATAGGAAACTAATTACGGCAGACAAAAAGTTACCATAAGCAACACCATTCCACGAAAGTTTCGCAATGTTTTCCGCACCCGCAGCTTTAAGCGCAGGATTCAACAAAAGAGGGGTAATAACATCATCCACTAAAGAAGATACAATTTTACCGAAAGCTGCACCAATAATTACACCGACAGCCAAATCAATCACATTGCCTTTAAAAGCAAATTCCTTGAATTCTTTAATAAAGCTCATAATTCGTCAATTTTAATAGTTTATTCTCGTAAAATTAGTGTTTTCTGCTAAATGTCAGCTTTAAATGTGGTAAATATTATGATATTCGCATAAATGATGTAAACCGTACTGGTATTTTTGTTACATTCGTTTTACAAGAATACACGGATTAATGAAACTTTTCTCAGCACAGCAAATACGAGAAGCTGACGCTTTTACGATTAATAATGAAGGAATTTCTTCTACGAATTTAATGGAGCGTGCGGCTGTTGCATGTACAGATTGGATTTTACAGAATATTCCAAAAAAAGAGCATTTCTTTATTTTTTGTGGAAATGGAAATAACGGAGGCGATGGATTTGCAATCGCAAGAATGCTGTATCAAAAAGGTAAAACGGTAGATGTTTTTATTCATTCTTTTCATGGTACATTTTCGTCTGATGCGCAAATAAATTTGCAACGTTTAAAGGAAATTCCTGGAATTTCAATTCACGAATTCGGTGCAATTGATCAATTTGATTTTGGTTCTGAAACCGTGATTATTGATGCACTTTTGGGGACAGGTTTAAACAAACCTCTTTCAGGGAAAATTCAAGAAGTCGTCGAATTTCTTAATCAACAAAAATCCATTAAAATTTCAATTGATATTCCGACAGGTTTGTACTGCGATGATATGGTTCAGCATAACGCAACAGTTTTCAAAGCCGACCAAACTCTAACTTTTCAATTTTGGAAGAGAGCGTTCCTACATCCCGAAACTGGGATTTTCTGTGGTAAAGTTCATGTTTTAAATATTCAAATTAGCGAAGCGTATATTCAAAAAACATCCACAGATTTTTTTACTATTGATGATTCTTTAATTGCAGAAATCTACACCCCCAGAAATGAATTTTCTCACAAAGGAAATTTTGGAAAAACCATTATTTGTGCAGGAAGTTTTGGTAAAATGGGCGCCGCTGTTTTAGCAACCAAAGCTGCTTTGAAATCGGGGAGCGGTCTAACGTTTGTTCATGCTCCTACATGTGAATATGAAGTGCTTCAAAGCACTTGTCCAGAAGCGATGTATCAATATGCAGGTGAAGATTTTATTTTCATTTTTGAGAAAGAAGAAAATGCCGTTTTTGGTATTGGACCGGGATTAGGAACTGATCCAGTAACACAAAATGCTTTAATCGATTTTTTTAAAGACTGGAGCGATCCTGTTGTTCTTGATGCCGATGCACTCAATATTTTTGCCAAGAATCCACAGCATTTAGATTTGATTCCAGAAAACAGCATCATTTCTCCACATCCCAAAGAATTTGCAAGACTCTTCGGTGAAACAAGCAATTCTTTTGAGCGTTTGCAATTAGGCCAATGTAAAGCAAAGGAGTTGAAGATCTTCATCGTTTTGAAAGATCATCATACACAAATTATTACGCCAACAGGAAAAGTATTTTACAACACAACAGGCAATTCTGGAATGGCAAAAGGAGGAAGTGGAGATGTTTTAACTGGAATTCTCACTTCTTTATTAGCACAAAAATACAGCCCAGAAAATGCTGCTATCTTCGGCGTTTGGCTTCACGGAAAAGCGGGAGATTTCGCTGCTGAATTGTATTCTGAAGAATCAATGTTGCCTTCGGATTTAATTAATTGCATAGGGAAAGTTTTTCTTAGTTTGAAAAACGAATTGTTTTTGAAGTGCTAAACTCTGCTCACTCAATTTCAAATATGAGTAAAAATAGGTGTTCATTTTTCGGTTGTCAACGTGAAATCGAAAATTTAGTTTTGTATAAAAATAAGGAATGAATATTAGCGACAAAGTGATGTATCAGGCTTCGGTGGACAAAAATACTGAATTTGAAGGTGTTTTTTGGATGGGTGTAAAAACGACCGGTATTTTTTGTCGTCCAACGTGTACAGCGCGAAAACCCAAATTTGAAAATGTGGAGTTTTTTAATTCAACAAAGGCGGCCATTCAAAAAGGATATCGGCCATGTAAAATTTGTAGGCCTTTAGAAAATCCCAACGAAACGCCTCAAGAAATAAAAGATATTTTACGAGAACTTTCGGATAATGCTTCATTAAAATTCAAAGATGTTGATTTGGTGAAACGTGGTTTGGAGCCAACTGCAATACGCAGATGGTTTCTGAAAAATCACGGAATTACATTTCACGCATTTCAAAGAATGTTTAAAATCAACGCTGCCTTTAAAAAATTGAACAGTGGCGAGGGCGTTTTGGATACGGCGATGGATTTAGGATATGAAAGTTTGAGTGGTTTTAATGAGAGTTTTAAAAATATTTTTGGTGTTTCGCCCAGTCAATCGATGTTTGAAAAAGTGGTAGATTTTAAAAGAATTGAAACCCCAATCGGAACCATGATTGCTTGCGCAGACGAAAATGGAATTTGCCTTTTGGAATTTTCTGATCGAAAAGCATTGGTTACCGAACTGAAGCAAATTGCAACGCATTTGGACGCTAATATTTTACAAGGGGAGAATATTCATTTTGAAAAATTAGAATCGGAATTAACAGAATATTTTAAAGGAAATCTTACGGATTTTACGGTTCCGCTTACGCCTGTGGGAACGGATTTTCAGAAGAAGGTTTGGGAAGTGTTACGGGAAATCCCTTACGGAAGTACAAGGACTTATCAGCAGCAAGCGAATGCCCTTGGAAGTCCGAAGTCGGTTCGCGCGGTCGCAAATGCCAATGGTTTAAATAAAATTTCTATTCTTATTCCTTGCCACAGAGTGATTGGTAGCGATGGAACGTTAACAGGATATGGTGGTGGAATTTGGAGGAAACAAAAGTTATTAGAGCTTGAAAAAGCCATTTTGATGTAAAAAAAACCGCAGCGTAAACTGCGGATTTCAACTAACTTCTAACAATAACTAAATAATAGTAGATTTTCCGATTTCCACGTTTTCTTGGTGGAAAAATTCAAGCTCTGTTTCTAAAGTTTTACTGATGTAATCACCGATAAAACCAGTACTAAAATTCTTTTTATCATTTAAATCCACAGAAACAATACCATTGTTGATAGCCTGTTCAACGGAGAAAACAATATGATCTGCCATGGTTTTTTCTCCCAAATATTCTAGCATCATCGCGGCACTTAAAATGGAAGCCATTGGATTGGCAATATTTTTTCCTTTAGCTTGCGGATACGATCCGTGGATTGGCTCGAACATTCCCGTTTTTTCGCCAATCGATGCAGAAGGCAACAATCCTATTGAACCTCCAATTACACTTCCTTCATCTGAAATGATATCTCCAAACATATTTTCTGTTAAGATCACATCAAACTGTCGTGGGTTTAAAATCATTTGCATTGCAGCGTTATCCACAAATAGGAAATCCAATTGTACGGTTGGATATTGTTCTGCAATTTCTTTACACGTTCTTCTCCATAATCTTGATGTTTCTAAAACGTTTGCTTTATCCACCAAGGTTACTTTATTTCTTCTTTCCGTTGCGGCTTGAAAGGCGAGGTGTGCAATGCGTTCAATTTCGCTTTTTTTGTAAGAGCAGATATCGTATGCTTCGTTTCCATCATCGCTGGTTTTCTTTTCGCCAAAGTAAATTCCGCTCACCAATTCACGGTAAATGACGAAATCGGTTTTCTCGAAAATTTCCTTTTTTAAAGGGCTAATTTTTTCTAATGTTGGATAAGCTTTAACAGGACGAATGTTGGCATACAACCCCAAATCAGCCCGCAGTTTCAAAAGACCTTGTTCTGGTCGCACTTTGGCATCTGGATTATTATCAAAACTGGAATCACCAATGGAACCAAAGAGTACAGCATCGCTATTTTTACAAATTTCCAAGGTTTCATCGGGTAAAGGATTTCCAGTTTCATAAATGGCTTTAGCGCCTACCGAAGCTTCTTGATAATCGAAGTTTACTTTATATATTTTAGCAGCGGTATTCAAAACCTTAATGGCTTCATTTACGACTTCCGGACCAATTCCATCTCCAGAAAGTACAGCAATTTTGTAGGTTTTATTTTCCATCAGTATACTTTTTCTTTTTGTTGTTCAAATTTTTCTATTTCTGCTTTTTTACTAATGAGGAAATCAATATCATCATACCCTTCCATTAGGCAGATTTTTTTGTAGCCATCTATTTCAAAAGAAGTGGATTGATCTTGATAGCTCAAGGTTTGATTTCCCAAATCAACGGCAATCTCTGTTTCGGGATTTTGGGAAATGGTTTCCAAAAGATTCTTTAAAAAATCTTCTGAAACTTGAACCGGAAGAAGTCCATTATTTAAAGCATTTCCTTTAAATATATCTGCAAAAAAGCTGGAAATTACTACTCGAAATCCGTAATCGGTAAGTGCCCAAGCGGCATGCTCGCGGCTACTTCCGCATCCAAAATTATTTCCTGCAACCAGAATTTCTCCGTGGTATTTGGGATTGTTAAGTACAAAAAGTTCATTTAGATCACCTTCTTTTGTGTACCGCCAATCACGGAAAAGATTTTCTCCGAATCCTGTTTTTTCGATGCTTTTAAGAAAGCGCGCAGGAATAATTTGATCGGTATCCACATTTTCATTGGGAAGTGGAACTGCTGTGGAAGTGAGCGTCGTTAGTTTCTTCATTTTTCCTAATCCTAAATTTTATTTCGTTGCGGCAAAAACCACAAAGTTGTAATATTGATAATAATTATTAGCCGTTTTAAAACCGCTTTCTTTTAACCAACGCAATTGATGAGAGAGGGTATCCATTTGATCGAGTTGAATTCGCTGAAATGTAGCTTCTTTTTCGGCATTGCTTAAATTTTGGTTTTGAATGACTTTGTTTTTCCAATTTTCGGTATATGTGTTTTCAGCATATTCATCTTCCCCTAAAACTTGATCTGCATTAATCAATTGTCCGTTGGCTTTTAACCATGAAAATGATTTTTTAAAGATCATTCTTTTTTCTTCAGAATTCAAGTGGTGTAGAGCCAAACCTGAAATAATTAGATCGAAACTTTCTTCTTCAAAATTAAGGTTTTTAAAAGATTCTACGATGAATTCTAGGTTAGAAAATCCGTGAAATCGATCTTTCGCTTTCTGCAACATTTGATCCGAAATATCCACCAAAGTAAAATTAGCTTTCGGATACTTTTCTAAGAAAAATGCAGTTAGCAATCCCGTTCCTGATCCTAAATCCAAGATGTTTTTAACGTTTGATGTGTTTTCAGCGAGTTCAAGTGGAACGGCATAAAAAGTATCAAAACAAGGAATCAATTCCTTCCGTTGTTTATCGTATTTATCCGAAACTGCATTGAATACGTTTCTAATATTTTCGTTGTCTGTAAACATCAATTAAGTCAAACTTCTTCAATTTTGGCAGATGTCGATTTTTCCTTCCACCGCAGCAATGGCAGCTGTTAAAGGACTTGCTAATAACGTTCTTGCACCTGGACCTTGACGCCCTTCAAAATTTCTATTGGAAGTTGAAACGCAGTATTCGCCTTCTGGAATTTTATCGTCATTCATTGCTAAACAGGCGGAACAGCCCGCTTCACGAATTTGGAATCCAGCGTCGGTAAAAACTTTTTCCAAACCTTCGGCTTTAATTTGTTGGGCAACGTGAAATGATCCTGGAACAATAAGTGCGGTAATATTTTCTGCTTTTTTTCTTCCTTTAATATAAGACGCTACTGAGCGAAAATCTTCTATTCGGGCATTGGTGCAACTTCCGATAAAAACGTAATTGATTGGGATTGCCGACATTTTTTGTCCGGATTCTAAGCCCATATATTGAAGGGCTTTACTTTCGGATTCGTTAGCTGCAGCAGGAACTTCATCAAAAATACTGATGCCCATTCCTGGGTTGGTTCCGTAGGTAATCATGGGTTGAATATCTTCTGCATTAAAGTGATATTCCAAATCAAAAACGGCATCATCGTCCGTTTTCAAAGTTTTCCAATATGCAACTTTTTCATCGAAGTCTTCCCCTTTCGGAGCGTATTTTCTTCCCTCTACATAGCTGAATGTGGTTTCGTCTGGAGCAATCATTCCTCCTCGAGCACCCATTTCGATGCTCATATTGCAAACGGTCATTCTTCCTTCCATGCTCATTTCTTCAAAAACATTTCCGGCATATTCGCAGAAATAACCAGTTCCAGCATCTGTTCCGGTTTTGGAAATGATGTATAGAATAACATCCTTTGGCGTTACATTTTTATTAAGTTTTCCGTTTACGTTAACACGCATTGATTTTGGTTTGTTCATCAATAAACATTGGCTTGCGAAAACCATCGCAACTTGACTGGTTCCAATTCCGAAGGCAATGCTACCGAAGGCCCCATGAGTGGAAGTATGGCTATCGCCGCACACGATGCTCATTCCAGGTTGTGTGATGCCTAATTCTGGTGCGATAATGTGTACAATTCCTTGGTTTTCATGACCTAATCCCCAAAGCTCTACTTGATGATTTTTGCAATTGATTTCCAATTGTTTTACTTGGTTTCTCGACAAATCATCTTTAATAGGCAATTCTTGATGGAGCGTCGGAACATTATGATCGGCCGTTGCGGTAATTTTTTCAGGACGAAAAACGGGAATGTTGCGATTTTCGAGCTCAGCAAATGCTTGCGGGCTGGTAACTTCATGAATTAAATGTCGGTCGATATACATAATTTGCGGACCGTTTTCGATGGATTCAACTACATGCGCATCCCATACTTTATCAAATAAGGTTTTTCCCATTTTCTTTAAATCGCTTTTGAATTTTGTTGATATTGAAATTGTTCAAAAAGTTGGTGTAAATCGTGATTATCAACTTCTTTTTTACGATCGGCTATTTCTAAAAAGTGAATGTAAAGCTGATCAAGCTGTAATTTTGTTACTTCAAAACCAATGTTTTTAAATCGGTATGCCAATGCTGATCTACCGCTTCTTGCTGTTAATATAATGGAAGATTCCGTAACGCCAACTTCTTTAGGATCAATAATTTCGTAGGTTTCTCTATTTTTAATTACGCCATCCTGATGAATTCCCGAGCTGTGTGCAAATGCATTTGCGCCCACAATCGCTTTGTTGGGTTGCACCATCATTCCCATGCTGTCCGAAACCAATTGGCTCATTCCAAATAGTTTTGGCGTATGAATATCGGTGTAGAAATTCAGATAAGGATGTTGTTTTAAAATCATCACAATTTCTTCCATCGAGGTGTTGCCTGCACGTTCACCAATTCCATTAATTGTACATTCAATTTGGCGCGCACCATTTTGAATTCCTGAAATAGAATTTGCGGTTGCCAATCCCAAATCGTTGTGGCAATGGCAAGAAAGTATGGCTTTATCGATATCGAGAACATGATTTCTCAGATATTTAATTTTTTTACCATATTCTTCTGGTAGGCAATATCCCGTAGTATCGGGAATGTTGAGAACGGTTGCGCCAGCTTTTATCACTTCTTCACAAACTTGAGCTAAAAATTCATTTTCTGATCTTCCGGCATCTTCCGCATAAAATTCCACATCGTCTACAAAGGATTTAGCGTATGCAACGGCTTCGCAAGCACGATCAATAATTTCTTGCTTTGAAGCGTTAAACTTAAATTTCATATGGCTTTCGGAGGTTCCGATTCCTGTATGGATTCTTGGTTTTACTGCTTTTTCCAATGCTTGTGCAGCACAGGCGATATCTTTTTTATTGGCGCGTGTTAATCCGCAAACGCTCGCATTTTTCACTAATTTTGAAATGGCATCTACGGCGTCAAAATCACCTGGACTTGAGATGGGGAAACCGGCTTCAATTACATCAACCCCCAATTCATCGAGCTGTTGCGCAATGATGAGTTTCTGTTCTTTGTTCAGTTTACAACCAGGAACTTGTTCTCCGTCACGAAGTGTGGTATCAAATATTTGTATCTTCTCCGGCTTCATTGTGATTCTTTTTATATAATTTTGAACAAAACTATTTTTTTAGAAACAACTTTTTTATCGATATCGTTGCCTTTTACAATATCAGATGAATATTTTTTATTTCTAATTATTTGAAATTCAATATTTTATACTTTTAAAGATTACGATGGCAGAAATTCAGAAAGATGCATTATTAACGTTAATTAAATCCCTTTCCCGATCCGAAAAGCGGCAATTTCGCTTATTTGTCAATCGCTTGGGAATTAATGCAGATGCGAAATTTTTGTTATTGTTTGATGTATTGGACAAAATGTCCGAGTACGAAGAAAGCTTTATTTTAAATCGAAAGATTACTTCAAAACAGCAACTTTCAAATCTTAAAGCACATTTGTATCGGCAGATTCTTATAAGTTTAAGAACCAATCCAAGCAACCAGAATAATCGAATTATGATTCGAGAACAGCTTGATTTTGCAACCATTCTTTATAATAAAGGTTTATATAAGCAAAGTTTGAAAATTCTAGATCGTACCAAACAGCTCGCCAAAGATCTTGAAGAAAACGATATTGCTTTTGAAATTGTAGAATTTGAAAAAGTGATCGAATCTCAGTTTATCACGCGAAGTATGAAAAACCGAGCCGATGATTTGATTGAAGATGCCAAACATTTAGCAAAACTCAATGCCTTAAATTCAAAATTATCCAACCTTTCGTTAAAATTATACAGCATGATGTTGGCGAATGGATATGCGAAAAACGATCGAGATAAAGAAGATATTTTGCATTATTTCAACAGCAGAATGCCCAAGAAAGATCTTGAGATGATGGGTTTTCGCGAGAAGTTATGGTACTATAAAGCGCACGTTTGGAAATATCTTTTATTGCAAGATTTCCTGAATGCATACAAATATTCCTTGCAGTGGGTTGAACTTTTTTACGATCATCCAGAAATGATTCAAAATCATCCCGTTTGGTTTATCAAAGGAAACAGCTATTTGTTGAATGCACTTTTTCTTTTGCGTCGCGTACATCGTTTCGAATTTTGGTTGCATCGATTAGAGAACACGTTAAGTTTAAATTTCACTTGGAATGAAAATACGGAAGCCGTTGCGTTCACCGTAATTTACAATGCGAAAATGAATGATCTTTTCTTGAAAGGAGATTACAAAGATGCCTCAAAACTGATCGCGGAAATTAATGAACATAAAGAATTTCATAATAGCAAAATCGACGATCACCATATTCTTGTTTTAAGGTTCAAAATCGCATCAATCTACTTTGGAAATTCCGATTATGAAGAATGCATTCGTGAACTTCGAGAAATTATTGAACATAAAAGCTCAAGCGTTCGGGAAGATATGTATTTCAACTCCAGAATTCTTTCGGCGATGGCAATGTTGGATTCGGGAATTGATGAAGATTTGGATGAATTTATTGAAGAGACCGAACGGTATTATCGCAAAATGAAATCCAAATCAGATTTTAATTCGTTCACCATTTCATTAATAAAAGATTTAAATGAAGCATTTCCGGACGATCGAAAAAAAGTAGGCAAAACCTATTTAGAAAAATACCGCGAACTTGCCGAAAATCCTTATAACATAAGAAGTTTCGTTTATCTTGATTTAATTTCTTGGTTGGAAGCCTTGGTGGAAAGCAAAAAAATAAGCGAAGTAATTTTGCGAAAATCGATGTAGATTTATTTGTTCGAGCAACCTTCTAACAAATCGAAACCGAAATAAAATACAAAAAGCCAAGCAATGCCTTTCAAAGTGAAAAATATTAATCCGCCAACGCCAACGCGCTTAAACCATTTTTTAAATTTTGAGTTGTTGGTGTTTTCTGCATTTTGCTTTTCCATTGTTTCAATTTTTCACAAATTTAGTTATTTATTTCTATTCTAAATTGCATCGTCTCAATTTTAACATAAGAAATCTAAAATTATGGTTCTGCTTTACAAATCGTTTTGCAGTCTAAATTTATATCGATAAAAACTCTTCACCTTCATCTCTGAAAAATAAAATTTGGAGTGGGAGGCAATACTTTATTATCTTTAGAAACAAACGAATATCAATTTATGGCTAAAAAAATATCCGATTCCGGAATAGAGAAATCGCTTAAAAATTTAAAAATAAAGGAATTAAATAATGGAGTTTCCAGCGGCGGAAAATTCTTTGCTAAAGGTTCCGAAATAGAATCTTTTTCGCCAACAAACGGCAAATTGATTGCTAAAATAAAATCGGGAAATGCAAAAGATTATGAGGAGGTTGTAAAAACAGCGAAAAAAGCATTTGAAGAATTCAGGCTAATTCCTGCTCCGAAAAGGGGTGAATTGGTGCGTCAATTTGGGTTAAAACTTCGTGAATATAAAGACGATCTTGGTAAGTTGGTTTCCTATGAAATGGGGAAATCCTTGCAAGAAGGTTTAGGAGAAGTGCAAGAAATGATTGATATCTGTGATTTTGCAGTGGGGCTTTCTCGACAACTTCATGGCTACACCATGCATTCCGAACGTCCTGGGCATCGTATGTACGAGCAATACCATCCACTCGGGATTGTTGGGATTATTTCTGCGTTTAACTTTCCTGTTGCAGTTTGGTCGTGGAACACCGCATTGGCTTGGATTTGTGGAAATGTAACCATTTGGAAACCTAGTGAAAAGGTAGGTTTATGCGCCATTGCTTGTCAAAATATTATTTCCGAAGTATTACAAGAAAACAATATGTCTGAGGGAATTTCCAACCTTATTGTGGCGGATCACCAAGTGGGCGATCAATTGGTAAATGATAAAAATGTAGTGTTGGTTTCTTTTACAGGATCAACCGCTGTAGGCCGAATGGTTGGGAAAAATGTTGCGGAGCGCTTCGGGAAGTCAATTTTGGAATTAGGTGGAAATAACGCCATCATCATTACCGAAAATGCAGACTTGAATATGTCGATCATCGGAGCCGTTTTTGGCGCGGTGGGAACTGCGGGTCAGCGTTGTACATCGACTCGTCGTTTAATTATTCATGAATCGGTTTATGATGAAGTTAAAAATAGATTGGTAAAAGCATATGAGCAATTGAAAATAGGAAATCCTCTTGATCAAAAAAATCATGTCGGCCCATTAATTGACAAAGCTGCAGTTAAACAGTACGAAACTGCGATTAAAAAATGTAAAAAAGAAGGCGGGAAATTTATTGTAGAAGGTGGTGTTTTAAAAGGAGAAGGATATCAGTCCGGTTGCTATGTAAAACCTTGTATTGCGGAAGTGAAAAATTCTTTTGAAATTGTTCAGCAAGAAACCTTTGCACCAATTCTATATCTCATTAAATATAGAAAACTGCAGGAAGCGATTGCGATTCAAAATGATGTTCCACAAGGATTAAGCTCCGCAATTATGACGCAAAATCTTCGCGAAGCGGAATTATTTTTATCGCATGCGGGATCCGATTGTGGAATTGCCAACGTGAATATCGGAACTTCAGGTGCTGAAATTGGAGGCGCTTTCGGTGGAGAAAAAGAAACCGGTGGCGGTAGAGAATCGGGCTCCGACGTTTGGAAATATTATATGAGAAGACAAACCAATACCATTAATTATACCGCGGAACTTCCTTTAGCACAAGGAATTAAGTTTGATTTTTAAAAAAAACATACCTCAACCAACCACAAAATTTAACCAATGAACAACGCAATTGCTTCGCATCCAGTGCCGCACAACAAAGTAAAAGAAATTCTCTCTCGACATATCCTCGCCGATGGATTTGATTTTGTAATGGATTTCGAAAAATCTCACGGATCTTGGATTTACGATAAAGTAACCGGGAAAGAGTTTTTGGATATGTTTTCCATGTTTGCATCAGGATCAATCGGGTACAACCACCCGTATATAATGGAAAAATCGGATTGGCTTGGTAAAATGGCAGTAAACAAACCTACTTTGGCAGATGTTTATTCTGAAGAATATGCAGCATTCATGGAGGTTTTTGAAAGAGTGGCGATGCCAAAAGAATTGCAATATGCGTTTTTTATTTCAGGAGGTACATTGGCAGTTGAAAATGCAATGAAAGCGTGCTTCGACTGGAAAACAAGAAAGAATTTTGAAAAAGGAGTGGAAGAAGAAGCGGGCATTTGTATTCACTTTCGGCAAGCTTTTCACGGGAGAAGCGGATATGCGTTAAGTTTAACCAATACCGCAGATCCTCGTAAATACGAGTATTTCCCCAAATTCGATTGGCCAAGAATTCTCAATCCAAAATTAGAGTTTCCCATTACAGAAGAATCGTTAGATACTACCATCAAGAACGAGCAACTCGCATTATTGCAAATTCAAGAAGCAATTTTAGCAAACGCCAATCAAGTGGCCTGCATTATTATTGAACCTATCCAAGCGGAAGGTGGAGATAACCATTTCCGAGATGAGTTTTTTGTAGAATTGCGCAAGATTTGTGATGATAATGAAGTGCTTTTAATTTTTGATGAAGTTCAAACAGGAATTGGAATTACGGGTAAAATGTGGGCTTTTCAGCATTTTAGTGTTGTACCAGATGTTATTGCTTTTGGTAAAAAAACACAAGTTTGTGGGATCCTTGCAAACAAAGATAAATTTGATGAAATTCCGAACAATGTTTTTAAAGAAAGCTCGAGAATCAATTCAACTTTTGGGGGCAATTTTATCGATTTGTTACGTTTTAAGATGATTTTAGAAGTAATCGAGAATGAAAATATCATCAATAATGTAAACGAAATTGGAGCTGAGCTTTTAATGGGACTTGAACAGTTGGCAGCGCAATATCCAGCGGTTATTTCCAATGCGCGAGGCCGAGGATTGATGTGTGCATTTGACTTACCGAATTCAGAAATTCGAAATCAAGTGCAAGAAGATTTGTATCAAAATGATATGATTATTTTGGGCTGCGGAGATCGATCGTTGCGTTTTCGCCCACATCTCAATGTTTCAAAAGATGAAATTGATTTGGCTTTGAAGAAAATAGAAAGGTGTGTGAACAAAATTTAACATCTTAATATTTGCATAATGCATTTAATTTTAATAAATTAGGTGTCTTAAAAGCGAAAGAGAATATGGATAGACAGACACGAGTAAGCGTTTTTGAGAGCGATCAACCAGCAGAAATTCAATTGATAAAATCGAAATTGGATGATGCCGGAATTGAAAATTTTACTCAAAATGCTTACATGACATTTACCACAACACCAACAGCAACAGCGCTTAAGGTGCAGGTAAATCTTAAAGATGAAGCGAAAGCTTTCGAAATTATCGATGCTTATTTGAAAGAATCAGATTTGGATATTGAACATAAAACTCAAAAATAATTTCATAATTTTAAATTTTACTACTTGAAAACTGAAACCCCTAAAGTTTCAGTTTTTTTTGTGAAAAAAAAGAGATTGTAATTGTATAAGAAATACAGAAATCTTAGCAAGAAGCAACCTCCAATTTTTTAAGAAATTTGTACATAAACAATTGAATATGGCAAAAAATGTTTCCGACCATTTGGTCGACATGCTGAAACAAGCAGGCGTAAAAAGAGTATATGCAATTACTGGCGATAGTTTAAATCCCGTTAATGATGCAATCCGAAGGGATGGTACAATTGAGTGGGTTCACGTAAGGCACGAAGAAACCGCAGCGTATGCCGCTTCAATGGACGCTGAACTCAACGGAATCGGTTGTTGTATGGGAAGTTCTGGTCCTGGGCACGTTCATCTTGTCAATGGTTTGTATGATGCCAACCGTTCTGGGAATCCCGTTATTGCGGTAGCCAGCACCTGTGCAACAGAAAAGTTTGGGACAGAATATTTTCAAGAAACCAATCCTGAGTTTTTATTCAAAGATTGTAGCAAAAAAGTGTTTATGGCAACTACGCCTAAACAGTTTGGAACAATGATCCAACGTGTAATTCAAACAGCAGTAAACGAAAAAGGTGTTGCGGTTTTAGGTTTACCTGGCGATGTCGCTTCCGCAGATTATGAAGAGGTGCATTCTGGAGGAAAAATATTTGATACAAAGCCAATTTTCAGACCTTCAGATAACGAACTTGCGGAATTTGCGCATGTAATTAATACCAATAAAAAAATAGCTTTTTACTGTGGTCATGGTTGCAAAAATGCAATAACTGAGATTGAAGAACTTGCCGCAAGAGTTCAAGCGCCAATCGCTTATTCTTTCCGTGGGAAAATCTTTTTCGATCGGGAAGACAGTCCGTATGCCGTTGGAATGAATGGCCTTTTAGGAAATAAATCAGGATATGATACTTGTAATGAGGCAGAAGTATTGGTTTTATGGGGAACCGATTTTCCTTATTCGGAATTTTTGCCTCAGAAGAAAACCATCATTCAAATTGATGAAAAACCTGAACGCATCGGTAGAAGAGCGCATGTGGATTACGGTTATGCAGGGGATATCAAAGATACGGCAATCGCTTTGCTTCCAAAAATCGATCAAAAATCAGATGATGCTTTCCTAAAAAAAATGAAAGCTTTGTATGCAAAAGATGAAAAACGCTTTGCAGACTTTTCGGATAAAAAAGGAAAAGAAGCTCGAATTGAACCGGAATATATTGCAACATTAATTGATCACTATTCTTCGGATAATGCTGTGTATACTGTTGATACAGGTATGACATCTGTTTGGGCAGCTCGCTTTATCCGTGCAAAAGGTTCGCGTTATCTTACAGGTTCTTTCAATCATGGTTCTATGGCAAACGCACTTCCAATGGCAATTGGTGCTGCAGCAACAAAATCGGGTAGACAAATCGTAGCGATGTGCGGCGATGGCGGTCTTTCGATGCTTTTAGGTGATCTCGCGGTGATTATGCAATATCAATATCCAGTGAAAATTTTTGTTTTCAATAATCATTCTCTCGGTATGGTAAAATTGGAAATGGAAGTTCAGGGATTTGTCGATTGGCAAACCGATATGGTAAATCCACCTTTTGATAAAATTGCTGAATTAATGAATATTAAAGGAATTGAATTAAAAGATCCTGAAAAAGCAGATAGTGTAATTCAAGAAGCGTTTGCAACTCCAGGTCCGGTTCTAGTTAATATTTACACAAATCCTGATACCTTAGCGATGCCACCACACATTACATTTGAACAAATGAAAGGCTTTGCTACATCGTTAGTTAAAAAAGTGGGATTAGGAAAATTTGAAGATGTTAAAAATTCCATTGTAAGCGGAATCGGACATATCGATGAGGTTTTATAAAGAAACATAAATCGCATTAATAGAAAAGGGTGAAACATAATGTTTTGCCCCTTTTTTATTTTTAAACTTACATGCTATTACCCACGTCGAATTCTTTTGCGGTGTTCTTTTTTCTTTCCCGATCCAAAAAATGAAGCAGATGACTCGTATCCGTAAATCCAAATTCGGAAGCAATTTCAGATTTATTCATAATTCCCTGTCTCAGGCGGTTTTCAATAAGACCAAGTTTGTAACGACTAATATATTCTTTATAAGAGATTCCTGCATTTCTTCTGAAGAAAGTTCCAAAATATTTTCCGGAGAGATGAAAGTGCGTGGCAATTTCCTCAATTCTTAGTTTTTTTGGGGTATAGATATGATTGTGAATATAATGCGTTACTTGGGTAATACGATCGGCTTCGGTAACTGAATCGGCATAATCTCCCGAATGATCCCGAATGAGTCCGAAAATTGCAATAATTTGATAGTAAACATACGCAGAATTTTCCACATCATTTATCTCGTTGGAAAGAAGAATATTGTCCATAATATTTCTTAAAATTCTCTTTTCACGTTCATTCAGTTGAATTTTTCTTTCCTTAAAAGAAGCGTTCATCATCATATCTTCTGGTCGTTCCATTACTTTTTTTCTATCGCTAATTCTTTGGAAACCTGCAAAATACGAATCTGTAAATTTAATCATCGTGATATGCGTCGTTTTCTTGAATTCCATAAAATGAAGATCATCTGGAGCCATCAGAAAAATGTCACCTGCGCTATAATTCATCGCAATAGAGTTCGTGTAATTCACTCCACAACCTTTGTGGATAAACGCCAATTCGTAATACGTATGCTTATGAGGAGGAAGATGATACGTGCTTTCGGTAAAATCGTGGATCAATAATTTCTCAAATTGTTTTCTTCTCATGTTGTAAATATACAATCATTGACTGTAATATTACAATACTTTCGGTACTAAAGTTGGTAATTTTGAAGGGTTCATTTAAATTTCAGATTATGAAAAAATCTTATGGTGTACTCGCTTTTCTACTAATTCTCTTTCCTTTGTTCAGCAATGCTCAAAATAATTCAGTGCAAACCATCGCACGAATAAATCCTCCAAATCCGGATCCATCAGGGATTGCAGTAAGTTCGGATGATCGTGTTTTTCTTGGTTTTCCGCGGCATGCCGATAATCATAAAGAATTTGCTTTAGCAGAATTGAAAAAAGGAAATCTCATTCCCTGGCCGAATAAAGATTTTATCTATCCGAGCTCCAAACCTTATAAAGATTGGTTGGTTTCTCCACACGGAATTTATATGGATAAAAACGATGTGCTTTGGATTTTAGATGATGGAAAACGTTCTGGAATCGATGAAATTCCCGAAGGCGCTGCAAAAGTGGTTGGCATTGATATCAAAACAAAAAAAATACTGCATTCTGTAATAATTCCTAAACCAATTTTAAGAGATACCGCCCATTATAATGATTTGCGCGTTGATCTTTCGCATGGAAAATCAGGAACGGTTTATATCGCAAATTCAGGATTTGGAGAAGATTTTTCTTTAGTTGTGATTGATGTTGAAACAGGAAAAGTAAAAGAAGTTTTACGAAATCATTTTTCAACTTCGCCAGAGCCTGGATTTATGGCTTTTTTGGAAGGCGATCCACGTGTAATGAAAGGCGATTCAAAAAGTTTTCCGAATGGTGGAGCAGATGGAATTTCCATCAGTCCGGATGAGAAAACGGTGTATTGGACGACGATTTCGGGAAGAAATTTATACAGTTTACCAACTTCAATTTTAAGCGATTTTTCGAAATCTGAAAAAGAAGTGGAAGATGCTGTGAAATTTGAAGGCCAACATCCAGCCTGTGATGGATTGGCAGAAGATGAAATGGGCAATATTTATTTCGGTGCATTCGAACAACAATCCATTGTAAAAAGACTTCCGAATCAGAATATTTATCGTTTGGTTTCGCACGACAAAGAACATTATGTTTGGCCTGATGGATTAGCGTATCGCAATGGTTTTGTGTATGTTACCTTAGGGCAATGGAATCGGCTTCCGGGTTTTAACGGTGAGAAAGACTTACGGAAACCTCCTTATAAAGTGATGAAAATCAAAGTAAATGAAACAAAATAATTCAATAAAAAGATAAAAATATGAGCAATACGATTTTAAAAAAAGAACATGAACTCGGATTAGGTGGCGTGGCCATCGGAACTGCTTTCGATACAATAACCGACGAACGTGCACACGACATTTTGGAAGCTGCCTGGAACGATGGAATCCGCTATTACGATACTTCTCCGTGGTATGGCTTAACGAAAAGTGAAGATCGTTTTGGGAAATTTCTTTCAGCAAAAAATCGGGAAGAATTTGTGTTTTCTACGAAAATCGGTCGCCTTTTTACTCCTGTTGCCAAAGAAGAGGTTCCCCCGGTTATGTGGAAAGATCCGTATAATTTTGATTATCGCCACGATTATACGGCGGATGGTACAAAAAGATCTATTGAAGAAAGTTTAAAGAGAACCGGACTTGATCATATAGACATTGTTTTTGTTCATGATCTATCCGAAGATCAGGTTGGTGATCGCTACGATTACTTCTTAAAGCAAGCCAAAGAAGGGGCGTTTAAAGTGTTGTCGGATTTAAGAAGTCAAGGCGTTATCAAAGCTTGGGGAATGGGAGTAAATAAAATTGAACCCATCCTCGATTGCATCGATGCTGCCGATCCTGATATTTGTCTTTCTGCCACGCAATATTCTATTCTGGAACATGAAGATGCCGTAGATCGTTTGCTTCCTGCAGTGAAAAAAGCAGGGGTAAAACTGGTTTCCGGAGCGGGCTATAATTCCGGCTTTATTGCAGGTCGTGACCGCTACAATTATAAAAATGTAATTCCTAAAGGGATGACTGAAAAACGGGATAAAATCGCAGAAATCGCCAAAAAATATGACACTGATATCATCACGGCGGCGCTGCATTTCGTTTTGGCTGCTGATGAATTCGCAGCAATTATTCCGGGAGCAAGTTCAACGGAACAAGTTGATAAAAATGTTAACGCTTGGAAATCTGAAATCCCAACAGATTTTTGGAAAGAACTCAAAGCAGAAGGTTTAATTTATGAAAAAGCACAAGTCCCTCAAACCTAAATTTTTCGTGAAGATTATATGTTCGAAAGATGCTTTTTAAATTGATAAAATAATAAGATGAATACCATACAACTTAACGACGGAAACGTGATTCCTCAAGTAGGATTTGGAACTTATAAAGCCAACACCGAAGAGGGAATCGCAAGTGTAAAAAATGCTTTGCAAAGCGGTTATCGACTTCTGGATACCGCCGCAAAATATGAAAACGAAGAAGATGTTGCCGAAGGAATCAAACAAAGTGGAATTCCCAGAGAAGAAATTTTTGTTACCAGCAAAGTGTGGCGCGAAGAAATGAGTTACGAGAATGCCCGAAAAGCATTTGACGAATCTTTAAAAAAACTCCAACTCGATTATTTGGATTTGTACCTTATTCATTGGCCAGCGAATGAAAGAAATTATGGTTCAGGGTGGAAAAATGCCAATGCAGAGGTTTGGCGTGCACTCGAAGATTTACAGTCGGAAGGCTTGGTGAAATCCATAGGTGTAAGCAATTTTTGGCCTGAGCATTTGGAACCACTTTTGGAATCCGCTAAAGTAAAACCGGCCATTAACCAAATTGAATTTCACCCCGGATATTGGCAAGCAGAAGTATTGAAATATTCGCAGGATCAAGGTATTACCGTTGAATCTTGGTCGCCTTTTGCGCGAGGCAAAATTTTCGGCAATGAAGTTCTCGAAAGAATTGCCGCTACTCATCAGAAAACAGTTTCACAGGTTGCGCTGCGCTGGATTGTGCAACATGGCGTAATTGCCATTCCAAAATCGACGACATTAGAACGAATTAAAGAAAACCTCGAAGTCTTTGATTTTGAACTTTCTGAAGAAGAAATGCTGCTCATCAACGGAATTCCACAAATGGGCTTCAGTGGAGAATTACCGAATATTTGGCCTGAACGTTTACCTCAAAAATAGAAGATATGAAGAATTCACTTTTAAAATTAGTTCTGGGAATTGCACTGGTTGCTTTTATGGTTTCCTGCAACGAAAAATCCACTAAAAAGACCGACGGACAACCACTTATTCTATATAAAAATGCAACAATTATTACGGGCGACGGAAAAACTGTTTTAGAAAATTCGGATCTTCTTGTTGAAGAAGGAAAGATTAAAGATATGGGTGAAAATCTCAATTCGGATGGAGCAAAAATTGTTGATTTAAAGGGAAAAACAATCATGCCAACCTTGATAAGTTCACACGTTCACATCGGAAATTTAAAGGGAAATTCTGCAGCAGGAACTAATTTTAATCGTGAAAATGTTCTTCGTCAACTCAAAAGATATGAAGATTACGGCGTTCTTTGGGTGCAATCTCTCGGAACAGATCAGTCTTCTTTGTACAAAAATGGTTTATATGATTCCATTAAAAATGGCGAATTAGAAGGCGCAAGATTGCTTTCTGCAGGTTGGGGTTTTGGAGTTCCAACAGGAGCACCTCCTTTTCCAGATCATCACGGAGATGATAATGTTTTTCGACCAACAGATCCAAAAGAAATTGCTGCAGATATGGATACTTTACAAAAATATCCAGTCGATTTTGTGAAAATTTGGGTGGATAATTTCGGAAAAGATATGCCGATAATGAGCGAAAAGATCTACAGTGAAATCATCAAACAAGCGCACGCGAGAAATATGAAGGTGGCTTCTCACCTTTATTATATTAATGATGGTAAACGTTTGGCGAAAGATGGTGTGGATTTATTCGGACATTCGGTTCGTGATGCAAAAGTGGATGATGAACTCATTGGTTTAATGAAATCGAAAAACATTCCGTACATCCCAACACTTTCTTTAGATGATTTCGCTTATGCGTATGGAGCTGGAACTGCAACTTGGATCAACAATCCATTCTTTAAAAACGCTTTAGAACCAACGGTTTTCGAAATGATTTCTGCTCCAGATTTTAAAGATAAACAAGCCAAAGAACAAAACTTACCAAGAAACAAAGTGGCATTAGAAAATGCATTATTCAATGCGAAAAAATTGTATGATTCAGGAATTTTGGTGGGCATGGGAACCGATTCTGGAGCAATGGTAATTCGTCCACAAGGATTTTCGGAGCATCACGAATTGGAACTTTTGGTGAAGGCTGGATTTACACCGCTTCAGGCCATTCAAATTGCTACATTAAACAGTGCAAAAATCTTAAGTCTTGATAAAGATTATGGAACTTTAGAAAAAGGAAAAGTAGCCGATTTCATCGTTTTGGATGCAAATCCTGTTCAAGATATTTCAAACACACAGAAGATTAATACGGTTTACAAAGCAGGAAAGGAAGTTTCAAAAGGACCTTTGAACTAGAAGAAAGAAGTAAGAGCAAAGAAACAAGACATTAGACAGGAGATAAGAGACTCTCAACTCTCAACCATAAACTATTAACCGATAACCAATAACCAATACCCATCAACCAAAAACCAATGAACAGAAGAAAATTTCTTACCAATTCAGCATTAGCAACAGGCGGTTTAGCAACATTCAGTTCACTGCCGATGTTTGCATCAAGTTTAATGAGTCAACCTAAAAATAAAATGAAAAATTTAGAAAATAGATTCAGACCAAAACATAAAAACGGATTCGGAGGTGTTGCCATCGGAAACGGTTTCAATGAAAATCCAAATATCGAATGTTTAGAAACTGTAGAAGCAGCTTGGAATGCGGGCGTTCGATATTTCGATACTTCACCTTGGTACGGATTGGGAATTAGCGAAAGAAGATTAGGACTTGGTTTGAAAGATAAACCTAGAAAAGATTTTACACTTTCTACTAAAATTGGTAGAATTCTCGATCCTCACGAAGATTTCCAAGTAACTCAAGCCATTTGGGAAGGAAAAATGAATTTCGGTTACCATTACGATTATTCAGCGGAAGGCGCAAGAAGAAGTGTTGAAGACAGTTTGCAGCGTTTAGGACTTTCATCTTTGGATATTGTTTTTATCCACGATTTGTCTCCTGATAATGGCGATATGAAAGAGGATTGGGTGAAATACTTCGACATTGCAGCAAAAGGAGCAATGCCAGAATTGACCAAAATGCGCGAAGAAGGATTAATCAAAGGCTGGGGTTTTGGTGTTAATACGATTGAACCTATTTTGAGAGCCATTGAAGTTGCCGATCCTGATATTTTCTTGTCGGCATGTCAATATAATCTCATTAAACACGACGATTTATTCAACAAAGTTTTTCCTGTTGCAGCAAAAAGAGATATTTCTTTTGTGATTGGTTCTCCGCTTTGTGCTGGTTTTCTTTCAGGTAAAGATCGCTATTTGTATGGCGGAAATTTTCCGGCAGGAGTGAAAGAAAAATTAACAAAACTGAAACGTGTTGCAGATAACCATAAAGTAGATTTAAGAACTGCAGCTTTACAATTTTGTGCAGCTCCCGATATTGTTTCTGGTGTAATTCCTGGTTCACATACGGTAAAACAAGCAACCGAAAATTCAGAATCATTTAATGCGAAAATTCCAAATGATTTTTGGGCTGAATTAAAAAAGGAAAAACTGATTTTAGAAGGAGTGGCTACGCCAAAAGCATAATGGAAAAAAGAAATAACAAATACCAACTTCATTTACAAGAATTGGAGTTGAAAGATGGCAACGAAGGAAGTCAAAAACTGGATTTTGAATTTTCCAACCACGATGATTTATTTAAAATTTTTGAGGTTGTAAAATCCAAAAAATTGTTTGAAAATGAAGTGACAAACTATGAATTTGCTTTAGGTCTAAAGCTTTTTACAGAAGTTATTATTACACAAAAAGAACATCCTTTGTTTGAAGAGTTGCGACCAGAGATTCTAAAATTTATGAAAAAATTGAAGGCATTTGATTCGGAAGCATTAATGCATTAATCTATTTTCATTTAAAAATAAAAAACAAAATGAGCACAGAAAAATTAGGTTTCATTGGTCTCGGAAATATGGGACATCCAATGGCGAAAAACTTGGAAAAAGCAGGTTTTCCATTAACTGTTTTTAATAGAACAACTGAAAAAGCGGAAGATTTTAAATCCGATTCGACCGTTGCAAATTCAATTTCAGAATTGGTAGAAAATTCAGATGTTGTTTTTACAATGTTGACCAATGATGCAGCAGTGAAAGCCGTTTACGAAGAAATTTTGAAAAACGATCTGACAGGAAAATTATTTGTGGATATGAGTACGATTTCACAAAAAATGTCAAAAGAAATTGGGGATGCGGTTAAGATTGAAGAAGGAAGTTTCATCGATGCTCCTGTTGCAGGAAGTATAAAACCAGCAAAAGAAGGAACATTAATTATTATGGTTGGCGGAAATGAAAATGATGTAAAAAGAGCAGAACCTTACCTCGAAAAACTCGGAAAAAAAGTGAAATATCTTGGCGAAAATGGTAAAGGGTTGGCTGCAAAAATTTCCATTAATTATTTCTTAGCGATGATTTATGAAGGTTTGGCAGAAACGATTTTATTGTCCGATAAATTAGGAGTGGATCGTAAAGAAATGCTAGAAATCATCAACGAAAGTGCCAGTGGAAGTGGTGCAACGCAAGTGAAAACACCTTTGTTATTAGATGAAAATTTTGCACCTGCTTTTGCTTTGGATTTAATGCTGAAAGATATTCGTTTGGCAAAAGATGCCGGTGCCGAATTCCCAGTTGGAAACCGAAACCTTGAAACCTATGAAAAAGCAAGCGAAAATGGTTTTGGGAAAGAAGATGTGATTGGAATTATTAATTATTTGAAAAAGTAAATTTCATTTTAAAATTAAAATATGAAGAAAGCAGCCCAAATACTATTTCTCATGATGGTGCTTTCCCTTAATCAATTTACTAAAGCACAAATGCCGACAACAACGCCAAGTAATATAAGTCTAGAATACCAACTTCCAAAGGAGGCTGCAGGAATTGCAGTAAGTGATGACAACCGTGTATTTTTGGCTCTACCAAGAGGTGGAGAAAATCATGATTTACCTTCTGTTGTTGAAATGGTTGGTGAAAAAATGGTCGCTTTTCCCAATGAAAAAGTTAATCAAAATACAAATTCAGATTATGAAAACCATTTTGTTTCTGTTTTAGGAATCACGTTATATAAAAATACGTTGTGGATTCTTGATCAAGGAAAAAGATCAGGAATCGATGAAATTCCACAGGGTTCGACAAAAGTTGTTGCTATAGATATCAATACTAAGAAAATAATTAAAAATATTCCGATTCCGAAACCTTTTTTCAGAGAAACAATTCAACTAAATGATTTGCGTTTTGATCCTTCGAATGGCAAAGAAGGAATGATTTATATTTCAAATAATGGTTTTTCAAAACCAGACCAATCTCTTATTGTGATTGATGTGGCAACAGGGAAATTAAGAGAATTATTTAGAGATATTCCTGAAGTTTCACCTGCTAAAGGTTTTATTACCTATGTAGAAGGAAAGCCTCATGTTCTAAATCTTGAGAAACCTACAATGCCACAAGGTGGTGTTAACGGAATTGAACTTAGTAAAGATTTTCAAACTTTATATTGGACCATTCCTACAAATCCAAATTACTACAGCATTCCTACAGAAAAAATGAGCGATTTTTCCATTTCGGAAAACGAACTTAAAAAATCTATTCAATGGGAAGGGCAAATAGTCTCAAATGGGGGCATCACTATCGATGAGGAAGGAAATCTGTATTTTGGTGACGCTTCCAGATATAGCATCATCAAAAAGGATGTACAAGGTAATGTTTCTTTGGTAGCATATGATCCTCGATTAATTTGGCCTGATGGATTATTTGCAAAAAATGGATTTTTGTATGTAACAATCGGACAATGGCATCGTCTTCCTGGCTTGAATAACGGAAAAGATGTAAGAACGCAACCTTATCAAGTTCTAAAAATTCCTTTACATAAATAGATTATTAATTGATCTTTTTAAATTTTCCAACATAAAATTGAAGAAAATGAACTACCAAAAAACCGAAGTCAGAGCGATTGATCATATCGGAATTACGGTTCCCAATATTGAAGAAGCTGCAACTTTTTTAGAACAAGCATTTGGTGCAACAGCGCTTTATGACAATATAATTCCAACAGATTCACCACAAACAGGTGCTGAAGCAGAGGCAAAATTAGGATTTGCAAAAGGTTCTGCCATTATCCATATGCGGATGATGCGAATTGGTGATGGTGCTAGTATTGAACTATTCGAAATGAAAGTTCCAGGTGAACGAAAAAAAGACATCATTCCTTCTGATATTGGTTTGCAGCATTTTGCAGTGTACACTGAAAATATTGATGAAACGAAGAAAAAATTCATCGAAGCTGGTGGAAAAGTGCTAGAAGGTCCAAATGAAATGTTAGGTAGAGAAGGCGGTGCAGGAAATCAATTTATGTATGCGATTACGCCTTGGGGAACTTTCGTGGAACTCATTACATATCCTTCTGAACTAGAAATTGAAAAGACAACGCCATTAAGAAGATGGAAACCACAATCTGGAAAAAACGAATAGAAAATGGCCACAGAAAATAAAATCTTCAGAGAAATAGATCATATCGGCATCACGGTTCCAAATGTGAATGAAGCTTCAAAATTTTTAGTCAAAGCTTTTGACGCGGAAATTCTGTATGATGTGCAGCCCGAAAATGCCGAACCAATGGAAGGGAAAGAAACCGAACAACAATTAGGTGTTCCCAAAGGAGCAAAAATTGTACATATGCGTTTGGTGCAAATCGGTGAATCTGATACAATAGAATTATTCCAGTTTGAGAATACAAATCAAAAAGATTCAATTGCATTGAATGATTTCGGGCTAACCCATTTTGCTGTTTATGTAGACAATATTGCAAAAGCGGCTCAACAATTTGAAAAAGCAGGTGGCGTTTTGCTTTCTGAAATTCATGGTTTGGCAAATGTTGAAGAGGGGAAAAACAATAAAGGTGTGTATGGAAAATCACCTTGGGGAAGTTTAATTGAGCTAATTACTTATCCTGATGGTTTGAAAGATCCCAAACTTCATCGCTGGACGCCACAAAAATAACAGATGAATACAATGCAAATAAAAACCATTGATCACGTTTTAATTACCGTTCCCAAAGGTGAATTGAAAAAAGCAGTTCATTTTTATACCAATATTCTGAAATTTCCTTACATTTCAGGTGTGCATCCCAACCATGCAGAATGGTTTCAGATGGGGGATAAGCAATTGCATATTCGTGAAACGGAGGAAATTCGTGACGCCAACAGCAGCAATCATATTGCTTTAACAGTTTCGCATTTGTCAGAAATTAAAGCGTATTTGGTGGATTTAAATTTTGAAATAACGTATTCCACAAAACTGCAGGATCGGGAACGTATCTTCTTTCGAGATCCTTGGAATAATTTGTTTGAATTCATTGAATTTTTATAGAATTTTGCTCCATACCATCATCTCCTTATTTTTACAATAAATAAAACAATATAAATAAACTTAAAAATGATTTACATTATTGCAAAATGCATTTCCAAAAAAGAGAACATTGAAGAAACAAAAAATGAACTACTGGCTTTAATCGCACCGACTCGCGAAGAAAAAGGTTGTATTTCGTATGATTTACATCAAGATCAGGATCGTCCAGAAGTTTTTTATTTCTATGAAATTTGGGAAAGTAGATCACTATTGGATGCACATTTAAAAAATGATCATCTCGTTGCTTGGGTAAACAAAGCAGAAGACTTATTAGCGTCTCCAATGGAAGTTTCCATAACGGATAAGCTGTAAAAATCGATTTTTTAATACAGTAAAAATGAAAATTCCAGCCACTTCTGACCGGAATTTTTTATTTTGAAGAATTACCCGTTTCCTTAAGAAAAGTACAAATGAAAATCGATATCCCAATTCCAAAAATGAAAAACAAGATAGAATGCTGTAAAACCAAATTCTTATTCACGGCTAACTCAAATTTGGATCCAAATAAATGTGTGAAAATGGGTGATAGTAAAGAGGTTACTCCAAATACCAAAAAGTTGATAGCTCCTGTTGCGCTCCCTTTCACCTTATCAGGATTAACTTCTTTAATTGTGGAGTAGGGCAACATTGCCGCTCCAGATCCTACGCCCATAAAGAACAAACTAACACCTGCTCCAATTAAATTGGGTATAAATGCCAATTGAAGTAAAAATAAAATCATTACCACCGCACCTCCAGCCAAAACGGGAATTCTTTTTTCAAACTTATCGGCTAACCAGCCAAAAAGTGGACATCCAACAGCCCAACCGATTGGTACCAAAGCACAGGCAACAGTGGCTTGTTCGTGAGACAGTCCTCTTGCTTTTTCTAAAAAATCAACGCCCCAAATCATCGCAAAAATTGTTGTGGGAGCAAATAATAATCCAGAAGCAATTCCACATAACCAACTTTGAAAATTAGAAAACACAATTTTGTAATTATCTAGCAAAGGTTGCTTTCTAACTTCTAAAAATTCTTCTGCGTCCGGCTTTGGCGTTTTAATCAATACTAAAATACCTAAAATTAAGGAAGCAATTCCAAACAAAATCCACAAAGAATTAAATGAATATCCAGATGATAAATACGAATTGCTAAGTTTTTGTCCCGCAGAACCACCCAACATACCTAACGTTTGCGTGATTCCAATTGCCGTTGCTAAATTTTTTCCCGAAAATGCTTTTACAGCTAAGAAAACGGCTGCAGGAAATGCGATTGCCGAACCCATACCTTGCAATAATCTTCCGATATATCCCGAAAAATAATTGGGTGAAATAAAAAGGATACATCCTAAAGCCAAAATAATCATCCCCATGATCAATGGACTTTTGGCACCCATGCGATCTAATACCATTCCTGCCGCTAAACTGGTTATCGAATAGGTGATGTAATATGCGCTAATTATTGCGCTTACTTGCGTGGTATCACTCCCAAAATTATCCATTAATTGTGGCATCATTACGCTTGGCGACGATCGAACTCCATATTCTAAAGCGTAAAATAATAAGGCGAGAACCCACGAAAAAAAGTAAGCATTCTTTAAAAAACTCCCCGCTTTGCCATCATTTTTTATCATTGTGTATCACGTATTTAAGATTATAAATTCTTGAATTTTAAAAAAAAAGAAATTGTGCTCAATTTTTGCCAAATCTTCAATTTAAAATAGAAGTTAAGGAATTTTATAGTGCAAAATTACATATTTATTAAAATTAACATTTTTATATTTTTTGAAAAATATGCGTATTAGGCAGGAAATTTGATGTACAAAAGCATTCTTATCATCCTTTTGGGGTGATTAAAATTCGTTAAAATTCAATGATATGAATACAATTGCAAAAAATATTATTAAAGGCGTTGCCGTAGGATTGTTCGCCTCTTGGATTAAATCGATCGCTGAACCACCTTTGCAACGTTGGGGCGAAAAAGAATTTCCACCTTCAGAAGATGATTTACTTTTGAAAGGTGCCGATGTCAACGGTCATCCCGAAAATATGCCACCAGCAGTTTTGGCAAAGGAAGTGTATTATGAAACCACCGGTCAGGAACTTTCTTATGAAGATACCTTAACTTCGATGAAAGCCATTCATTATGCTTTGGGAATTTTGGTTGGTGTTACCTATGTAAGTTTGGTTAATCAAAATCCGAAATTAAAAATCGAGCAAGGTTTTACGGCAGGTGTTGTCGTTTGGGCTTTGACACATGGTTCTACAGTTCCTGCACTTGGTTTACAAGGAAAAGTTTCTGAAATGCCAAAATCTTGGTGGGTTTGGGAATTCGGCTCGCACATTGTTTTTGGAACAGCGATGGAGCAGAGCAGAAAATTGTTGAACAAGATTTTCTAAATAGTATTTGTGTTCCTTTTCTACAATAATATAGGGCTATTTTACAATATGTTTTTCTGCGTTTGATTGTATTTTTGAAGGGATTAATCATGATTTCTTATCAATTATATTGATCCTTTTAAAATTTGAAAACAATGAACAGAAAAGCATTTATCAGAAATTCTTCATTAGCATTGATTTCAATTCCGTTTTTAAATGTAAGTGAGATGCTTGGTCTTGAAAATTTAGTTCCGAAAACCTATTACTTTAAAGATGATGGAATTATTCCGAATTCGAAATATCCTTTGTTGGTGTATCAAAACGCTTTTTCGGAAAGAGGAAGTTCTGGAGCCAGTTTTTTAGAAAAGAAATTTAAAGCCAATAATTGGTACAATTCGTGGCGATATGGTGTGTATCCATTTCATCATTATCACAGTATCACGCACGAAGTTTTGGGCGTTTTTCAAGGAAATGCACTTCTTCATATGGGCGGTCCAAAAGGTGAAAAAATCAATGTAAAAGCGGGAGATATTTTGGTGATTCCTGCCGGAGTTGGACATAAATGTATTTCTCATTCTGACGATTTTATGGTAGTTGGATCCTATCCAAACGGAATGGAGTGGGATTTAATCAAAGAAGAAAAAGACAAGCATCATCAGTCTCTAATTAATATTTCTAAAGTTCCATTTCCTTCATCAGATCCTATCAACGGAAAAACCAACGGATTATTAACAGCCTGGAAAAAATGAAAATGATGAATAAAGCATTTAAAATTCTTACAATCGTTCTGTTTACCTTTATTTCAATGATTTCTTGTGCTCAAAAAAAAGAAGATTCAAGTATGAATAATGCAAAACCAACTAAGGCAATAATAGGAGTAAAAGGCGCGGGAAATGTGGGCGGAACACTTGGAAAAAAATGGGCAAATGCAGGTTATAAAGTTTTGTTCAGTTCCAGAAATCCAGAAGAATTGAAAGATTTAATTACAGAAATTGGGCATCAATCGGAAGCCGTTTCAGTTGAAGAGGCAGCAAAACGTGCAGATATCGTTGTGTTGGCAGTTCCTTTCAAAGCAGAATCTGGAATTAGTGCACAAATTCAACCTTTCGTGAAGGGAAAAATTCTTCTCGATTGCGATAATGCATATCCTGGACGAGATGGCGCAATTGCAGATGAAGCGAGGAAAACAGGAGTGGGATTGTATTCCTTCAAAAATTATTTTCCTGAAACGAAATTTATTCGTGCTTTTAGCTCGCTTCCAGTTGCAAATGTTGGAAGAGCAACCAACGAAAATCGCATTGAAATTCCTTATGCTGTTTCTGATGAATCCATTAAAAATATTGCAGAAGATTTAATAAAAGCTGCCGATGGAACACCCAAATTTATTGGCGGTTTGGAAAATAGCGCTCAACTTGATTTCTAAAAATCCAATTTCTAACCTCTAGCTTCTAATTTCTAAAAACTATGAAAGACTTCAAAATCACTTATTTTTTTTCTACGACTTCCGATTGCAATTTCAATTTTGGGACATGGTTTGGTGAGAATTCCAAAATTGTCAACTTTTAGTGATTGGATGGTAACTTCTATGGAAAAATCATTTATTCCTGAACCTTTGATTGTTGGTTTTAGTTATGTTCTTCCGATTGCGGAATTTTTAGTTGGACTTTGGTTGCTTATCGGAATTAAAAGCAGAGAAGCCATTTTTGCAGCGATTTCGATAATGACGATGTTAATATTCGGAAGCTGTTCCATCGAAAATTGGGGAGCTATTGAAGCGCAACTTTTACACGCTTTTTATCTGTTTGGTTTGCTTTGGTATTTTCAAAAATATGGAGAAAATCTTACCTCAAAATAATGTATAAAACTTAACAAAAATGAAACGATTTATTCTTTTCACTTTCGTACTTTTAATCACACAAATTATGAATGCACAAGTTTTAAGCGGTAATTTATGGACCGCAAAAAAGACAGACAATGCTTATATTGTTAGTATTAAAGACCATTCTTCAATTTTGGATGCTTTGACGGATTTTGTTTCCAAACATAAAATTGAAGCAGGACAAATAACAGGAATTGGCGCTACAAATGAAGCGACTTTAAGATTTTTCGATCCTAAAACCAAAAAATACGTCGATAAAGAATTTAAAGAACAAATGGAAATTTCCAATCTTTCGGGTAATATTTCATTTGTGAATGAAGAATTAGTTTTGCATCTTCACGCTACGTTAGGACGAAGCGATTATACCGCTTTAGCAGGACATCTTTTGGATGCGAAAATTCGTGGAGCAGGAGAAATTTTTATCTATCCACTTTCTGGAAAAGTTGTCAAAACCAAAAACGAAGAGGTCGGACTCAATTTTTACGATTTTGAAAAATAAATGACAGAAAAACAGCAATTAAGCAAAGGACTTTTATTTTTAATGGCGGCAACTACAGGTTTAGTTGTCGCTAATAATTATTACAACCAGCCATTATTAGGATTGATGGCGAATTATTTCAACGTTTCGGAATTGCAAATCAGCAGCGTTCCGATGCTCACGCAAATTGGCTATGCCGTTGGTTTGTTTTTAATTGTTCCTTTGGGCGACAAATTAAAAAGAAAAAAACTCATTTTGATGGATTTTTTCTTAATCTTTATTGCGCTTTTGGGAGCAGCATTTGCCCAAAATCCTTTGCAACTCAAAATTGCAAGTTTCTTTATTGGGCTTACTTCTGTAGTTCCACAAATTATGGTTCCAATGGCAGCACAATTAGCAGAACCAGAAAAAAGAGGAGCGGCAATTGGTTCTGTAATGACGGGAATGTTCATTGGAATTTTAGGTTCCAGAACGATTAGCGGATTTGTTGGAGAAGTCTATGGATGGCAAGAGATGTATTTTATTGCGGCAGGAATTATGGTCATTTTATTTTTCGCATTATTAAAGTTTTTACCAGAAATCTATCCAGATTTTAAAGGAACATATCCCGAATTAATCAAATCGATTGTTGATCAATTTCAAAAATATCCAAAGTTGAGATTAGCCGCTTTTCGTGGTGCTTTGGATTTTGCGGGATTCAGTATTTTTTGGACGACGATGGTTTTTCTTCTTCAAGGTGAACCCTTTAAATTGGGAAGTAATGCTGCTGGAGCAATGGGATTGGTCGGAATTGCAGGTGCAGTTGTCGCCTCTTTCGTTGGGAAATTAAGCGATAGAATGAGCAAAAGCAAACTCATCATTATTGGGGCGATTATGATTATGATTTCCTGGGTAATTATTGGGTTTTCGTATGCTAGTTTAATCGGATTAATTATCGGTGCATTTCTACTAGATTTGGGCGTTCAATCGGTTCATATCACGAATCAAACCATCATTTTTGAAGATAATCCAAAGGCAAGAAACAGAATCAATACCGTTTATATGGTGCTGTATTTTACAGGCGGCGCTTTGGGAACTTTCATTGGTGGCTACATTTGGTATTATTTCAAATGGACCGGGATTTCAATAGCAGGAATTGTTATTTCGCTTTTATTAATCGCTGTTCATCTTATTGGCGAAAAACTTATTCAAAGAAAAATATAACGATTGATTCATCTTTACATTTTAGAGGTCTGTAGATGAACTCTCGCCTAAGTGATGTTCTTTGGCGTGTTCCTGTTTGTAAATTTTTGGTGTTACGCCGGTTTTCTTTTTAAAAAGTCGAATAAAATAGGATGGATCATTAAACCCTAAAGAATACGCAACATCAGAAACATTAATTTTATCGTTAAGCAGAAGCATTTTTGCCATTGCAATAATTTCAAATTGAATGATTGATAAAGGCGTATCGTCGGAAATATGCTTGCACAATCGGTTAAGATGAGATAGCGATAAACCTAAATTTTTGGCGTAGGTTTCCACAGGTTGAAATTTCCTTCAATGAAGCAATATCTAATAAAAGTCCGGCAAGTTTTACGTGAATATAAATATCTTTAAACGCGTCTCGTTTTTGAGAAAACTCAGCTTCCAAATAGTGCAAAGTGTCCAGTATGTTTGTTGCTTCTTTACTATTCGAATATTCTTTTTGTAGCAAGATCGGAAAAGCTATAGCATTTTCAATGATGGGGAATTCTTTCAAAAAAGCAAACGTATAATAATTTGAAAAAGAAATAATATCGCCATCAACATTCGGACTAAAAGAAAAGCCGTGAATATAATTGGGCGGAATGTAAACTAAAAATGGTGCTTCTAATTGATAACTATGCGCATTGAGATGTACTTCTGCTGTCCCAGATTTGATGTAGAAAATTTGATACAAATAACTATGAAAATGAGGATCAACCTGCCAACCAAAATTGATGCATCTGGTTTTAACTTGCTCTACTAAAAAGTATTTTTCTCTCACCTCTGTGTCCTCACGATACAAACCAGGGAAATTAGAAATTTGCAAATTTTTTTCCATACTGCAAATTTACGGTATTGTTGCAATCAAAATGGAAAATATCATGTTATGAATTAAATTCTTGTTTTTAAATAAAAGCATTTTAATTTCACTGAAAATTGATTTTTTAATTTTAAAAATTTCTTGATTATATCTATTTTTGCGAAATAATAATACGTTTATTTCTCTTTAAGATTGCTCCAAATTTGAAAGAAATCTTCACAGCCCATATAAAATTTTACAGATTCTATACCTAAAACTGACGTTTATCATCTGGAAAGAATTGTCCTATTTTTTGAAAGATTTTTACCATCCGTCCGATTCAAACCACTTTAATTTTGCTCTATAAAATTTATAAAACTATAAGTTATGAGCAATTCAGTAAAAGTAAATGATCTAAGAAGTGCCTTAGACTTACTCAAAACAATCCCTCACCAATATCACGAAACCGACGTAGAAATCGATCCAGATGCAGATCTTGCTGGGGTATACAAATTAATTGGTGCGAGCGGAACAGTGCAACGCCCAACAAGAAAAGGTCCAGCAATGATTTTTAACAATGTTAAAGGATATCCTGGCTCTAGAGTTCTTGTAGGAATGTTGGCAGATCGTAAGAGAGTAGCAGCAATGCTGGGTGCTCCAAGCGACGAGTTAGGAAAATTCATGGGGCAAGCGGTAAAAAATAACATTCAACCAGTAGTTGTTGATCCTAGCAAAGCACTTTGTCAAGAAGTAGTTTACAAAGCAACTGATCCAGATTTCGATATCAGAAAAATTCTTCCTGCTCCAAGAAACACACCTATCGATGCAGGTCCATATTTCTGTGAAGGTTTACTATTAGGTTCCGATCCAGAAACAGGCCATTCGGATGTTACCATTCACAGAATTTGTGTACAAGGTAAAGATGAACTTTCGATCTATTTCGTACCAGGAAGACACATCGATCAATTTAGATTAAAAGCAGAAAAAGAAGGAAAACCACTTCCTGTAACCATCAATATGGGCCTTGATCCAGCAATTTTAATCGGTTCTTGTTTCGAAGCTCCAACAACTCCATTTGGTTTTGATGAATTAAGCATCGCAGGTGGTCTTCGTAACGAAGCGGTAGAATTGGTTGATGCGTTAACCATCAATCAGAAATCAATCGCTCGTGCAGAAATTGTAATTGAAGGCGAATTAATTCCTGATGTTCGTGTGGTAGAAGATCAAAATACCAATACTGGTCACGCAATGCCTGAGTTCCCTGGATACAACGGTCCTGCAAATCAAAGTTTGCCAGTTTTCAAAGTAACTGCAATTACCACTCGTAAAAACCCAATCCTTCAAACATTGGTTGGTCCTGGTGAAGAACATACCAGCTTAGCGGGTATTCCAACTGAAGCAAGTATTTTCAACGCAGTTGAAGCAGCACTTCCAGGATTGCTTAAAAATGTGTATGCACATACTGCTGGTGGTGGTAAATATTTAGCTGTTTTACAAGTTCAGAAAAAAATCCCTGCTGATCAAGGTAGAGAAAGACAAGCTGCACTTATTGCTTTCGCGGCATATTCTGAACTAAAACAAATTATCCTTGTTGATGAAGATGTAGATCCTTTCGATAGTGATGATGTTTTCTGGGCAATGACTACGCGTTACCAAGGCGATGTAAGTACAGTGTTTATTCCTGGAGTTCGTTGTCACCCTCTAGATCCTTCGCAAAGTCCTGATTTCGATTATAAAATTTCAGCAAAAGGAATTACAACAAAAACCATTTTCGATTGTACCGTTCCTTTCCACTTGAAAGATCATTTTGTAAGAGCGCAATTCAAAAAAATGGATCCAACGCCTTACATGCCAGATTGGATGAAGGAATAAACATTCACCAAACCAAAATTAGATAGAATATTGTGCATTCTATAATTGGGATGCACAGTATTTTTTGAAGATGTATTCTTCCTGTTTTTATTGATTAAACATTAGCAACAAAATGGAAAAAGAAAAAATTATTATTGGTATAAGCGGAGCAACCGGTTTACAATATGGAGTTAAAGCTTTAGAACTACTGAAAGAAGCAGGTGTGGAAACCCACTTGGTGATTAGTAAAGCTTCAGAAATAGTACGTAATTATGAAACCAATTACACCCGAGATTTCATCTTGGATCTCGCGGATGTTGTATATCCTACACAAGATATAGGTGCAGCAATCGCAAGTGGATCGTTTAAAACCAAAGGGATGTTAATTGCGCCATGTTCCGTAAAAACCATGTCGGAAATCGCTACAGGAATAACCAGTTCCTTACTCTCAAGATCGGCAGATGTTATTTTAAAAGAAAGACGTCGCTTGGTTTTGATGTTTCGTGAAACGCCACTTCATCTTGGTCATATCCAAACGATGGAACGCGTAACACAAATGGGAGCGATCATTATGCCTCCAGTTCCAGCTTTCTACGCCAATCCCATTACGATAGACGATATCGTTACGCATTCTGTTGCAAGAGCTTTGGATCTTTTTGACCTTAATATCGAGATCCCTCGCTGGAATAAAGAATATATCGAATCACTAAAAAAATAAATTTATTTAAAATTTAATTATTATGCCTACAGGTCCTATTATAGATGTTTTAGCCACTTTATTTGGTGGTATTCTAGGAGCATTTTTAGGGAATAAAATTCCAGAACGCGTTCGTAAAGCTTTACCCTTAACTTTTGGTGCTGCCTCCATGGCAATGGGGATTTTTACGGTTGTTAAAATGCACTCGCTTCCTCCAGTTATTCTTGCTTTAATTTTGGGAAGTATCGTTGGTGAACTTTTAATGATCGAAAGCGGAATCGGAAAGTTAGCCAACAAAATGAGAATTCCTATCCAAAAAATATTTCCAGTAAAAAATGAAGCTGAAGAAGATAAGTTTTTGGAGCAATTTGTGAGTGTTTTAGTGCTTTTCAGTGCTAGTGGAACGGGTATTTTCGGAGCTCTTAACGAAGGAATTACACACAACCCAACTATTCTTATTTCTAAAGGTTTTCTTGATTTCTTTACCGCTGCAATTTTTGCTACAGCATTAGGGATGATTGTTGCAACCACAGTAATTCCTCAAGCAATTGTACTTTTTGGATTGTTTTTCCTTGCCAAAATTGTTATGCCGTTTACAACTCCTGAATTAATCGCAGACTTTTCTGCTTGCGGTGGGATCATCATGTTTGTTACTGGTTTACGAATTTGCGGTATAAAATCGTTCCCGATTGCCAATTTGCTCCCGGCGCTGGTGTTCGTGATGTTTATCTCGCATTATTGGGGAGTAATTTTTCATTAAGAAGTAACTCAATAATTTAATAAAGTACGATTTTCAAAGGAAATGCTTTGTAGAAGCGTTTCAAAAGATAATTCTATGAAAAATAAACTATTACTATTAGGCGCCAATATTGTAATACTATTGGCGTCAATTTCGAAAATACATGCTCAGAATACCACTGAGAACTTTGTTCCTCAATTCAAAAATCTTAATTATGAAGAGGATTATACGGCGTTGCAGGATTCTACTTTACGAGATAATCTGTATAAGAAGATTAAATATATTCCGCTGTATAAAAATGGCTATTTAACCATTGGCGGTGAAGTAAGATTAAGAATGGAAATTAGAGATCACCTTAACTACGGAAATCCTCCAGAAGATCGCGGTCCAGATTTTCAACAAAGAACCCGCCTTTGGGCAGATTATCACTTTGCTAAAAATTTCCGATTCTTTGCTGAATTGCAATCCGGAACGAGTTATGGTTTGGAAGCAAAACCTTCTCCTTTAGATAAAAATCAATTAGAATTTCACCAGTTATTTTTTGATACCTATCAGAAAATAGGAGATCATAATTCGTTGCAAGTGCGATTAGGTCGTCAGGAAATTACCATAGGTAAAGCCCGACTTTTCGACACACGAACTCCTCCAAACACCAAACATGCGCAAGATGCTGCAAGAATAATCTACACAACGCCAACTTGGTTGTGGGAAGCTTTCGGAGGAATGGATGTTACCGATAAAATCGGAACTTTTAATGATGGATGGAATAAAAATTTCACCTTTTTTGCAACTCATTTTGTTAAAAAAGATCCTTTTAAAATTAAAGGTGCAAATGCGGAATTCTTGTATGCGGCAACGAATAGAAGTGCGGTTCCAACCAATGCATTTTTTGGAAGCAGAAGTGCATTTTCAGCTCGATTCTCTGGAATTAAAGGTGGACTAAATTATGATGTGGAAGGGATTTATCAAGTGGGTAATGGCATCAATAACCAAAATGTACAAGCATGGTTTATTGGTTCGGAAACCAACTACACATTCGCATCTAAATTAAAACCTTATATCGGTTATAAACTGGATATTGGTTCTGGGGATCGTAATGCAAACGATAACAAAAATAATTCGTACGACTTTTTGTGGTCGAAAGGGATTAGTTTCGGCTCCGATTTAGGTTATACCAACTTGATGAGTTTTGGTCCTGCTGCAGGTTTGCAAATTACTCCGAAAATTAAAGTTGATCTTTGGGCACAATGGCTTTGGAGAAATTCCTTGGAAGATGGTCTTTATAAAATGTCGGAAGCATACCAACGAGTTCCTTCTTATGGAACTGCACGATATGTCGGTTTTAGAAACTTGTTAAAAGCAGAATATCAGGTAAATCCTTATTTACTATTAGGAATGTATTTTAACAGAACCTATAAAGGAACTTATTTAAAAGAAAACGATCACAACAAAGATTTATTCTACGGAATTTTCTACGCAACTGTACGTTTTTAATATATAAACATCCATGCAAAGCTGTCAAAATCGAGATGGCTTTGTATTTTTACTTTCAAGAAAACCAATTCTCACGATATGGAAAATTCAATTCCAAAAGAAATTGCCAAGTTTTTAAATGAGCAAACGTGCGTTAATATTGCGTGCATTGATGCGGAAAATCAGCCGTATTGTTTTACGAGTTTCTTTGCTTTCGACGAGAAAAATAAATGCATTTATTTTAAATCGAGCGATAATACTCATCATGCACAATTGCTTACCGAAAACGGAATTTCAGCGGGAACCGTTTTAGAGGATCGGCTTAATAAAGCTTTTCTTAAAGGATTGCAATTCCAAGCTTTTGTACGCAAATCCAATGCTGATGATTCTTTGGCTTCGAAAATCTATCATAAAAAATTCCCCATGGCTTTGGTAGTTCCAGGAGATATTTGGGTGGTAGAATTTAAGGTGATGAAGTTCACGGATAATGCTTTAGGATTTGTACATAAAATTCATTGGAAGTTGGAAGATTAGTTCATTTAGAGGATAATTTGGATTCTTCAGTATTAGATATAATTTTAATTGTTTGTTGATTAATTTGCGCTTTTCATTTCGAAAAGCGCTTATTTTTTTGTTTCCTATCTTTTTCTTCCCGAACTTGAGGCCGTTTTTGTGAATCGTGATGATAAATTCTTTCAAAAAAAAATTCGCAAAAATATAGATGAATAGAATTAAATGAAATGAAATAAAAATGAAATACAGAACATTAGGAAATACCGATTTAGAACTTTCAGTCATCACTTTTGGAGCGTGGGCTGCAGGAGGTTGGATGTGGGGAGGAGCCGACAGAAAACAAGCTGTAGAAGCGATTTTGGCTTCTTACGATGAAGGTGTAACCAGCATTGATACGGCACCGATTTACGGACAAGGAACCAGCGAAGAAATCGTGGGTGAAGCCATCAAAAATCTTTCAAGAGATAAGGTTCAAATCCTTACAAAATTTGGAATGCGTTGGGATTTGGAATCTCCTAAAGGTGATTTTGCAATGCACAGCAAAGACAATTCTGGGAAAGATATTGACATTTATAAATATGCTGGAAAAGCAAGCGTCATCAAAGAATGTGAGGATAGTTTGAAACGTCTGGGAACGGATTATATAGACCTTCTCCAAATTCATTGGCCAGAATCAACCACACCTATCGAAGAAACTTTTGAAGCAGTTGCACAACTTATTCAAGAAGGAAAAGTTCGTTTTGCAGGCGTTTGTAATTACGATGTTGAACAAATGAAACGTGCAGAATCTGTCGTGAAATTGGCTTCCAACCAAGTTCCATACAGTATGGTCAATCGTGGAATTGAAGACGAATTGATTCCATATTGCATCGAACATCAAAAAGGAATTTTGGCGTACAGTCCTATGCAAAGAGGTTTGTTGACAGGAAAAATTAAACTTGGACAAAAATTTGGACAGGGCGACACTCGTGAAGGAAGTAAATTTTATTCCGACGATTTCATCACGAGAACAAATCAGTTTTTAGAAGAATTAAAACCTTTAGCTGCTGAAAAAAATGCGACTTTAGGTCAATTGGTTTTGCGTTGGACCGTTGAACAACCTGGAATTACCATTGCTTTGGCTGGTGCTAGAAATGCAGAACAATCGGTTCAAAATGCGGGTACAATGAAATTCGATTTAAGTATTGATGAATTGAAATTCATTTCTGATAGAATTCCAGCGTTATAATTAATTTGAATTAAAAAATGTCTAAAAAAACCAATGCAGCGCGGATTTTAGATCAATTAAATATTGAGTATGAAATTCGAGAGTATCCCGTTGATGAAAACGATTTGAGCGCAGAGCACGTTGCTGAAGTTTTGGGAATTCGAGCTGAAACAATTTATAAAACCTTGGTTTTGAAAGGAAGCAATGATCCCTATTTTGTGGCGATGCTTCCTGGAGATTCTCATTTGGATTTGAAGAAAATGGCGAAAGCCTCAGGAAACAAAAATTGCGAAATGTTGTCTTTAAAAGATTTAACGAAAGTAACGGGTTACATTCGTGGAGGTTGTTCGCCGATTGGAATGAAAAAGGATTTCCCCACCTATATTGAAGAATTAGCAACTTTACAAGAAAAAATCATTATCAGCGCAGGAAAGCGAGGTTTGCAAATCGTGATTTCGCCTTTGGATTTGCAAAAAGTGGTGAATGCTCATTTTGCAGATTTAATTCAATAAATAAAAGATTTGTACAAGCATTTGTGGGAGTTTTACAATAGCTTTATCTTCTAAATATTCGAATTTTACATTTGGAGTTTTCAACTTAATTATGAAGAAATGAAAAGATTTAAATGTTTGATATTCAGTGTTCTGTTTGTTTCTATTTCGTTTTCTAATTGTGATGCGCAAGAAAATGCAGTGAAAGATTTGGGGATGAAAGAAGTGCAGTATAACGAGCAACTTTTACAGAAGATAAGAGCCGCAGCCAACAACATTCCTGGAAAAAAAGCCAATGAAATTCGCTACATAAAATTTGCAGAAAGTCCGAGAACTTTTGCTCAAACGGTAGAAGGCGGAAACGAAAAACCTTACATTCAGGCAAGAACTGCGTATCAAGTGATGTTCGGGCAAGAATTTGTAATGATCGATTCTGGAATGGATGAAGAAGTGCACGAGTTTTTCGGTAAAGGGAAAAAGCAACCTTATTTTGCAACCGCAAATGATACGATTCAGCAAGCGCTTTTAAAAGCAAAACAAATCATTATCACGCACGAACATGGCGATCACGTTGCAGGCGTTTTAAGAACTCAGAACTTTGAAAAGTTGGCTCCAAGAACGATTTTAACCTATCAAATGCTGAACACGCTTTCCAAAAAACCACAAATGCCCGAACTGAAAATCACACCTGAACAGATGAAAAATTTCATTGATGTGGATTTTTATGATATTCTTCCTGTTGCTCCAGGAATTGTTCTGATAAAAGTACCAGGTCATACTCCAGGCGAAATTATGGTCTACACACAATTCCAAAATGGAAAAGAATATTTGTTCACGGGCGATGTAAGTTGGAGTTATATGGGAATTGATAAGCGCAAACAAAAACCAGCAGATCAAGTCAAAAGAATTGGCGAAGATGCCCTAAAAATTCAATATCAATTGGATTGGTTGAATCAACTTCCTTCAAAAGGAATCCAATTAATCGTAAGTCACGACGATATTATTCAACCAGAACTCATTAAAAAAGGAATTATTAAAAAAGGACTTTTGTTACCATAAGTCGATTATATATTGGAAGTATGAAGCTGAGTTATTTAGCGCTGGCATTAGGAGCGTTTAGTTTGGGACTTACCGAATTTGTAATGATGGGGGTTTTGCCAGAAATTTCAAAAGATATGAAAATCAGTATTCCCACAACGGGACACTTGATTTCTTATTATGCAATGGGTGTTTGTGTTGGCGCTCCCTTAATGGTGATTTTCGCCAGAAAATTAAAACTCAAAACCATTCTTGTTTTGCTAATGCTCATTTTTGCGATGGGAAATTTATTTTTCTCGCTGGCAAAAACTTTCGAAGCAATGGCTTTTTGGAGATTCTTTGCAGGACTTCCGCATGGCGCTTATTTTAGTGTGGGCGGAATTGTTGCGAGTAAATTAGCAGATAAAGGCAAAGAAAGTTCGGCAATTGCCGCAATGATTTCGGGGATGACGATTGCGAATTTAATTGGCGTTCCCCTAGGTACTTTTATCGCATCCACGTTTAGTTGGCGCATTACCTATTTTATTATTGCTTTCTGGGGAATTATCACGGTGCTTTCATTAATAAAATGGATTCCCAAAATTGAAGATTTACCCGATAACGGGTTTAAAGGTCAGTTTCAATTTATGAAGAAATCCGAACCATGGATTCTGCTTTTGGCAATCGCTTTTGGCAACGGTGCAATTTTTTGTTATTACAGTTATGTGAGTAAATTGATGACTACGGTCTCTCATTTTAGTGCAGATTCTTTAGGATTCATTATGATTTTAGCAGGAATTGGAATGGTGTTAGGGAATATTATTGGTGGTAAATTATCCGACCGATTTTCACCAGCATTGGTTGCAATGGTTACGCAAGGCATTATTATGATTGTTTTAATCCTCATCTATGGTTTTTCGCATTATTCAGTTGTATCACTTTTGCTAATGTTCATCAATACTGCGTGTTTATTTGCCGTTTCGGCTCCACAACAATTGCTTCTTTTTCAAAATTCAAAAGGTGGCGAAATGTTGGGTGGATCTTTAGCGCAAGTGGGCTTTAATTTAGGGAATGCAATTGGTGCTTTTCTCGGTGGAATTCCAATTACGTTGGGATATGCTTATAATTTTACGTCAATTCCAGGTATTGTGATGGCGCTATTTGGCTTTGGGTTGCTCTTTTACTTTTTTAAAAGAAGTTCTAAACAGAATTTGTAAAGAAGAAGCTCAGTGAAATCTTGTAAAATATTTTGCGTTTTCGTTTGTACCTTTGTTGCAACTTCTTGATTTATTGCGTTATGAAAAATTTTATTTTTACACTGATCTTTTTGCTAAACAGTATGATGATGAATGCACAATCTTTAAAACCCATTTCGTATAAAGATGGTTCTCAGAAATTGAATGGTTTGGTAACTTCAAACGCTGGTAAAAACCTTCCAGCAGTTCTCATTCTTCCCGCTTGGATGGGAATTGATGATGAAGCGAAAACAGCAGCCCTCGAATTGGAAAAGAAAGGCTACATCGCTTTTATTGCCGATATTTATGGTGAAGGAAATATTCCTAAAGATTTTAATGCCGCTGCGAAGATTGCAACTTCCTACAAAAACGATTATAAAGCCTACCAGCACAGAATTGAATTGGCTTTAAATGAACTTAAAAACCAAGGCGCAGATCCGACCAAAATTGCAGTAATTGGCTATTGTTTTGGTGGAACTGGTGCATTGGAAACAGGTAGAGCGAATTTTCCAGTTGTGGGAGTTGTTTCCATTCACGGTGGTTTAGCAAAATCCGCTGATCGTCCGGATGGATTAATTCGTACTAAAGTTTTGGTGGAACATCCTGCAGAAGACCAAAGTGTAACTAAAGAAGATTACGACAACCTTGTGAAAGAATTGAATGCTGGCACAAGAGATTGGCAAATGATTACCTATTCAAATTCTGGTCACACGTTTACCAATCCTGCATCAAAAGAATACAATAAGTTAATGGCAGATCGTGCCTGGAAACATACCTTGCAATTTTTGGCAGAAATTTTGCATTAAAGGCAAAACTTACAGATTTCATTTAACAGTTTAAACTTAAATGTTACATCGGATATTTAGTTTCCGTTTGATAACGATTTAAAAGACAGGTACTACTGTCAATAATTGTTTTTTTATTTTAGTGAAAGAGATAGAAAAAACAAAAAATGCTCGACGATGTTGACAATGGTCGGGCATTCATCATTTAATCTTAAAAAAAAATAGTATGTCAACAGTAAAAGCGTACGGAAACCATTCCGCAACAGAAAAATTAGTTCCCTTAAACATAGAAAGAAGATCGCTTGAAGCGAACGATGTACAAATTGATATCTTATATTGTGGCGTTTGTCATAGCGATATTCATACTGCCAGAAGTGAGTGGGGACCTGCAAAATATCCTGTAGTTCCAGGACATGAAATTGTGGGAAGAGTTATTTCCGTTGGCTCTGAAGTTTCAAAATTTAAAGAAGGCGATTTAGTAGGTGTTGGATGTATGGTGGATTCTTGTCAACATTGCGAAGCTTGCGAAGAAGGTTTGGAACAATATTGTGCAGAAGGACCAACAATGACGTATGGTGGAAAAGATAAGATTCTTGGTGGTCACACCTTCGGTGGCTACTCAGAAAAAATTGTAGTCGATGAAAAATTTGTGTTACGCGTTCCGGAGAATCTAGATATTTCTAAAGTTGCTCCTTTGCTTTGCGCAGGGATTACCACATGGTCGCCACTTCGCCACTGGAATGTGAAAGCTGGCGATAAAGTGGGAGTTATTGGCCTTGGTGGTTTGGGCCATATGGGAATTAAATTAGCACACGCAATGGGTGCAAAAGTGGTGATGATTACTACTTCTCCAGAAAAAGGAAAGGATGCAAAAATGTTGGGTGCAGACGAAGTTTTAATTTCAAAAGATGCTGCAGCAATGGCTGAACATCAAGATTCTTTCGACTTCCTACTAAACACCATTCCGGTGGGTCACGATGTAGATCCATACATCAATCTTTTAAAAAGAGATGCGACAATGGTGATGGTCGGTGCAATTGAACCATTGAAAGCGGTGAATTCTGGATTGTTAGTTCGTTTACGAAAAAATATCGCAGGTTCTTTAATTGGCGGAATTAAAGAAACGCAGGAAATGCTCGACTTCTGTGGTGAACACAACGTACTTCCAGAAGTAGAAATGGTAAATATTCAAAATATCAACGAAGCTTGGGATCGCGTCGTGAAAGCCGATGTTAAATACCGCTTCGTGATTGATATGGCAAGTTTAAAAGCCAATTAATGAGCAAAAAATTCATCATTGAAGGTAGCAGAATTTGGAGTTTAGAAAGTTTATACAGCGAAATTAACCGCGTGTTAATGAGCAATGAAAACTGGAAAATCGCTGCAAGTCTTGATGCCTTCAACGATTTGCTTTATGGGGAGTTTGGAAATTTAAAAAATGTTCAAAATCCCATTTTTATTTGGAAAAACTTCGAGGATAATGCACAACTTTTTGGAACGGATTTTACCATAAAATGGTACCAAGAAAAGCTGAAAAGCAATCAATATAATTCCCAGTTAATTTCAGATAAATTGCAGGAACTCGAAAGCGGAATGGGGCAAACCTATTTCGAAATTATTGAAGAAATTTTTAAAGATCATCTCAATATTACGTTGATTAAAGAGTGATTTTTCACCACGTTTTATAGGGATTTTTCATCAAAACAACATTGTAGTATTTTTCGTTTCCCGTAACTTCTTCGCCCAACCAATCGGGTTTTTCAAATGCTTCATCTTCGGAGTTGAGTTCAATTTCTGCTAAGATTAGTCCTTCGTTTTCGCCTCGAAATTCATCTACTTCAAACGTATGTTTTCCTGCAGGAATTTCATAACGTACCTTATCAATAATTCCCACTTCGCAAATCTTGAGTAAACTTTTTGCTTCCTCCAGGGGAATTTCCTTCTCCCATTCAAAACGAGTTGTCCCGCTTTCATTTCCAATTCCTTTTACGGTGATAAACCCTTTTTTGTCTTTTACACGAACTCGAACGGAACGCTCAGGAACAGAAGATAAATAACCTTGAATAATTTCTGATGCGGCAACCGCAAATTTTTTAAAATCGCCTTGAATTAAGAATTTTCTTTCAATTTCTTGGGACATTCTTTTTTGTTTTTCTTTGATGGTATTTTTACAAATAAATAAAGATTTTGTACAATCGCACACCAACTTTAATTTCCGAAATTTACAATTTAAAATTAAAATTCATCATGAAAAAATCAGTCATTAAAAATACAGATTTAGAAATTTCACAAATTAATTTTGGTGGAAACGTTTTTGGTTGGACATTGGACGAGAAACAATCGTTTGAAATATTAGACAAAATCACCGAATTGGGAATTAATTTTATCGATACGGCAGATATCTACTCGCATTGGGTTCCCGGAAATCATGGTGGCGAATCCGAAAGTATTCTTGGGAAATGGATGAAATCCAGAGGAAATCGCGATCAAGTAGTGATGGCGACAAAAGTTGGTGGAGCGAACAACGATCATCCGAAAGATACTTCGAAAAAGCATATTTTACAATCTGTTGATGAGTCGCTTTCGCGCTTACAAACGGATTATATCGATTTATACTATACGCATTTTGATGATGAGGTTACACCTGTTGAGGAAACATTGTCGGCCTACGACGAAATAATTAAAGCAGGAAAAGTGCGTTATATTGCTGCCTCAAACGTTTCGCCCGATCGTTTAAAAGCATCATTTGAAGCTTCTGAAAAATATGGTTTGCCGAAATATGTTGCGCTGCAACCGCATTATAATTTAATTGTTCGCGATGGTTTCGAGAAAAATTATGCACCATTAGTAAAAGAATTTGATTTAAGTGTTTTTACATATTGGTCGCTGGAATCTGGTTTTCTTACCGGTAAATACAGAACGTTAGAGGATTTGCAAAAAAGTCCACGCGGTGGCGATATGAACAAATTTTTCAACGATCGTGGATTTGCAATTTTAAACGCATTAGATCAAGTTTCCCAAAAACACAATTCTGTTCCTGCAACGGTTGCTTTGGCTTGGTTGCTCGCGAATCCTTTGGTTACGGCACCAATTGTGAGTGCTACCAAAGATAGCCAACTGAAAACATTAGCGGAAGCTCCCGAATTAGTTTTGGATGCGGAAGATCTTGCATTATTAAATACGGCATCGGAAGAGTAATAGATTGGAAAAATAGAAAAAGGGGAAATGCCGGTTCAGTTTGAGCCGGCATTTTTGTAGCAGATCGTTGAATAAAGTTTTTCTTTAACTCTTTTAAAAACGCTATTTTTGCAATGTTTAAAATGAAACTTTAAAAATCAGCAATGAAACCATCTTTAGCAAAAGGAACCAGAGATTTTGCAGCTTCCGAAGTTGTAAAAAGAAGATATATCATCAGTATCCTTCAGAAAAATTTTGAACTTTTTGGTTTTCAACCTTTGGAAACTCCAAGTTTTGAAAATCTGTCAACCCTAACTGGTAAATATGGGGAAGAAGGAGATCGGCTGATTTTTAAAATTTTAAATTCTGGTGATTTTTTAGATAAAATTCCGCAAGAAGATTTAGAAGGTAAAAACGCCAAAAGTTTAACGCCAAAAATATCAGAAAAAGCACTTCGTTACGATCTTACCGTTCCTTTCGCACGTTATGTAGCGATGAATCAAGGCACATTAACTTTCCCTTTTAAGCGCTATCAAATTCAACCCGTTTGGCGTGCTGATCGTCCTCAGAAAGGGCGTTTTAGAGAGTTTTATCAATGCGATGCCGATGTGGTGGGAAGTACAAGTTTATGGCAAGAAGTGGATTTGGTTCAGTTGTACATCAAGTCTTTTCAGGAACTGGGAATTACAGTGAAAATTCATTTAAATAACCGAAAAATTCTTTCTGGATTAGCCGAATATGCAGGTATTTCTAATCAGTTAATTGATTTTACTGTCGCACTTGATAAGTTGGATAAAATTGGGAAAGAAGGTGTGGTAAAAGAAATGCTTGAAAAAGGTATTCAACAAGATTCAATTGAAAAACTCGATTTTCTTTTCTCCCAATCCGATGATGCACTTGAAAATATTCTTTCATTAAAAGAAAAATTCGAAGGAAATGAAATGGGTACGCAAGGGGTTGAAGAATTAGAGTTTGTAATTACCAAAAGTTTTGATTTGGGAATCGATTTGGATCAGCTTGTATTCGATATTACTTTGGCCCGAGGTTTAGATTATTATACGGGTGCTATTTTCGAGGTGAAAGCGCAAGATGTAGCCATGGGAAGTATCGGTGGTGGTGGTAGATATGATAATTTAACCGAAGTTTTTGGGGTGAAAAATATCCCGGGAATTGGAATTTCTTTTGGTTTAGATCGTATTTATTTGGTAATGGATGAATTACAACTTTTCCCAGAAAATACCGTGAAAACAATTGAATATCTCTTTGCAAATTATGGCGAAAAAGAAGCTCTTGCCGCTTCGAAGATCATCGCAAAATTAAGAAATGCGGGAATTTCAGCGGAGCTGTATCCTGAAGCTGGAAAAATGAAGAAATTCTTTGCTTATAGTGAGAAAAGAGGAGTGAAAAATCTTGTTTTTGTTGGTGAAGAAGAAATTAATACAAATACCGTAACCATCAAAAATCAAGAAGACGGAATCCAAAGAACGATTCCTGTAGATGATTTTTTAGGATAAAATAAATGAGTTTTTGAATTGCTTCATCTTAAAAGAAGGACCATTATTGAATTCGTCAAATTGACAATACCTAAATCGATATAGATTATTTACTGCCAGAATTACTGATTTTATCATGTCGCAGAATTGAATACTAAATTTGATTTTCGTTTATAACGAAGAATTATTTGTAGCTTAAATTAAATTTTTCTTTGAAGAAAAGTAAATTGAAATGAAGATTTATCAATTTCATAAATCAATGACTTTTTTAGTACAAAATATTCAATTCAGAACATAAAAAACCAGTTTCAAAAAAGAAACTGGTTTTCTGTAAAAAACTATATGAATGTAAAAAACTAAAGTCGTTTTAATTAGTTCTGTGAAAGGTTTTCTTTAACTTCTTCCCCAGCGTTTTTAGCTTTATTCTGAACTTGAGATGCAACATCATTTGCTTTTGATTTTAAATCGTTACCAAATTTGTTCAGATTATTTTTTGCTGTATTGAATTTGTCTTTAACAGCTTGTTTTTCTTCATCAGAAGAATTTTTATATTTCCACCAAGCTAAAGCTCCAAGACCTAACAATGCTAAAACTCCGTTTCTTTTATTTCCCATGATTTCTATTTTTTATGAGTTACTATTAATTAATTTGATGTTGTATTATACTATGTAAACTTTGTGCCAAAAATGGTAGTGAAGTCTTAAATATTTGTTAAATTGAATTTTTTGTGATTTTTTAACAATTATTTTGCGTGATCAATAACTACTGTGCTATCCACTTACACTGCAACGCTATCCGTGCCAGGGATTAAACTGTCTTGCTCGATTACGGTAGTTTCTTCTTCAAAAGCTGGTTTTTCTTTCGTGTTGCAACTTACTGCGGCTATTCCGATAAACATCAGTAGTGGCAAAAACATCTATTTTTTCATTGTTTGTATTTTTAAAGATTAACGTATTTAGTATATACAAATTTGGCTCCGATTGTGATGAGTTTAATTATATGATTTTCAGTAAGTTTTATACAATAAAAAAACCGCCAATTGGCGGTTTAAATTTACAGGGATAACTTTTTAAATTCAGTTATTCTATCCAAGATACGGATATTTATAGTCGGTTGGCGGAACAAATGTCTCTTTAATGCTTCGTACAGAAACCCAACGCAATAAATTCATTTTAGAGCCTGCCTTATCATTCGTTCCGGAAGCTCGTGCGCCACCAAATGGTTGTTGTCCCACAACTGCACCTGTAGGTTTGTCGTTGATGTAGAAGTTTCCAGAAGCGTTTTCTAACACTTTGTAGGCTTCCTCAATCGCATAGCGATCGGTTGCGAAAATCGATCCTGTAAGCGAATAGGGAGAAGTTTCATCCACAAGCTGTAAAGTTTCATTCCATTTTTCGTCTTCGTAAATATAAACGGTCAAAATTGGTCCGAAGATTTCTTCAACCATGCTTTCGTATTGAGGTGCTGTGGTTTCAATAACGGTAGGCGTGACAAACCAACCTTTAGAACCATCACAAGTACCACCGAAAACAATTTTCGCATCTTTTGAGCTTTCTGCTCTTTCGATGTAACCTTTGCATTTATTAAAAGAATTTTCGTCAATTACCGCATTTACAAAATTGCGAGGATCTTCTGGTGAACCAATTTTAATGGAATCTAATTGTTTTTCCATTACATTTTTCACTTCTTCCCAAAGGGAAGCAGGGATATAAGCTCTTGAAGCAGCAGAACATTTTTGACCTTGATATTCAAAAGCGCCACGAACCAAAGCTGTTGCAACAACATCAGCTTGCGCACTTGGGTGAACCATAACAAAATCTTTACCTCCTGTTTCGCCTACAATTCTTGGATACGTTTTATATTGGTGAATGTTATCTCCAATCATTTTCCACATTCCTTGGAACACTTTTGTAGAACCAGTGAAGTGCAATCCCGCAAAATCTGGATGTGCCAATACCTTTTCAGCAGTTTCTTTACCATCTGTAAAAATCATATTGATGACACCATCGGGTAAACCAGCTTCTTTAAACACTTCCATAATAACATGAGCGGAGTATATTTGCTTGTCGGATGGTTTCCAAACCACTACGTTACCCATTAATGCCATACATGAAGGTAAATTTCCAGAGATGGCAGTAAAGTTAAAAGGAGTTACGGCAAAGCAAAACCCTTCTAATGGGCGATATTCTGATCGATTCCAAATTCCTTCACTTGAAATCGGTTGCTCAGCGTACAACTCGGTCATAAACTCAACGTTGTATCGTAAAAAATCAATAAACTCGCAAGCAGCATCAATTTCAGCTTGGTGTACATTTTTTGATTGACCAATCATGGTTGCTGCATTGATACGATTTCTGTAAGGACCTGCTAACAAATCAGCAGCTTTTAAAAAGATTGCTGCACGTTGTTCCCATCCTAGAGCATTCCATTTTTCTTTAGCAGCTAAAGCAGATTGAATGGCATCATCAACATGCGACATTCCTCCTTTATAATAGAATCCTAAATTGTGTTGGTGATCTTGTGGAGATGAAAGTTGAACTTTATCTTCAGTGGTGATTTTTTTCCCACCAATCACCATAGGGATTTCAAGAGTTTCATTCCACATTTTTTTATACGTGGAAATCAGGCTTTCAACTTCTTTGGAGCCTGGTTCGTATGTTTTTACTGGTTCATTTACTGCAAATGGAACCTGTGAAATAGCTTTCGACATAGAGATTTTTTTAAAGATTTTCTTTCATTTTAAACCTTACAAATTTACATTAATAATATGAAATTTTAAAATGCGATTCTATAAATCAAACTATTGAATTTTTAATAATTTTATTGTTATTAAAATCAATTGTTATGGAATCGAAAAAAAACACACCGCCAAAAGGAGTTCTTGTTGCAATACTTGTAATTGTCTTAATGATTGTTATTTACTTTGTTTTGGCAACTTGGTTCCCCGAGCTTTTAGGCAGAATGAATGTGGGTGAGGCACAACCAGTACAATAAAAAATATTGTATTTAAGTAATATCTTAACCTATATCAATGCGAAGAATTCTTCTGCATTCTAACTTTACAACCATAAAATTAGAAACAAAAATCGTAAATCAATTATAATGAAAAAAGTATTATCAATTCTCGCAAGCGCAATGTTCGCAGTATCTGTTTTTGGTCAAAAAACTTTGGAAAATGATCCTGCACACTCAAGAATTCAGTTTGAAGTTACCCACTTAGGAATTAACGACATTACAGGGAATTTTAACTCTGCAAAATTAACCATCAATACCGATGATAAAAATTTCGTGAATTCAAAATTTACATTCTCTGCAGATGTTTCCAGCATTGATACCCATGTTGAAGCTAGAGATAATCACTTAAAAAGTGCAGATTTTTTCAATGTTGAACAATATCCATCCTTGAATTTCGCTTCAACTTCTGTTAAAAAAACGAAAGTTAAAAATCAATATGTACTTAATGGGAATTTAACACTCCATGGCGTTACAAAACCGGTAAGATTAAATTTGGTGTATAAAGGTTCAACCATTAACCCAATGAGCCAAGTGAAAACATATGCTTACCAAGTTTCAGGGATTTTGAAAAGATCCGATTTTGGTGTTGGTCCTAAATTTGGAGAAGCGGTTATTAGTGATGCTGTAAATATCAAAGGTGATTTTGAGCTTACAGAAAAATAAGAAAATCAAAAAGTAAGATGAATAAGGGGAAGCAGTTATGCTTCCTTTTTTTATTTTTGTAAACGATTAGCAAAACGTGCCATGAACTATAATTTTGATGAAATTATCGACCGACGTAACACAAATTCAATTAGTTTTGAAAGTTGGCGAAATACATTAGGTGAACGTAAGAACGAAAAATTTGCAATTCCCGATGATGAATTTATTCGAATGTGGGTGGCAGATATGGATTTTGCAACACCAATTGAAATTAGAAATGCAATTCAGAAGCGTTTGGATGAGAAAATTTTAGGATACAGTACGATTTTCGATCCAGAATATTTCAATATTTTGGAAAGTTGGTTTTCGACAAGATATCACTATCGAGTTATAAAAGAAGAAATTGTTCTTGCGCCCGGAATTGTACCAGCCTTAAATCGTTTAGTTCCCTTTTTATTAAGAGAAAACGAAAACATCCTCATCAATACTCCCTCTTACGCACCTTTTAAAAATGCGGGCGACTTGCACGACAAAAAAGTGTATTATTCGCCACTAAAAAATGAGAATGGTTTTTACAGTTTGGATGTTGAAGATATTAAACGTCAGTTGGATGATCCTGAAAAAAACATTCAGCTCTTTATCTTTTGTAATCCTCACAATCCAACAGGTAGAGTTTGGACAGAAAATGAGCTTTCCACAATTGCAGAAATCTGCACAAAAAGAAATATCTGGTTGATTTCTGATGAAATTCATTGCGATTTGGTTCGTTGTCAACAAACGTTTACTTCAATGCATCGAATCTTACCAAAATATCCACAATTGATAGTCTGTACAGCTCCGAGCAAAACATTTAATATGGCGGGCAATCTTCTTTCGCATGTAATTATTAAAGATGATGTTGTGCGCGAAAAGTATCAGAAAATGTATTTTGAAGTATATTCACCACTAAGCATCGCTGCAACAAAGGCTGCTTATCAAAATGGTGAACTTTGGCTAGAAGAATTAAAGAGATATTTAGATGAAACATTTCTTCAAGTTCAAAAAAAGATTTCCGAAGAGCTTCCCGAAGCGGTATTTCGTATTCCAGAAGCCACGTATTTAGTTTGGATCGATTTTTCTGCCTATCACGATATTTTCGAAGCCAGCGAAACCCTTACGTATTTTTTCGCCAAAAATGCTGGAGTTATTGTTGAAGGCGGTGAAGCTTTTGTAGATAACGCTCAATTTCATATCAGAATTAATATCGCCAGTCCGCGTTCAGTGGTGATAAACGGAATGCAAAAAATCATAGCAGCGATTAGAAATAAACAAGAAAATAAAAATTCATAAACGATTTTCAATGATTACGATCGCAAACGTAAATCGAATAAAATTCATCAATGTTTCTCGGTCAGCAGCAATAATCGTAACTTTACCTATATTTTAGTAGTTTAAAAGATGATGACAACAAAAGATAAAATAGAGCTTTTGCGCCAAAAAATGCAGCAAGAAGGCGTAGGAGCTTTCATCGTATTTTCTGCAGATCCACACATGAGTGAATATTTACCCGATCAATGGAAAGAAAGATCGTGGATTTCAGGATTTACAGGTTCTGCTGGATTCGTGGTAATTTCGTCGGAGAAAGCTGGACTTTGGACCGATGGTCGCTATTTCGTTCAAGCGCCAAAAGAACTTGAAGGATCCGGAATAGAATTAATGAAAGATGGAATTGAAGGAACTCCCAATTATATCGATTGGATTATTTCTCAAGTTCCAAGCGGTGGTAAAGTTGCTGTTAATGCATTGGCAACCTCGCATGTTAATTGGTCGGAGCTAATTACAAAACTTGAAAAAGCGGGAATTGACCTTGTTGATCTTCCTTTATTAGATTCAATTTGGACGGATCGTGGCGTGGCTGAAAAACATCCCGTTTTTGTGCATCCTGAAGAAAGAGCTGGAAAATCGGTAAGTGAAAAACTTTTAAATATTCGCCAGAAAATTGATGATGCCGGGGCAACAATGCATATTATTTCAAGTTTGGACGATGTGGCTTGGACTTTAAATTTAAGAGGCAGTGATGTCGAGTGCAATCCTGTTTTCTTAGCATATATTTTACTTACTTTGGATAATGCAATCCTTTTTGTGGATTTAGAAAAACTTGATGTTGAAGCGCGTAAACAACTCGACGAAGCACAAGTGAAGATGCTTCCTTATGAAGAATTTTATCCTTATTTAAAAACAATTAAAGATCAGAATATTCTTATTTCTCCAACTTCCAACCAATCCATTTTTGAAACCTTAGGTGCGGCAAATACCTTTGTAAAAGCAGCTGTACCCGGTAATTTAATGAAGGCGGTTAAAAATGAAACCGAACTGAATGGTTTTAGAACAGTGATGGAAAGAGATGGTGTTGCCATGGTGAAATTCCTATACTGGCTAACGCATACCGCGGGAAAAGAACCTTTAACAGAATATTCGATCGGTGAAAAATTGGCGGGCTTTCGTGCAGAAGGTAAAAATTTTGTTGGAGTAAGTTTTGGTACAATTGTCGGATATCAGCAACATGCCGCAATTCCTCACTATTCTGCGAAAAAAGAGGGAAGTTTAGAAGTTACTAACGAAGGAATTATTTTAATTGATTCTGGCGGACAATACTTGGAAGGAACCACAGATATAACCAGAACTTTGGCTTTAGGTGAAGTTTCTGATGATTTTAAAACCGATTACACCTTAGTGTTAAAGGGTATGATTGATCTTTCAATGGTTAAATTTCCAAAAGGAACTCGTGGGAATCAGTTAGATGCTATTGCCAGATTACCGCTTTGGATGAATGGTAAAGATTTTAATCACGGAACAGGGCATGGAGTAGGTAGTTTTATGAATGTGCATGAAGGTCCACAAAGTTTCCGTAAAGATTTGAATCCTACAGAACTTCAACCAGGAATGGTACTTTCCGATGAACCAGGAATTTATATTGAGAATAAATATGGTATTCGCCACGAAAATCTTCTCGCCGTAGTACAATACGAAGAAAACGATTTCGGCGCTTTCTACGAATTTGAAACTTTAACGTTTTGTCCATTTTTCACTAACACGTTGAAAAAAGAATTAATGACGGAGCCAGAGATCAATTGGTTAAACGCATATCATAAAAAATGCGAAGAAAAAATTGGTCCTCATCTCGAAGGCGATGTAAAATCTTGGTTTCTGGATCTTGTGAAACCAATGTAAATATCACGCATTAGTAGATAATAGATAACGTAAACGGCGGGCTTTGCTCGTCGTTTTTTTATAACTGTACGCCGTTGGTATTTTTAATTTCTGCCATGGCAAACGTGGTGTGGGTTCCGCCAATAGAATCTAACTCACCTAAAATATTGTACACAAAATTTTGGTAATGCTTCATGTCTTTCACTTGCACTTTTAACAGGAAATCAAAATCTCCAGAAATATTATAACATTCACTCACATCCTTCATTGATGCGATTGCATCCACAAATTCATTACCTACCAATTTGCTATGTTGCTTCAATTTAATTTGGCAGAAGGCGGTAAATCCTTTTTCCAACTTTTCAGCATTCAAAACAGCGGTATATTGCGTAATAAAACCCTCTTGTTCCATCCGTTTAATTCTCTCAAAAACGGGCGAAGCCGAAAGATTTACTTGTGCAGCAAGCTCTTTTACGGTAAGTTTTGCATTTTTTTGAAGCAATTTCAACAACTGAACATCTTTATCGTCTAGTCTTTCCATCGAATATTATTCTCTTTTTTAAAATTAAAGTGTAAAGTTACAGAATATTATTTTGTAATATTCCTGAATTTTAACTTTATTAACTGTATTTCTTTAAGTATGTAATTAAATATTTGGCTGTTGGTATATTTGGAAAAATAAAATTTATATATATGTGCCAATCAACTGTTCATTCACATAAATGTGATATCGTCGGAAGTTTTCTTCGACCGGAAAAACTTAAAATTGCAAGAGAGAAATTTGCTTCAGGAGAAATTTCTTCAGGAGAATTGAAATACGTAGAAGATGAAGAAATTCTCAATATTGTACAAAAACAAAAAGAATTGGGATACACAGCGATTAGCGATGGCGAATTTCGCAGAGGTTATTGGCATCTGGATTTCTTTTGGGGCTTTGAAGGTGTTGCACACACGCAGTTTGGTCAAGGGTACCAATTTCATGGCGAAGAAACCCGCGATGATTCCGCGCAACTTACCGGGAAAATTAAATTTACAAAAGAGCATCCTTTTTTAGAAGAATTTAAATTTCTTAAAAATGCAGTTGGTGAAGGTTTCGCTGCTCGCTTAAACATTCCGGCTCCATCTCAGTGTTATGCGGAATTGGTACGTGGCAAAAATCAAGAGAAAGTAAATGAATTCTATCCTGATCGCGAAGAGTTTTATGCTGATTTATCCAAAGCATATCGCGATGCAATTTTGGCTTTTTATGAGTTGGGTTGTCGAGATTTAAAAATTGATGATTGTACTTGGGCAATGTTGTGTGATGCGAATTTCTGGAAAACAATGGCTGGTGAAGATTTTGATGCAGAAGCATTGAAGAATTTATATCTAAAATTAAATAACGATGCACTTTCAAATTTACCAGAAGATTTAAAACTTTCAACGCACGTTTGCAGAGGGAATTACCATTCCACTTGGGCGAGTAGTGGCGGTTATGAACCAGTAGCGCAACATTTATTTGCGAAAGAAAATGTAAATACTTTCTTTCTAGAATTTGATGATGATCGTTCTGGAAACTTTGAACCTTTGCGATTTGTACCAGAAGGAAAAAAAGTAGTTCTTGGTTTGGTTACCAGTAAAAATCCAAAATTAGAAGATAAAAATCTCATCAAAGAAAGAATTGCCGAAGCAGCTCAATTTGTACCATTAGAAAACCTGAGTTTAAGTCCGCAATGTGGTTTTGCTTCCACCGAAGAAGGAAATAAATTAACCGAAGAGCAACAATGGAATAAATTGCAGTTAGTGAAGGAAATTTCCGAAGAAGTCTGGGGAGTATAAATGTCAATTTCAAAAACAGGGATGTTTTTTTAGGGTAGAAATTGGGAGGTTTTAGGGTTTTACCGTCAGCGAAAAAACTGTACTTTTGGCGCTTAAAATTTTTTAAAAATTCATGGATAAAATCCCAAGTGTGGACCTGCGTGATTTCCTTTCGGACAACCCGGAACGCAAACAGAAATTTGTAAATGAAATCGGAAAAGCATACGAAGAAATTGGATTCGTAGCTCTTAAAGGACACTTCCTTGATGATGTACTTGTTGAGAATTTATATTCAGAAGTAAATCAGTTTTTTTCTCTTCCTGTCGAAACCAAACAAAAGTACGAAATTGAGGGAATTGGCGGACAAAGAGGGTATGTAGGATTTGGTAAGGAAACCGCCAAAGGTTTCAAAAAAGGCGACTTGAAAGAGTTTTGGCATTTTGGTCAATATTTGAAGCCCGATTCTTCCTATCTTACAGAATATCCCAACAATGTTATGGTAGAGGAACTTCCAAAATTTAATGAGATTGGCAAGCAAACTTTTCAAATGCTGGAGAAAACCGGACAATATGTTCTTCGCGCTTTGGCTTTGCATTTAGGTTTAGATGAATTCTATTTTGATCAGTACATTTTAGAAGGAAATTCTATTCTAAGGCCTATTCATTATCCTCCCATTACGGAAGAGCCCGATGATGCGGTAAGGGCTGCTGCACATGGCGATATCAATTTGATTACGCTTTTAATGGGCGCTCAAGGTAAAGGATTGCAGGTTCAAAATCATGAAGGCGAGTGGATTGATGCGATTGCAGAACCCGATGAATTGATGATTAATGTAGGCGATATGCTTTCGCGTCATACCAATAATAAACTTAAATCGACCATTCATCGAGTGGTAAATCCGCCGAGAGAATTATGGGGAACTTCAAGATTTTCGATTCCATTCTTTATGCATCCCGTGAGCACAATGCCACTTAATGCGTTAGAAGGTACGGTTGATGAAGAGCATCCACAATTATATCCTGATACCACTGCAGGAGCTTTTTTACGAGAACGATTAATTGAATTAGGCTTAATTAAAGAGTGAAAAATTAACCATTCAAAATAAGGAAACCAAGTGTAATGCTTGGTTTTTTTTTGTTCAAAACCGCGAAACAATCAATTAATTTCCTTAAACTTGCATACATAAAGCACGGGGTGCCGCAAGGCTGAGAGAATACCCGAAACCTGATTTGGATAATGCCAACGTAGGGATGCTTCAGTATTTATCTGCTTTTGGCAGACTACTTTATCATCACACTTTCATAGTGATTGGCTTCCATTTTCGGTGATTTCATTTTAAAAAAATCATAGTCGAATGGAAATTGAACTTCAAGACAAAAAAATGCTTGTTCCCTCAGCATTGCGAAATTGGCAGGGAAGAGAAGAATGGTTTTTCAATAGAGATCATACCGATACGTATGAACTTTGGTACGAAGGCCGCTACAAAAGAGCCGAAGTTTGGCAAAAAAAAGTAATGACACAATTGGTGGGTGGAGATGCTCGCGTAGAAACTTTGCTGGAATACGGTTGTGGAACCACAAGATTTACCCGATGGTGGAAAGAAATCGGGATTGAAGCCACAGGTGCAGATATTTCGCCATTTATGCTTTCGCAAGCGATTCATCTTTTTGATGGTGATTTGGTGATGGCGGATTCGCATTTTATGCCTTTCAGAAATCATACTTTTGATGCGGTGGCTTTTATCACCACTTTTGAGTATTACAAAAATCCGATTCAGGTGATTCAGGAAGCGGCTCGTGTGGGGAAATACGGGATCGGAATGGGAATGATGAACCGCAATTCTCCGAAAGTGGCGAGAAGAAGAATTCAGCAACTTTTTGGTAAAAATCCTTTTTATGTAACGGCACATTTCTACACGCCTCAAGAATTAGAAAAGCTCATTAAAAAGGCGTTGCCAGATCGAAAATTCACGATTCAATGGACATGTACTGGGCTTCCAAAATGGTTTCCAGTCCAACAATGGAACGTGAATGTAGGAGATTTTTTTGGCTTATATGTTCAATTTTTGGATGTTGAATGATGGAAAGCACAACAGGAAAAATTCACGTTTCCGAATTTGAAGATTTCATTTCGGGACATTGTGGATTTCAGAGAAAAGAAATTGTTTCTGGACCGAAATTTGGCGTAGATGTTTCTATTGCTGAGATTGGAGAAGGAAAAGTTTTGGCTTCTTGCAGCGATCCGCTTTCGTTGATTCCGAGTTTAGGATTGGAAGAATCTGCTTATTTATCGGTTCATTTGGCGGTAAACGATATGGCGACAATGGGTTTTAAACCTCAATTTGCTCAAATGGTTTTGAATTTGTCCGCGAATTTATCGCAAGAAGATTTTAAAACATATTGGAAATATATTGATGGCTTTGCCAAAGAAATTGAACTTGGAATTACAGGTGGACATACTGGTTTTATTGAAGGTCAAAATTCTACTATTGCTGGCGGAATTACGTTACAATCTATTTTAGATCGTGAGAAATATTTGGTTTCGGATCGGGCGGAAGAAGGGGATGTTTTGTTGATAACGAAAACTTGTGCCATTTCTTCTGCAGCAATATTGGCTTTGAGTTTTCCAGAAACGGTCATCCATAAAGTAGGAAGAGAATCTTATCTGAAAGCATCAGAAGATTTTTGGAAAATCAGTTCTTTGAAAGATGCGTTGGTTGCGGTTGGAAATGATTTACACCGAATCGGGATTTCTGCAATGCACGATGTTACCGAAGGTGGTGTTTTGGGTGCGGTCTACGAAATGGCGATTGCTTCGGGAAATGGCGTTTTGATAGAAGCTAAAAATATTCCTCTCGAAAATGCACAAACTGAAGTGTGCAAAGTATTCAATCTGGACTCTAGATATTGTATTGGAGCAGGTTCGATGTTGATTTCTTGTAAAAAAAATGTGGTTTCAGAAGTGAAAAAACGTTTGCAGGAAAGTAAGATTGAGGTTCACGAAATTGGTGTTTTTCAAGAGAAAGATTTTGGATTGAAAATCATTGAAAAAGGAGAAATTCAAAACTTGCCTTACTTTGAAAAAGATCCGTATTGGAAAGCATTTTTCACAGCATTAAAAAACGGTTGGAAATGAAATTGAAATTTAAAAACAAAGGAAATCTATATGTAATTATCGATCCTTCAAAAGCGAAAGAAAAGTTACTTTTTGACTTAGAATCAGTTTTAAAAGAAGGCGTTGATTTGTTACAAGTTTGGGATAATTTTTCTAGTGAAAATGACGATGAATTGATTTTGAAAATGATTGATTTGTCTCGAAAGAATTCCACACCAATATTGATCAATAACAGAATTGATTTTTTAGAGAAATATGATTTTGATGGAATTCATTTTGATGAAGTTCCAAAAGATGAATCTGTTTTGAAAAGCGAATTATTAAAAGATAAATTGATCGGAATAACGTGTAATAATGATATATCCTTGATTGAGAAAACAGTTGATTTAGGAGCAGATTACATTTCATTTTGTTCGATGTTTCCATCAGTGACAGCGAATTCTTGCGAATTGGTCGATTTTGAAACCGTGAAGAAAGCCAAAGAGCAATTTGATATTCCCATTTTTTTAGCAGGCGGAATTGATCTCGCCAAAATAGCTGAACTCAAACCTTTACAAGCAAACGGAATTGCCGTTGTTTCCGGGATTTTCAGTCACGAAGATCCATCCGAGCAAGTTTTAAAATATAAAAAACAATTACAATGACTTTAGAAACCATAGAAAAATTATGTTGTCCGTTCGATAAAGCGGATTTGGATTTAACGATCATCAACCAAATAGAAAATGATGTGAAGGAAGGATTTTTTGTGTGTACTTCGTGCAAAAGAATTTATCCGTTCGTAAAAGGCGTTCCGATTATGAATCAAGATGAATATCGAGATGTAGAATTAGAAAGACCTTTGTTAGAAAAGCTTGCCGCATCGCATTCTTTAAAATTGAAAGAAGGATTTCGTGTTGAGGTTTTGGGAGTTGAATGATGGTTGATAATTTTGTCACGATTTACCAAGGGTTTTACTCGTTGCTTTGGATATGTCGCCCCGTTGGGGATTTCTTTTCTTTTTTCAAATTAGAGGACGGGATTTATTGTTTTAGATTTTGATTTGAAAGAATATGTATAAAAGAGTTTGATTTAGTTAATGGTAAGTTTTAATAAAAAACTTCCTAAATATTTTTTTGACCCATAAGCGGAGAATACAGATTTAATAATAAGTCTTTCGTCTACGATCTACGATCTACAATCTCCAACGTATAACTTCTCTTTTCTCAATAGCCCTGATTGAACGGTATGTGTGAGCTCTTTTTGCAAAAAGGCATTGTGTTGGTGCAAAAAGCGAGTAGTGAAAGCAGGTTCCCGGCTACTGAAAAATTGGATGGAAAAAATGTAACTTTGCAGTATGAATCAAGATACCATTTGTGCATTGGCCACTGCAAACGGCGTTGGCGCCATCGGAATTATTAGAGTTTCGGGAGATAAAGCGTTTGAAATTGTTTCGAAAATTTTTGATGGAAAAGATTTGACGAAGGTGAAATCACATACCGTGCATTATGGGTTTGTAGTTGAGAAGTCGGAAGTCGGAATTCAGAAGTCAGAAGAGATGCTTCGAGAACCTCAGCATGACATTGTACATGATAAATCGGAGGTTATTGATGAAGTAATGGTTGCTGTTTTCAGAGCTCCAAAGACTTTTACAGCTGAAGATTCTGTAGAAATATCTTTTCACGGTTCGCCTTTTATTGCAAAAAGAATTTTGGAAGTTTTGATTAAAAACGGAGCAAGAATGGCGAAAGCAGGCGAGTTTACAATGCGCGCTTTTATGAATGGTCGTATCGATCTTTCTCAAGCTGAATCCATTGCAGACTTGATAGCTTCCGAAAATGAAGCTTCCCGAAAAGTGGCATTAAACCAGTTAAAAGGTGGAATTACACAAGAAATTTCTATTTTAAGAGGTGATTTGTTGAACTTCACTTCTTTAATTGAGTTGGAATTGGATTTTGCAGAGGAAGATGTGGAGTTTGCCGATCGAACTGCTTTGAAAAATTTGATTCAGAAAATTGATAGTAAACTGAAATCACTCATTGATAGTTTTCAATACGGAAATGCCATCAAAAACGGAACTGCAGTTGCGATTATTGGGAAACCAAATGCAGGAAAATCGACGCTGCTGAATGCATTACTGAAAGAAGAAAGAGCAATTGTTTCTAATATTGCAGGAACGACACGTGATACGATTGAAGAAGTTTTGCACATTAAAGGTCACGCATTTCGTTTAATTGATACGGCTGGACTTCGTGAAACTTTGGATGAAATTGAAGCGATTGGTGTGAAAAAAGCCAGAGAAAAAGTTTCGCAAGCAGAAATTTTGGTGTATTTGGTTGATGCGCAAACAACAGATTTTACAGAAGATTTAGAAACCTTGAAATCGCTTCTTCGTCCAGATTTAAAAGTGATTGTTTTAGCCACAAAAATGGATGAGGTGTTGCCTTCTCATTACAATTCGATTGAGTCTATTTTCAGAGATGCCATCCAACAAGATTTTGATTTTATTGAGATTTCTGCGGTAGAAAATCAAAACATCCAGGATCTTAAAAATGAGCTTTCGTCATACGTTGAACAGTTAAAAAGTGAGGAAGGAAATGTTGTGATCACCAATCAGCGTCATTTCGAAGCGTTGGGAAATGCTCTGCATTCTGTTCGTCAAGTAGAAGAGGCCGTCAACTCTGGAATTACTACAGAATTACTTGCTTATGAACTTCGCAACGCCCTCGAAAACTTAGGTGAAATTTCTGGAGAATTTACCAATGACGA
>JAFAGO010000017.1 GCA_023422635.1 Bacteroidota bacterium
GCAAGCAATTCTTCAGCAGCTTGTTTGTAATGCCCATTCACCAATTTATCGTGAATGGCTTCAAAAGCAGCTAAGGTTTCATTAATTTCAGCATCGGTGTGCGAAGCGGTTGGAATCAATCGCAACAAAATCATTCCTTTCGGAATTACAGGATATACCACCACGGAAGTGAAAATTCCAAAATTTTCACGAAGATCTTTTACCAAAAGGGTAGCTTCAACGGGTGTTCCTTCCATCATTACAGGCGTTACGCACGTATTGGTATTTCCAAGGTTAAATCCTCTTTCTTTTAAGCCATTTTGCAGTTTGTTTACATTCTCCCAAAGTTTGGCTTTAATTTCTGGGCGTGTTCTTAACAATTCCAAACGTTTTAAACCTCCAATCACCATTGGCATGGTTAACGATTTGGCAAAAATCTGAGAGCGCAAATTGAATTTCAAGAAACGAACGACTTCTTTATTTCCCGCAATAAATGCCCCAAAACCTGCCATCGATTTGGCAAAGGTTGAAAAATAAACATCAATTTGATCTTGGCAATGTTGCTCTTCTCCAGTTCCTGCGCCAGTAGTTCCTAACGTTCCGAATCCATGAGCATCATCCACCAAAAGGCGGAAGTTGTATTTGCTTTTTAAATCGCAAATTTCTTTTAATTTCCCCTGTTGACCACGCATTCCGAAAACCCCTTCGGTAATTACCAAAATACCACCGCCATTTTCATCGGCAACTTTAGTGGCTCTTTGAAGGTTTTTCTCTAAACTTTCCATATCGTTATGGCGATAGGTAAAGCTTTTCCCCATGTGCATACGAACACCATCAACAATACACGCGTGGGAATCCACATCGTATACAATTACATCATGACGGGTAACGAGTGCTTCAATCGTGGAAAGCATTCCCTGATAACCAAAATTCAACAGATACGCAGATTCTTTTTGTACAAAATCAGCAAGCTCTTTTTCCAATTGCAAGTGCTGGTCGGTTTCTCCAGACATTGCACGAGCTCCCATTGGGTAAAACATTCCATATTCTGCTGCAGCTTTTGCATCTGCTTCTAATACTTCAGGGTGGTTGCAAAGTCCAAGATAATCGTTGGCACTCCAAAAGATGACTTCTTTGCCTTGGAATTTCATTCTAGGACCAATAGGGCCTTCCAATCTTGGAAAAATAAAATACCCTTCACCATAATCAGCAAATTGTCCTAAAGGACCTGGATTTTGCTTAATTCTTTCAAAAATATCTACCATTTCTAGTGTTTCGTTTTTTGTAATATTTCAACAAATGTAAATAAAATTATATTGAATAAAAAAAGCCTTGAAAAAAGGCTTTTTTTTATTTGGAAAATAGTCTTTTCTTTATTTAATGTGTTCCGTTTTGAACACTTCATCATAGTTATGGAAGCAGTTGTTGATAAAACCTTGTTCTTCCATCCATTGATCGCTGTACACTTTCGTAATATAACGAGATCCGTGATCAGGATAAATCATCACCACTACATCGTCTTCTTTAAATTCATGCGTATTGGCGTATTGCATCAACGCTTGTGTTACGGCGCCTGTGGTATAACCGCCCATAATGGCTTCTTTCAAAGCGATTTCACGGGTTCTGTAAGCTGCCATTTCGTCGTTTACGCGTACATATTCATCAATGATATCAAAAAGGAGTGCACCAGGAATTAAATTCTTGCCCATTCCTTCAATTTGATACGGATGAATATCCAACTTGTTGATTTTACCGGTATCGTGATACCCTTTTAATATAGAACCATCCGCATCAACGCCGATTACTTTAACGTTGGGATTTTTTTCTTTTAAAAATTTGGCTGTTCCCGAAAGAGTTCCTCCAGTTCCTGTACACGCAAAAATATGGGTGATTTTTCCTTCGGTTTGTTCCCAAATTTCAGGACCAGTGGTTTGGTAATGCGCATCGGTATTTAACGCATTGAAGTATTGGTTGATATAAACAGAATTTGGCGTTTCTGAAGCAATTCTTTTTGCTACTTCATAATAACTTCTAGGGTCGTCTGCAGGTACATTGGCGGGACACACATAAACAGTGGCGCCTAATGCTTTTAAATACGCAATTTTTTCAGGTTTGGTTTTGTCGCTCACGGCAAGAATACACTTATAGCCCTTGATGATGCAAACCATTGCAATTGAAAATCCCGTGTTTCCGGAAGTGGTTTCAACAACAATAGAATCTTCCTTAAGAAGTCCTTTTTCCTCTGCATTTTCAATGATGTGAAGCGCAATTCTGTCTTTAGTAGAATGACCGGGATTAAACGATTCCAACTTTGCGTACACTTTCGCCGGAATGTCTTTGGTAATGGTATTGAGTCGTACCAATGGAGTGTTCCCGATTAAACCAAGAATGTTCTCGTAGACATTAGTCATTTTCAATTATTTTTTTCTCTAAAAACCGATGGCAAAAATACGAAAAAAATAATAAGCAATTCATTTTTTTGTTCATATTATGACCAATCGCATCTTTTCACAATTCTGTTTTCAGCATTAAAAAGGAGCGGTAAAGTTTTACAATTCATTTAAAATTAAACCGCTAAAACGAATAAAACCTCTGCTAACAACGAATTTAATTTGACTGAAAATCCGGATTAACCACCAAAAAACATTATTTTCGCAACATTGATTTTTAGAGATATGAAAAATTGGTCTTTTAAGCAATGGAACACCATTTTAGGATGGGTTGTTTTTGCAATTGCATTAATTACGTATTGGTCTACCATTGAACCTAATTTAAGTTTTTGGGATTGTGGCGAATACATTTCTTCCGCAGTAAAATTGGAAGTTACCCACGCGCCTGGTGCAGCACTATTTCAATTGGTGGGTGCCGTTGCCGCATTATTTGCTTTCGGGCAAGAACATCATTATTCAATTGTGATTAACGCAATGTCGGCATTGTTCAGCGCATTAACGATTTTATTTTTATTCTGGACGATTACACACTTGGTGCGACGACTTTTTAATAAAGATTTTGATCAGGTAACACGCGCACAAGAAATTGCGATTTTATTCGCTGGTGCGGTGGGCGCTTTGTGTTTTACCTTTTCCGATACGTTTTGGTTTTCAGCGGTAGAAGGGGAAGTCTATTCCATGGCATCGATGTTTATTGCGTTGTTGGTATGGCTGATTACCAAATGGGAAAATGAGTTTCACGATATTGATAATGAACGTTGGATTATCTTGATCTTCTTCATCATCGGACTTTCTGTTGGTGTGCACATGATGGTGATGTTGGCATTACCTGCTGTTTGTTTGGTGTATTATGCACGCAATTATAGCTTCACTTGGAAAAGTTTTCTTTGGGCAAATGCCATTACGCTATTGATTTTGGCGGTGGTTTTTAAAGGAATTTTCCCATTGATCATGTCGCTATTTGGCAAATTTGAAATTTTCGCAGTTAATGGATTGGGTTTACCTTTTCATTCAGGAACAATTATCGCTTTCATCATCTTGGTGACCGTATGTTACTTTGGAATTAAATATGCGCGAAATTCAAAGAAAAACATCTATCAAACCATCTCGCTTTCGATTGTCTATATGATTATTGGTTTCGCTTGCTGGTTGGTGATTCCGATTCGTGCAAATGCCAATCCACCAATGAATCTTAACGATCCCGATAACGCGATTGGAATGCTCGATTATTACAACCGTGAGCAATATGGCGATTGGCCAACCTCTTATGGTCAAAATTATACGGCGTTTTTAGATGCAAAGGGAATCGAACGCAACGACGACGGTAGTTTGAAAACCGTGAAAGATGAAGGAATGTTCAAATTCGGCGATATTTACGAAAAAGATGAAAAAACAAAAACCTACCGAAAAGTGGGCGAACGTTTTAACTATGTTTTCAATAAAGATCAGGTGAGCTTTTTCCCAAGAATGTTCAATGAAGATCCTTCCGTGATGCAGAATTATATTTCCATGTATGGGGCACCCGATTTTTCTTTTAATTACGGAAATGCAGATGCAGCCGATAGTCCGGAAGCACAACAAATTTTTGATGAGCTTAGGAAAAAATACGAAAGCGGAACGATTAGAGCGCAAGATTATTTAGATGTTAAAAAGTATGATCTCATCAATGTGCAACGTCCCTCTTTAGCACAGAATTTAGATTATTTTATCACGTTCCAAAATGGATATTATTTTGTACGTTATCTGCTTTGGAATTTTGCGGGAAGACAAAATGATTTGGAAGGAAATATGGAAATCACCAATGGAAACTGGATTTCCGGAATTCCGTTTGTTGATAATTTGATGTGGGGCGATCAAAGTAAAATGCCTGCCAAATTCCATAACGAAAGCACCGTGAAGTTTTTCTTCCTCCCGCTAATTTTAGGATTAATTGGATTCTTTTTTCAATTGAATAAAGATTTTGGACGCTTCTATGCAATACTCTCCTTATTTATCTTAACCAGTGTTGGAATTATATTCTATACCGGCGTAAAACCTTTTGAAGTTCGTGAGCGGGATTATGCAATGGTTGGCTCTTTCTATGCTTTTGCAATTTGGATTGGCTTGGGCGCAGGTGCCATTTTGTGGTGGTTGCAAACCAAAGTAAAATCAAATTCTATTAATGTCGCATTAGGCGTTTTACTTTTAGGAATTCCAATGTTGATGGGCTTCCAAAATTACAATCCACACGATAGAAGCAAGCGTTACGCGGCGTATGATTATGCGTATTCAACATTAAAATCGCTTCCTAAAGAAGGAATTTTATTTGTATATGGCGATAACGATACGTATCCCGTTTGGGGAATTCAAGAAACGCAACGTTTTAGAGATGATGTAAAAGTGGTGAACTTCACCTTGCTTGCTACACCTTGGAATATCGATCAGGTGAAAAGACGAACTTACAACGCAATGGGCGTTCCTTCTTCCTTTAATCACGATGAATACCGCGATGGTACGAACGATCAAATTTACATTATGAGTAAAAGAGATTGGGAAACGGTTTTTGCCAATTTGAAAGATCAAGGTGCACCGCCAGAAGCGTTTGCTGGATTTCGAAAATTCCTTACGCAAGATTCAATGACGGTGAAAGAAGCCGTGAATTTCTTGAAAATGAAATCTTCCGATAAAGATGAAATTCTTAAAATGATTTTCGGTGAAGAAAAATTCGATCGAATGAATTTTATTCCTGTTTCCAAATTTATTCTTCCGGTAAACAAAGCAAATGCGTTGAAAGCAGGCATTATCAAACCTCAAGATGCAGACAATGCCGTTGATTATATTCCGATTACCTACAAAAATTCTACCTTGTTTAAAAACAATTTAATGTTGTTGGATATCTTGGCGAATTTCGATTGGAAGAGGCCGATTAACTTTTCTACTGGAGGCGTTTACGACAGCGAAAATATTTTCTATTTGAATGATTATTTGCAATACGACGGTTTCAGTTATCGTTTGGTTCCTATTCAAACAAAAGAAAAAGACAATGGTGAAATGGGAAGGGTAGATGCCGACGATTTGTATCGAATTGTAAAAAATTACAAGTGGGGTAATTTTAAAGATCTTAATGTTCACTTCGACGAAACCGCGATGCAAAATATCGTGAGTTACAGAAGTTCCGCAAGTCGTGCTGCAGAAGCGCTCGCAATGAAAGGTGAGAAAGCAAAAGCCATTGAAATTTTAGATTTGGCCGCACGCGAAATTCCCGTTCAAAAATACAACGATCCAAGATCACTGAGCTCGATTGTGTATGGTTACATTGTGGCAGGTGAACAACAGAAAGGATTGAAAATGGCGGAAGAACTGAAGAAAGGTATTTTCGATGAATACGATTATTATACCAGTTTGTCGCTGCAAGATCAAAGATATTTGGGCCGACAAATGCGGACCAAACCAATGGAATATTCGTTGGTGGTGGCAGCGGTTTCCGACGCGTACGAGCAGCTAGGACAAAAAGATAAAGCGTATGCTTATTTGGTGCAATCCATTGAACCTTTGGATAAACGCTTTAATACTTTTATTAAAGATTTGCAGCAAATGGGCAAAGAAAAGGCCTATAAAGAATCGGAAAGCGTGCAGAAAATTACGCCATTTTATACCTATATCTTCGATATTATGAATGCATACGATTCCACCTATGCAGCCGAAAAAGAAAGCGAAATTACCAACGCAATTATTCGGGCAACCCAATAAGGAATGCTTCATTTTTAAAATAGCAACGTTGCCAAAGTTTTGCACTTTGGCAACGTTTTTTTTTGGATTATCTTTGTTTGTTTAAAAACCGTTGTATGCAGCAAAACGATTCTCGTTTCCGTAATCTTCCTTTATTCGCCGCACTAAGTATTGTGCTTTTAAAACTTCCTTTTTTGTGGACGCATCATATTCAAGAAGATGCATTTATTACGTGGCGTGTGGCACAAAATCTATTGGATTATGGCGTGATTGGCTTTAACGGCGATACTAAAATTTCAGCATCTACTACTCATTTGTATGTGTTTGTTTCATGGTTTTTTAATTTGATTTTTGGTAAGGAACATTTTATCTATCCATTACTGATTTTTAATTCTGTTCTCTTTACAGCAGGAAGTTTTTTACTTTCCAAATTAGTTTTAAAAAATCCGGTGTTGCAAGCAATTTTCATTGTGTTTTTTGGATTGCTTCCGCCATCGATCAAAATCTCCATTCTTGGGATGGAATACGGAATTCTCTTCTTCCTGGAAATGGCGCTTCTGTACTTTGGATTTCAGAAATCGAAAATTTGGGCGCAAATCGTGTTTCCGATTTTGATTCTTTTTACCCGAATTGATACCGCTATTTTCTTGGGAATTGTTTTTCTCGTGGATGTTTTTTGGAACAAAAAAATAAAATGGTTTTATGTTTTAGGAGGAATCCTTGGCGTAATTACCGTGGTGAGTTTTAACGCGATTTATTTTAACGAATTTGTGAATAACACCATTGTTGCGAAAAAACTTCGGTACGACCAAGAATTCTCATCGCGCTTAAATTGGATTTATTTCAATAAAAATTGGGGAAATTTTTGGGGAATGCTAAAACTTCCGGGAGATTTTAATCCATTCACCGTTTTGATTTTGCTCTTTGAATTGGTTTGTTTTGTTTTCTTGGTTCGTCAAAAAAAGCAACGCAATTATTTTCTGTGGATTATTTTCCTTTTTGGTTGGGTAAAACAAGCGATTTTTATTTCGCAGAAAAGTTATTTCGATTGGTATTATTGGGTGCCTCAAATTTTGCTTTTTGTTCCGGTTTTAATTTTTGTATTGGAACAGAAAAAACGTAAAGCGCTTTGGATTTCCCTTTTATTCATTGTGTATATTGTACCAATGTTGGTGTTTCAAACCGTACATTCCATCGCGACAGGAAATGGAGAATGGAATTACAGAAGATCGATTGGATTGTTTTTAAACAACTACGAAAAAGATAAAAATCAGTGGGTTTTGTTGGAACCTGCAGGATTTATTCCCTATTATTCACATCTGAAAACCATTGATGAAGTTGGGTTGGTGGATAAAGAAATACAGAAAGAAATCATTAAGGATAAACCCAATTATTGGATCAATACCGTAAAAAATCGTCAACCGAAATACTTGCTTTCCTATGAAAATTTATTTGAAGGAAAAAATGGAGTTTACTATCAACAGCATTACAAACTGATCAAAGAATTTAGAATTAAAAAATACCTGAATAGCGATAATCCGCTGCTTGAAAAAATTTACCATTTAAAACCTTCGGGAACAGATTATAATCTTTATGAGAGAAAGTGATTTTAGAAGTTAGAAGT
>JAFAGO010000018.1 GCA_023422635.1 Bacteroidota bacterium
TTAGCTCTCCGTTTTTCTTCTTGATTACTTGAGTTGACTGATTTTGATTTTATTTTGTTATTACCTAAAGAATATTTGATTGATAACCTTATTGATTGTCTGTCTTCATAGTTGGAAAATTCATTTATTATTCCATTGAAAGAAGATGAATTTGCCCTTTTTAAAGTCCTTAAAACATCAGTAGCGTACATTGATAAAATGAAGTTCTTATTCAGTAGCATCATTCTAAAACCTATATCTAGAGATGATAGTGTTTTTGTATAATATATTGAGTAGTATTCAGGTAGTTGCACCCAATAATCCAATGATAATGACAAGTTTTTGTCCTTATTCAAAGTAAAGTTATTTTCTGTCTCAAAAAACGCACTCCAACCTTTAAATGATGGTAAGGTTTGTGGTAAGGAAGATTCTATTTTTTTGTAATATACGTTTGCTGTAATGATGCTTTCCCAATTTTTCAGAGGATTGAATGTATAGTTTTCCGTAATACCAAACGAGAACTGATTATAAAAGTTTTCATATTTAGTAGCAGAGGTAATGTTTTCGTTCGAGATATAATTTACCTGATTATAAATGTTTTTTGAATTGCTTAAATAGAAAGCATTTGTCCATTTATCCTTAAAATTGTAAGTCAATTCATAATTATCAGTTAGATAGGGCTGTAAAAAGGGATTACCTTGTGATGTGGTAAATTCATTAATGTATCTTACGAAAGGATTTAAAACATAATATCCGGGTCTGTTTATCCTTTTTCCGTAATTGAAATTTATTGAATGATTTTCATTAGGTTTATAAAGTATGTATAATGTAGGAAATAATTTGGTGTACTGATTTTTATTAGTCTGGTCAAGATTATGAGAATAACCATCTGTCTGCGTGCTTTCCCATCTTAGTCCTGCTTTTGTCTCCCAGTGTTCTCCCAATTTTTTCCTGCCGGAGATATAAGCCGCATAAATATTTTCTGTATAATCAAAGACATCGCTTTTGTCTGCTTCAAGAATGGGTACGCCTGAATTGAGGTCGTAAAAATTAATCTTGCTGTTATTCTTGGTCTGAGAAATTTTGCCTCCATAAGAAATCTCTATTTTTTTTAATTTATGCTCCACATCAATCTGCGCAGCATAATTTTTAATTTTCTGGTTACTTCCATTTTGGGCTCTATAATCATTTTCAGGAAGGTAATCTGAAAAATTATTATATTGTTGGGTTGCAAATGTTCTTAAATTGTCGGTATTATAATCAAAATAGTCTGCATTAAAGGCAATATTGCTTCCTAAAGAATCAATTTTGTATGTAGAATGAAAATTTAAGCTGTTATTATTTCGTTTATTCTTACTGTCCGAGATGGTTTGTAAAAGATAATTTTCTTGGGAATATATTTTAGTGTCATTCTCTTCATTGACGGTGATATTGCTTTTATTTCCCAGATATTGAATTCCCAATGAAAAATTTTTATTAAAATCGTAATCAATTCCTACATTCGCATTTACATTCGCTCCAAAATCATACTTCATTTTACTGAAAGAATTGTAAAATTTATCTTTGTACCAAATATTGGATTCTTCTGTCCGGTAGTAATATACACCGTCATTATGACTTATGCTTCCATATGTAGAAAATCCATTTTTGTTATAAGTTATATTTGCAGATTGCCCTTCCTGTGTATATTTTGATTGTCTTACTAATGTACCAATACTTGCATTCCAGTTATTTTCTTTTGCTTTTTTCAGGTTAATGTTTACAATACCACTGTTTCCTTCAGCATCGTATTTTGCGGGTGGATTAGTAATGACTTCAATACTTTTAATGTCGTCTGATTTCAGAGTTTTCAGATAACTTATAAGATCATCTTCCGATAGTTTTAGCAATCTGTTGTTAACCATTACAGACATTCCGCTTTTACCGATCATGGTAATCTGGTCATTTCTGACACTTAGATTTGGAGTTATTTTCAAGGCATCCAAACCATCTCCGCCTTGAGCAGCAATAGAGTTTTCTACATTGAAAATTAGCCGGTCAATTTTTCTTTCCACCAATTTCTTTTTACCTGTTAGTACCACTTCTTTAATGGTCATTTCCCTATCCGAAGTAAGATTGATATTTTCTTTCCTGTCTTCGGTTACATCTATATCATTATGATATATTTTTTCTCCATTGATCATAACTTCTATATGATAAACTCCATTTTCAGGTAGAACAATTAGATAAAACCCATTCTCATCACTTAAGCTTGTTTTTTTCAATTTATCTTTTGTAGCTACTACTTCGGCATAGGAAATACTTTTCCCGCCGTTAAAGATTTTACCAGATATGCTTTGAGCAGGAGAAAGTAGGCTTATCAGGAGAAAAAGCAGTATGGTAAATAGTTGAAGAAAGAGTCGTATCATTTTAAGAGCTTGAACATTAATGTATAGAAAATCTGTACTTATTTCTTTGGTGGTATATGTGGATCTGTATCCTGTTCTTCCAAAGATTGTATAGTAATAGTATCATTTTCGATATGAACTCCTAAAGAATCTTCGTTCGTAGAGCGCCCCGATACGGACATTCTCGTATTAGAAACCATTTCACCATCCTGATCACTTTGCCTGCAGGAAAAGATACTTAGAGAAATTATAAGGCTTATTCCTAAAATCTTTAATACTTTCATTTTATTTGTTTTTTTCGATACTCAAATTTAGTTTCAAAGAAAATTATCCGCCAAATCATCACTCCCGAAGTAAACTAAAAACATAAAAAGCAGTGTTGTTTTAATAAAAACTATTGGTATTATCTTAAAAACTTTTTCTATAATCATAAAATTATTTTTCAAATAATTGATTATTAGTTCATTAATTGTTTGTTTTCATTATAAATAACTGTTTACTAAAATTTTTCTTTTTATTCGGTAATAATGACTTTAATTAGGCTTAAAATTGCCCGGCTTCATCTCAATATGGCAAGAATTTATCTACTTTTGCTTTATGCATATCAGGTTCCTCATATTTTGTAATTTATTACTGCCCTGTACAATGTTTTTGCATGCGGCAAAGCCTTTAAATGACAGTATTGGCCACTTTTCTTATGATCAGCTCTCCTCTCTCGTCCCTAAACACCATAATAATCCGGACAAACAATGGAAGTACATTAGCATTTGGATTAAAAAAGCCAAAAAGGAAAATAATCCTGAGCAACTTTATGAAGGATATAATCAGGCTGGCTATGTAAAGACCGATCTTTCACAAATAAAGTATTGTGACAGCATGGTCACTATTGCAAAAAGGCTCAACAATCAGGACATGATTGCAGACAGCTACCTGACTCTGGGTACGGCATATATGGGAAATGAGTTTTATCCGGAAGCTTTGGATAATTTTATGGAGGGCTATAAGCTGATCTCAGAGAAAAAAAATCCTTACATTTTTCATAACACAGAATATCTCATTGCACGAACTAAATTTTACCTTGGTCAGTATTCCGAAGCAAGAGAAATTCTGAACCGATGTGTTATGTTTTTTCGGGATCATGACCAAAAAATAGGAAATACAGACTATCGGAATTACTATGTTTACTCGCTACTTGCTCTTATTGAATCTAACTCTCACCTTGGCAAATTTAATGAGAACAAGAAACTGATTTCTGAAGGTGTCCAATATATCACGACAGAGAACCTTCCAGAATATTCAGGATATTTCCGATCGTCTGAAGGTCAGGATGCCTATTTACGAAAGAATTATTCGCTAGCAGTTTTGAAGATTAACGAAGCCCTGTCTTTGTACCGTGACCACTGGAAGCATTTAACAGATCAGTTTTACCTTGGGATGGCCTATTGGAAACTGGATGACAAGGATAAGGCAGTTTCTCATCTGCTTTCGTTGGATCAAACCTATAACGAAAACAAGAGAATTGATCCTCAGTTTCGCCCTGCATTTGAAACGCTTATCAGCTATTACAAAGTAAAAGGCGATACGAAAAAACAACTGGAGTACATTGATAAACTGATGGCTCTTGACAAAACCTATGAGAAAGATTATAAATATCTTTATAGTGCCTTAAATAAAGAGTATGACACACGCCAACTCACAGAAGAAAAACTAAATCTGCAGAATACCTTAAAATGGGAAAGGTTTTTATATGGCAGTCTTTCCGTACTTGGTATTTTGTTAACCGGTTTTGTTGCCTACCATTTCTTCAGGCAGTATCAGCGGAATAAATACTATAAAAAATTGTACGCAGATCTTGAAAAGTCTGCAGAGATAAAGGAGACAATTTACTCACTGAACAAAGTAAACAGGAAAGAAGAGGATGTTATTACCATTTCAAAAGAATTAGGGATCAATCCGATAAAAACGGAAAGTATCGTGCAGGCACTTCATCAATTCGAACAACAAAAAGCATTTCTTTCAAAGGAAATCAGCCTTGCTTCATTGGCGAGAATATGTGGAACCAATACTTCGTACCTTTCAAAAATCCTTAATCATTACAAGCATGAAAACTTTGCCGGTTATATCAATAATTTGAGGCTTCAGCATATTGTTGAAGAATGGACTCACAACCCTAAAACAAGACATCTGAGCATCCAGGACATTGCGGAAAAAGCAGGATACAAATCTACTCAGGCCTTTTCTAAAAATTTTCAGGATCGCTACCAGATTCCGCCTTCATATTTCCTGAACCGCCTGAATGAGGAGAAAGGATAATAGAACACAATTTGATAATAGAAATCTATGATAGAGAGAATTTACCATTATACAGACATTAAAACCTTAGGCTTAATTTTAAAAAATAGAACAATCCGTTTTAAACGTTTTGATCTGATGGACGATAGAACAGAGACGGATGGTCTTCCAGAAATGCTTAAGAAAAATTATTTTCTGTCGTGTTGGGTGTCCGATGCGAAAGAAAAAATTCCCCAATGGGCAATGTATGCACCAAAAGGCGTTAGAATAGAATTACCACGAAAATGGTATAAAAAATTCCCTATTCCTATTGCCGGAACTGATCAATATTTAGCTGAAATGCCCATTGATGAAAACCATCCCGCAAAAAACACTTTTTTTCCAACATCTTTTGCCGATTGGTTTAAAAATAACCAAAAATATTATTTTGCACCTCCTGTAAATGAAGAAAGCGGCTTCGTCGTAAAAGTTGAATATGCTACGAATTTTATTGACTTGAAAAAGCAGCACTGGATAGAAAATGAAGACGGAGCCGGTATTATGCTGTCTCATATTGACGCTCCAGTAAAATACAAAGATGCATACTGGGATTTTCAAGATGAAATAAGATTCTTTCTATTTGCAAACTGTAGAAATGAAAACAGAAATGATCTTCCTGAATATATTGATCTTCCAATTGACTACAGCGCATTAAAAAGAATTAAAATAAGACTTTATCCGAATTGCTTAGCAAAAGATAAATATACAGTTCAAGAATTGATTGCGGATAATTTTCCAACTTTAGATGGTAATACTTTATTAGAAAGCAGTCTTCTGGACGGCAAATATTTTCCGAAGAATATAAATGCCGACTGGAATTTCTAAGTGCCAATTGTAAAAAGACTGAGTTTTTCACAATAATATAGTAATACATTAAAAATCTAACTTTTCAGATGTAATTTTTGATTAATACATATTACAGCTATTATTACAAATTCATCTTCTCAATCCCTTCCTTTTTTCTGATTCCTGACTTTGCTTTTCGGTTGATTCTTCTACTGTTTTAACTCTGCCTTGCTCCGTCACATCAGTTTTGTCATGTCCAAATCTAATTAGTTTGAAAAAATAATCTATTTTGCTTTGATCCTTAAAAACTTCTTCAAATGCTGAAAAAGGAATATTATTTTCCTGTGCTATTTTTTCACAAATCCTTTCAACTTCATCAGAAATTTTAAAATCTTTAGATTTTAAGCGGTCATAAAAAGATACTTTCAAACGTTCATTTTTAATGGTTTTCTCAATCACATTAACTACTGATTCCAAATATTTTTTCTTTTCAACAGCAAAAGTCTTTTCATCGGCCAAGAGAATGGAACTTTTGGTTTTGAGAAGATGTACTTCCTTCCTTAAACTTTCAATTTTAGTATTGAGTTCTTCAATTTGCCTTGATTTGGCTTCCAGTTCCTTTTTATTTTTCAGCAATAAGGTATTATAGACCTTAAAAGTTTTCTCATAATTCTCAATGGTCTTATCTGTCTTGATTCTTTGGAAACCCAATAAATCCCGTTCTTTCACGATTAGTTCCTCAAATTTCTTGGAAGCAATTTCAGATTTCATCTGGTTATATCGCTCTTCCAATGTTTTCAGGTCTTCTTCTTTTTGTCTGATTTTAAATTCAACTGCTTCTAATCTTTGGATTCCTGAGTTTGATTTTCCTCTCTCCATACCTAAACATTCCGCTGCTAGATCCTGCATTTTGGAATAATGAAAGGATTGATGTTTCAAAGTTTTTCCCGTATCTAAATCTTGCCAATCTGCAACTAAATGAGCGTGATAATTGGGTTTCCATTCTTTGGAATCTTTATCGTAATGTCCTTCATCTTTATGAATGGCGATTTGAAAAACCCTAATTTTCAATTGTTCTTCGAGGCTTTTTGACAAATTATGAAGATCTTGCATTGTTGTATTTTCTTTAATCACAACTACAGCTTCACGAATCGGAATAGCGTTTTTCTGCAATTTTCTTCCAGATTTTTCTTTGCAATAGGTTTCAATCTTTTGGAGACGGTCAGACATTTTCTGTTCCATCCAATATTCATTTTTGGAGGTTAAATCTTTCCGGATATAATCAAAAGTCTTCTTTCTGAAATTATGGATTTCAGAATCGGATTTTGCTGCTTTGAAATTAATGGATGTCTTCATGCAATTATGTATTTGTGTTTTTAAATCAATGTATATTTGTTGAATGATATAATGTTGTAATTATGTAGTGCTATAATTATATAATTATTGAAAGCTGTAGTTATTTTATACAGGTTTGAGATGTACCTGTATCTTTTTTACGCAGGTTGTGTAATCAACCTGTATTCATTTTATACAGGTTAAACAAACATTGATGCTCAATAATTGGTGTTCTAAATATTTGGTATTTTTTATCAAATCTGTCTTATTACTTGTATTCAATTTACTCAGGTTAAAGCCCCGCAGGGCGAAGCAGCAACTTTGTTGGGAGGGAAACGACCTTCAAAGTTGCGAATGAGCTCCTAACTTCTGCGGGTAGTTGGTAAAACATACACCCTGTAGTATTTTTAGCCACCTATTATCATTACTCTATTCAGCCACAAACCTTGTTTTATTTTTGACAGGTTATATTTTTCTATTTCCGTATTTTTTTATCTCCTTCGTCTAAAACCTTGAGTATTTTGTTGTTCATTCTGCTCTTTTTGACGTAGGATTTCGGATTCTTTTTTGATTCGTTCAATCAAATATTCATTGAGGTCTTTATGTTCGGAATAGATTTCGGAACAATCATTTGCCTTTGGAAATGATTTTAAAATTTCATTCTTGCATACTTTTCCGGCTTGATCATTATCCAAAAACAGATGAATTTCAGAATAGCTTTTTAGATGTTCTTTGGTTTTATTCAAAAGAGCAATGGAATTCATTACCAATACATCTCCTTTGAAAAACCGCTTCATTTCTACGAAAGACAATAGATCCATAAATCCTTCAAAGACGACAACGTTTTTGTTTTTGAATCGGTCATCTGAATCTTGATTAAGATGAATAATAGAAACATCCTTTTTCAAAAGCGAACCTTTGTAAAATGGATTTCTAAGTTCCCAGCCTCCAGAATTATTTTCAAATCCGATGGCGTAAAGGTATTGGTTCTTATCACCCATTTTGAAATGCACTTCCTTTACCAACGGAAATATATTTGACGAAAGCCCTCTTTGTTGCAGATAGTTTATTAGATTTTCATTTTGAAGTTCTTTGATTTCGGTGATTTGATAATTCTGATTGGGTTTTATATTTGATCCGGATTCGGGAATTTTGTTTTGCGGTTGAAAAGAAGAAAAATTCTGCTTTGCTGCCCATTCCAAAACTTCTTTTACCGTAGCGTTCTGATATTTTTGCATAAAATCGGTGTTGTTACCGCCAATTCCTTCTGAAAAAAGATACCAGAGATTTAGTTTTTTATCAAGTTTAAAAGAGGCCTGGGATTCGTTGGCAAAAGGATTGAGATACCAAGCTTCTTTTTCATTTTGTTTCGTGGGAAGGTGTCCGAGAGAAAGGAGAACTTCTTCCAACGTGATGCTGTTAAATTGTTTGCAGTTCATAAAATAAGTTTTTGTGTTTTGTTTAATTAAGATTTTTTGAAATTCGTTTACCTTCTTACCTAAACCTTTATTGATCGTTGTTTGCAAGTGTTTTATTTCTTACCTCTCATTACCTGCTTACCTTTATTTTTATTCATTATTTTAGGTAATTAGGTAAG
>JAFAGO010000021.1 GCA_023422635.1 Bacteroidota bacterium
ACGATAACCTTTCTACGCCGAATCTAGATTACAGTTGGATTGCAATGCGTGGACCGAGAGAAAATTTCATTAACGTGGAAAAAGAAGGGGTAAAAGTGATTCCTTTCGCTGATAATATTAAAGCGCAAGCGCCTGTTTCAGCGTTATTTCGCAGACAGCAACACGCTTCTTTTGATGCGACTGTTACTTTGAAATATCAACCAAAATCGGAATCTGATCTTGCTGGAATTACGTGTTATCAAAACGAAAAATCCAACTATGTTTTTGGAGTGACTAAAAAAGGGAATGATACGTATTTGGTGTTGGAAAGAACCGAAAAATCAGGTTCGAAACTCTTGGCAAGCGAAAAAATTGATGTCAAAAAACCTATTCAATTGCAAGTAACTGCAAAAGGAGATGATTACAATTTCAATTATTCTACAGATGGGAAAAACTTCAAAAATCTTGGAGGAATGGTTTCTGGAGATATTTTGTCAACTGATGTTGCAGGCGGATTTACAGGCGCTTTGATTGGATTGTATTCCACTTCAGGGAATGATGTTCGTCCTTGATTTACTTTTATTTGATTCGATCTAAATTAATAAAGCATTCGCTTTTTAAGTTTAAATGCTTCCGTTTAAGTTTTTGTCACTCTGAGGTTCTCGAAGAGTCTTTGCAAGTTTGAAACAAAAGTTCAAAATTATTAAAATGAAAAACAATATCTTCATATCAACGTTTTTCTTATTCACAGGTTTATCTGGGTTGCAAGATTGTGCAGCCCAGACTAAACCGCTGAAAACGGAAATCCAACAATCAACACCATTTACCAATCCGATTATGTGGGCAGACATTCCTGATTTGTCTGTAACGAGAAATGGAGATGATTTTTATCTGATTTCCACAACGATGCATTTAATGCCTGGAGCGCCGATTATGCATTCCAAAGATTTGGTGCATTGGGAAATGTCGAGTTATGTTTTCCAAACCTTGAACGATAATTCCAAATATGATTTATTGGACGGAACCGTTTATGGTCGTGGACAATGGGCGTCTTCCATTCGCTATCATAAAGGGAAATTTTATGTTTTGTTTTCACCAAATGATGAACCTTTCAAATCGTACATTTATTCCACAGATGATCCCCAAAAAGGCGATTGGAAACTGATTACAAGAACCAAACATTTTCACGATGCTTCCTTATTTTTCGATGATGATGAGCGTGTGTATGTGTTTACTTCCAACAAAGTTTTTGAGTTGAGTAAAGATTTCAAAGAAGTCATTGGAAACCAAAATGGAACCGAAGTTTTTCAAAGAGATGCAGAAGAAAATGCACTTTTAGAAGGAAACCAAATCATCAAAAGAAACGGAAAATATTATATGATGATGATTTCTTGGCCTCGTGGAAAAAAGCGTCGACAAGTGGTTTACAGAGCCGATAAAATTGATGGTCCTTACGAAAAGAAAGTGATTTTAGAAGACAATTTTAACGGGTTTCCGTATGTTGGACAAGGAGCGCTGATTGATGATAAAAACGACAATTGGTATGCACTTATTTTTCAAGATCGAGGAGGAGTTGGACGTGTTCCGCTTTTGTTCAATGTGAAATGGGAAAACGATTGGCCGGTTTTAGGAAACAACGGAAAAACCGAATTACACGGAGAAGTTCCGCTTTCACCATTCAAAGCAAAGAATCATTTTACAGAAGGTGATGATTTTTCAGAATCGAAACTGAAAATTCAATGGCAATGGAATCATAATCCGATTAATGCTGCTTGGTCTTTAACCGACAGAAAAGGTTTTATGCGTTTGAAAACCGATCGTGTTGTTGAAAATTTGTATTTGGCGCCAAATTCTTTAACCCAAAGAATGGAAGGTCCAAAATCCGAGGGAACAATTTCATTAGATTTGAAAGGAATGAAAGACGGTGATGTTGCAGGATTAAGTGCATTTAATGGAGATTCTGGCGTTCTTGCTGTGGAACAAATTGGGAAAGAAAAATTCATTGTTTTTTCTGAACAGAATGTTGATCTCGATCCAAAAACAAAAGAAGTTTTAAAAGTCGATAAAAAAGAAACTGCAAGAATTCCGTTGAAAGGAAACCAGGTCTATTTCCGTGTAGATGCAGATTTTAACTTAGGAAAAGATGTTGCGCAATTTTCTTACAGCACCGATAATAAAACTTGGAAAATAATTGCTTCCGATTACAAAATGATTTTCGATTACCGAAAATTGTTTATGGGAAGTAAATTTTTAATTTTCAATTACGCAACAAAATCAAAAGGTGGTTTTGTAGATGTTGATTATTTTGATTACAAAAAGCAGGATTAAAAGATTTTTTGATTTAAATTTATTTTGAAACTTTCATAATTCAATGTAATTCTGTGAGGTAGCAAAAAATAATATTGAAAAAGACCTTTTTTTTAAAATAATAAGTGTAAATTATACAATTAAAACAAATCCCATGAAAGAAAGAATTTTCCACTATTTTATCTTCTTGTTTTTGACAGGATTTTTATCCGCTCAAAATTATAGCAAACAAGCGCCAGAAGGTTTTGATAAGGTTCAAGACAATATTCCGCACGGAAAGATTGATTCTATTTCTTATCCATCGAAAACGGTTGGAGTGGAAAGAAAAGCACTCATTTATTTGCCACCAAATTATTCAAAGTCCAAAAAATATCCTGTGTTGTACTTGCTTCATGGAATTGGTGGTGATGAAAAAGAATGGTACAAAAACGGAACGCCTCAAATTATCTTGGACAATTTGTATGCGCAAGGAAAAATCGAACCGATGATTGTGGTGCTTCCAAATGGACGTGCAATGAAAGACGATCGCGCTTCTGGAAATATTATGTCGCCAGACAAAGTCGAAGCGTTTGCTACTTTTGAAAAAGATTTATTAAACGATCTAATTCCTTACGTTGAAAAGCATTTTTCAGTTAAAAAAGACCGAGAAAATCGAGCATTGGCTGGACTTTCAATGGGAGGTGGACAAACCCAAAATTTTGCTTTTGGGAACACCGATAAATTTGCTTGGTTGGGTGCATTTTCTTCGGCACCAAATACCAAAGAACCGAAAGAATTACTTCCTAATCCTCAAGATGCGAAAAAGTTTAAATTAATTTTCATTTCGTGTGGAGATCAGGATGGTTTGATGCCTTATAGTAAAAGAACGAGCAATTATTTGGGCGAAAATAGAATTCCACATATTTTCTATGTCGAACCAGGTGGTCACGATTTCAAAGTTTGGAAAAACGACTTGTATATATTCTCTCAACTGATTTTCAAACCTTTTGATCAAGCCACTTTCAATGATTTTACGGTTTTCGGAACACCTGCTGAAACCAATGTTCGAAATGCGCAGTTTCCACAAATTTTTCCCGATGGAAGCGTTTTGTTTAAAATTAAAGCACCCGAAGCAAAAACGGTTCAGATTGATTTGGGAAAAAAATACGATTTGAAAAAGGATGCAGAAGGTTTTTGGACGGGAAAAACCGATCCTCAAAGTGGAAGTTTTCACTATTATTCATTGTTGATCGACGGCGTTGCGGTTGCAGATCCTGCAAGCGAAAGTTTTTACGGAATGGGACGTTATGCAAGCGGAATCGAAATTCCTTTTGATGGAGATTCTTTTTATCAACTCAAGGATGTTCCGCACGGTGATATTCGCATTAAAAATTATTTTTCAAAAGTCACCAATTCTTGGAGAAGAATGTTCATTTATACACCGCCAGGTTACGATCAAAATCCTGCCGAAACTTATCCGGCATTGTATATTTTGCACGGTGGCGGTGAAGATGAAAGCGGTTGGGCAAACCAAGGAAAAACGAATTTAATTATAGATAATTTGATTGCAGAAGGTAAAGCCAAAAAAATGGTTATCATAATGCCCGATGCAAATCTGGGACAAGGTGGAATCCGAAATTTTGGAGAACGCAATCTTCAAATGTTTGAAAAAGAACTGAAAGAATCCATTATTCCTTTTGCTGAAAGTAATTTTAGAATTAAAAAAGATGCTGCAAATCGTGCTTTAGTAGGACTTTCAATGGGTGGGATTTATACATTGTATGCAGGAATTCAAAATCCTGAAATGTTCTCTAATCTTGGCGTTTTTAGTTCAGGATATATGTTGCCAATGCTTCAGGAAGTTGCAGATAAACA
>JAFAGO010000007.1 GCA_023422635.1 Bacteroidota bacterium
CAACGACATCGAAAAGAATTATCCCGAGTTGGACAAGCTAATAGCCGATATGTGGGAAACAATGAAAAACGCCAATGGTTGCGGATTGGCTTCGCCACAAATCGGACTTCCGATAAGACTTTTTGTAATGGACAGTAAAACAACTTTTGAAAATCTTGACGAAGCGGACAGGGAAATCTATTTTGACAAAGACGACAAAGGAATACTGGAAACTTTTATCAACGCAAAAATCATTGAACGTTCCGCAGAACTTTGGGAAGACGATGAAGGCTGTTTGAGTATTCCAAATTTATCACAAAAAGTAAAAAGACATTGGACAATTACCATAGAATATTACAACAAAGATTTTCAACCTCAAACAAAGACATTTAGCGGAACAACCGCAAGAATGATACAACACGAATACGACCATACAGAAGGTATTTTGTACATTGACTATCTGAAACCATTGACTAGAAGGCTGATGGAATCCAAACTTAAAAAGATTGCAAAAGGACAGATAAAGACGAAATATCCAATGAAATTCGTGTAAAAATGCCAGCACCTAACATCGGTTTTGCAAAAGAGCGGGTTAAGTGCAAAATTCAACGACAGTAATTCTATTACCGCATAAGCCATTTTTATTTCCTTTTTTGTAATTTAGCAAATAGAAAATGGCTTATGCTACGGTAGTGCTAAACTGAACTTTTGTGCTTCCTTTTCCGCTCCTTCGCAAAGCCGTTTTCCGTTATATGCAATGCTATCATAGCGGTGACTAAAAATCAAAATTTCTCAAAACTAGAACTGAACTAAAAAATAAACTGCATAAAATTCTCCTTTCCCACCCAAAATTTATTCTTTTTCCAGCCGCTTTTTTGCCTACGCTTAGCAGCACATTTGCAAAACGCCAACGCTTAACCAACACCTTATTTTGCAAAAGAGCTGATTTTCCAACGCAAATTTGTTCTACTTAGAAATCCAAATTTAGGTTGAAAAATTTAGGTTATCTTTAGAAGAATCTTGCAATTCTATTTCTTCCTTTATCTTTTTCTGATTTTTGATTTTGTAGAATTTTCAAAAACAAAATCAAAAATCAGAAAAAGAATTGAAACGGCGATTTCTCAACTGGGCGGACAATTCTTGGTTCACATCAATTTAGCAAAAACTTTTCAAGGATTAGCGACAAGAATTGCTTCTAAAATAACCTCTTTTACAATGATTCAATACCTCAATTTCTTTGTTTTCAAAAGAAGTTTAAACAAAATAAAATTTAATTTGTGCTAAATGCACAACAGGTATGGATAAGTATTTATTGTGGGTCGTTTTATAAGAATATTTTGCAATACCACCAGCTTCGATCACCGCATAGTTTTCGCCGTTGTTGCCCTATTTTTATGGCTAAACATAAAATCCAAAACAATTTTATATTACAGAATAATGGACTACAGTATCTTATACACTTTTTTATTAATTATTTTTTTTACATTTGCAAGCAAAAGTAGTCTACATAGGACTATTCTTAAACCAATTGATGAGAAAAAAGGACATAAAAGCAAGAGAATTAATTTTACTCAGAACAGCCATAAAGCTGTTCGGGCTTTTATGTTTCTTCTTTTCTTTTACTGTTTCAGCACAGATTTTCCAAATCAACAATACGGAAATTTTTATCGGAGATGAAACGGTAGTTACACAAAACTTTTCGCAAATCCAAAAACCAGACTCTGTATATATTTACATCACAGCAGGAACCACGGTTACAGGGTTACACTCTGACCAAAACATTGCGGTTATTTATTTGGAAAAACCTGAAGAAACAAAAACACATTTAGCGGAAAAACCTGAAGAAACAAAAACACATTTAGCGGAAAAACATTCTGAACAGGAAAAAAAGGTAGCGGAACATACACCAAGCGAAAAAAAGGCAATACACCAAAAAGAAACTTTTAAGCAAAATGACAACCAAAAAACCTTCCTTTTTTCGGCGCATCACAGCTCGGCTGTTGCTCCCACCACTTCACAAAATATAAAACTGCTTGCTTTTTTCCCGAAAGAAGCTAAGAATAACATAACCACTAATGCAACTTCCAAAAAACTGATTTTTGAGAATATAAACCTCGTACTACTTTCTGTTTGCTTAACGGCAAACAGCATCCGTCCGCCGCCTTTTGTTTAGAAATATAATAAATCAACTCAGGAGAAAGAGTTTTAAAATCACTCTTCTCACATACATCATTAAATTTTAAAACAAATGAAAAAAATAGTATACATTACAGCATTATCACTTTCAACAATGGCATATAGCCAAGTCGGAATTAACACTTCAGATCCAAAAGCAACATTAGATATCAATGGATCTCTTGCAAACAGAGAAGATAGTGTTTCAGTAGTTTCCAACGCAGTTACCATTACGCCAAATATGAGTCAATATCGGATTATCGGTACTGCAACAGCTGATTTCACAATTAATGTAGAAGATGCGTCAATAGATGGTCAAAGATTAGTTATTTTCAACAACACAACGGGCGGATATACAGGAAAACTAAATAATATAAATATCTCAAATGGTTTCGCGGTTGAATTCATATACAGTAACGGTGCTTGGCGCTCAACTACTTTTAATAGTTCAATTGTAAGCGTATATTCTTCGCAAGTAAAAATACCGCCTCATGCATCTGCAACCGGAGGAACAGCAGTGGCAGATTTTAGCGATCATACCATTACTTCTTATGACGTTAATAATTGGCATGTTATTTCCAAAACATCCACAGCTGCAGCAGACGGAAATTCTGCTAAGATGGTGATTGTATATGAATACCAAGGGACTCCTTTTAGTTTGAACAAATTATATCCGATATATACTGCTGGAAATGATAGTAGTTTTCCCGATACATTTCTTGTAAATTTTATTAAAATCAGTAATTCTACAGGAAAAACAAGAATGACTGTTGTTGTAAACAGAATGGATAAGTTTACTGTTTCAGCTGACTCCAATTCAGCCAACTGGGCCGGAACATTTTTCATCAACTTTTTATTGATAAATTCTACTTTATAATAAAAATATGAATTTTAAAAATATCCATATCGGACAAATGATGAGAGAGACGATTGCAGAAAGTGGGACAGAAATGTCCCGCATCTGTAATATTTTCAATTGTACAGAAGAAGAGATAGATGAAATGTACAAACATAAAAGTTTAGATACAGAAATCTTACTGAGATGGAGCAAATTATTACAATACGACTTTTTCAGAGTTTATACTCAACACCTGATACTCTATTCACCTCCTTCTGTCGGACAAGAAAAAGGAAACAAAAAATCTTCACTTCCTCACTTCCGCAAAAACATCTACACAAAAGAGGTTATCGACTTCATTTTGGATATGATTAAAACAGGTGAGAAAACAAAAATCCAAGTAATGGAAGAATACAACATCCCTAAAACAACTTTGTACAAGTGGCTAAGCAAACACAAATAACCACACCCAATTACAAAAGGATTTATTCCGATATTCTTAATAAAAGATACCCTGAGAAAAAAGAAGTGTGTAATCCAATAATTGAGAAAGCAAATTTATCGGCATTTGATGTCATTATGCTGAATGAAAAAATCTTCGGAACAAATACATCTTATAACCAAAAGCTTCGCTCTTACAGTAAATCAGATATTATTAGATTTCTTGATTACCAAAAAAAACACAACCTTAACAATAGCCAATTGGCTAATCATTTCAAATTAAGCAGAAATACGGTTGCAAAATGGAAGAAAATGTTTCTTACATAAAAAAGAAGAATACTAACATCAAAGAATAAAATATCATGGCATCACAATCAGAAGTAGGACACGCCAAAAATGTAGCGAACTTTCAAGATTTAATTACCTATTGCACCGCTTATGGAGCTACCTACAATCCATCCAAAACAACTTTGCAATTATAGTATCATTAAATACGTTGCTAACATCAGCACAAACAGAAATTTCCAACGTAACCACTGCAAAAAACGCATTCGATATTGCTACTAGAGACCGTCAATTAGTATTTGAACCCTTAAAATCGCTAGCAACAAAGATTTTCAATTATCTATCTGTTACCGATGCTACAGAACAAACCATAGCAGATGCCAAAACCATCAATAACAAATTGCAAGGAAGAAGAGCAAAAACAGTTTCGGAAACTCCACCAACAGAAGGAGGAACTGCACCAAATACAGTTTCCGTTTCTCGTCAGAGTTACGATATGCTTACCGAAAACTTTTCAGCATTGATAGATTTAGTATCTTCCGTTCCGTCATACGCTCCTAACGAAACCGAACTAACCGTTACTTCACTCACAATATTTCACTCAAATCTGCAAACCGCAAATACCAATGTTATTAATGCAGAAGTCGTTTACAGCAACGCAAGAATTTCGAGAAATACCGTTCTATACGCAGAAAACACAGGATTGGTAGACATTGCATTGGAAGTAAAGAAGTATGTGAAAGCAGTGTTTGGAGCAACTTCACCACAGTACAAGCAAATCAGCGGAATCAAATTTACCAGTAGAAAAGAGTAAAGTAAAACTGAAAAAATAGTAAAAGAGTTGTCAAAAGTAAAACAGGCAACTCTTTTTCATTTGTATAAAACAAGCACCAGCATTTATGAAATTCGCTCCGAAGTTTGTAAAACTACCACCAACATCTATAAAGCTTGCTTCGGAGTTTATAAAACTTC
>JAFAGO010000012.1 GCA_023422635.1 Bacteroidota bacterium
AATTTCGGCAATTACGACCTTTTTAATAACCAAAAATTTCTTCTAAAGTCAATTCTTTACATTCACCCAATTTCTGAACGGCTTCTTGATTCAGGTTTTCTTTTTTTCCAATTATTGCCGTATTAAAGGATAAAGGTTTTACGTTTGTATTGTAAAAATTAGTAAGTTTTTGTAACGTGAGATTTTCAATTTCTACGTACAAATCTTTTCGAATATCGTAATTAATTCCTAACTGTTGAAGATTAAGATAATTAAAGAAAATATTGGTGCGATTAACTCTGCCAGAGGCGATTTTTTTAAGCGCAGCTTTTTTAGAACCTTCAAACTGAAGTTCAATTTGCGGCAATTCACTCATTAAATCTGCCATTGTATCCACCGCAATCATCAATTTATCCGGTTGCGTACCAATATAGGTTGTAACATAATCAGGATGGCCGATTCTTGCATTATTTTGATAAGAAACATACGCAGAATACGCTAAACTTTTGCTTTCGCGAATTTCTTGAAAAACTATAGATGACAAACCACGACCGAAATATTCATTAAAAACATTTATTTTCCCAAAGTTTTGTACATCCACATCGAAACCTTTTGCCACTTTGCTCATTTCCATTTGCACCATATCGTAATTGGTAAAAAACACTTCACCTTTCGTTTGCGGTTCGGGATATACTTTAGGCGCTGGAATGTCGCGCAATTGAGGTGTTATAAAAGGTTGAATTTCATTTTTGAAGCGATTAAAATCTCTTCCATAATAGAAAATCTGATAATCAAAATCAAAAATGTGTTTCATTTTTTCAATGAGTTCTTCGCATTGAATTTTGAGTAAATGCTCTTCAGAAATCACATCCGTTGTACGAGAAATTGGACCAAATTTAGCATAGTTTACCAGTGCGTTCATAATTTTGGTTTTATCCTTTTTCATTGCCGCGCGCGACTCTAAAATCGTTTGCACATACTCGTCATATACTTGCTGATCGGCCACCACATCTTTCAACCAATGATGCAGCAATTCGATTCCTTTCTGCAAATCATTTTCTAAACCTGAAAGCGAAATCATCAACTGATCTTGTGTAGTTTTAAAATCGTTTGAAATGCCAATTTTATAAAATTCTTCTTTCAGCTTTTGTGGCGAAAAACGCGAAGTTCCCAAATATTGCAAAACGTAAGTAGAAAGCGATAATTCTTGATCATGATCGCTCCCAAATGGAAAAATAAAGTGAACTTGAGCAATATCGTTGTATTGGTTTCGAACGAAATTTACGGTTTTACCCGACAGCACTTCGGTTTGAATTTCTTTCTGATAATCAATAAATTCTGGCTGAACTTCTAAACTTGGCGTGCTTAGGATTTCTTTCAAAAATTCAGATTGCACATCTCGGTTTAATTTTACGGGCGTAATTCCAGGATTTTCTACGCGAATAAGGTTTTCATTCTCGCCTTTTTCTTTGTAAACCACCACGTAATTCTCTTTAAAGAAATCTTGAGCAAATTCTACAATTTCTTCTTTCGTAATTTTTTCGTACTGAGGAATTTCGTTCAATTCTTCTTCCCAACTTCGATCTTTGATATAATTATCGTACAAGGTTGAGGCAAGTCCATCAGCGGTTTCCCACGTTTTTAAACGCTGAATTTTAAAATCGTTGATGATGGCAGGAATCATCCAATCGGGAAAATTTCCGCTTTTGATAACTTCAATTTGTTCTAGAATCATTTCAATCCCTTCATCCAAAGTTTGCGTTTCTTTAGGAACAGCCACTACAGAAATGTAGCCATAGTTTTTAAATGCAACCGAAAAACCCTGCGCAAAAAGCATTTTCTGCTGTTGATTGATGTTGAGATCTAAAAGCCCAGCTTCGCCACGATTACTCAAAATATTGGCAATAACATCTGCATAAACAGCTTCTTTCGTTCCGTAATGATCGGTTCGCCACGCAATTTGAACCCTTGGAACGGTTGGACTTTTCACTGTTTTTGAGGTGATTTTCTCTAAAGGTTTTTCAACGATTTTTTGTTTTTGAGGAAGTTCTTTATACTCGAAAGATCCAAAATATCGATCGATTAATTGGATGGTTTCATCAAACTGAAGATCACCCACCAAAACCAAAGCGTAATTATTTGGCACATAAAAATCGGAAAAATATTGATGAATTGCCTTCATAGAAGGGTTTTTTAAGTGTTCCGCCTTTCCTAATGTTGTTTGTTGACCATTGGGATGAATCGGAAAAAGCAATTCCATCAAAGCGTAATTCGCCAAACGAGAATCATTATCTTGCGCACGATTAAACTCTTCGTAAACAGATTCTAATTCAGTATGAAAAAGGCGTAAAACAAGGGAAGAAAATCGTTCTTTTTCAATTTTGAGCCATTTTTCAAGTTCGTTGCTGGGAATATTATTCTTATAAACCGTTTCGTCGAGCCAAGTGTGCGCATTTGTTCCCGTAGCTCCGAGCGATGAAATTAATTTATCGTACTCATTAGCAATAGCAAGTTTGCTGGCTTCTTGCGAAATTTGATCGATTTTTTGGTACAATTCTTTCTTATTATCCGGATTCAATTCTAATTTATGTTGCTCGTATAAATCTTCGATTTCACTCAAAAGAATTTGTTCTTCCTCCCAATTTGAAGTTCCAATTTTTGTAGAACCTTTAAACATCATATGTTCCAAATAATGCGCTAAACCTGTATTGTCAGCGGGATCATTATTACTTCCCGTGCGAACAGGAATATAGGTTTGAATTTTTGGAGCATCGAAATTTTGAGCAAGAAATACTTGAAGTCCGTTTTTCAAACTATAGCTTCGTACGTGGTTTTCGTCGCCTGGAATTTCAGAATATTGGTATCCGTTTTTATCGGTAAAAATTATTGCTTTTAAAGGTTGATCTTTGGTTTCTGCACAAGAAGCTACACTCATTCTTTTTGTTATTTCGGATGTGTTTACAATTAAAAATCTTCACTCCCGAAAAGTCGAAAGTGAAGATAAAGGTATTAAAAATACTTTTTATTTTGAAGGATACTTTTGTAACAAAGCTTTTAAAATAGACCATGTTTCAGCATCCATTAGTCCATCGTATTTTGAAGGACGGAAGTGATATTGAAATGCTTCCACTGTTTTTTTGGTTGCATCATCATAACTTCCCGAAGCGACAACTCCGTAACCGAATTTCTTAAGATCGGTTTGCAATACATATACTGCGGAAGGTTGTTGCATTTCGAACGTAAAATCTTTTTCAGCTGCTTGAGCGAGGAAATTCTCTTTAGTGGCTTCATCATACCACATTCCTATTCCATACTCATCGTATAGTTTTTTCCAAGGAAATTGCGGTCCTGGATCTTGTTTTCTGGTTGGAGCGATATCAGAATGAGCCAAAACATTTGTCGCAGGAATATTGTATCGCGTTATGATATCCTTCACCAACGCCGCCACTTTTTTCACTTGATTATCAGGATAAGTTGGGAAAATTTTCGTTCCAGTAGCATCTACGGTGTAACCTGCGTTAACAATTTCAATTCCAATCGAGGTATCATTTAGTTGAGAATCATTTCTCCACTGACTAACTCCTGCGTGATACGCTCTTTTATTTTCATCCACCAACTGATAAATTTCTTTATCCTCTAAAGCATTTACGAGATAATGCGCACTTACACTTTGCTCGGTAAGCACACGAACGGATTTATCATCATCCAACGCTGTGTAATGAAGAATAACGTAACGCTGGCGAAAATTCTGCCCTAAAGACGGAAAATAGGTTTTTACCACTTTGAATCCCGAAGGTTTCGCAGAGACAATAGATCCAAAACTTGCAGTATTATCATTTTTGGAAATATCAGCAATATTATAGCGAAAAAAATCTTCGTTGCTTTCATGCTGAACTTTCGGTTTTGAAATTTCACTCTCCGTAATACTTTTATTTTGTGTTGTATTTTGTTGAGAAGTTTTCGTTTTCGTGGTAGCTACCGAAGTTTTTGTAATTTTTTTTTGCGATCCACAAGAAATTACTGCCACGCTTAATCCAATGATATATAAATAATTGCGAACAATATTCATGATAATTCAATTTAATGACACAAAAATACGAATAAATTTTTCAGAAATTATTTGGTAGATATACAAAACTCTCCTATATTTGCACTCGCAATTACAGAAAAGACGGTCCTTAAAAAATTGCAATGGAGGGTTGCCGGAGTGGTTAACGGAGCAGTTTGCTAAACTGTCGACGCGAAAGTGTCGCAAGGGTTCGAATCCCTTACCCTCCGCAACAAGATAACCTCGGGGTGTAGCGTAGCCCGGTCATCGCGCCTGGTTTGGGACCAGGAGGTCGCAGGTTCGAATCCTGCCACCCCGACTTTTTTATAAAAATTCCTTCGGGAATTTTTTTTTACCACTTTAGGGTGCGTAGCTCAGCTGGATAGAGCATCTGCCTTCTAAGCAGACGGTCACAGGTTCGAATCCTGTCGCGCTCACAATCTGCAAATCCACTCCTACAAAGGATTTGCAGGTTTTTTTTAATAGCTTCGAGAGTTTGTAGTAGATGTTAATAGTAACATTAAAAGTAACATTAACTTCTACCAAAATGAAAGAAACCCGTAAATATAAGACTACACTTCGAAATGGTTGTTCGAGAACAGAAGTGTTTATTTCCCCTAAAAATTACAATTCTCTAAAATCTAAAACAGACTTAAAAAAAGATTGGTTTGTGGAGTGTAGATTTTATGATCCATTATTCTTAGCCAAATATCCTAACGGATTTCAATTCCGAAAAAGACCACCAAAACAAGAAACACTTTCCGCCCAAAAAAATGTAATGAAAAAATATAAGGGACTTATGGAAACTTATCTTGACCTTCAGCATTTTAATCCTATCACAAAGCGATTTATGGTTGATGAAAGTGGATTATTATCACCAACATCAGATTTCAAAAGTGCATTATTCTTAGGGCTTAAGAAAATTACTGGCACAAAAAAACATATAGCACAGGTAGAATATGCTGTTATAAGATTTACAAAAGGTTTAGACGATTTAGCATATTCCTTCCTTAATATAAGCGATGTAAAAATACACCATATCAAAAACACTTTGGAGTATTTGAAATTACCTGATAACTACTATAATAAATTCCGAAGTTACATTATGGGAATTTTTAAAGAACTTATTCAATATGGGTGTATTAATCATAATCCTCTTAGAGAAATAAGTAAAAAAAAGTGTTTAACAAAACCAAGAATGATTTTCAGTGATACTAAGCTACAAATTGTCTTTAATTATTTAAAAAACAATTATTATGATTTTTACAGATATGGAAAAATCTTCTTTTACTCGGGTGGACGTTCAACTGAACTTTTAAGAGTTCAAAAAAAACACGTTGATATTGAAAATCAAGAATATGTTGTAGAAATACAAAAAGGTAAACATTATGTATGGGAGGTAAAAGTCATTACAGATGAAGCCCTACCCTATTGGAAAGAAATAATAGGATTATGTAGTACTGATGAAGATTATTTATTTACAGTAAAGCAAATGCCGGGAAAAACTCCGATACAATCTGCAGCAATTACAAGGCGATGGAATAGATTAGTAAAATCGAAAAAAATTAAAGATGAAAATGGAAATGAAATAAGTGTAACAGAAGATTTTTATTCATTGAAACATTTATTTCTGGAAAAAATTGAGGAAAAGCAACAAAACAACGACTTTGCTCCAATCATTAATTTAGCACAAATAGCAGGAAGCCACACCACCAATAGAACTACTGGAATTTATGCGATAGGAAGGAAGAAAAGAGAAAATGAAATTTTGAAAAAAGTAAGAGTGGGTATTTAACTTAAGTTGCTCAAAATATTACAAGGTCAATTCACCAACCTGCTCAAAATGTTGCAAGGTTAAAACTGAACCTGCTCAAAATATTACAAGGTCAATTTACCAACCTGCTCAAAATGTTGCAAGGTTAAAACTGAACCTGCTCAAAATATTATAAGGTCAATTTACCAACCTGCTCAAAATGTTGCAAGGTTAAAACTGAACCTGCTCAAAATATTATAAGGTCAATTTACCAACCTGCTCAAAATGTTGCAAGGTTAAAAC
>JAFAGO010000036.1 GCA_023422635.1 Bacteroidota bacterium
CTTTTTTATATTTGCATTTCTTTGAGAAAGTCTATAGAGAAGAAACTTTTTAACCGAAAAGAAATCAAAAAGATTTAGAATACCATTTTGTTTTCAACGTTTCGAAATAAGTTTGACTTTCTGTGAAACCATTTTCTTTGGCAAATTTAATAAGTATATTAAGGTAGGTTTCCGAAGGTTTCCATTGAAATCCTGTTTGCTGAGAAAAACTGTCGTATTGCTTTTCTAAAAGTTCTGGAGTTTTTACCAACTGTTTAATATCAGTTTGAAAGCCCTTATATACAAATCGTAATGCATCGAAATTGGCGGAGTAAGAAATCGTTCCATGATCTTCATTTTGATAAAACTTGAAACTGTAATGTAAACTTCCGTTTTTCTGAATTAAGGCATTAAAGTTTTCAATTCCTTCAATCATATCTTTATTCCAAATTTTATTTTGCTCTTCATTATCAGCTTGCGCGAGATAAAGTTTGATATTTTTTGGAAATGTATTTTGATGCTCTTTAAGATAATTTTCTGTTTTCTTAAAAACAAATTCGTTGTCCCACCACAAACTGGGATCGTTAGCAATGTAACTGTTAAAATAATCTGGATGTTGCGCCATACAATACAAAACCGATAGTCCACCAAAGGAATGTCCTACAAAAACAGAGTACTCTATCGTTCGGAAATGTTGGTTGATAAATGGTTTAAGTTCCTGTTGAATAAATTGTAAAAAATGTTCTCCTCCTCCACTTTCTTCAAAAAGCATTTTACCGTTAACGGGACTTTTTTTGGATGCTTTAGAAGGCGTTAAATCTTTTGTTCTATTGCTATTTTTAATTCCCACAACAATGGATTCTGGAATAAGCGCATAAGGACTCTTGCTTAAATAATCCACCATCCCTGAATAATAATCAAAATTAAATTCTGCATCTAACAAATAAATGACCGGATATTTTGCGGGTTCTATTGCGGTGTCGGAATAGCTTTTAGGAAGATGAATCCACACTTCCCTATTTTCATTAAGAATTTTGGAGTGAACGTTCAATTTTTCCCCAATTACAATTTTTTCCTGACCAGAAAAGTTCTGAATCACGAATAGAATTGCGAAGGTTAATGCTATTTTAATAAATTTAATCATTGGAAATTTGGGTTCTGTGTTGATGTATTTTCTTGACCTCTTTTGTTTTCTTCTTCGTTTTTTTTCTTCTTCCCCACCAAATAAGAAATCCTGTAATCGGTAGCGATGTTGCAATAATACCACTGAGGAATGTGCTTAGTTTTCCGAGTTGGCCCCACCATTGACCCATATGTAGTTGCCATACTGCATTTTCAGTTTTCTCGTGTTGAAGATGTTTTTCGGGTACTGTAATTTCTTTGCCGGTGTAGCGATCCACAAAATACCACTTTGTATTTTCATTGCTTTTGAGTCCTGCACTTCCTGTACGAAACGTAAATGCACCACTTGGATTTCTGGATTCCAACCATACACTTGCCATTTTTTGATTTTTAAATTGATGTTCTAAAGAATAATATCCAAGTTGTACGATATCTTTTTCAGTTTTCGTGCTATCAAATTTTGGTAGCACTTTTTCTATCGGTTCAGTAGCTCCACCCGTTAATTTAACCGTTGATTCCATTAAAGGATGAAAGAAAATAATAAGTCCCGTCATTCCCAAAATTAAACAAATGATGAGCGAATAAAAGCCAAAAACGTTGTGTAAATCATAATTTAAACGTTTGAATCTTGCTTTCCACTTAATGGTAAAACTTGCTTTCCGGGTAGCATTTGTCCATTTTTTGGGCCACCACAAAATTAATCCTGTAATGGTGCTGATTACAAAAACAATGGTTGAAATTGCCACAATCCAACCTCCTATTATTCCGGCCAACAAACTTGAATGCAAATGCGCCATTACAAAGAAAAAGTAGATGGAATCATCCACCTTTAAAACGTTTCCGTTATAAGGGTTGATATAAATTTGAACCAATTTTCGTTCTTTAGGAATAAATGCACGAACACGAATACTTCTTTCGGGATCTTTAAAGAAAACATACTCTGAAACAGAAAAATCTGAATTCTCTTTTTTTATGGCAGCTTCTAACTCAATCGCTGAAATTCGCTTAGGATTTACGGGAATTTCAACATATCGCGAATCGCCGGCGGACCAATCCATTATTCCGTCCCCATACACAATAATAGTTCCCATAAGGCATACGAAAACTAAAATAACACCGGAAACAATGCTTGGCCAGAGGTGAACCCAAGCCACAATTCTATTGAATAACGACTTTCCTTTTTTCTTTTTAGGGTTTCTGTTGTTCATAAGAGTAAAGATGACAAAAGAGCGGCAAAACTACCGCTCTGATTATTTTATTTTGTTCTAAAATTTAAATGAGAAACTTCCCAAAATTGTTCGCGTTTGTTGTTGAATCGCCCAAGAATTCGCCGTCCAATACTTTTCGTTATTCAAATTATTGATTTTGATTGCAAATCTATATTTTGGTAGCTCATAAAATACGGTAGTATCCAAGGTATGAAAACCATCAACCTTTACGGTATTAGCATCATCAAAGAAGTAGCTGCTGGAAATATTCCCTCCAAAACCAAGTCCTAAATTGTTCAAAGCTCCTTCTGTAAATTTATAGCTGAACCAATAATTCGCGGAATTTTTAGGAACGCCCACTGGTCTTTTTCCCTCAATTGCAGACTGATTATCGCCCACTTTTTCGTATTTACTAATGTTATGGCCATATCCAAAAATCATGTGCAATCCTTTAACGGGATTTGCAATTAAATCGAACTCAAAACCTTTACTTGTTTGTGTTCCATCTTGAACGGCATAGAGTTCATTATTGCGATCAAATGCTGCACGCACTTTATTTTTAACTTTGATATCATAATAGCTAATTGTACCATTGATTTTTTTATCCAGTACCTCAAACTTCACACCTGCTTCAAGTTGATTTGCTTGCTCTGGTTTCACTTTCGCATTCGCATTACTGGCTAAAGTGGAAGGTGATACATTTTTAAATCCATTTTGCCAATTTCCAAAAATAGAAACTTGATCTTTAACGATTTGATAAACGATTCCAAATTTTGGAGAAAAAGCGGTTTGTTGGTAATCATTTGCTCGATCATGAAAACGATCTGCACGTAAACTCGCCATTACATTTAAACGATCAAAGAAGGTAACCACATCAGATACATACGCACTAAAGGTTTGCGTATCACGGTGATTTGCTGCTCGATTGGTACTTGCAAGTGCTGTTTGGTAAGTGTTAATGTTTAAAACGGGGGCATCTTCATTAAGTATGGTAACTTTATTGGTAAGCGCATCATAATCGTTAACCATTGTTCTTGAATCCGTTGTTTGCAATTGCGTGTAATCCAACCCAAATAAAATTTTATTACTTACATTTCCCCACTGGTGTTGCCCTGTGATATTTTCTTGAAATTGCATGGTATTGAAATTACTTGGAAGATTCATAATTCTTCTTTGCAAAAGGAACTTTCCTGGATAATTCGTTTCATCTTTTTTAACCAATAAAAACAGATAATTCGCATTGTTATCGGTATTGGAATACGATACTCGAGTATCTGATTTCCAATGATCATTAAATTGATACGTTGCGTTTCCAAAAATATTGATGACTTTCGCCGTGCTGGTAATATCGTTTGATGCGTATGATTTTTTCCAATCCCAATTTAACTCATCTAAATTGGTAACTCCTGCGCTTTGTGTTAGTCCTACATATGTGGTGTTTCTTTCCGACTGGAAATATTCCATATCCACTGCTAACGTTAATTTATCCGAAGCTAAATATTTAAAACTCGGTGCAAGCATAAAGGTTTTATTAATGCCTTGATCTTGAGAAGATTTTTCACTTTGAATTGCCGAATTCAATCGAAACAAAAATGTTTTTTCTACATTGAGTGGTTTATTGTAATCTAATGCGATCCTACCTAAACTATACCCGCCACCGGTAAAATTAATTTCCGCATATTCTTCTTTGAAAGGTTGCTTGGTAACGCGATTCACCAACCCGCCATACGAAACAAGGGTTGTTCCGAATAAAGTAGAAGATGGGCCTTTGATAATTTCTAAACGCTCCAAATTAACAGGATCAGAAAGCGAAACAAAGTTAGTCGCCATTCCATTTCTAATTGCTCCCGCGCCGTAAGCTCCAGTGAAACCTCTTAACATCATCGAAAGTCCTGTTCCACCAGAACCCACTCCCAACATTACATTTGTAACACAGGAGAAGAAAGTAAAGCGCCTCTAAAATCTACTGAAACCTGCTCCAACAA
>JAFAGO010000028.1 GCA_023422635.1 Bacteroidota bacterium
AGCTTTTGAGTGGTAATTTCCCTGGTGATAGCTTTATTGAACAATGCACGAAAAGTTCGTAGCCTAATACCAATTGTACTGTCTTTATTTTTGTTACCTCTCAGAAAAGCTTCATATTTATACAAGAAGTCTGCGGTAATATCTTTAAAATCAATATTATCTTTTTTGTAAAATTTTTGAATTGATCTAAGTGTTTCCGCTTCAATTTTTGATGATGTAAGTTTATTAGCTTGTTTTAGTTCGTCAATATGAAGTTTATGGAAATCAGTGTAAGAAATCTTTTCTGTTTTAGCATTGTTTGTTTTAATTGACGAAAGAAGTTCTTCAATTGTGAAATTTTCATCATTTAATAAGAATTCATCAATTTTATCATCAAGAATTTTTGTGTATTTATCTATAAAGGCATTAAGTTGTTTGTGTTGTTTGTAAGTGTTTTTAACTCTTCCAGTTTCAAAAGACCAATCTTCATACTTACAAAATTTACCTAAAGATTTCGAGGTATTTTTTCTGTCTTTTATAAATTGTATAACGATGGAGTGTTTACCATCAGAATTTGGATTTTTTTTGATTGTAAATTTGTATATACTCATCTTTTTCTATTTTGTTCGTGACGAACATTTGACGAACATTTTCATAGCAAATATAAGAAAAAAGTAATTTTAAATAAAGTATTATTTATATAAAACATTGAAAATCAGAATAAATAAGATAAACATATTTGAAAATAAGAAATCTTAAATCTTACTCATAATCAGGTTGTCCTTGGTTCGAGCCCAAGTGGGACCACACTCGGAAAACCCAGTCCTTAAAGGGTTTTCCGATTTTCTTACTCTGTTGTAGTTGTGTTAATGTGTACTAAATCGTGTACTAACCTCAACATACTTCCAAAAAATGGTTAAGTGAAAAAAATAGGGTTCGGATGTATATTCTGAGCCTTTTTTTGGCAACAAGTACAAATTGATTTTAAGTCAGGATTCTACAAGTGCAGTAGGAAAATGATAAATATCAAAAAATAAAATACTAAAAAATCCTTTATTATAAAATTATTCTTTACCTTTGAAAAATAAAAGTACAAGATGTTTTCAAAAACCTGTGAATATGCGATTAGAGCTTTGATATTTGTAGCACAAAAATCAAGAAATGGCGGTAGAACAGGGATTAAAGAAATTGCGAACGGGATTGATTCACCAGAGTATTTTATTGCGAAAATTTTGCAAGATCTCAGCCGAAAAGGTTTTGTTCAATCTGCGAAAGGGCCAACGGGAGGTTTTTTTATGGAAGCAGAAGAACTTAACATTTCATTGTCGAAAGTAGTAATTGAGATGGATGGTGATAAACTTTTTTCTGGTTGCGGACTTGGTTTGAAGGAATGCTCAGAAAATCATCCTTGCCCAATTCATCATGAATTTAAAACAATTCGTAGTGAAATAAAATCGATGCTAGAACATTCAACTTTTGAAATGTTTGTCGATAATTTAGAGCAAAAACTTACTTTTTTAAAGAAGTAAAAATTTTTAAACTCAATAAAAGATAAAAAGGTATTAAATTCTTTTAAAGATGAATGCAAATCAGTTTTTCTTACAGTTGATCAAACCACCGATTTTCCTTTGGTTAGGGATTTTTATCGCTATTAGTTTTGTCGAAACGCCTTTAAAATTTCAAGTTCCGGGTATTACGCTCGCTTTTGCACTTTCATTGGGGAAAATTATGTTTGGGATTTCCACCAATATCCAAATTGGATTTTGTGTCTTTATTCTGCTTGCAATGGCTTGGAAGGCAAAAAAGGTAAAACCGTTCTATTTTTCAATGGTTATCCTTCTGTTTTTACTTTTAATCGCACAAAAGTTTTGGATGCTTTCTGTGTTGGATGAAAGAGCTGATTTGCTGATTCAGAACAAGCCAGCAGGAACTTCAAATCTTCACGATATTTTTATTTATTCGGAAGTTTTCAAATTGCTAGTTCTTCTCTTTTTAGGTTTTTCCAATCCTTTGAAAGCGAAGTATCCCCAAACCTCAAACCTCGAACATAATCAACTTCAAAAAATTTGAAACCACAAAAAATACTCAATATGAAAAATACGGTTACCATCGCAGTTTTACTGCTGTCGATTTTGTCTTTTAACAGTTGCAAACAAAATCCACAAAGCGGAATCAACTCTTCTGATACCGAACAAATTAAAACAGACGGTTCAGTAGAAACTCAAAAATTAGTTGCGCCACCAAACGTTCCTGCTCCGGTAGGCGATAGAGCGGCGAAAAAAGTAATCGTTCATCTCGAAACGATTGAAAAAGTTGGTGAATTGGCGGACGGAACGCAGTATAATTTCTGGACTTTCAATGGAACAGTTCCCGGAAGTTTTATCCGTGCGAGAGTTGGTGATGAAATTGAACTTCACCTTAAAAATAATGAAAACAGCATTTTTCCACACAATATCGATCTTCATGCAGTAAATGGTCCTGGAGGTGGAGCAGAAGCTACTTTTGTGGCACCCGGAAAAGAGGCGGTTTTCAATTTTAAGGCCTTAAATCCTGGATTATATGTATACCACTGCGCAACTGCACCAGTCGGAATGCACATCGCCAACGGAATGTACGGTTTAATTTTAATTGAACCTGAAGGTGGACTTCCGAAAGTGGACAAAGAATTCTACATTATGCAAGGTGATTTTTATACAAAAGGAAAATTTGGGGATAAAGGTCTACAAGAATTTGATATGGATAAAGCCATTGCAGAACATCCAGAATATGTGGTGTTTAACGGAAATACAGCGTCTCTTTTAGGAGATAATGAGTTGCAAGCAAAAACTGGTGAAACCGTACGTTTCTTTGTCGGAAATGGTGGTCCAAACCTTACTTCTTCTTTCCACTTAATCGGAGAAATTTTTGATCGCGTGTACATGGAAGGCGGTAGCAAAATCAATGAAAATGTGCAAACAACCGTGGTTCCTCCTGGAGGCGCAGCAATAGTGGAATTTAAAGCAACCGTTCCTGGCGAATATGTAATTGTGGATCATGCCATTTTCCGAGCATTTAATAAAGGAGCTTTAGGAAAACTGAAAGTTACGGGAGCGGATAATCCAAATGTTTATAAAAAGCAACAATAAATGATTGAGCATCATTGGGGATTTTAATAAGTAAAAAAATGAACGTTTTTAAATCCATCATCTTTTGTATTACAGGCATTTTGTGTAGTTCCTGTTCGGATAACCGTACAATTGTCCAGAGTAAACCCATTGTTTCATCAGAAATAAAATTCATTTCCAGCGATAAAAATATGGTGAAAATTCCGGGTGGTTCTTATGAATCTTTTATCGGAAAAGATTCAGGAAGAGTGGTAACCGTTCAACCATTTTACATTGATGAAACGCCTGTAACACAGCAAGAATACCTTCAGTTTTTGAAAGCAAATCCTCAATGGTCTAAATCAAATGTATTGAAAATTTATGCAGATAGCACGTATCTGAAATCTTGGGGAAGCGATTTTCAAATTCCAAAAGGAACTTCACCCAACGCACCTGTAACCAATGTTTCCTGGTTCTCCGCGGAAGCATATGCTAAAAGTGTAGGAAAAAGACTTCCAACGATTGATGAATGGGAATTCGTTGGCTTAGCAGATGAACATCAGAAAAATGCTTCGAACGAACCTGCATTTTCTGAAGCAATTCTGAAAGCGTATCAAGATCATTCCATTAAAAATCAATCTGTAAAGAACGGTAACCCCAATTATTATGGAGTTTACGATATGTATGGTTTGATTTGGGAATGGACGTATGATTTCAATTCAGTAATGATGAGCGGTGAATCCCGAAAAGACAATTCCGTAAACGAATCGCTTTTTTGTGCGGGCGCAGCCGTAACTTCTTCAGATTTGAGGAATTATGCGGCATTCGTAAGATACGCATTAAGAGGCAGTTTGAAAGCCAATTATACCCTGAATAATTTAGGATTTAGATGTGCAAAAGACCTTAAAAATTAAAGTTATGAAAACAATAGGATTATTTGTTTTTTCACTCATGCTAATCGCTTGTCAGAAACAACAAACACCCATTCCCGAAGATTCTATTTTTAATATGAATGCAAAGTGGGAACAGCAAAACGGAAAGTCGCTACAACTAAAAGATTTGCAGGGAAAAGTAATGGTTACCGCCATGATTTTTACCTCTTGCAAAACGGCTTGTCCAAGATTAACCGCGGAAATGAGAACCATTTCACAAAAAGTTGGGAAAGTAGATCCGAACAAAATACGATACGTATTGATTTCCATTGATCCGGAAACCGATACACCAAGCGTGATGAACAGCTATCTGCAAGCAAATGGTTTTAATGGGGAAGAATGGCTTTTTATCCGAAGTAATGAGGAAAATACAAGGACTTTAGCCAATATGATGGCGATAAAATACAAAAAGATAACGCCAATGGAGTTTTCGCATTCGAATATTATAAGCGTGTATTCTAAAGACGGAATCTTAGCGTATCAAAAGGAAGGATTGAATAATGATGTGGAACAAACCGTAGAAAATATTAAACAACAAATTAAATTTTAAAACCCTGGAAATCATGAAAAAAGCATTGTATACCACAGCAGTTTTAGCTGTACTTTCATTTACCTCTTGTTCCGATAAAAAAGGAACTGAAACTTCTACACCAGAACCCGAATCCAACGTGATGTTGGAAGAACCTAAACCAGCAGATTCTGCTGCATTGGCTGCAAAAACAACAACATCAACCCCAGAAGCAGAAGGAGAAAAATTGTTGGAAGGAATGGATTGTCTTTCTTGTCATAAAGTAGATGCCAAGTTAGTTGGCCCTTCTTACCAAGAAGTTGCCGCAAAATATACCGATGCCGATGTGGATCATCTTGCGCAAAAAATCATTGATGGTGGAAAAGGAGTTTGGGGAGAAATTCCGATGACGCCGCACGCTGGCTTAAGCAAAGAAAATGCTCAAAAAATGGTGAAATACATTCTTTCTTTAAAAAAGTAAAATAAACAATCTTTTAAACTAAAATAATATGAATACTAAAACGGATCACATCGGACAAATTGTTGCAGAAGATTTTAGAACTGCAGCCATCTTCAAAAAACACGGTATCGACTTCTGTTGCAGAGGTGGAAGAACCATCGAAGAAGCTTGTGATAAAAAAAATATCAATGCCGAAAGCATTTTTCAAGAAATTGAAAACCTACCGAAAAATGATGGATCTTCAATAGATTTTACTTCTTGGCCTTTGGATTTATTGGTGGATTATATCGAGAAAAAACACCACCGATATGCCGAAGAAAAAACGCCAATTATTCAAGCGTTTCTGGATAAGTTGTGTAACGTTCATGGTGGAAGGCATCCGGAACTTTTTGAAATTAGAGATTTATTTAACGAATCTGCACACGACTTGGCAGCACATTTTAAAAAAGAAGAATTGGTATTATTCCCTTTTATTAAAAGTATGGTGAAAGCGAAATTTGAAGGAACTGCCATTCTTCAACCTCAATTCGGAACGGTTGAAAACCCAGTGAATATGATGATGCAAGAACACACAGCAGAAGGCGATCGTTTACAGAAAATTGCAGAATTAACCGATGGATACAATCCGCCTGCAGATGCTTGCAACACCTACAAAGTAACATTTGCAATGCTTCAGGAATTTGAAAATGATCTTCATCAACACATCCATTTGGAGAATAATATTTTGTTTCCAAAATCAATTAAGCTCGAGAATGAATTTGCTGTTGAATCTTAAAATTGAAGAAGAATTATGACACCTAAAAAACTCTGGACTTGGCTTGCTGCCGTTATAATTGGCTCATTTGCAGTCCTCATTTTTTTCGGCGTAGATATTTACCGAAAAATACCACCCGTTCCCGATAAAGTTGTTACAACCAACGGAGCAATTGTGGCAACCGGTCAGGATATTAAAGACGGACAAAATGTTTGGCAATCAATTGGCGGACAAACCGTAGGAAGTATTTGGGGGCATGGGGCTTACATTGCACCCGACTGGAGTGCCGATTATTTGCATCGAGAAGCACTTCTACTTCTCGACGAACTGGCTAAAAAAGATGGTAAAGTCTATAAAGATCTTCCCGACGATGAGCAGGCAAAATACAATGTTCTTTTGAAAAAAGAGCTGAGAACGAATACGCTAAATGCAAGTAATAACACAATTGTTATCTCGCAAGAACGAGCAAAAGTACAAGCAGAATTGGCAGAATATTATGCTAAAATATTCATGAATGCATCGGAAATGGATCAGCTTCGAGACCATTATGCAATCCCAAAAAATACCGTGAAAACGGCAGAAAGAATGGCAAAAATGAATGCGTTTTTTGCTTGGACAGCATGGGTTTGTATTACGGATCGTCCTGGCGACGATGTTTCCTACACTAATAATTGGCCGCATGACGAATTGGTAGGTAATATTCCTCCAGCGTCACTGCACCTTTGGTCGGGATTTAGTGTGTTAATGTTGCTTGCTTGCGTCGGATTATTGGTATTATATCACGCTAAAAATAAGGAAGAAGAAATAAGCACAGAGCTTCCATTAGAAGATCCACTCAGAAATATGAAACCAACACCTTCAATGAGGGCTACATTAAAGTATATTTGGGTAGTTTCTTTGCTGATTTTGGTACAAATGATTTCTGGAGTTATCACTGCACATTACGGTGTGGAAGGAAGTGCTTTTTACGGAATTCCTTTGGATCAGTTTTTACCGCAATCGGTTTCTAGAAGTTGGCATGTTCAGTTGGCGATATTTTGGATTGCCACCTCTTGGTTGGCGACAGGTTTGTATATTGCACCAGCGGTTTCTGGGCATGAACCCAAATATCAAAAATTAGGCGTTAATGTATTGTTCGTAGCGCTGCTCATTGTTGTATTGGGTTCATTAACTGGGCAATGGTTAGGTGTAATGCAGAAATTGGGTTATGTTGATAATTTCCTTTGGGGACATTCCGGATATGAATATGTAGAACTCGGCAGGGTTTGGCAAATCCTCTTATTAGTTGGCCTTATTCTTTGGCTGGTTCTTATGGTGAGAGCTTTGCTTCCGGCATTGAAAAGAAAAGATGGAGATCGACACTTACTCTTGTTATTCACCCTTTCTGCGGTTGCAATTGCACTATTTTATGGAGCAGGATTAATGTATGGACGACAAACCCATATGGCGATTGCAGAATACTGGCGTTGGTGGGTCGTTCATCTTTGGGTAGAAGGATTCTTTGAGGTTTTTGCTACCGTTGTTGCTGCATTTCTTTTTACACGTTTAGGATTGTTACAACTAAAATCTGCTACCAATGCGGTTTTATTTTCTACCATTGTATTTCTTGCGGGTGGAATTTTAGGAACTTTTCATCATTTGTATTTTAGTGCAACACCAACGGCTGTATTAGCATTGGGTGCTACGTTCAGCGCTTTAGAAATTGTTCCTTTAGTACTCATTGGATTTGAGGCGTATCAAAACTATCAATTAAGTAAATCTACAAAATGGATCAAAGCATACAAATGGCCAATTTATTGTTTCATCGCCATGTGTTTTTGGAATTTCCTTGGCGCCGGAATTTTCGGATTTGCCATTAATCCACCAATTGCTTTGTACTACATTCAAGGGTTAAATACCACTGCAGTGCACGGGCACGCCGCATTATTTGGAGTGTACGGAATATTAGGAATCGGGTTGATGCTTTTCGTACTTCGCGGTCTTTATCCTGATCGCCAATGGAATGATAAACTCATCGGTTGGGCATTTTGGCTCACCAACATTGGTCTACTTGTAATGGTGGTAATCAGTTTACTTCCCATTGGGATTATGCAAGCGGTGGCATCAATTCAAGAAGGATATTGGTATGCGCGTTCTGCAGAATTTATGCAAACCGATATGATGCATACTTTGCGTTGGCTTCGCGTTCCCGGGGATATTTTACTTGCTGTAGGAGAACTTCTTCTGGTAATTTTTATCATTGGATTAAAAACAGGTTGGTCTTTAAAAGAAAAACGATAGTCAAATTTTTTTTAATCTTTGAACTGCTATTAGAATTTCTTTTTAATGGCAGTTCTTTTTAATATTTTTAAACGATGAAAAGAAACGAGAATTTAGTTCCATTGTCCAGAGATCACCATTTTGGTTTGCTCTGTTCTTGGAAAATTCGTGAAGGAGTAAAAAATGAGGTGTGTTATGAACGCATCAAAAACTATATTAATTATTTTTGGGAACATCACCTTCGAAACCATTTTTACATTGAAGATCATGTTTTACCCCACTTAGGAGAGAAAGATTTAGAAACAAAAATGGAAGATGATCATCATCAAATTGAAAAGCTGGTGGAAGAAATTAATCAATCCAACGAAAAGAATTTATTGTTGAACTTTGCAGATGCACTTCTTAACCATATTCGTTTTGAGGAAAGAACCATTTTTCCGAAATATGAATCTTCCCTATCAAAAATAGAATTGAATGAAATTGGTTCAAAAATTAATGAGATGTATCAAGCAAATAAAGATGATTATCCAGATCAATTCTGGAGAGCATCCTGAAAATACAGTATGGAAATAGTTTTGAAAAGAATATACGAAGAACCTTCTCCAAACGATGGTTACCGAGTTTTGGTTGATCGAATTTGGCCAAGAGGAATTACAAAGCAGCAAGCGCTACTCGACGAATGGTACAAAAATGTTGCTCCTTCCACCGCGCTTCGGAAATGGTTTCATCACGATCCGCAACTTTGGGAAGAATTTTCATCCAAGTATTGGGCAGAATTAGATCACGATTCTACAGGAAAAACCTTTTACGAACATTTGAAAAATCAAGAAAAAGTGACATTGCTCTACGCGGCGAAAGATCAGCAACATTGCCATCCTTTGATTTTAAAAGAATATTTAGCGCGTTTAAAAAATGATTAGTTTACAATGAAAAAAGAAATCGAGAATAGAGAAGATATTGAACTTTTAGTGAATGTTTTCTACGATAAAGTAAAGCAAAATACTACTATTGGACCTATTTTTAGCACCATTGCAAATGTGGATTGGAAGAAGCATTTACCAAAAATGTATTCCTTTTGGGCAAGTATTTTATTAGGTGAAAAAAGCTTCGATGGAAATCCTATGCAAATTCATGTCGCGTTAGCGAAAAAAACACCAATGACCGAAACTGAATTTAACGTTTGGAGAGCAATTTTTAGCGAAACTGTTCATGAATTATTCGAAGGGGAGAAAGCCCAAGAAGCGATTAGTCGAGCAGAAAATATTGCCCGCGTAATGCTTTTTAACATTCAAAAATCTACGAACAAAAAGGAATAATTAGCTTTTTTTTTCTATATTCCGTCGATTGCCAAAGAGAAAAATCTAGTTTTTCCGCTGTGTTTTTAAAGGGAATTTACCAATTATTTACCCCTTCCTGTAAAATTTGGTTGTATCTGATGAGGTCGAACGAATATAAATCGGGAGCTTTATGGCCAACTACAACTTTGCGCTCATCGTGTTTGGTGAGAATGCCCATATTTTTAATTTTCCGATAGAAATTTCCTCTATTCAAAGTTCTTCCCAAAATGGTTTCGTACAGTTTCTGTAATTCTGGAAGCGTGAATTTTTCTGGTAGAAGATTAATTCCGATAGGTTGATACGAGATTTCAGTTCGTAAAGTCCATAACGCTTTTTTTATAATTTCTGCGTGGTCCATTGTAAGCGGTATATCATCAATTGAATCCAAATCAATCCAATCAATGCTTTCGCTTAAATCATCTTTTGACGCCTTCACGTCGGCATAATTTACGAGCGCGTAAAATCCAATGGTAACAAACCTCATTTTGTGCCAAAGGTCGTCATCATAGTCATCAAAAAAACCTTGCGTTCGATTCTGATCCCCGAATACCGCAAATTCTTTCAGAAAAATATGATTTACACCAGCTCTTTCTTTCAAAATACGTTGCGCCGCTTTATTAATATTTTCATCTTTCAAAATATATCCTCCAGGAAGAAACCATTGTTTGTTAAAATTCATCTTGAGGAGTAGAACTTTCAGCTTGCCATCATCGAACCCGAAAATAACCGTATCCAATGAAATATGAGGCATTGAAGTTTGGTGTAATTGTACTGAATTCGCAATGATTTGCTTTCGAAAATCCATGAAAATAAGGGCTTGTGTGGACGAACAAATTTAATGCTTTTTTAACACGAATTCTAATTTGCAAGTGATTTAAACCATTTTTTTGGGGATTTTTTTTTGATACTATATTAACATTATCCTATTGTATTTTAACATAAAATTACCGTTTTATATTGTTTAATTGAATGATTATCAATGTGATATAAGTATGATAAAAATTAGGTTAATTTTTTTTTGATGAATCCGCAGAAAATATTAAGTACATCTTAGCAGTATTGCTAACAGGAAGTGTGGGGATGAATATTTTCGCTCAAGAGCAGAAAAAAATCTCAGACAAATTGAAGGTAACGAATCAACCCGTGCAAACTGTTGCCACCGATTCTAAAGAAGACAAAAACAGAAATGTGATGCTTAATGCCGCTAACAACACCAGCCCAAGAGATGTAAATATCGGGCTCCCTTCAACCGTTGGTGGAATTACCATTTTGGAAAACGATCTTCCCGTGGTGTATTTCTTCTGGCCAGAACTTCCAAGTAAAGTTTGGAGACAAAGTGTTGGACTTGAAAAAACAGGACCCTTGAAAATGGAAGAAATGTCCAAAACATTGGGTGATTTAGGTTTTGCGGTAAATTCTTACTCTCAAACGGGTACTCAAGATTTTAAATTAAAAGGGAAATTAACAGCAAACCATTTCGGTTGGTTACAAGGTGATGTTAACGTTTCCGGACCAATCAATAAAAATGGTTGGACGTATACTGCGGGAGCATTTTTGAACTTCGATCCCAGTACCTATAAGTTAGGATATGCAGATTACGCAGATCAAACTAAAATTTTTAGAGGCGGCGTAACGAAGTATTTAAATAACGATAAAGGAAAAATTAGCATTCAATACAAATATGCCGATTCGTATACTACAAGTAATTATGCTGTTTTTGAATACGGAGAAGAGGGTGAAGTAAAAGAAATTGATGATTTCCGTATCGGCCCCGATTCCTACGTAGTGGGAGATGGAAAAATAAAAATGCTCGACCTTAAATCTGGTGCCTACAATTTGTACAATATGGCGGGTTCGGACAATAGATCAACATCCCACACCATCGATGTATTTGGTAACTACCTACTCAACAGCGGTTGGAATTTTAAATATTTAACAAGAGCCCATTTTGGAAGCGTGAAAATGGCTAACATTATTCCGCTAAGTATTTTCACCGTTGATTCTTCCGCAGGTTACAGATATGCCGATACCGGTGAAGCGTATTCTGGAAATGTGGGAACGCAACTTGCGATGTACACACCAAAAACGCCAACAACCAATATTCAAGGTAGATTTTCAATCAACAAAAATATTGGCAACCACAATATTACATTAGGCTTATTGGAGCAATATTATCACGTTAATCAATATACTTCAGATCGTTCATTTTTCTTTCAATCTGTGGGAGCACAACCAAGAAGATTGGTTTCCAATAATACAGATGCGGATGGATTCTACAACTATAATGTAGGAGGAGAATACCATAGCGGTTCCGAAAATAAACTTTCCGTGTACGCGAATGATGATTGGAAAATCTCTGATAACTTCAACTTAAATTATGGTGTTATTATCAGAAATAATATCATCGATGGAGAATATTCTCAAACTTCTCGATACAACGGTTTTACTTTGGCCGATGCAGAAATGACTTCAATCAACTACAATTGGTTGCAAGTAGGTGGAACTGTAAATGCAACCTACAACATTAACCAAAATTTTGGTTTAATGGCGAACTTCCATTACAACGAAGAAAATAGAAGATTAGAAAGTTATTCACAAGCATTTACTCCAAACACCAAAAAAATCAAAAGTCCATTAGGTGGTTTAGGTGTTTTCTGGAATAACGATTACATTCAGTTGATCTCCCAGGTAACCTATCTCAACAGAAACAACTACCTAAACAGGTACAATTTGGTAAATCCTGCAAATTCAACGGATGCCCAAACGGTTACGGTATATTACGATATTCAAACAGTTGGCTGGACTACCGATTTTGTGTTAAAACCTTTCAAAGGATTCAATTTACACTATCTACTCACATTGCAAAATCCGGAATACAAGAATTTTACCTTTAATGCTTTTGGAAAAGATTACGACTACAGTGGCAACAATGTGCTAAGCGTTTCTAAAGTATTAATGGAAATTGATCCAAGTTACTCTTTCGATAAATGGAGAATCTGGGCGAGTTTCCGTTACTTCAGCAAACAATACGCGAACTTAACAAATGTGCTGTATTTCGCTCCAAGATGGGAAACTTTTGGTGGTGTAAACTACGCTTGGAACAAGAATATAAATCTTGGGTTAAATGTTACCAACATCTTTAATCAAAGAGGTGCGAGTGGAACCATCAACGGTGCCGAACTCATTACAGATGCAAGTGCTTATTACGGAAAATTGCTTACAGGTAACTATATTATGCCTTTCACTTTACAGTTCTCACTTGGCTTTAATTTTTAAAAAAATGGATAAAAAATATTTCAATATTGCAGCATTATTTTTGGGCGCAACCCTTTTTGCACAAAATGTACAATATGCTAATAACGCTGGAGGTCCTACATTAGGATATTCTGGTAATTCAGGAGTGAAAATTTTAACCGTTGCTGGGAAAAAATTCAAAGATCTTAACCGAAACGGAAAGTTAGATAAATACGAAGATTGGAGACTTCCCGTGGAAGAAAGAGCCAAAGATTTGGCTTCTAAAATGTCGGTGGAACAAATTGCAGGTTTAATGTTATACAGTGGTCATCAATCCATTCCTGCAGCACCAAGCGGAAATCGCGCTGGGCATTACAACGGAAAACTTTTTGGTGAAAGCGGAGCAAAATCTTCTGATCTTACCGATGAACAGAAAAAATTCCTGAAAGAAGATAATCTTCGTCACGTGTTAATTACCACTGTTGAGTCGCCGGAGATTGCTGCAAAATGGAACAATAATTTGCAGGCGTATGTAGAAAGTTTAGGATTAGGAATTCCTGCGAACAACTCCTCAGATCCACGTCACTCTGCTTCAGTAACGGCAGAATTTAACGAAGGTGCTGGTGGACAAATCTCGCTTTGGCCAGATGGTTTGGCATTGGGAGCTACTTTTGATCCTGAGTTGTTGAAAGAATTTGGTCATGTTGCCGCGCAAGAATATCGTGCTTTAGGAATTGCAACAGCACTTTCTCCACAGATTGATTTGGCTACCGAACCGCGTTGGTATCGAATCGCTTATGTATTTAGCGAAAGTCCACAACTTACCACCGATATGGCAAGAGGCTATATTGATGGTTTTCAAACTTCTTTTGGGAAAGACGTCATTAAAAACGGATGGGGTTTCAAAAGTGTGAACGCGATGGTGAAACACTGGCCAGGTGGTGGTCCTGAAGAAGCAGGGCGCGATGCACACTGGGCAATGGGAAAATTTGCAGTTTATCCAGGTAAGAATTTCCAAAAGCATGTTGATCCTTTCGTGAATGGTGCTTTTAAACTTTCTGGTGGAACCAAAGAAGCTTCTGCGGTAATGCCGTATTACACGATTTCTTATAATCAAGATACCAAAAATGGTGAAAACGTTGGAAATGGATTCAGCAAATATTTAATCACCGATTTACTTCGCGGTAAATATGGTTATGATGGCGTTGTTTGCACCGATTGGCTCATTACCGCCAATGAAGGAAAAACACCCGGAACGTTTGCGGGGAAACCTTGGGGTGTCGAAAGTCTTTCTATTGCGGAAAGACATTACAAAGTTTTGGAAGCAGGTGCCGATCAATTCGGAGGAAACAACGATAAAGGTCCAGTTCTGGAAGCCTATCAAATGGGAGTTAAAGAACATGGTGAAAAAGCATATCGTGCGAAGTTTGAGCAATCTGCAGTTCGCTTGTTGAAAAATATTTTCAGGGTGGGATTGTTTGAAAACCCTTATGTTGATCCCAACGAAACAAAAGCAATTGTTGGGAATGCAAAATTTATGAAGGAAGGATACGAAGCGCAGGTGAAATCCATTGTGATGTTGAAAAATAAAGGCAACATTCTTCCGATTAAAGAGCTCAAAACGGTATATATTCCGAAACGTTTTTCCCCAGCAACTTTTGATTGGTGGAATAATTTTAAGGCACCATCATTAGAGTATTCTATTGATATTGCAAAAGTTCAAAAATACTTTAATGTAACGGATGATCCTACAAAAGCGGATTTCTCAATTGTATTTGTTCAAAGTCCGAACAGTCAGGAAGCTGGGTATAGCGATATTGATGTGAAAGATGGTGGGAATGGTTACTTGCCAATTTCCCTTCAGTATGAAACCTATACGGCAACCGGGGCAAGAGACCATAGTTTAGCGGCTGGTGATCCTGTTGTTGCTCCAACGGTAAAAGATCGAACGTATAAAAATAAAACCACAACAGTTTCCAATTATACGGATTTACTTACTATTCAAAATACATACAAAGTAATGAATGGTAAACCTGTAATTGTGGCAGTTACGGCTTCAAAACCAATGGTGTTTTCTGAGTTTGAAAATCATACGGACGGAATTTTAGTGAATTTCAACGTTTCGAACCAAGCCGTTTTGGATATTATTGCTGGGAAATATGAACCTTCTGGTTTGCTTCCGCTTCAGATGCCGGCGGATATGAAAACGGTTGAACTTCAAAAAGAAGATGTTCCTTATGATATGACGCCTTATGTAGATTCTGAAGGCCATTCCTACGACTATGCATACGGCTTAAACTGGTCTGGTGTTATTAAAGATGCCAGAAACGCTCAATACAAAAAATAATTTCATAATCTACTGCTGCTTTTTTGAGCGGCAGTAGGTTTTTTAAAACGAAATTATTTTGCCGCTGTACAATTAATGAGTACCTTATATAACAAATCACATCCTTATGATCCGTACAAAATTTACCCTAATAGCGCTGGCTATTTCAACATGTGCATTTGCACAGGAAAATCTCAATTTCTCGAATAAGAAAGAAATCGTATCACCAAAAATTTCGGGAACAACTGTTCAGTTCAGCTTATCAGCACCGGATGCACATTCCGTAAAAATACAAGGGAATTGGCTTCCTTCTAAAGGATTTCAGCAAACTCCTATAGACATGAACAAAGATGAAAATGGGGTTTGGACCTATACGAAAACTGATTTTAAACCCGACATTTATACCTATAATTTTTTGGTGGATGGTGTAAAAGCGTTTGATCCTAATAATGTGTATACCGTTCGCGATGTGGCTTCTGTTATGAATATTCTTTTTGTAGATGGACCACAATCTGATCTTTATAAAGTGAAGGATGTTCCTCATGGAACGGTTTCGAAAAGATGGTATCCTTCCGCAGGATTAAAAATGGACCGCCGAATCACGATTTATACACCTCCAGGTTACGAAAATTCTAAAGAAAAATATCCCGTTTTGTATTTGCTTCACGGGGTTGGTGGCGATGAAGAAGCTTGGATGACTTTGGGCAGAACCTCTCAAATTCTTGATAATCTTATTGCAACAGGAAAAGCAAAACCGATGATTGTGGTAATGCCTAATGGGCACACCATCAATTCCGCTGCTCCAGGAGAATCCAGCAAAGGATTTTATAAACCTATAATGATGACGCCCGAAGTTTTTAATGGCGATATGGAAACCTACTTTCCAGAAATTATTTCGTTTGTAGAACAAAATTTCCGTGTAAAAGCGGACGCTAAAGATCGGGCACTCGCTGGCCTTTCGATGGGCGGTTTTCATTCGCTTTATATTTCAGCGAATGAGCCAAAAACCTTTGATTATGTAGGCCTGTTTTCGCCCGCAATTCTTCCTCCTGCTGGAAAAGAAAGTTCAATTTATAAAAATCTTGATCAAAAATTAAATTCTCAAAAGAAAAACGGTTATCAACTGTATTGGATCGGCATTGGGAAAGATGATTTTTTGTACAAAAATGTAGTGGAGTATCGTCAAAAACTCGATGCCATAAATTTTAAATATCAATATGTAGAATCTGAAGGAGGACACACGTGGAGCAACTGGCGCACGTATTTATCTGAATTCATACCTCAACTTTTTAAATAATTACCTCATGAGAAAAATATGTATTGCAGCATTAATTGCAGCTTCATTTATGGTTAAAGCACAACAATCTATTCAATTGTATAAAGGGAAAGCTCCAGGTTCTGAAAGCTGGACTTATTCTGAAAAAGAAATGGATTCCGATCTGTTTAAAACTCATTTAATGTACAATGTTGCTTCTCCAGCGATAGAAATCTTTCAACCGCAGAAAGAAAAAGCAAATGGAACGGTAATCATTATTGCTCCAAGTGGAGGTTTTCAAAGTCTTTCCATCAATAAAGAAGGAAGAGATTTAGCCCAAAAATTACAGGAAAAAGGCGTAACAGCAGTAGTATTAAAATACCGTTTGTTGGAAACCAAAACTGGTGATCCTGCTCGTGAAATGATGGCAGGAATTAAAGACCGAAAAGCATTTGATGCCCGAACTGCTCCAATAAAAGTGATGGCAGGAAATGATATGAAAACTGCAATCTCATACGTTCGAAGCCATGCCTAAGAACTGAATGTAAATCCAGAAAAATTAGGCGTTATTGGTTTTTCGGCTGGTGCAACGGTGGCATTGGAAAGTGTTTTAAGAAGCGCTGATGCTTCTACAGTTCCGAATTTTGCAGCGAGTTTGTACGGAGGACCTAGCGATGATTTATTGGCTGCTTCAGTTCCGAATCAAAATTTGCCATTATTTATTTGTGCCGCCAATGATGATCAGTTAAAGTTAGCGCCAAAATCTATTTTATTGTATAGCAAGTGACACGAAGCAAACCAACCAACGGAACTTCATATCTTCGAAAAAGGAGGTCATGGTTTTGGTATGGCGACGCAGAATTTACCAGTGGATCAATGGTACCAATTGTATTTTGATTGGTTGGCATTTCACAACTACTTATAATCAATATTGGTATGAAAAAGCTAGGTTTTAGCATTGCTCTTTTTGTTGGGGTTTTCAGTTTTTCGCAAAACGGAATTGCGGTTTATGAGAATGTGTCAGCAAGGGTTAGAGTGATGGTAGATAATGATTTTGGTGGTGATCCAGATGGTTTGTTCCAATTGGCGCATCATGTTTTATCGCCTTCCACAGAAATTCGAGGAATTATTGGTTCGCACTTAAAACCAGGCGATCCTTTCTATTCTTCCAATATTACCGCAGAAAATGCGGTGAAAAATATTCATTCTTTATTAAAAGTAATGAACAAAGATGGTAAATTCAACGTATTTCAAGGTTCTAATACTGGTTTAAAAGATACCAAAACGCCCATTCGATCTGCTGGTGCTTTGGCAATTGTTGAAGAAGCACATAGAACCGACGCCAAAAGTCCTTTGTATATGTTTTGTGGAGCTGGTTTAACCGAAATTGCAAGTGCCCTTTTACTAGATCCTTCCATTGCTGAAAAAATTACTTTGGTATGGATTGGTGGACCGGAATATTTGGATTTGGCAACGCCTCCTCCAGGTTTTACGCCTTTGGAATATAATTTAGGAATCGATATTAAAGCCGCGCAAGTTGTTTTTAATCATTCCGAAATCAATATTTGGCAAGTGCCGAGAAATGCGTATCGACAAACCTTGTTTTCTTATGCAGAACTGCTAACGAAAGTGAAAACGCAAGGTGAAACCGGAAAATATCTTTCTGAAAAAATTGAAGCGTTAATGCAGCGCGTTCAAAAAGTGAATTTCAATATTGGAGAAACCTATATTTTGGGTGATTCGCCTCTGGTTTTGCTTACAGCGTTACAATCTTCATTTGAAGCAGATCCTTCCTCCAGCAATTATGTTTTAAAAAGTGCACCAACAATTACGGATGCGGGTTTGTATGAATACAATCCAAAAGGAAAAATGATTCGTGTTTATCATCAAATAGATAATCGCTTGATGTTTGAAGATTTTACTTCAAAACTTCAGCTTTTAAATTCAAAATAAACCATCATGAAAAAATACAATACATCCATTTTTAATTTCATTCAAAAACAAAAAAATATCGCTGCTATTGCGTTATTGGGATTACTTGCGGGTTATTCAAATATCCATGCACAAGCAGTGAAAGAATTCACCGTAGCAGGAAAATCGTTTAAAGATTTTAATGGAAATGGGAAATTAGATCAATGGGAAGATACGCGTCTTTCTGAAGAGAAAAGAATTGATGCCATCATTAAAGCGATGAGCAATGAAGGTAAAGCCAATTTCCTAATCGGAACCGGAATGCCCGGCGCAGAAGCGATTGTTGGTCCTATTGGAGCTGTACAGCAAGGTCGTGTTCCTGGAGCTGCTGGAGGAACATTTCCGATGCCGAAATTCGGACTTCCTGCAGCAATTGTTGCAGATGGTCCCGCTGGTTTAAGAATTAATCCAACTCGAGAAAATGATTCTAAAACCTATTATGCAACTGCATTTCCTGTAGGAACTTCATTGGCTTCTACTTGGAATAAAGATTTGCTTTTTCAGGTAGGAAAAGCAATGGGGAATGAAGTAAAAGAGTATGGAGTAGATGTGCTTTTAGCTCCTGCATTGAACATTCAAAGAAACCCATTAAATGGAAGAAATTTTGAGTATTATTCGGAAGATCCTCTTGTTTCAGGTAAAGCTGCTGCAGCAATTGTAAACGGGATTCAATCCAATGGTGTGGGAACTTCCATTAAACATTTTGCAGCAAACAATTCCGAAAGCAACCGACTTTCCGTTAATGCACATATTTCGGAAAGAGCCATGCGAGAAATTTATTTAAAAGGTTTTGAAATTACCGTAAAAGAATCTGATCCTTGGACGGTGATGACTTCGTACAATAAAGTAAACGGAACGTATACCTCAGAAAGTAAAGATCTTTTAACCTCCATTTTAAGAAATGAATGGGGATATAAAGGAATGGTGATGACGGATTGGTTTGGCGGTTTTTCTGGCTTTGATGCCATAAGAAATGGAAATTCTGATGTTGTTGCACAGGTAAATGCCGGAAATGATCTTTTAATGCCAGGAATTGCAAAACAGAAAGATGCGATTTTGGTGGCCTTAAACAACGGTAAAATTCCTCAGGAATTGGCCAATAGAAATATCAAACACATTCTTCAACTCGTTTTCCGTTCGCCATCGTTTGACCATTATCAATACAGCAATCAACCCAACTCGGTTGAAAATGCAAAAATCACCAGAAATGCCGCAACAGAAGGAATGGTTCTTCTGAAAAACGAAAATAATGCGCTTCCTTATTCAGATACCAATAAAAGTGTTGCCCTTTTTGGAGTGACTTCTTATGCGTGGATTACCGGCGGAACGGGAAGTGGAAGCGTGAATAACAAACACACGGTTTCTCTTTTGGAAGGTTTAACTTCTGCCGGTTATAAACTCGATCAAGAATTGGTTAATCTTTATCAACTATTTGCAAAAAAGGAACAAGATGCTGAAATGGCAAGACGGAAAAAAGCAGGTCTTTTGGCATTGCCAGAAACGCTTCCCGAGATAGATTTATCGCAAGATCTCTACAATAAAAAAGCGGAATCTGCAAATGTTGCTTTCATTACGATTGGACGAAACTCAGGGGAAGGCGGCGATCGTAAAAACATTGCGGGCGACTTTCAACTAACGGAAAAAGAAAGCCAAATGTTGGATGGAATTTCAAAAGCATTTCATGCGAAAGGTAAAAAAGTGATTGCGATTCTCAACATCGGAGGCGTAATTGAAACCGCTTCTTGGAAAGATAAAGTGGATGCTATTTTGCTTACTTGGCAGCCAGGACAGGAAGGTGGTTTTTCCGTAGCGGATGTGCTTTCTGGAAAAGTGAATCCTTCCGGTAAATTGGCGCAAACATTTCCTGTAAAATATGAAGATAATTATTCCTCAACCGAATTTCCGGGAACACCAATAAATGATCCAAAAGAAATTACGTATAACGATGGTATTTACGTTGGATATCGCTATTATGATACCTTTAAAATACAACCTTCCTACGAGTTTGGTTTTGGAAAATCGTATACCACTTTTAAATATTCAGAGGTAAAAACTAATTCCAGTACGTTTAATAATTCTATTGAAATTCAAGTAAAAGTAACCAATACAGGAAAAGTTGCGGGAAAAGAAGTGGTTCAATTGTATCTTTCAGCACCTACAAAATCCATTGATAAACCAGTTCACGAATTGAAAGGTTTTGCAAAAACAAAAGATTTAAAACCTGGTGAAAGTGAAGTTTTAACCTTGCCATTATCAGCTTCGGATTTAGCGTCTTTTGTCCCTTCAAAATCGGCGTGGATTACTGATTCAGGAAATTATAAAGTAGAAATTGGAGCTTCATCTAAAGACATTAAAGAAACAATTAACTTTAGTCTTCCGAAAGAAATCGTTGTTGAAAAGGTAAAACCAACTTTTCAGGCAGATAAAAAATTTGTGGAACTTAAACCTTAAAATTGGTCAAAGTATTGATTCTATTTTGTTAGTAATGACTAATAATTGAGCTTCAATTCTGTTAAAATAACGAAGTAAAAAGCAATCTTCTTTAGGTTGATATTCATTTTTGAAAGAAAGCAGTTGGAAATATTCAGCTGCTTTCTTTTTTAACAAATTTTAATTGTAATAGTTTTTGTTACAATTAAAAATTAATGTACTTTTGCGATATGAATAACACGCGATTTTCAACAGCAATTCACATTTTAACTTTGCTGGCAATGTTCCCGGAAGAGTGGATGTCGTCCGAATATATTGCAGGAAGTATCGGGATTAATGCGGTTGTGGTACGTCGCGAAATTTCAATGTTGAAAAAGAATAATTTGATAAAATCTAAACAAGGAAAAGAGGGTGGCTGTCAATTATCGAAATTGCCAAGAGAAATTGTACTTTCAGATATCTTTTTACATATTCAAAGTGCAGAAATTTTAGGCAAGAAAAACCGTACTGCGAATCCAAAATGTGTGGTTGGGAAAAGCATAAATCAACACTTGAATACACTTTCTGAACAAACAAATCAGGTGGTTATTCAATTTTTAGGAACGCAAACATTACAAGATTTTGTAGATAATTTTAAACAATAAACATTTTAAAAATAGAATAATATGAAAAAAATAGCAGTTATTGGAGCTACAGGTTTCGTAGGTTCACACGTTGTGAAAGAATTGGTTAATAGAGGATTTTCCGTTGAAGCCATTGCAAGAGATACGTCTAAAATCGAAGTTCAAGATAATGTGACAGCGGTAAGTGCGGACGTAAATAATGCTGATGAACTTGCAGAAAAACTAAAAGGTGTAGATGCAGTGATTAGTACTTTCAATGCGGGATGGACGAATCCAAACCTCTACAATGATTTCATAAAAGGATCTGAAAGTATTGAAAAAGCAGTTGAAAAATCGGGCGTAAAACGTTTCATCTTTGTTGGTGGAGCTGGAAGTTTGTACACTCCGGAAGGAACTCAAATTGTAGATAGTCCTGAATTTCCTGCAGAAATAAAACCAGGCGCTTTAGCAGCACGTGATTATCTGAATGAAATTAAAAAGAATGCAACTTTGGATTGGACTTACTTTAGTCCAGCGCCAGAAATGCATCAAGGAACATCTGGTGTTCGTAAAGGAACATATAGAACAGATTTAGATCATCCTGTTGTTGATGCCGAAGGTAAAAGTACAATTTCAGTTGAAGATGTTGCTGTTGCCTTGGTTGATGAATTAGAAAAAAACCAATTTGTACACCAACGCTTTACAGCTGGTTACTAATTTATAATATTCAGATAAGAGAACTCCGGCGCCTTGGCGCCGGAGTTCTCTTATTTATTATGTTTATTTTATCATCTTTAATTCTCTTTTATCATTAAAGATTCATAAATAATTTTGGATTCACGGGTTGATTATTTTTGTGAACTTCATAGTGCAAATGAGGTCCTGTGGATCTTCCGGAATTTCCACTCTTCGCAATTACTTGTCCAACTTTCACATCATCATTGGCATGCACCAAAAGTTCTGATAGGTGCCCGTACAAAGTTGCTAACCCATTTCCGTGGGAGATAATTACACAATGTCCGTAACCACCTTTTGTTCCCGAAAAAATTACAGTTCCCGCTGCGGCGGCTTTCACATCCGAACCGTAAGCAACAGCCACATCAATACCTTTATGAAGCTGCATTTGTTCAGGTTCAGCATCGCTTTTCTCTTTATTTGAGTTGGTAGGAATTTCCGCTTTCACTTGAACGATATTGCCTAAACTGTCTTTCACTTCAGTAGTTGTTTCCGCCTTTTTTGTAGGTTTTACGGAAGCCAGCATGAGCTGTGGATTTTTAAAAGGTATTGGATTTTTACGAATTCCAAAATTGGATGAAATATAACCTGAAGTTGGATTTCCTAACGGAACTTGTTGCAATTTCAATTGCAAATCCATTAAATATTGACTGTACCGGTTGCTTTGTTTTGCTAAATAAACGGCATTGGAAAGCTCCGTATTATCGAGCTTTTCTAAACGCTCATTGGTGATGTTTTTCGATAAGAGAAAGTTGTTAATTTGTTGTACCGTTTGATCCATCAACGACAGATCGTTCTTCATTTGTAAATAATTGATGCTGTCTTTCTCGGTATTGATTTTTACAAGGTTAACTTGGTAATTTTTGTCGTTCTTCTCGGAATATAGTTTCCCGATGAAAAGTGCTTGAGCAAAGATTATCGCAATAAAAATCCCAAGTAAAATTGAAGTATTCTTCTTGCTTGCTAATAATTTTTTCATAAAACAATTTCTCAAAAAAATGGAATGCAAATTTACATAAAAATATTTTTTAAGTTGAACGAATGATTATAGTGCGTTGATAATCTGCTTTCAATGTTTTATTTTTTAGAAATGTGGTTCAATAAAGCGTATTTGAAAACTTCAATAAAGTGATCATTTTTTGAATTATAATTTTTGTTGCGCGCATAATGATGGGATTTTTTATATTTGTAATTATCCCTTTATCTTAAATTTAGACATGACAAAGAAGAGAAACAATGCAGGTAGCGAAGCTAAAAATCATAAAGATATCAGTGCAACAACTGTAGTAGGCGTTGTCGGTAGCGGAAGTTTCGCAACAGCAATTGTAAAAATGCTTGTTGAAAATTCTAAAATTGTACATTGGTGTGTACGCAACGAATTTGTTAAAGGAGCAATTGAGCTTCGAGGGCACAATCCTAATTACTTAACTGCTGTAAATTTTAACACAAAAAATTTATGTATTACTACCGATATCAACGAGCTGGTTTCGGCATGTGATGTGGTTGTTTTAGCAACGCCGTCCATTTATCTTTCCGATGCAATGGAAAAATTAAACTGCTCTTGCAGTGGTAAAATTTTCGTTTCTGCAATTAAGGGAATTGTACCAAAAGTGAATGATGTTGTAGCCCATTATCTTCGAGATGAATTTAAAATTGGCTTTCGTTGTCAGGCCGTAATCGCAGGACCTTGCCACGCAGAAGAAGTGGCGATGGAACGACTTTCGTATCTTACCATTGCAACAGCGGAGGAATGCATTTCGGAGATTTTAAAAGGCCTTTTTCAGTCAGATTTTATTAATGTGCATTCCAGTAAAGATATTTTGGGGAATGAATACAGCGCAATCCTAAAAAATATTTATGCTATCGGTGCAGGAATAGCAAGTGGATTGGGATATGGCGATAATTTTACTGCCGTTTTTGTTTCCAATGCCATTCGTGAGATGGAAACTTTTTTAGAAGGAATTTACGAGGCGCCACGAGATGTTAATGAGAGTGCTTATTTAGGCGACCTTCTAGTAACTGCATATTCACTATTTTCCAGAAATCGTAGTCTGGGTAATTTAATCGGAAAAGGATATACCGTAAAATCTGCAATACAAAGTATGAATATGATTGCTGAAGGATATTATGCAGCAGATTCAATTTACAATACGGCGAAAGAAAAGAACATTCCAACCCCGATTATTGATACGATTTATAGAATTTTGTACGAGGAAAAAAATGCTGAAAAGCAGTTTAAAAAATTAACCACCATTTTAAATTAAAATCAAAATGGCTGCTCCTAAAACATATCCAGTTTTCACCTATTCGGTATTAGAGGAGCGCTTAAATGTTTGGTCTCATTTCGCAGGAATCCTATTTTCGATAGTGGCTTTGGTTCTATTGATGATGAAGGCATTTCGGTTTGATGATTTGTGGACGTACATTAGTTTCCCGATTTATGGGATCAGTATGCTGGTGTTGTATTTGGCTTCAACGCTTTATCACAACGCGAAAAAGCCTAAAATTCGCTATCGATTAAATATTCTAGATCACGCTTCAATATTTCTTTTTATTGCAGGAAGTTACACGCCTTTTGTTTTGGTGACTTTAAGTGGAAAAGAAGGTTGGCTGATTTTTTCAATTGTATGGACAATCGCTTTGATCGGCATTATTTTGAAGATTTTCTTCACAGGAAAATTCAATATCCTATCTACAATATTGTATGTGTTGATGGGGTGGATCATTGTTTTCAGTTTCGGTAGTTTAACCGAAAAATTAAATTTCAACGGCTTAATTTGGTTAGTTTCTGGTGGTATTGCCTACACTTTGGGCGCCATCATTTACAGCATCGATCGTGTAAAACTCAACCATTCCATATTTCATTTTTTTGTTTTATTGGGTTCTTTTTGTCACTTTATTTCTATTTATACCTACGTTCATCCATAATTTCAATCAAAAAAATAGGCGATTCTCATCTACATTCCCGAAATTTGTGCTTCAAAATGAATAAGATATGCCTAATAAAGTATTGAAAGAAAGAACACCAAAGCCAAAATACGATGTTGTACTTATTGGTGGAGGGATTATGAGTGCCACATTGGCCACTTTACTTCAGCAGTGCAATCCTGATTTGGATATTGCAATTTTTGAACGTTTGGGAAGATTCGCAAAAGAAAGCTCAGCAGCTTGGAACAACGCTGGTACAGGACATTCCGCTTTTTGTGAATTGAATTATACCCCAGAAAAAGCCGACGGAAGTATCGATATTTCGAAAGCCAAAAAAATTGCAGAACAGTTTGAAGTTTCCAAACAATTTTGGTCCTATCTTGTTGATAAAGGATATGTAGAAAAACCAAAAGAATTCATTAATTCTTGTCCACATATGAGTTTGGTTTTTGGTGAAAAAGATGCGGAATATTTGCAGAAAAGACATCAAGCTTTATCCAGTTCTGTTTTGTTTAAAGGAATGCAGTTTTCTACCGAACATCAAGTTTTAAAAGAGTGGATTCCGCTTATCATGAGCAAAAGAAAAGAAAACGAAATCATGGCGGCGACCAAAATGGATTTGGGTACGGACGTAAATTTCGGATCGCTTACCAGAAAATTAGCGAGCCACCTTTCTGATGATTCCAATGTTGAAATTTTTCTTTACCATGAAGCCAAAGATATTGATGCCGTAAAATCGGGTGGATGGAAAATTAAAGTAAAAGATCGTGTACATAATCACAAGCAAGAGGTTCAGGCGGATTTCGTGTTTATTGGAGCGGGCGGATATGCGTTGCCTCTTTTAGACAGTTCTGATGTTTCCGAGAGTGCAGGATATGGTGGTTTCCCTGTTTCAGGGCAATGGCTGGTATCTTTTAATCAAGAATTGGTGGAGAAACATCACGCAAAAGTGTACACTCAAGCCACTGTAGATGCGCCGCCAATGTCGGTTCCGCATTTGGATTTGCGTATTATTGATGGACAAAAAGCCTTGCTTTTCGGTCCTTTCGCGGGATTCTCTACCAAGTTTCTTAAAAATGGTAGCTACCTTGATCTTCCTGAAAGTGTGAATATTAAAAATATTCGTTCCTTATTTGGTGCTTGGTGGCACAATTTGCCATTAACGAAATATTTAATTCAGCAAGTAGCAATGACTAAGCAGCAACGGATGGCTGCACTTCGTGATTTTATTAAAGATGCAAAAGAAGAAGATTGGGAATTAAAAGTTGCTGGACAAAGAGTTCAAATTATTAAAAAAGACGAGAAGAAAGGAGGGAAATTAGAATTTGGAACTGAAGTAGTGGTAAACAAAAACGGAACATTAGCTTCTTTATTAGGCGCATCTCCAGGGGCTTCAACTGCTGTTTCAGCAATGCTTGAAGTGTTGGAAAAATGCTTCCCTGAGAAAATGAATGGCGATTGGAAATCTAAAATACAAGAAATGATTCCGTCGTACGGGCAAAAATTATCAGATCAACCTGAACTTGCGGAAAAAGTGAGAAATTTCTCGAAAGAGAAACTCGAGCTTGAATATTAATAATACATTTTGAGCAATAAATAGGAAGCATAATTTCCAATATTTATTGCTCATTTTTTACCATTTTAATATTTTCCAAGCGTAATGGAAACCATTCAAAAGCCGGAAATTGCCCAAGAAATTCTCGAAAGTTTAAAAGAAAAATTCGAGGAAGAAAAACAAGTGATTGTTCATTGCTGTTTTCCTGCCACTCCTTTTTGGGGGAATTTGGTACGCGTATGGCGAAGCACATATCTTATCGATCAAAATTCTGGACATAAAAGTTCATTATTATTTGCTGAAAATATCAGCTTTTTTCCGCAATGGACGATCGTTCCGCCGATGCAAGATTTTTGGTTTACATTGATTTTTTCTGGACTTCCAAAAGATTGTGTTTCTTTTGATTTGAAAGAAATGATTCCCGAAGCAAGTGGATTTTATGTACAGAATATTAAAAGAAATTCTTCCGATATTTATCGGGTAAAAATTGATTAATGATGAAAAAAGGGTTATTATTTTTCTTTTTGTTTTCTTTCACTCTTATATTTTCTCAAAGTGAGAAGGAGCAAATTGCAAGCATTGAAAAGTTTCAAAAAGAGTTGAATGAATTGTACCTCAGCAAAGATGAAAGTCCGTTGCGTGGCGATAATTTTACGAATTTTAAAGCGCATCCTTTTTTTCCGATTGATTTAAAATACCGAGTGAAAGCCAAATTGGTGAAGACTAAAAATCCTCAACCATTTGAAATTCCTACATCATCAGGTAAAACGCAACAATACCGAGAATTCGGAAAAGCGTATTTTACGATTGATGGAAAAGAATATGTTCTCAACATCTACCAAAATCTTCGTTTGATAACGATGGAAAAATATAAGAATCATCTTTTTTTACCCTTTCATGATGCTACCAATACGCATGAAACCTATGGAGGCGGAAAATATTTGGATCTTGAAATTCCGAACGGAAAATTCATCATCATCGATTTCAATCAATCCTATCAACCGTACTGCGCGTATAATGCCTACGATTACAATTGCCCGATTGTTCCTGAAGAAAACACCTTACCCATTAAAATTCCCGCTGGGGTAATGTACGACGATGTTTATCATCATTAAAACGTTAAGCGTTTGTTTAGATTTTTGCAAGAAAATTTTCGAAAGCCGGTAAAACGGAAACATTTCCGTCGGATTCAATTTTTTGCAGTTGTACCTTTTCAATTTCATTTACAGAAGATGAATCAAAAGGTTTTTGTACACGAACATAATTTTCAGTAAAACCGTACATCATTCCATTTTTGTTTTCGTGTTCCCAAAGCACAGGTAGCGTTTTGCCCAATTGTGTTGCGTAAAAAGCCATTTTCTTTTTCCCGGAAAGAATACGGAGCATTTTATTCCGTTTTTTTCTTTCGGGAATGGGAACAACGCCTTCCATTTCTGCAGCTTCGGTATTTTCACGTTCAGAATAGGTAAAAACATGAAGATAAGAAATGGGAAGTTCGGTAAGAAAATTATACGTTTCTAAAAATTTCTCTTCAGTTTCCCCCGGAAATCCAACAATCACATCAACGCCAATGGCTGCATCTGGCATCACTTCGCGAATTTTTGAAATGCGATCGGCGTATAATTGGGTAAGATAACGGCGCTTCATTTTTTTCAACAAATCGTCGCATCCACTCTGCAAAGGAATGTGGAAATGAGGGACAAAACTTTTCGATTGGGAAACGAGTTCAATACTTTCGTTTTTCAATAAATTTGGCTCGATGGAGGAAATCCGAATTCGCTCAATTCCTTCTACTTGATCAAGTTCTTTAATCAAATCTAAAAAAGTATGTTCGTGCTTTTTATTTCCGAATTCTCCTTTACCGTAATCGCCGATATTTACTCCTGTTAAAACGATTTCTTTAATGTTTTTTGAAGCAATTTCTTTAGCGTTTTTCAATACATTTTCAATGGTGTCGGAACGAGAAATTCCTCTTGCCAAAGGAATCGTACAGTACGTACATTTATAGTCGCAACCATCTTGCACTTTTAAAAATGCGCGCGTTCTATCGCCAATGGAGTAACTTCCGATAAAGAAATCGGCTTGCTCAATTTCGCAAGAGTGCACAATTCCGGTCGCTTGTTTTTCTAAATCTTCTAAATAACTAAGAATATTGAATTTTTCTTTTGCTCCTAAAACCAAATCAACGCCTTCAATTTCCGAAATTTCTTCTGGTTTTAACTGTGCGTAACAACCTACAATTACCACTAAACCTTCGGGATTTGCTTTCATCGCACGTTTAACATGCAGTTTACATTCGCGATCGGCATTCTCTGTTACAGAGCAGGTATTGATAACGTACACATCTGCTTTTTCATCAAAATTCACTTTTGAATAACCAGTTTCTGTTAACTGACGAGCGATGGTGGATGTTTCTGCAAAGTTTAATTTACAGCCAAGGGTGTGATATGCAGCGGTTTTGTTCAAGATTTTTTTACTTTTTTGAGACTGCAAATTTACGTAAAAATAATTGTGAATATCGAAAAGCCAAATTGTTTGCGAATAAGCTTTGTTTTTTTAAGAATAAAATAGTTTTTTAAGCTGAAAAAGTTCTGTAGGAAAGTGAAAGATTATTTAATATGAATGATGTTTCCGCAGAGATTTTCCAGATGAAATATTTTGTCGAACGGAGATTGAATCGTGTTTAAATTTTCTTTGTTTTGTATGAAGGTATACCGTGAAGCAAGTGAATTCATATCCGAAACAATGACCAACCAACATTCATCTACATTACGGTCGTAGTACGGGAATTTCTGATTTTTCTTATCAATCAAATCAATAATTTTTTCGGAAGATAAACTGTCGAAAAGATTCATTGTGTAATCATGCGTAATAAAAACATTTCTTCGATGCATGGATTTTCTTATCTTTTTTACATGTCCATACGGCTTTTTAGTTTTGATTGAACGACAAATGCTGTGGATGATTTCATCTTTTTTACACAGTAGATCATGTGCTGAAATCGGGTGAAATTCTAAAAAATAAACACCACGAAATTTCGCAGTGTTTTCTTCTTCCAGAATTATTTCAGCTTCTCTAAATATTTTATTTAAAAGAGATTCTATTTTTTTTATCTCTAAATGATTGATCACTTCTGTAAGTTCGATTCCGATGGTTTTACCATTTACAGTTGCTATGAAATCCGGACTTTCACAAGTTAGATTTTCAAAATGAATATGGGGGAAGTGATGTAAGAAAGAATTTAGTAAAAGAATTTCAGATTTTTTACGGTATTTTTCGCGTTCATGAAGATTGGACTCGTCAATTTTCCGATGATATTTCTCAATCGGTTTTTTATTCAAATGCCGGTTCAAATAATACAATGAAAGATTCTTTACCAAATCTCCATCAGAAAATGGCTTCTTCATAACGAAATAATTTGATTATCAAATTCATACGTATTAAATATAGTTATAATTCTGTATCAATAATGAAATTTGCACAAAAATTAAAATTCATTTCATGTTCCGTTAACTATTTGTTATTCAACAAAGTGTTGATTTTTACCGATGCTGTCGTTTTTACTTATTATTATTATTATTATTATTATTGGTAATGTGAAAAACTACTGATGAAACTCATTAAAGAAAATTATAAATTTATCGTAAATTTGAGGTTCTAATTTTAAATAAACGAAGATGGATTTTAAGAATTTTAAAATGCCTTTCAGCATTAATCCGGAATATTCTAAAAAAGTTGCTTATTTCTCAATGGAGTTTGCGATTGATCAAGCCTTAAAAATTTATTCAGGAGGTTTGGGCTTTTTAGCGGGCTCCCATATGAGAAGCGCGTATAATTTAAAACAAGATTTAATAGGAATTGGTATTCTTTGGAAATATGGGTATTACGATCAAACAAGAAACCATGATCAAACATTGCAACCCGCTTGGACCAAAAAAATGTATTCTTATTTAGAGGATACAGGAATTCGTTTTCAAATTGAGGTTCACAGTGCACTTGTTTGGGTAAAAGCGTTATACTTGGATCCTGAAATTTTTCATACTGCACCAATGTTTTTCCTTTCCACGGATGTTCCAGAAAACGATCATATTTCAAAAACGATTTGCCATCGCCTTTATGATGCAAATACGGCTACCAAAGTGGCGCAATATATTTTGTTGGGAAAAGGTGGTGCGAAACTTTTAGATGAATTAAACCTTCAGCGTGATGTTTATCATTTAAATGAAGCTCATGGACTGCCTGCAGCATTCTATTTATTGAAAAAATATGGTGGAGATTTGCAGAAAGTAAAAGAGAAATTAGTGTTTACAACGCATACTCCAGAAGAAGCCGGAAATGAAAAGCACAACATTAATTTGTGTTACGATATGTCGTATTTCTGTGGACTTTCCATTGATGAAGTAAAATCTTTAGAAGGTGTTCAGGATGATATGTTCAACCATTCCCTTTGTGCGCTCAGAATGGCAAGATTGGCAAATGGAGTTTCTAAATTGCATGGTGAAGTTTCCCGATTTATGTGGGGAAAATATCCTGGAATTTGCGAAATTAAATCTATTACCAATGCGCAGGAATTCAAATATTGGTCGGATAAACCTTTGTATGATGCCAAAAATGAAAGCGATGATGAAGCTTTCGATTATAGAAAAAAACACATTAAAAAAAGACTTTTTAAAACAGTTGCCGATCAATGCGGAAAGCTTTTTGATCCAAACGTTTTAACCATTGTTTGGGCAAGAAGATTTGCTAGTTATAAAAGAGCCGATTTGTTGCTTCAGGATAAAGAACGTTTTAATGCACTTTTGAATAATCCCAAATATCCCGTTCAGATTATTTGGGCAGGAAAACCTTATCCAATGGATTATTCGGCGATTTCAACTTTTAATTCTTTGGTAGAAGAAAGTAAAACGCGTAAAAATATGGCCGTTCTAACCGGATACGAATTGGCTTTGAGTAAACTTTTGAAACAAGGTTCGGACGTTTGGTTGAATAATCCTCGTGTTCCTCGCGAAGCTTCGGGAACTTCGGGAATGACTGCAGCAATGAATGGTTCGGTGAATTTTTCTACCGATGATGGTTGGATTCCAGAATTTGCGAAACCAGGTGAAAATTCATTTGTGGTGCCAAAAGCAGATTATTTCAATATGAGTGTATATGATCAAGATAATTATGATTTGAATAAATTATATGAAATTTTGGAAAACGAAATCGTTCCTACCTATTACGAGAATCCAACAAAATGGAGAAAGATCGCTCAAACTGCAATGGATGAGGTAGAAACAACATTTGGAAGTGATCGAATGGCGGATGAATATTACAAAATCTTATATAACGCTAAGTAAGATTTCAAAACCTTATATCAAACAAAAAACTGCTTCCAAAAGAAGCAGTTTTTCGTTTTTTGAGAGAAAAAATATTTGAAGATGATAATTTTTTATTCACGCTTTTTGTAATCACGATATAATGTGAAAAGCAACAAGAGTAGAGCCGACAAGAATACGAGATGAATCCCGCTACCTGCATTGAGAAATATATATTCCACCAACCAAACGAAAAATAAAATCCCAACCAGAATGTACATCAAACTGTTCCTCATAACATTTACCGTTTCCTTGCTGCTAAGGTGAGAATAAAATATTATGCATAACTTATAGAATTCTGAAAGATTGTTTCAGATTTTTCATTTCGGCATTTATTTTACTGTACAAAATGCTTTTTCGGAAGATAAATTGTGAACGTAGATCCTTTATTGGGCGCACTCTTCGCAAGAATTACACCTTTATGATTATCAATAATTTTTTTGCAAATCGCTAAACCAATTCCAGTTCCTTCGTAGTGATTTTTAGCATGCAGACGAGCAAAAAGTTCAAAAATTTTATCCGAATATTCTTGCTCGAATCCAATTCCGTTATCTTTAAATGTTAATTCGAAATATTTGTCATCAAATGATTTTTCGGTTGGTTTACCTATAAATTCTTTTACACTCACCGTAATTTCTGGTCGTATTCCATCTTTACTGTATTTTAAAGAATTGGTGATGAGGTTATTAAATAACTGTCGAATTTGAAATGGAATTACTTCTGCGGTAGGTAAATGTTCAAAATCAATGATGGCATTTTTTTCCTCCATCTCTTGTTGTAGTTCCTCGATAACCATTTCAAGAAGTGTGTTTAAATCGGTACGTTCGAAATTTTGATCATTTCTGCTTGTTCGGGAAAATTGCAGCAAATCTTCAATTAATTTTCTCATTCTTCCAGTCGCAATGCTCATTCTCTCGAAATATTGTTTTCCGGTATCGGAAAGCCGATCAAACTCTCGATCTTCCAATCGTGAAATAAAGGTTTCAATTTTTCGCAACGGTTCTTGAAGATCATGACTAGCAATGTAATTGAAAGATTCCAATTCTTTATTGGTTGCTTCTAAAGTTTTGTTGGATTCTTCCATTTTTCTTTTGGCCATTACTTCGTTTGTCACGTCCATTGTGATTCCCAAAAGAACTTTACTATTGTTTTCTCTAGGAATTTTTTTGGCGGTAAACATTAAGAATTTTTCTTTTCCCGTATGGGTTATCGTACGGAACGTAAATGGCTCAATAGATTGTTGCGTGTTTTTTTTAGCGAATTCTTTTTCAGCTCGTGCCACGTCATCGGGATGACTGTGCTGGATAAAAACGCCCTTGCTTGGTTCGAAACTTTGGGGTTCATAATCTAAAATTCGATATTCATTGTCTGAAAAAGAATATTTACCCGTAGCAAAATCATAAATCCACACGCCATAATTACCAATTTTTTCAGCGAGATTTGTGGTGTCGAGTGCCAGTTGAAGATCATTGTTGATCCCTCTTTGTTTTCGAACTTCAGTGTTAATGGCGAAGAACGCAAAGCCAATCAATCCAAGCGTAACAATAGCGCAGATGTAAATATAAATGGGTAAAGACTTTTCTGCAAAAAGAAGATTGTTTTTATGCAGTTCTAAAACCTTACTTTCGTTGGTAAGCATTTGATCGATAAGGTTACCAATCTTTTCCATAACGCTTCGTCCGGATAGTAATGAAGTTTTTAGTTCTTCTCCTGTTTTGCGTGTAAATTTATTGGTAAAAGTTTCCTCTACAATTCTGTATTTTTCTCCAATCATGTTTTCCAAAGACCTCAGTTTTTTGAGCTGAGCAGAATCTTGTGCAAAAACTTTTCCTAAATCTTTTAAATTGCTATTAATTTCAGTTTCGTAAGTATTAACTAAAGCAATGCAACTTGGGTCGTTGGTAAGGATGTAGTTTCTCCTTTCGTTTTCTATATCTTTAAGATGGGTGTACAATTTTTCCAATTTCAGCGAAACTTCCAGCGATTCGTTCATCTTGGTATTGTAATCGGTAAGCTTTACCATGTGTTTGTAGGTAAGCCCCATCAAAAAAAACATCAATGCTGCTGATACGACAAAAATAATGGTCAGCAGGAATGATGTTTTTCTTTTGGTGTAAAAATTCATTCTAAACTTTTAGAAGAAAATTCTCTTTATTCAGGCCAGAGGTTTGGAATTGCCAATTCATCGTTACCACATCCTGAAGCACTTTTTTTAGTGAGCTGAAATCGCTAGGTTTCTGGATGTAAATATTTGCTCCGCTTACAAATGTTTCCTCAATATGTTCTTCGGAGGAGGAAGTGGAGTAGATTGCTATTGCAATATCTTTAAACCGTGGGTTTGCTTTAATCTCGTGCAAACACTCGATTCCGTTTTTCTTTGGCATGTTTAAATCCAGAAAAAGGATTTCGGGGAGTCTACACTGATCTTCGTTTAGGTAATCCATTAATTCAACGCCGTTTCCGAACGTTTGAATTTTTGTGGTTATTTTAATTTCATCGAAGGCGTCGGTAAAGAAGAGTCTGTCGTCTTCATCATCATCAACAAGAATAATATGGGTGTACTCTTTATTCATCATTATTTTTTATTTGTTATTTGTCTGCGTTTTTTAATTATTTTTTGAAATTGGGAAGGGGTAATTCCCGTTGTGTTTTTAAATTGAGTACTTAGGTGCGCAACGCTGGAATAATTTAATCGATTCGCAACGTCTGTTAAAGAAAGGTCTTCAAGAATCAAAAGTTGTTTTGCATATTCGATTTTTTGAAGAATGATAAAGTTTTCAATAGAAGTAAAAGTAACTTCGGAGAACACATTTGAGATGTAACCATAGCTGTGTCCTAATTTTTCTGAAAGGTAAACGGATGATTTTACCTGTATTTGTTCGCCGGAACGAATCATGTTCAGTATCGCATCTTTGATTTTTTGTACCAAAACTGTTTTGTGATTTTCAATCACTTCAATGCCATACTTTTTCAATTTTAAAGTCAGAGATTCCTGGTTTTCAGCATTTAAGCTTTCCAGAAATTCTACTTCACCGAAAGCGGGAATGCGATAGCGTACACCACTTTCATTAAGCTGTTCTTCCAACACCGTTGTGCAAACGGTATTGAAATCGAATTTCACGAAAATTTTCATCAATCACTTTTTTCTCTATTGTAAATATACGATTACTTTTTAAAAATTAATGATTTATTGCACAAGTTGCTATTTATTTTTTTCGTACATTACTTTTTTCATAGAAAAAATTCCATTAAAAAATCATCCATTACATAACCGTTCCCAATATCAAAAACGCCTTCGTCGTAAATGGTAAAACCTTGTGATTCATAGATGTTACGTGCGTTGTTGTTTTTGTTTACGTTTAGAATAATTCGCGTGTCTTTATTCATTTTTGCTTCTTTCTTAAGAAAATTCAAGCTTGCTTTTCCCAAACCTTTTCCTTGTGCTTCAGATAATAAATACAATCGGTGCAGTTTGGTGGTTTGCTCTTCGTAATGATGTTCAAAACCCATAAAGCCGCCAACTGTATTTTTATTCCAGATTAAAACGTAATGGTAATTGGGGTTTTCTTCAATTTGATTTTGTAATTCCTGCGTACTGTACATGGTCGAGAGCATGTACTCAATCTGCGCCTGTCCGAGAATTTCTTTATAGGCGCTTTCCCAAGATCTACGCGCAAGTTCTTGTATCAAAGGAATATCCTTCAATAAAGCATGTTCTATTTTCATGTGATGGAGTTAAAAGTGAAGCTTATTTCAGCTTCACCATTTCTTCTTTTATTTTCTGTTGAAGTGTTTCTGAAGCGTTTACCAATGGAAGTCGAAGGTGATTTTGAATAATTCCCAATTCAGTCAAAACGCTTTTAATTCCTACTGGATTTCCTTCTGCAAAGATCAAACGGGTAATTTCTACCAATTTATTGTGCAGTTCGTAGGCTTCTTTTACTTTACCATCAAAAGCCAATTGAATCATGGTAGAAAATTCCTTCGGATAGGCTTGTCCAATCACGGAAATTACACCATCTCCACCAGCTAACGTTACAGGAAGCGCAAATTCGTCATCCCCAGAAACAAGTGAGAAATGTTCTGGTTTTTTGCGAATGATATCAAAATACTGCAAAATATTTGGAGCAGCTTCTTTAATCATGATTAGATTTGGAAAGTCATTTGCTAATCGCAATGTTGTTGCGGCTTCTATATTTTGTCCCGTACGAGAAGGTACGTTGTAAATAATAATTTGTTTCCCCGTTTCTGCAAGATATTTGTAGTGTTGATAAATTCCTTCTTGGTTGGGTTTGTTGTAATACGGCGAAACGGAAAGAATGGCCTCGAAAGCAGTAAGGTCGGTTTCTTCAATTTGCTTTCTAACCTCTACCGTATTGTTGCCGCCAATTCCTAGAACGAGTGGTAATCTTCCGTTATTTTCCTTAACAATATGTTCGGTAACCTTTTTCTTTTCCTCAGTTGAAAGTGTTGCTGCTTCTGCTGTTGTTCCTAGAACAACTAAATAATTAACGCCGTTTTCAATATTGAAATTTACCAATCGCGATAGCGATGCAAAATCAACGGAAAGATCATCGTTGAAAGGTGTTACCAATGCAACACCAACTCCTCTTAAAGTGCTCATATTGTTAGAAAATTGTTGCCTCAAATTTATACATTTTAATTTTAGAATTTATCTTAAAAAACAAAGTTTTTGCGTTCATATATTTATATTTGCAATATTCAGATTATAATTATGAAACCATTATTCCAGATTGGTGTTTTCAGTGTGTTTGCTTTAGTCTCGTGCAAGAGCGCTTATGATGTAACTTCGGTTCATCCTGAAGAGAATACATACATCACCAATCAACTTAAAGAAGATTCCAATTTAAATGCTCTAATTGCGCCATACAAAGCGGAATTAGAAGGCAAAATGAATACTCAAATTTCTCATACTAATATTGAACTTAACAAGAAGGGCGACAATAGCAATTTAGGGAATTTACTTGCCGATTACACTTTTGAAGGTGCCGACGAATGGTGCGCTAAAAATAATTTTCCACCCATTGATGCTGCGGTAATTAATATTGGAGGAATTAGAAGCATAATCGGTGCTGGCCCAATTACAACCAAGCAAGTTTACGAGGTAATGCCGTTCGAAAACGAAGTGGTAATTGTAAAAATTAAAGGTAAGGATGTGCAAGGTCTTTTCGATTATTATGCGAAAACTCAAAAGAATAATCCTGTTTCTCATTTGGTTATAGAAACGGATCAAGGCGCGATTTCCAAGCAACTTATTAACGGCGAAGCTTTAAAACCAGAGCGCGACTATTATATTGCAACATCCGATTATTTGGCTTTGGGTGGAGATAATATGAAGTTTTTTTCGAAAGGTGAAATGATAGAAACAGGCATAAAAATGCGTGATCTTTTTATGGAAAAGTTTAAATCTCAGCCAGAAGTTTCGGTTCCAGATGATGTTCGACTTATTTTTAAAAACAAAAAATCCGAAATTAATGAATAGGAAAGATTTTTTAAAAGCCATCGGTGGTGGAACTTTGGCGCTTTCGCTTACGCCCAATTTTCTTTTTGCAGAACATCATGTGCTTAAAAGTGATCGTAAACTCACCATTCTTCATACCAACGATCAACATAGTCGAATTGAACCTTTTGATTCGAGTTATACCAAAAATCCAAATCAAGGCGGTTTTGCGCGAAGAGCGACTTTAATACAGCAAATTCGAAATGCGGAATCCAATGTTTTGCTTTTGGATTCAGGTGATATTTTCCAAGGTACACCTTACTTTAATTTTTTTGGAGGCGAACTTGAATTCAAATTAATGTCGATGATGAAGTATGATGCTTCAACAATGGGAAACCACGATTTTGATATTGGTTTGGAGGGCTTTTTGAAAGCGCTTCCGAATGCTCAATTCCCTTTTATTTGCTCCAATTACGATTTTAAAAATACCATTCTCGATGGTAAAACACAACCCTATAAAATTTTTAATAAAAACGGAATCAAAGTTGGTGTTTTTGGCGTAGGGATCGAACTTGACGGATTGGTAGGGAAAAAAAGTTACGGTGAAACCATTTACCATCATCCCGTGGAAGTTGCGCAACATTATGCAGATTTCTTAAGAAATGATCAAAAATGTGATTTGGTGATTTGTCTTTCGCATATCGGATTTGAATATAAAGATGACCCGGAAAAGATCAGCGATACGATACTTGCTCAAAAGACGCATAATATTGATTTAATTTTGGGTGGACATACCCATACCTTTTTAAAAGAACCGATAAATTTCGTCAATAAGAACGGCAAAAATGTTTTGGTAAACCAAGTTGGTTGGGCTGGTTTGTTGTTGGGAAGAATCGATTTCTATTTTGATCAGAATAAAAATATAAAAAACATTGCTTGGAATAATCAAGTAATTGATAGCCAAATTAAAGATTTAGTATGAGGAAGTTAGCTGCATGTATTATTGTATTTTTAGGTTTCATTTCCGTTTCTGGTCAGGTTATTTCTTCCAGTAAATGGACAGATCTTTTTTCGTATAACAATGTTATCGCGATTCGTGAAGATAATGGAAAACTAATTGCAGCTACAGAAAATGGTCTATTTTATTATACGATAAGTACCGGAGAAATTTCAAAACTTTCTAAAGCAAACGGCTTACACGAAGTTAAAATTTCTGCGTTCGATTACAATCCTGAAACGCAAACGGGATTGGTGGGTTATGAAAACGGAAGTATGGATGTAATTACTCCGCAAGGAATTGTATATGTTGTTGACATTCCAATTGCAACGGGGTATGATGGAGATAAAAAAATTAATCATATTTCGATTAGCGGAAACCAAGCCGCAATTTCAATTTCGTATGGCGTTTCAATTTTTAATTTGGATCGTAAAGAGTTTGTGGATACTTCTTTTTTTACCACAGGTGCCGGTTATGTTGCTGCGAAAGAATCCGTTATTTTTGATGGGAAAGTTTTTTCTGCAACAGAATCTGGATTAAAAATGCATGAAATCGATGTTACTTTTCCCATTTATTCTACTTGGAGTACCGTTGCAAGTGGCGACTTTTCGCAGATCGTCGCTACGGATGTTTTGGCTTTTTCGGATGCAAACTCAGTTCGGTATGGTGATGGATTGAATTTTACAACGATTGGTGGATTTACCGCAATACAGGATTTGGTTTTAAGCGATGGTAATCTTGTTGTTGCAGATCAAACCTCAGTTAAAGTGTATAATAATTCATCATCATTGTTAAAAACACATGATTTTGGTGAACAGCTCAATACAGCGATTGATATCGATGGTCAAACCTACGCAGGTACATTGCTTTCAGGAATTAAAAATGAGTCCGATTTTACCTTTAAACCTGATGGTCCTTATAGCAATACCTCTTATACAATAGATGTATACCGAAATCAAATTGTTATTTCGTCGGGTGGTAAAGAAGCATACAATGATCCTATTTTCAATAATTTGGGGTATTATCATTTTAACGGGACTTCTTGGACGTATCCTAGTTTTTTCTTAACAACGATGAAACTCAACGTGCTTGATGCTGTTATTGATCGAAATAATCCCAACCAAGTTTTCTTTATCAATTACACCCCTTTTAACGGTCAGAAAGGATTGTATAGAATGGAAAATGGTGAGTTTAAAAATCGCTATATTTCAGTTGATGCGTATTTAACACGTTTAGGTGGCTTGGCTTTTGACGAAGATAAAAACCTCTTTGCATCAGTAAGTTCAATACCAGGAAATCCTGAGCAAATTGGGTTTTACTACTATAACTCTGCTTCAGACTCCTTTGTTTTAAAGAAAGTTATTTCTGCGGGTGGGGTGCAAAAACCTTTTACCAACGAAGGTATTCTGTATATTCCAGCTCCCTATAATGGGAATGGCGGGATGTTGCTTTATGATTACAACAACACACCTGCCAATTCTTCAGATGATTCTTTTAAATTGCTTAACACCGCAAATGGATTGCCTGCAAACGGTACCGTAAGCGGTGATATTGATGAAAATGGTGATTTGTGGATTGGAACTCGTTTAGGACTTCGTGTAATATCAAATCCTCAGTCAGTAATTTCAGAAGATAATCCTCAAACACAACCTATTGTAATTGAAGAGAATAATGTAGGTGAAGAACTTTTTAGAGATAATACTATTTTAAAAATTACGCATGATTCTGGGAACCAAAAGTGGATTTCCGTTGATGGAGGAGGTGTTTTTTATCTGAGCGCTTCGGGCGAGCAAACGTATTTAAATTTTACACGAGCAAATTCGCCAATTCCCAATAATTCTGTCACCGATATTAAAGTCGATGATGCTACAGGTAAAGTTTATTTTGTTACTTCTGATGGAGTGGTAATTTACCAAGGAGACGTCGTAAATTCAAGCGAAAACTTTGGAGACGTTTTGGTGTATCCAAATCCTGTTGTACACGCCAATTATAAAGGAAATGTAAAAATTCGCGGTCTTGCGGAAACCACCAATATTCGGATAACAGATGCTGCAGGAAATCTTGTGCACCAAGCGGTTGCAAGAGGTGGATTTTACGAGTGGAATCTCGCTAATTTTCGCGGTGTACGAGTGGCTTCAGGTATTTATTACGTACTTATGACCAATGCAGATGGTACAGATACTGCTACTGCAAAAATTGCTGTGGTAAACTAATGTTAACTTTTACGTCTTTTCTACTTTCTGCCGTGAAATATGGAGACTATGATGCTGTTTTGCGATGTTACACTTTGGAGCACGGATATCAAAGTTTCTTTTTTAAAAATGTATATTCCTCAAAAAGCAAAAAGAAGGCCTATCTATTTCCTTTAAATGAACTCGAATTTACCGTTCCCGATTTTAAATCTGGAAAAATGCCTAGTATTTCAAAGGTTGAATGGTTGAATAAAAATATTGATCTCCAAGACCAAAAATTGAATAGTATTCGAATGTTTGGAGCAGAATTTCTGGATCAAGTGTTTCGAAATGAAAATGGAAGCGAATCCATCTACGCAATTATTTCTAACTTTAATGAACGATTGTGCGATAAAGATTACAACGCGCATCTTCAGTTGGTTTTTGATGTTTTGAAATCAAACGGTTTACTGCCTTTATATTCGGAGGATAAATTTCTTAATCCAGAAGCAGGAATTTTTCAACAGGAATTATACCATCAAAATTTTGATGAGAGAATTTCAAACTTGTGGAAAATATACCTTAAAAATTCTTCTTCCGCTTTACCTAAAACGCTTCGGAAAGAACGTAATCTTTTCCTGGAATCGCTAATGCTGTATTATAAAATCCATTTTAACAACTTTCGAATTCCCGATTCTTTAGACATACTAAAACAGGTTTATGAATAATTCATAAACCTGTTTTTTTTATCGCTAAGAAGTAAAATTCTTAATCTCTAGCTTCTGTCTTGTACACTTGAAAATTGAAAACAAAACTACGATCATTATATGATATATTTGTGTAGTTGTAATGAGAGTCACGAGCAAAAGCAGCTCTTGACGGAACAATAATTACACCTTGAAGATTATAATTATCGCCATCAGACATATTAAAAGCTTTGAAATGCTCTAAACCTTCACGCAAACCTTCAATTTGGTAATAACTTCTTTGTTTCGCTGCATCTGTAGTTGCATCATCTAGAACGGACTGTTTTACATAGTAATATGCAGGATCTACAATAACATTTCCGCTGGCAATTGTATTTTGAAATGTACTTGCGGAAGTAAATTCAACAGTGCCATCCGTATTTGTAGCGACATACGTTGTTGCATTAACCATCAAATGAAGAATATCACTTTCTCCGATTGTTGTTCCTGGTTCTGGTTGAGCCCCAGGCCGTACAATATAAATGACACCAGAAGGCAATTTTACGGGTTCTAAGTCGGCTAATTTTGTGTAGTTATCATCCGAATCATCATCATCGTCAAACGCTTTCAAATTCCCTCTATCGTCAAGATAATACTCCTGTAAAAATTTTTGAGCGGCCTCGTCATCATAACTGTTTCTCGTGTCTAAAGTCACTGTTTCTTCAGTCGTATCATCATCATCATCTTTGCAGGCATTAAAGGTTACTGCTGCAAGCACCATGTACAGAAATATTTTCTTCATTTTCATTTTATCGTTAAATTGCTAAAATATTGGACAAATGTAAAAATAAAATATGAGAATTGATAAATTTTTATGGAGTGTACGTTTTTATAAAACCAGAAGCATTGCTGCGGATGAAATTAAGAAAAACAGAGTTTTTATTGGTGAAAACGTAGTAAAGTCCTCCAAAGAAGTAAAAGTTGGCGACGAAATTAAAATCCGAAGAAACCAAATTGATTATAAAATTAAGGTTTTGGATCTCCCTAAAAGTAGAGTAGGCGCAAAACTCGTCCCCGATTTTGTGAAAGATATTACCGATCCACAACAATATGAAATTTTGAAGATAAGAAAATCAAGTCAAGACTATTATCGCAATAAAGGAGAAGGTCGTCCCACCAAAAAAGACAGAAGAAGCATGGATGATTTTATTACCACGACTTCCTCTGATGATGTTATGGATGAAGATGATTGGGATTCTTTCTTTAAATCGTCTGATGAGGATGATGATTAACCGCCTTTGCAATCTCCTCCGCAATTTCAAGATCGGTTTTTCCATCGGTATCTATTACAATATGCGCTTGGTTATAGAAGGGGTTTCTTTCAAAAAGATGTTTTGCGATAAATTCGGGCAATTCCGATTCTTGCAATTTTGCAATTAATGGACGTTTATCCTTTTGTTTCATAAGTCGATCAGCGAGAGTGCCCACGCTTGCACGAAGGAAAACAGATTTTGATTTGTTATTAATGGTTTCAATGTTATTGTAATAAACCGGAGTTCCGCCGCCTAAGCTTAAAATAAGATCTTCTTCAGATGCAAGAAGATCTTCTAAAATCAGTTTTTCTTCTTTTCTAAAGTAAATTTCCCCCTTTTCTTGAAAAATCTGTGAAATCGGCATATTGTGCTTGTCGGAAATGGCCTTATCAAGGTCAATTTTTTTTAAATTTAATCGCGTGCTTAATATTTTGGAAATGTGAGATTTACCACTGCCCATGTAGCCGATTAGGGATATATGCATTGTTTTTATTTTCAACAAAAGTGCAAAAAAATTTTGAGAATTTAAAAAAAGGCGTATCTTTGCACCACTCTAAACGGAACAACAAACGTTGCTAGTTTAAGAAGTGGCCGACCTGGTAGCTCAGCTGGTAGAGCAATACACTTTTAATGTATGGGTCCTGGGTTCGAATCCCAGCCAGGTCACAACAAAAAACATCCGTAATACTTACGGTTTTTTTTTGCCTGTGTGGTGAAATTGGTAGACACGCCATCTTGAGGGGGTGGTATCCTTAAGGATGTGCTGGTTCGAGTCCAGTCGCAGGCACAGCAAAAAAAATAAAAAATTGGTGAAGCGCTGTTTACAGTTATTCATCTTACATATAAAAACCGACCTGGTAGCTCAGCTGGTAGAGCAATACACTTTTAATGTATGGGTCCTGGGTTCGAATCCCAGCCAGGTCACTTTAATATGTAATTTTTTTTCATATTAATATTTTGTGATTTGGTGTTCAGAGGCGTTTCGAAAGAAATGCCTCTGATTTTTTTTAATCCAAATGTATATTGTCGATTAAGCGTACATCGCCTACATATACTACGATAAAGGCGCGAAAGCTTTTGTCCTTGTAAAAGAAATCGGTTTCTTTTAAATCTTCCTCGTTGGCAATAATAAAATATTCCAATTCCATTCCTCTTTGCTTTTCGAATATATGTTGTACTCTTTTTTTTATCTCTTCAACGGTAAGCACTCGAAACCAATCGTTCACTTTTACTAACGTTTCATAAATAATTTTAGAGGCGTCGCGTTGTGCTTTCGTTAATCGTTCATTTCGCGAGCTTAAGGCGAGTCCACTTTCTTCGCGGTAAATGGGAACCCCGTGGATTTTTAATGGTATTTTTTTCTTTTCAACCATTTTTTTAATAATGGCTAATTGCTGAAAATCTTTTTCGCCAAAGTATGCGTTATCTGGTTTTACTTGTTGAAAAAGTCTTTCTACCACGGTTCCCACGCCATCGAAATGTCCAGGGCGAAATTTACCTTCCATTTCATTTTCTAAACCATCAAAATCGTAGCTGTCGCTTTTTAATTCTTTTGGGTAGATATCTTTAACTCTTGGGATGTAAACAGCGTCCACCAATCCAGAATCTTCTAAAATTTTAATATCGCTATCAATATATCTTGGATAGGTATCAAAATCGGCGGTGTTATTAAACTGTGTGGGATTCACGAAAATGGAAGAAATAACCAAATCATTTTCTTTTCTGGCTTCTTTATATAAGGAAAGATGGCCGGCATGTAACGCGCCCATTGTTGGGGCAAAACCGATTTTTTTTCCCATTTCGCGATTTCTTTCTACATAAGCTTGTAAAGTGCTCTTACTTTTTAAAACTTCCATGTTGTTTTGTTTGGCGTAAAATTATAAAAAAACGCAGTAATGACGAGGATTTTCAGTGAAAATCGTGCATTCGCACAGGTGTCTATCATAAAAAGTGTTAATTGAAATATCGTATTGTAAATTTTTGTAATTTTGCAAACCTATAGTATCTGTCGCTGAATGACAGTTTAAGAGAAAATTATTATTATGCCGAATCAGAAAATTTTATACATCACTACGGAGATGTTTCCTTACCAAGAAGAAACCAACACGGCCAATATGGTGAGTAAAATGGCATTGAAAATGCACCAAGAGGGAAATGATGTTAGGGTTTTTATGCCAAGATTTGGACAGATCAGCGAGCGAAAATTTCAGCTTCATGAGGTGATCCGTCTTTCAGGGATGAACATCATCATCAACGATTTGGATCAGCCCCTTATCATTAAAGTAGCATCGCTTCCTGGCGAACGTTTACAGGTTTATTTTATCGACAACGAAGAGTATTTTAAAAGAAAACAGTATTTTGTTGATGATAATGGTGATTACTTTCCTGATAATGCCGAACGTGCTATTTTCTTTGCGAGAGGAGTTTTAGAAACCATTAAAAAACTCAATTGGGTTCCCGATATCATTCACTTGCATGGTTGGATGTCTTCTTTCATTCCACTTTATCTGAAGAATTTTTATAAAAACGATTACTATTTCAATAATACGAAATTGGTTCTTTCCGTTTATAATGAAGATGACGCTCTTTTCGGAAGTAATGTAGAACAAATCCTGAAATTTGATAATATTACAGATATTAAAGCGTTAGAGAAACCAGGTTTTAGAAGTTTTGTAGCAGAAGCGATGAACCTTGTAGATGCAGTGGTAAAAGGGGATGAATTCCTGGAAAAAGATTTGGATGACGCTTACGCCGAATCAACAACGAAAAAATTCGATTACAAAGACGAAAATTCTATCAGTCAAGTTTATAATTCAGAACAGTAATTTAATGGTAAACAGATTAAAAAAAATCTTCAATATCGCTTCAATTGCAGTGGTGGGGAGTATGATGTTGTGGAACTGTGAGTCGGATGCAGATATGCTCGGCTCTCAATTCTTTAATGGGGCAGATGCAGTGGATTCTACATACGCATTAATTGCGTATAACGTCAGTAACCAAGATTCGATACGAACCGATGCTGCTAAGCTTGATAGTGCACTTATTGGTGCTTTTACAGAAGGTCAATTCGGGATGCAAAAAGCGAGTTATATTACGCAATTGCGTTTATCGAGTTATGCACCTGATTTAGGTACAAATGCGGTTTTGGATTCAGCGGTTTTAGTAATCAAACCTGCGTATTATTCGGATTCTGTAACCACTACAACAACAGAGGATTATACTTTTAACGACGATTCAAATGAAAACGTTGCGAGCAAAAAAGTGGTTAATAATTACCTTGTAAAAAAATACGGTAAAACTGAAGTTTCGGGTGCCGCAGCAAGTTTTAATATTAAGGTACATGAAGTAACCGACTTTTTGGGAGCCAGTACCGATCGAGTGTACTCGAATAAAGCGGTAAACACTTCCAATTTAATTGGTTCAAAAAGCTTCAACGGAAAAATTACTTCCGTAACTGTTACCAAAGATTCCGATGATACGGAATTGTATAACCGAGATGCAAACCTTCGTATTAAGATGGATTCTGCATTTTTTCAAAATAAAATTATTGCTAAAGCGAATTCTAGTGAGTTGGCGGATGCCGCAAGTTTTATCCGTTATTTCAAAGGTTTAAAAGTTTCTGTAGATGAAACAGATGGATATATGATTCGTTTCAAACCAGATTCAATTGATTTAAAACTTTACTACAAATATGATTACGACAATGATGGAACGGTAGAAAGAAAATCACACGTTCTGGCAATGAGTACAGGTAGTGCCAATGCGCATTTTAGTCAAATTGAATTCAATCGTACCGGAACACCATCTCAAAATGCATTAGCAACAATTGATACCGTTAATGGAGATTCTAAGCTTTATGTGCAAGGTGCGGGTGGTCCAGGAGCAGGTTTTAAAATTCCTCAAACCACAATTGCTTCTTTGAGAAGTAAATATGAAAATGATAAAATTGGAATTATCTCCGCTAAAATTAGAGTTTACACCGATCCCGATTTGTGGAATAATTCGTACACGAAACCCAATTATTTTGTAATTCGTCAAAAAGATTCTTATGCCTTTTTAAACGATATTAGCACGCTTGCTAATTCTGGAAATTACTATTTGGTTCGCACCTACGATTTGGATAAAAATCCTGCGTACTACGACTTTGGTGTAACACAAACGGTTAAAGATATCGTTGAAAATGGAGATGAAAATGAGGATCTAATCATCAACGTTGGAAGTTATACGTACGATTCAAGTACGTCTGCGTTGGAAGGAGCATCTTATTCCGACAGCCAAAACTATAACACAAGACCATATACCCCTCATCGCGCAGTACTTGTTGGTACCGTTCTGGATCCATCAAATGCATTGTATAGCAAAGGTGCTAAGCTGTTGATTACGTATGGACAAAAATAAATGAATGTAAAAAAAAACTAAAGAGATTAATATGTGCGGAATTGTAGGATATACGGGTTTTCAGGATGCTTATCAAGTAGTTATTAATGGACTTCGCAGACTTGAATATAGAGGATATGATAGTGCTGGAATCGTTTTAGATTCTCCAGAATACGATTTTGAAGTCGCCAAAACAAAAGGAAAAGTAGATGATTTGGTTTCTATATCCGAAAATCTGAAAGGGCACGCACATGTGGGCATGGGACATACGCGTTGGGCAACACATGGTGTACCAAGCGATAGAAATTCACACCCCCATATCTCGAATGACGGTAAAGTAGCGTTGGTACATAATGGTATCATCGAAAATTACGATACGCTTAAAACCATTCTTCTTGAAAAAGGATTCACTTTTCAGTCCGAAACAGATACGGAAGTGTTGGTGAATCTGATTCAATATTTTATGGATATCAATCCTGATTTTGATTTTCCTACAGCCGTTAGATATGCCTTAAACGAAGTCTATGGAGCGTATGCAATTACGGTGATGCACGAAGAGTATCCTGGCGTTTTGGTGGTAGGAAGATTAGGCTCGCCGCTTGCTATTGGTTTGGGCGAGAATGAATATTTTATCGCTTCAGATGCTTCACCATTTGTGGAATTTACAAAAGAAGCCGTTTACCTTGAAGAAGGGCACATGGCAACCATATCTTTAGAAAATGGTGTTGATATTCGTACCATTAAAGGAAACGAGAAAGTGACTCCAGCAATTCAAGAACTGAAATTAAGTCTTGAGCAAATTGAAAAAGGTGGATTTGAGCATTTCATGTTAAAAGAAATTTTCGAGCAACCAAAATCAATTCAAGATACTCTTCGCGGACGTTTACTGGTAGATGAAGGAATCATAAAAATGGCTGGTATTTGGGATCATCTTGAAAAAATGACACAAGCGAAAAGAATTATTATTATTGCTTGTGGAACCTCTTGGCATGCTGGTTTAATTGGAGAATATCTTATTGAAGAATATGCTCGTATTCCTGTCGAAGTTGAATATGCTTCTGAATTTAGGTACCGAAATCCGATTATTAACGAGAAAGATGTGGTAATTGCCATTTCGCAATCCGGAGAAACTGCAGATACAATGGCTGCATTAAAATTGGCCAAAGAAAAAGGAGCATTTATTTACGGAATTTGCAACGTTGTTGATTCTTCAATTTCAAGAATTACGGATGCAGGTTCATACACTCATGCTGGACCTGAAATTGGAGTTGCGTCCACTAAAGCATTTACCGCACAATTAACCATTTTATCTTTAATCGCTTTAAAACTTGGGAAACATAATGGCAACTTGAGCAATCAAGAGTTTATGAAGCTTATTACAGAGCTCGATGCCATTCCTTCAAAGGTGGAAGAAGTACTTCAAAATACACACGAAATCACAAAAAGTATTGCCAAAGATTTTGTAGATGTGCAAAACTGTTTGTATTTAGGAAGAGGATACAATTTTCCAACGGCATTAGAAGGTGCTTTGAAGCTAAAGGAAATTTCTTACATTCATGCTGAAGGGTATCCTGCTGCAGAAATGAAGCACGGACCAATTGCACTTATCGACGAAAATATGCCAATAATTATCATTGCTCCTAAGCAGGGACATTATGATAAAATTGTAAGTAACGTTCAAGAAATTAAAGCCAGAAAAGGGAAGGTTATCGCTGTAGTTAATAGCGGAGATGTGCAAGTGGCCAATATTGCAGATTATGTAATTGAGTTCCCAGAAACTTCAGAATGTTTCTCTCCAATCCTCGCATCAGTGCCGCTTCAGCTTCTTGCTTATTATATTGCTGTATTCCGTGGATCTAATGTGGATCAACCAAGAAATCTCGCCAAATCAGTAACAGTTGAGTAATTTTTAGTGCAAAATAAAATAATTTAAAAAAAAATCCGTTTTGCAAAAAAAAAGATAATTGTTACTTTAAAAAATTATATATTTACCGCTTAATTTCAAGAATCAGCATGAAAAGAATATTCTTTGTAGTATTATCAGCCGCTTTTTTAGTATCGTGTTCAAAAGGAGGAAAGGCAGGAGCTGGGAAGCCAGGAGCTAAAGGAGAGCTAATTCCTAAGAAAAAATCAAAATCATTCGTAGCAGAAAGACCTTACGGAATGATTGCTATTCCTGCAGGCTCTTTTGTAATGGGGATGGCAGATCAGGATTTCACCAATACACCTGAAAAAGCAAATCTTAAAACCGTTACCGTATCTTCATTCTTTATGGATGAAACTGAAACAACCAATGCTGAATACCGTGTTTTTGTTGAATATGTACGCGACTCAATCGCGAGAACATTACTTGCAGAAGCTGCTGGTGATGGCGGAACTGATGGAAATGGAACAGGTATAGGAGACTATGCCTACTTATCCAAAAAAGCGGGAGAAGATAAAACGGCTTACCAAGAATATATGGAAAGTACAGGTGGAAGAGATGGTTACGATGATTCAAAAAGGCTCGATTGGAGTGTTCCTTTGCAATGGAGTACATCAGATTATCCCGATGTTGAATATGCTGAAATTTTAGAGTCGATGTATATTCCGCCTGCAGAAAGAATTAACAATGAAAGAGTAATTGATTCTAGAAAGTTATTATACTCTTATCAATGGCAAGACATCGAGTCCGCTGTTAAAGATAAATCTCGTGGTGCAAATTATCTTAAAAAAGAAAGTATTGCAGTGTATCCAGATACCACTGTTTGGATTAAAGATTTTAATTACGCTTATAACGAACCTTTATATGATGGCTATTTTTGGCACTCAGCATATAATAATTATCCTGTAGTTGGAGTAACGTGGGATCAAGCAAGAGCATATTGTAACTTCAAATCAAAGTTGAAGTCCGATTATAACGAATCTCTTAAAAAAAGAAAACAAAAACCAGTTGCTTTCCGTTTACCAACTGAAGCAGAATGGGAATATGCAGCACGAGGAGGTAAAGAAAATGCGACTTATCCATGGGGAGGTCCTTATTTAATGGATGATAGAGGTTGCTATTTGGCGAATTTTAAACCTAAGAGAGGAAATTATATCGAAGATGAAAAGAAAGGTACTTATACCTATACTGCACCAGTAAAATCATTTGCTAAAAATGGTTTTGGATTGTACGATATGGCAGGGAATGTTTCAGAATGGACGGAATCTCCATATAACAATTCAACATACGAATTTTCATCAACTTTAAACCCATACTTATCCAACCAAGCATTTAAACAACCCAACAAAAGTGTAAGAGGTGGTTCTTGGAAAGATGTCGGGTATTTGCTAATGACCGGATATAGAGATTTTGAAAATAAAGATTCCGCACGAAGCTATATCGGCTTTAGAACGGTACAAGATATTCCAGAAGGTTCTGCCAAAATCAAAAGAAAAACCAACTAATATTCGAACTACGTAAAAAATTATACTAACACAAAAAATTAAGAATCATGTTTAAAACTAAAGAAGGCATTTATAACTTCGTTTATTCAATGGGTGCCGCAGTCGTAATTATAGGAGCACTTTTTAAACTTACTCACTGGAGTTTATTTGGAATTTCTGGAAATATTATGCTTGCAATTGGTCTTGTTACCGAAGCTATAATTTTCTGTATTTTCGCTTTTGATGCACCTAAAACTGAAGAATCTTATGCATGGGAAAATGTTTATCCTGAATTATTAGATAAAGAAGCGAAACCGAATCCAAGACATTCTACCTCAGGAATTCAAGTAGCAGAAGTGAAAGAATTCGAAACTTCACTTTCTAGCAAATTAGATCAAATGCTTGCGGATGCAAAACTTGATGTAACGCTTTTCGAAAGACTAAGAACCGGTATCGATAAATTTTCAAGCTCTGTTGATCAAATTAATCAAACCGTTGATGTTTCTGCGTCTACCCATAAATATAACGAGCAATTGAGCAAAGCTGCAACGCATATGGAAAGTATGAACGCACTTTACGCTTTACAACTAGAACAAGGAAAAGCGCAATCAGAATATGCTAAAAAATATGTAGAAGATATTCAGAAATCTGCAGTACAATCTGAAAAATTCAACGAAGAACTTCAAGGCTTAACCTCTAACCTTAATAATCTTAACAGAGTTTACGGCGGAATGCTTAGCGCGATGAAATCTTAATTTCCAGATCATTTTAAATATTTTATAATTATTAAAAAAATCTATTAGAATGGCAAAAGGAAAACAGACACCGCGTCAGAAAATGATTAACCTGATGTACTTGGTGTTTATTGCAATGCTTGCAATGCAAATCGACCAAGAAATCATCAGATCTTACAACGATACCAACCAAACACTTACCGATACACGTAAACTCGTTGAAACAAAGAACGACGAAATTTTTTCGAAAACCTTAGCCGCTAAAGCAGCTTCTTCACCGGAAACTTTTGCGCAAGCAAATACCGTGTATCAACAATTGAAAGCGAAAGCGGACGATTTGGTAAGCACAATTGATGCATTTAAAGGAACTTTGAAAAAAGAGGCTGGATATGTAGATGGAGCAGAAGATATTCAAGACAACTTTGCTGCATTAAACAATACAGAACCTTCTTCTGGTTTATTTTTTAATGAAGCCAACGAAAACAGCCCTTCTAAAAGTGCTCAAACTTTAACTAAAAAAATTGCAGAATATAGAGATTTTGTAAATACCAATCTTAAGTCGCTTCCTGATATGGCAGATGTGGTGAAAAGAGCCAATCAAAATCTTGTAACTGAATTTCCTGGCAACGGAAAAAATAAAAACGGAAAGAATTGGTTGCAGTACAAATTTTATGGACAACCTTTAATTGCCGCTTTATCCAATTTAGAAGTCATTCAGTCTGAGGTTAGAAATGTGCAATCGGATGCTATTGTGATGATGCTTCAAGAAAAAGTGGATGCGGATATTAAATTCAATGCATTTGAGGCAATTGTTTCCGCTCCAACGGTCGTGCTTCAGGGAGAACCTGCACAAGCTAAAGTGGTCATTGGAACGTATGCAAGTTCAATTCCGGGGCTTTCTATTTCTGGAGTAGATCGTACCGAAAACGGAATGGGATATAAAACTTTAAACACAAGTGGAATCGGAAGCCAAACATTTGGTGGAAAAATTACCTTTAGCGATGCGAATGGTAAAGCGATTGAACTTCCATATACACATACCTATAACGTAATTGCAGGAGCTGAAACTGTTGCATTTGAAAGCGGTGCATTACTTTCTGCCGATAAAATGCAAGTACTTTATAGAGGACTTCCTAATCCAATTTCAGGATCAATTTTAGGTGCTGATAATAGCAAAACGACACTTTCTGCATCGAACGGAAGTGTATCGAAAGCAGGAAATGGTAAATGGACTGTAACACCAGGTGCAGGTAATGAAACTACACTAACGATTGCAGGAAAAGGACCAAAAGGACAATCAATTACACAAGCATTCAAATTTAGAATTAAAGGATTACCAACGGCACAAGGCCAAATTCGTGGAGAATCGATCGTAACAATGCCGGCTTCTTCCATTCCGAATCAAACCGTAACGGTGGCAATGCCAGATTTCGATTGGCCAGTTAGTTTCAGCGTTAATAGCTTTATGTTTAAAGTTCCTGGTAAGGCTGCAATGACGGTTAGCGGAAACAAACTTTCCAGCGTTGCCAATCTTGTGAAAGGCCTTCGCGCAGGAGATATTGCCTATGTGTTTAACATTAATGCAAGCGCTTCAGGAATTGGTAATCAGCAATTGAAGAAAATTCCAGCGGTTGTAATAAATGTACAGTAATCTCGTTAAGATTTAGTAGAGTTAATTCATTATGAAAAAAATTGTAAGCAGCGTTTTAGTTTTAATTTCAGGTTTTGCTTTTTCCCAAAACATCCTGAATGCAAAATCACCAGAAGAGTTTCGTCAACTTCGTGAAGAAAACATGAAGCAAGATGGTGATTCTTTGGTTTCTGCAAAAGTTGACCCTTTAAAGTATGGATTTGTTGAAGATAAAGACATCTTGAAAAGTATGGTCGTTTGGGAAATTATCGATTTAAATGATAAAATTAACCAACCAATTTATCATAATGAAGACGGATTGGTTACTCAAAATAAATCATTATACCAGATTTTGTATGATGGAATAGTTTCTGGAGAAATTACGCAGGTGTATGATGATGATATGTTCCTTACCAAACTTGATCCTGCGGATATTCCCAATAGAGTTCGTTTTGAAAGTCTATCGGATGCCGGTGTTGAAAAGATTAATGAGCAAGGTGCTCCATTAACAGATGAGCAAAAAGCGGAATATACCGATGTATTCGAAGTAAAATCCGAAAATGTAAAACTGATCAAAATTAAAGGCATTTGGTATATCGATAGAAGAGATGGGCAAATGAAGTACCGATTACTTGGTATTGCCGCAATGGGTAAAGATCCAAGTACGATGGGACAAGTTGGTCCGGATGGAATGCCGATTAATACAGATGATGCCTTTATCGATTTGTTTTGGATTTACTATCCAGATGCTCGACCAATTTTAGCAAATTCAGTGGTTTTCAACAGTAAAAATATTTCTTCAGATATTACCTTTGATGATATTTTGAATGCCAGAAGATTTTCAACAGTAATCTATAAATCGCAAAATGGTTTAGGAAATGGTGTTATTAAAGATTATATTCCTGAAGATGCCGATGCGCAGTTAGAAGAAAGCGACCGAATTAAAGCGCAAATCCTACAGATGGAAAGCGATATGTGGAATTATTAAAATTCTATTTGATTATAATTTAAATCCTGAGTACCTTTACTCAGGATTTTTTTATCATGAGAAATAGTATCGATTACATCATTGTCGGAACGGGATATGCAGGCCTTTTTATGGCACATCAACTGCTTAAAAATAACAAGAAATTTATAATTTTTGGAGATGGTGAGAAATCAGCTTCTGAAGTTTCAGCAGGAATGATTAATCCCGCAATTTTGAAAAAGTTTACCACGTTTTGGCTGGCTCAAGAACAGATTGATTCTTTAAAAGAAACACTTCTAGAAATTGAAAATTATACAGGAAAGAACTATTTTATTGATCAACCTGTCCATCGAATTTTTCATGATGAAAACGAAAAAAACCTTTGGATTAAAAAATCAGTTGATCCTGTTTTGTCACAATTTCTGAGTTCAGATTTCAAAGTTTATTCAGAAGTAAAAAATCCATTCGGCACTGGGAAAGTTTTGCAATCGGGGCGATTGGATGTTCAATCTTTCTTTACTGATATGAAACGTTTCCTTCATCAAAATGGGAACTTAGTAGAGGAAAGATTTAGATATGAAGATCTGAATGTGGACCATACTATTTATCACGATATTGTGTATAAGAATATTATTTTTTGTGAAGGAATTGCGGTGAAAAACAATCCATTTTTTGCAGATATTCCCATTCATCCTAATAAAGGACATCATATTAAAGTGAAGTTAAGCAAACCGCTTTCTGAAGGAGAAACTTTAAAGAAAAAGCATTTTCTATTTCCTTTGCATCACAACCAATATTATTACGGGGGAACTTACGATCGAGATCAGCTAAATCAGGAAATTGATGAGTCGGCTGTAGAACAATTAAAATTTGGACTTTCTGAATTTTATCCCGAAAATTTTGAAATTGAAGAAGTGAATTTCGGTTTTCGACCAACAGTGAAAGATCGTCGTCCTATTCTTGGGCAACATTCCCAACATAAAAATCTTTATGTATTTAATGGTCTTGGTGCAAGAGGAATCCTCAATGCCAATTACTTTTCGCAAGAGCTTTACCACCTTATCGAAAACGGTACGGCTTTGCACCCGGAAATAGATATCGATAGGTTTTCCTAAATTCATAAATGGTTTGCAACTTTTTTAATGTTTCGTCAAATTCAGATTCACAAATTATAAAAGTATTAAGATTGATGAACAACTTATTCTGCGAAAACAATTCAATATCGTATTTCTAACATTCCTTTTAAGATGAAGAATAAATTATCGCTTCTGCTATTGCTTTTCGCAGTTAAACTTCTGTTTTCACAAAACACAATTTCCCTTTCTGATTTTCCAGATAATAAAGTAATGGTCGTTGCACACCGAGGAGATTGGAGAGAAGCTCCTGAAAATTCAATTTGGGCGGTTAAGAAAGCGATTGAAAAAGGCGTAGATATGGTGGAACTTGATTTGGCCTTAACCAAGGATAGTATATTAATTTTGATGCATGATCGAACAATTGACAGAACCACTACAGGAGTTGGAAAACCTGGAGATTATACATTTGCTGAACTTCAAAAATTCAATTTAAAAGATGGTATTGGAAGTGCTACGCAAATGAAAATACCAACTTTGGAAGAAGTTTTAGAAGTAACCTATGGTAGGATATTGATTAATTTGGATAAAGGATTTGATTATATTAATCTCGTGTTTCCAATTCTGAAGATTAGAAATATGCTCGATCAGGTTTTATTCAAAGGAACTGAAACCTATAAGGAATTTGAAAAAAAATACGGAAACATTAAAAATGAAATCCATTTTATGCCTATTATCAGACTTGGCCGAAATGAAGGATGGTCGAAAATAAACGAATATTTGGATCATTACAAAGTCTACGGCTTTGAGTTTACCATTGGTAATACCGAAGAAAATATGCTGGATTTCGCTACAATTACAAGCAAAGGAATGAAGGTTTGGGTTAATTCATTATGGCCACAACATAATGCTTCGCATCAAGATGATTTAGCTTTAGAAAACCTTGACGTTTACGATTGGTACATCAATAGAAAGATCAACATTATCCAAACAGATCGCCCAAAAGAGTTGATTGATTATTTAAAAAACAAGAATTTATATTTTCAGAACGAAAATTCCTACAACAAATAGAACGGAAATTGTTCTAAAGAAGGTACTTTCATAAGAACGTTTATCCTGTTACGCTGGTCTTCAAAATAATACTCTCGAATACCTTTTTCTAGAAATTTAAAATCTCTATAACAAAATCACCCACTATCATAGTGGGTGTAGTTTTGCGTGTTAATTCTGTAACATATTGGTAATTAATATGCTTTGCAGAGAGGAAGGGATTCGAACCCTCGATACAGTTACCCGTATACTACCTTTCCAGGGTAGCTCCTTCAACCACTCGGACACCTCTCTAATTGGGATTGCAAAAATAGTTTTTTAAAATGAACCTTGCAAAAAAATAATTCCTAAAAATTACGAAACGGTAATCTCACCACAAAAATCCTCTTGAAAGGCCGCAGCAAAATTATCTCCGTAAATAGGATGGTCGATTAAATGCATCGATTTAGTAATTGCACTTTCTGCGGTTATGTCATGACCACTAATGGCACCAATCTTTGTAAAAATCGTGCTGTTTTCGTATTTCCCAAAAGAAACACCGCCATATAAACATTGGCTCACCACAATAATCTCAGTGCCGTTCGCGCGAATTTGTTTCAACGTGCGTTCCGTTTTCACAGAATTAAAAATCGTTCCCGATCCAAAAACTTGCAGTATTAAAACTTTAACCTTTGGAATTTCTTTAAAGAAATCCAGCGTCATTCCAGGGAAAATGCGCCAGAACAATACATCTCTGCAAATATGCAAATCCACATTAAATTCGGCATCTTCTTTGGGTCGATAAAGAAAATCCTTCCCAATATTCAAATGCACGCCACTTTCACCAAGAACAGGGTAGTTCGGACTAATATACGCATCAAAATGTTCCGCAGAATTTTTCAAACTTCGGTTCCCGCGAAGCAATTTGTACTCAAAATAAATGCAAACCTCTTGAATTACAGCCGCATCTTCCTCGTATAAAGTCGCATAGTAAACGGTAGTTAAAAGATTCTCTTTTGCATCCGTTCGCAAATCGCCAATCGGAAGTTGAGATCCAGTCAAAATAACAGGTTTTCTCAAATTTTTCAGCATAAAACTAAGCGCCGACGCGGTGTACGACATCGTATCCGTTCCGTGAAGGATGATAAAACCATCAAAAAGCGAGTAGTTTTTTTTAATTAATTTGGCAATCATTTGCCATTCTTTAGGCCCCATATCCGACGAGTCCACGGGCTTTTCAAACGAGTGTACCACCACATCGCATTCCAAAAGATTCATTTCTGGAATTTTCTCAAAAATATGTTGAAAATCAAACGGAACCAAACTTCCCGTCTCATAATTCTTTTCCATGCCAATGGTTCCACCGGTGTAAATCAGGAGCACTTTACGTTTCATGGCGCAAAAATACACTTTTCGTTGCGAAGAATTTTTATTATTTGGGCATGTCCCTTACCGAGCTGCGCATTTGCAAAGTGAAACTTTGCAAATGCGCCACCGCTGCATCGGGTCGGGCTGCTCCGGACTACACTTCGTTTCGGTAGCGCTGAAAATTAAAGCAGCAACTCGGCTCATCATCATTTCAACGCTACAGCTCCCTGCGGTCGCTCCCTTCATATCCCTCACGCGAAAATCCGTCTTTAAAGGAAAATTTTCGCAAATTTGCAAGATGAAAACGCTGGAACAACAAGAAAAACTCTATCAATATCTTCAACAATTTTTAACAGAAGAACGACTTTCTAAAATTGAAAAACAAGCGCCAGAAAGTTCCGATTTTATTCTTCCCGTAATGGAAGATGTTTATCAATTTCGAAATGCAGCAGCAATTGTAAGAAGCGTTGAAGCTTGTGGTTTTCACAAAATTGTCGCTTTAGAAAAAGAGAATGTTTTCAACCCGAATTTAACAGTTACCAAAGGAGCTGAAACCTGGGTAGAGGTCGAAAAATTACCGTGGAGTTTAAATTCTGTACAACAAGTACAATCTCGCGGATATAAAATTGTGGCAGTTTCTCCTGAAAAAAATGTGACGATGCTTCCAGACTTTGAAATTAAGGACCCCATCGCTTTATTTTTCGGAACGGAATTTAATGGTGTTACTGAAAAAATTTTAGATTTTGCAGATGAAACCTTGGCAATTCCTATGTTTGGTTTTACGCAAAGCTTTAATGTGTCGGTTGCCGCAGCAATTTGCATGTACGAATTGAAACAAAAAATTCTAAAATCGGGAATTGATACATCTCTTTCCGAAGAAAAACTTCTACAACTGAAAATCCGTTGGGCAGTTAATTCGATTAAAAGTGGCAAAGAAATTTTAGCAAAATATCTTTCAGAAGTAGATGATTAATACTTGAGATTTAGCGATCTTTTTTTTCTCAGCGATTGCAAAACTTTGAGATTACTCTTCGTTAAATCATCTTTTGGTAATTCCAAGCGGCAACAAAAACTCCTGCAGTTTCTGTTCTCAATCTTTGACTTCCTAAGGTTACGGCTTTAATTCCTTTTTCTGCCAAAGTCTGAATTTCTCTTTCAGAAAAATCACCTTCTGGACCAATTAAAAAAGTTAATTGTGTTACATCGGGAATGCGGTGAAGATCAATTCTTTCAAGGTTTTGATGGCAATGAGCGACAAAAGTAGAATCGTCATCAATTCCGTCAACAAAATTCGACAACTTTGTTAGCGGATGAAGCTTTGGGAAATGAAATCGTAAACTCTGTTTGGATGCCGCAATAATTTGTTTCTGAAAACGTTCAAGGTTTATGTTTTTCCGTTCGGATTTTTCGGTTAAGAGAAAGGTAATTTCCGAAACGCCCATTTCAACTGCTTTTTCTACGAAAAATTCGGTTCTATCGATATTTTTAGTTGGCGCAATGGCAATATGTATTTTAGGTGAGAAATCAGGAAGGTTTTCTTTAAGTTCTTCAACGTTTAGAGATGCCTTCTTTCCTTCAATTTTTAAAGTTCCAATGGCAAGATTTCCCAAACCATCGGTAACGGAAATGCTTTCTCCAGCTTTCATTCTCAACACTTTTAAAAGATGTTGCTGTTCCTCTTCATTAATTTGGATTTCAGGAAAAATCTGACCGTAAAAAAGCTTCATATTTGTTTATTTTTTAAAAACTTCCTCCATATCGTATCGTGCAGATGCGGCTACAGATAAATCTGCAAATTCGCCTCTTTCATACTTCAGTTGTCCCACCAACGCAATCATCGCAGCATTATCCGTTGTATATTCAAATTTTGGAATATAAATATTCCATCCTAATTGTTCACCATTTATTTTCATCGCTTCGCGAAGTCCTGAATTGGCAGAAACTCCACCAGCAATGGCAACTTCTTTAATATTTAATTCGTTGGCAGCTTTTTCTAACTTGTTCATTAAAACATCAATAATCGTCTTTTGAACAGAAGCGCAAAGGTCTTGAAGATTATCTTTTATAAAGTCTGGATTTTTCTTAAGTTCTTTCTGAACGAAATATAAAACCGATGTTTTCACGCCACTGAAGGAATAGTTGTATCCTTCCATTTTGGGTTTTCCAAACTGAAATGCATTCGGGTTTCCTTCTTTTGCAAGTCGATCCACAATTGGTCCCGCAGGATAGTCGAGTTCAAAAATTTTTCCTATTTTATCGAAAGCTTCTCCAGCAGCATCATCAATCGTTTTACCAATGATTTCCATATCAAAATAATCTTTCACCAGAACAATCATCGTGTGGCCACCACTTACCGTTAAACATAAAAACGGAAATTTTGGAGGTTGAGGATTCGCATCTGCTATAAAATGCGCTAAAATATGTGCTTGAAGGTGATTAACTTCTATTAACGGAATGTTTAAACTCATTGCCAGTGACTTGGCAAAGGATGTTCCTACAAGTAAGGAACCTAAAAGTCCAGGACCGCGCGTAAAAGCAATCGCGGAAAGTTCTTTTTGTAGTATATTTGCTTTTGAAAGCGATTGATCGATTACAGGAATGATGTTCATTTGATGCGCGCGCGAAGCGAGTTCAGGAACTACACCGCCATAATCGTTATGGATTTTTTGGCTGGCTGCAATATTAGAAAGGATTTGGTTTCCTTTAATAACTGCTGCAGAAGTATCATCACAAGACGATTCAATTGCTAAAAGGATTGGTTCGCTCATATCTATGGCAAATTTAGAGAATAATAACGACAAAGGAAAGAAAAAATCGGTTGGTAAAAACATTGGTGATTCCGTTCAGAAAGGGGTAGGAAAGGTGCAAAACACCGTTGAAGACGCCGCTGAGCTCGCAAGTGATGCGATTAATCACCCGATTGAAACCGCCGGAGAATTCATTGATCAAGCGTCAAAAGATGTGGTGAGCATAAAATGGTGGGCGCGACTATTGCAAGTGATTTTTTGGGTAGGATTAACGTTGGTGATCGCTTTTGTAATCGCAGTTAATTTACCGGTAACCAAAAATTGGGCGGCACAGAAAGTGATTACAAAGCTAAATCAGCAACTGAAATCGCAAATTGCTTTTGAAAGTATTGATGTAAGCTATTTTGGTGATGTTACCTTGCATAAAGTTTCGGTAAAAGATTATAAAAATTATCCTTTTTTAAAAGCTGAACAATTGTACGCTGATTCGAATTGGTTTTCCATTATTAGCGATTCCAGGAACATGCAATTTCAAAGTATGTCGTTGGATCAATTGGATTTAAAGGTGATCACATACAAAGGCGACAGCATTTCGAACTTTATTCGATTTGTAGAAATTTTCGATTCCGGAAAAGCATCAACGCATAAAGAACCTTTTCAGTTAAAATCCAGGATTTACATTACCAATTCTAAAGTTTCTATTGTTAATCAGAATTCCGAAGGAGAACGTGGTAAATGGTTGATCGCTACTAATTTAAGCTTAACGGTTCCTGAGTTGCGTGTAAAAGGATCCGATGTTTTTGCACAGATTAACAATCTGCGATTCACAACTGAACGTTGGGGTAAAAAACACTATGTGGAAACATTTTCTACTGATCTTACCTTAACAAAGCGTTTTCTTTTTCTGGATGATCTTACTTTTAATACGGAACATTCGTTGCTTCAAGGTGATATTAAATTTAATCTGAATAACGGATCTTGGGCAGATTTTACCAACAAGGTGCGTTGGGAAATGCGCGTTACCCAGGGAAGTCAGCTCAGTGGATATGATATTAGCTATTTTGTTACCAATTGGGATAATTACAAACCGTTCAATCTTTCAGGGAAAATGGATGGTCCTTTAAATAAATTCACGCTTGAAAATTTCTTAATTCGCAATTCGGACGTCAATATTCGCACGGAAAAAATGAGTGTTGAGGATATTCTCAAGGGCAATTTTAAAATTCAAACCAATCAGCTTTCTACCGATTTTACCTATATCGATTTGAAAAAAATGATGCCTTCATTTATTTCAGAAAAGATGAAAAATTTTGCTGATGATTTTGGCAAATTGAAGTTTAATGGTGGAGTTCGCGTAACGCCAGAGCAGGTGTATGTGCCTTCTGGAAATCTTATTACAGGAATTGGACAAGCGAAAATTAAAGAATTTTATTTGGAGCAATACAGTTCTCCAGTCCCGAAATATCGAGGTTATGCTGATGTTAATGATTTGAATACCAGTGTAATTACAAAGAATAAACAAGTGGGTTTAATAAGTGGTAAATTCAATCTTAGCGGCGAAAGCTTTGATGTGAATACGATGCGAATTACCACAAAATCCGATATTTCAAAAATTATCATTGCCGATAAAGAAATCAATAATGTGCATTTGGATGGTTTGCTCGATCACAAGCGTTATAACGGTTTGGTAACCATAGCTGATGAAGAGTTAAAAGGAAGCGTAACGGGATTAATTGATTTTAGTACTTCTCGAATTAAAGCAGATGTGAACGCCGATATTGCGCATCTTAATTTAAATTATTTTACAGTAAAATCGGGATCTCAAATTTTCAGCGGCCAACTCGAAGGCTCGATTGCGATGACGGATCTCAACGATATGAACCTTGATGTACAGATGAATCACGTTAATTTTAGCAATGGTTTGCAAAAATACAAAGTAGATCATGGTTCATTGAAAGCGTATGTAGAAAACGGAAACCGAATTCTTTCTGCAGATGTTCCAGGCGTACTACAAGGGAGAATTTCTGGTAAATTTAATTTGGAGGATTTAAGCGGAATGGTTCAAAATGGGATCGGAAAAGTATTGGTGGGTCCGGCGCCAAGAAGACAATATAAAAATCAGCGATTTACGGTCGATTTCAGTGTGCAACAAGGTTTGGTTTCGTACTTCCTGCCTCAGCTTCAGCTGGAATCAGGAGCTTCGGTAAATGGCGGTTATAATGGCGATACGAACGATTTGGTTTTGAATGTTGAGGCTCAAAAACTCTTGTATATTCTTACTTCAAAGAAAGAAATTTCAGATCTTGACGAAACCTTTTCGAACTATAATCCGGATTACACAATAAATCCGCGTGTGGTTCAAACAAAAGATAGCGCAACAATTGATAATTTTGTTTTAAGAATCAATACTGAAAACCAAAGTGAACAGTTTTTTGCAAGAGTAGATCGAGCAGCGTATAATCAAAATATACTAAAAGATCTCACCTTAAGCGGACATAATGAAACGGGTAATTTGCTGCATTTGGTAGCGGATTTTAAATATGGAAGTCCACAAGATGAAACCGACGGCACATTTAAAGAATATGCGTTGAAACTGAATCAAACCACCAATTCGGCAGGAGATTATGTTTTCCGTTTCGAGCCGACACAAGTGAAGTTTAATGATGTGGTATGGAGCGTGGATACATCTGAGGAATTAGATCATTCCATCACCTATCGTAAAAACACCTCTGATTTTCTCATTAAAAATTTGCGAATATATTCTGATGAAAGTGAACTTTTTGTGAAAAATTCAGTCTTTCAATCAGGGGAACATTTTCGGGCAGAAGGTGAAATTAAAAATTTCGATATTTCTAAAATTTTCGAAATGCAATCCAACGGCAATTCCAATTCAATTCAAGGATTAGCCAATGGGAACTTCAACATTATAAAAGAAAAAAACAACCTTATACCTTTAATTGATTTGGATGTTGAAGCCATTAAAATGAATAATACGGACATGGGGAACTTGCAAGCCTCAATTAAAAATAGTGATCGCGCCAATGTTTTTGATGTTGAAGCAAAACTTACTTCCTCTGGAATTTTAGGTGGAAACAACCTGAATCTTACCGGAACAATGGATAACAATACGCCATCTCCAACGTTGAAAATGGTAGCGGAACTTAACGATTTTGATTTGGCTTTTTCCCAACAATTTGTCAATACCGTTTTTAGTAATCTAAGAGGAAAGGCAACGGGCGATCTTAATATCAACGGAACTTTGAACGATGTTGATTATTCGGGAGATATCGCTTTAAAAGGCGTTGGATTAACCTTGAATTTTACGGGCGTGGATTACACATTTGATGATAATACCATTTCGCTTTCGAAAGGCCTTGCAGTTTTGAACAATATTGGGGTTAAAGATGAAAGAACAAATTCCAGTGGATCTATTTCTGGGATGATTCAGTTTGAAACCTTATCTTCAATGGGCGTCAACCTCGTGATGAGAGCAGATAATTTATTGCTTTTAAATAACACACAAAGAGATTCCGATTTGTTTTGGGGTAGAGTTTATGGGCAAGGTGATCTTTTTGTGGATGGTCCTATTTCAGCGCTCAATATTTCAACGCCCAATATGCGTGCGTTAAATAATTCGGTGTTCACATTTAACAGTAATTCTACATCAAGCGTAGATGAATTTAAAATGTTGCGATTTTTAAAAGAAAGCAATACCGGACAAATTACCTTAGAAGAAAAGAAAAAATCCGGAGCAAATATGGATGTTGATTTCACGGTTTCGGTAGATAAAGGGACAACAGTTAATGTTTTGGTTGGCGATGATATTGGGGATATCACCGTTCGCGGTACAGCAGATCCTATTCGATTTAAAATGGATCGAAACGGAAGCATTTCCATGAATGGAAATTATATGGTGGATAATGGAACCTTTGTTTCTAAAGCAATTTTGGAAAGAACATTTCAAATTGTAAAAGGGAGCAATATTAATTGGGATGGCGATCCAATGGCGCCCGATTTAAATATCAACGCGAATTATTTAAGAACGATTACCAACGCTGGACAATATTTGAATATGGGAAGTTTACCGCCCGTAAATGTGGTGCTTACCACCAAAATTACTCAAAAACTGAACGATCCCAAAATTGAACTTGGCGTACAAGCACAAGACGTTTCCAGTCAGCTTCGTGAGGCATTAGCGGAAAAGATGAGTAATGAAGATGAAAAACTCATTCAATTTGGTTCTATTCTGGTGTTAAACAGTTTTAATGTTAGTAATTCCAGCTATGATATTGTAGGAAATACGCTGGAAAGTCAGGGTTACAACATGCTTTTTAAACAATTAGGATCGGTGTTGAATAACATCAGTAATGAGTTTCAAATTGACCTTAATTATTTGAGCGGTGATGTCGCATCGAACACGGGAGATCGCGCTAACGCAAGTGTAAGTTTCGCCCTTTCGCCAAGAGTTACCGTGAAAACTGGTTTGGGAATCCCGATTTCAAAAACTGAAAATACCAATACCAATTACCTTTCTGGTGAAGGAATTATAGAATACGATTGGTCGAAGAATAATGATGGTACCAGAGTCCTTCGGGCGTATTCGAAACCATCAAACATCGGGATGGGAAATGTGGCTGGTAACGCAAGTGCCAACCAAACCTATGGTGTTGGAGCCGTATATAGCAAAAGTTTCAATAGATTGTTCAAAAGAAAGCGTAGAAACAAAAATATCGCTCATGAGAGAGATCATGTTGTAAGAGATTCTATTAAAAATGATAGTGTGAAGTGACGATTCTGCATTGTTTTATCAGGATTCGTTAAAAATTGTTAATTTTAACCTATATTTTTTATTGTTGCTATTTTTTTGTAAATTTGCAAAAATATCACCTTTCAATTAACAAATTCTTAATAAATATCTATTGCAATGAACTATCAACTTGATGAAATTGATAAGCAGATTCTCGACTTTCTAGTAGAAAATACCCGAATGCCTTTCACCGAGATTGCGAAGCAAATGGACGTTTCCGCAGGAACCATCCACGTACGTGTAAAGAAAATGGAAGATGCAGGAATTATCTTGGGCTCTTCTTTGAATATTGATTACGGTAAATTGGATTATCATTTTACTGCTTTTATTGGTATTCTTCTCACGAAATCCAACAGAACTCAGGATGTGCTAAAAGAACTGGCAACAATCCCGAATGTGGTGGAAGCTTCTGTAATTTCTGGGAAATACAATATTTTCTGTAAAGTTAGAGCGAAGAATACAGACGATGCGAAACGCATTATTTATCAAATCGACGACATTAACGATGTAATGAGAACTGAAAGTATGATTTCTATGGAAGAATACTTAAGCGATAAAAATAGATTAATTGATGCAGTTAGCATTTAATTTATACCTTACATCGAGACTAAAAAACTTTTGAAACCATTTCAAAAGTTTTTTTTTGCTGTACATTTGCACACGAAATTAAATGAAATTATGACAGATAATTATTTCGGTAAGGTAGAACAGAAAAGTAAAGGATTTTATATTGCGTTAGCGATTATTGCGTTAAGCTTTTTGATGAGCATGAATACCGATTTGCAGTTTTTTGCACAATCCGAAGAAGTGCATATCCCGACTGGTTTTATTTGGATTATTTTCGTTCTCGATTTTCTTATTTTGCTGATGCTTTTGCTTATTGTATTTTTTAGAAAAGTGGGTGTTATTGTATTTCCATTTTTAGTTTTAATTCATTTCTTGCTCTATAATTTTTACCTTTCCAGTTTTTTGTATTTCGATCTTAGTACGTTGTTTTGTTACTTTATGGCTGGACTTTTTGTGGTAATTCCAAGATGGAGTTTCTTTAAATAAAAGAGTGATTAATGTTTGGGAAAGGACTTTTTACCATTGTATTTCTAATTATCTCCAACATCTTTATGACGTTGGCTTGGTACGGCCATTTGAAGTTAGAAGAAATGGGTTGGTTAAAGAAATCAGGAATTCTTACTGTGATCCTTCTCAGTTGGGGACTTGCCTTTTTTGAATATCTTTTTCAAGTTCCTGCCAATAAAAATGGTTTTGTGGGCAATGGTGGTCCTTTTAATCTTTTTCAACTGAAGGTAATTCAAGAGGTTATTACTTTATCGATTTTTGTGATTTTTGCGAAAGTGGTTTTCAAAACAATCGATCTTAGCGTGAATCATTTATATGCTGGAATTTGTTTGGTTTTGGCGGTTTATTTTGTATTTAAAAAATAAGGATTGTCTGATTTTAAAACTTAGGTATTCGGATAAGACTGAAATTTTGCAAAATCAACGTATAGTATCAGGATTGTTATGCAGAACCACGTCGAAGCATTCTTGTACAATAGTAATGGTTTGGTAAGTATATACCTTGAAACTTGACATCCATTAAAAAATAAAAAGCACCTCATTTAGAAGTGCTTTTTTTGTCTATAACAAAAGTTTTTTTCCCTTTATTTTCCTAAAATTTTCTTCACCGCTTCAATTACTGCGACAGAATCAATTTTGTACTTGTGCATCAGTTCGGTTGGTGTTCCCGATTCTCCAAAAGTATCACGAACTGCTACAAATTCTTGTTTCGTTGGGCGTTTCTGAGCAAGCATTCCGGCAACAGATTCACCTAAACCTCCAAGAATATTGTGCTCTTCAGCAGTTACAATACAACCTGTTTTTTCTACCGATTTTAAAATAATTTCTTCGTCTAAAGGTTTGATGGTGTGGATGTTAATAATCTCGCAGGAAATTCCTTCTTTTTCAAGTTCGTCAGCTGCAAGAAGAGATTCCCAAACCAAATGCCCTGTTGCCACAATAGTAACATCAGTTCCTTCTTGTAATAAAATTCCTTTACCAATTTCGAAAGGCATATCTTCTGGGATAAACACGGGTAAAACAGGTCTTCCGAAACGCAAATATACAGGACCTTCATAGTCGGCAATTGCTAAAGTTGCAGCTTTTGTTTGGTTGTAATCGCAGGTGTTTATCACCACCATTCCAGGAAGCATTTTCATCAACCCGATATCTTCAAGCGTTTGGTGGGTTGCGCCATCTTCACCTAAAGTTAGCCCAGCGTGCGAAGCACAAATTTTTACATTTTTATTAGAATATGCAATACTCTGGCGAATTTGATCGTACACTCTCGCTGTTGAAAATTCTGCAAATGTTCCGGTAAAAGGAATTTTTCCATTAATGGTTAAACCTGCAGCAATCCCCATCATATTGGCTTCTGCGATCCCGATTTGGAAAAAACGTTCTGGTGCTTTTTCAATGAATTTCTCCATTTTTAGTGAACCGATAAGGTCGGCACAAAGCGCAACAACATTTGGGTTTTTATCGGCAAGTTCAGCTAATCCAGCTCCAAAACCGCTTCTTGTATCTTTTTTTTCTGTATAAGTAAATTTCATTTTTTTTGAATTGAAGTTTGATGTATTGGAGGGTTAGTAATCACTAAGTTCGTCCAACTGCAATTGTGCTAATCCTTTTTCTAGTTGCTCTGCATTTGGTGCTTTGCCGTGCCAAGCATGAGATCCTACCATGTAATCAATTCCAGCTCCCATTTCAGTGTGAAGCATAATTACCACTGGTTTTCCGTTTCCTGTTTCGGCTTTAGCGCGTTCCAAAATATTAATTACCGCTTCTAAATCGTTTCCGTTTTTCTCTTCTAAAACGATCCATCCAAAAGCTTCTAATTTTGCGTGTAAATTACCAAGCGACAAAACATCATCTGTATCTCCATCAATTTGTCTTCCGTTGTAATCGATTGTTGAAATAATATTGTCCACTTTTTTCGCTGCAGCGTACATAAAAGCTTCCCAAACTTGACCTTCCTGTAATTCGCCATCACCATGAAGGGTGTATACTAAATTTTGATCACCATCCAATTTTTTGGCGATTGCAGCACCAATGGCCACTGAAAGTCCTTGTCCTAATGATCCTGATGCTACGCGAACTCCTGGAAGTCCTTCATGTGTAGTTGGATGCCCTTGTAATCTAGAATTTAATTTTCTAAATGTGGCCAATTCGGAAATCGGGAAGAACCCATTTCTTGCCAAAGTGGAGTAGAATACAGGTGAAATGTGCCCGTTGGATAAGAAGAATAAATCTTCATTTTTACCTTCCATTGTAAATGGCAGCTTGTAATCCATTACTTTACCGTACAATGCGGTAAAATATTCGGTACATCCTAAACTTCCTCCGGGATGTCCAGAATTAACGGCGCTCACCATTCTAATAATGTCTCTTCGTGTTTGCGTTGCCAGGTTTTTAAGTTCCTGAATGCTCTTGCTCATGTTGTAGATTTATTTGCGAGCGAATTTACGTTTTTTTTGTGGTTTGACGAACTTTACATCGGCATTTTGTTGAACAGTAAAGATCATGAAATCGTAAGTCCAAACGTGAAATCGTTGGAATGAAAGGCGTAATCAAAAGGGAATCTTTTTCTATTTTTTACGAATGAGCCATAATCCGATAAACGTTAATAATCCGTTCAAAATAATCAATTCTACCCCAATTTTGTAATCCGAATAGTGGGTAAACAAATAATTGATGACGTAGGTTAAAATAGGAGCGATTAACGTTACCATCAGGATTCCGTATTTTCTCTCAATTTGAAATTTGGTTAAAATACCGAAAGCGAAAAGTCCAAGCAACGGTCCGTATGTATAACCTGCAACTTCCATAATCAAATAAACAATTGACTTATCGTTGATAGCTTTGAAAATCATAATTAGAATGAAGAAAATCACTGCAAACGTAAGATGAACTTTCATCCTTAACGCTTTCTTCTGTTTTTCTGTTTTCGTTTGATCTTCATTAATATTAAGTAAATCTACACAAAATGAACTTGTAACCGCCGTTAAAGCACCATCAGCAGAAGGAAAAAGTGCGGAAATTAATCCGATAATAAAAATCACAGAAATAATCAGTGGAAAATACCCATTTAGGGAAAGTGCTGGGAAAAGATCATCTCCCATAATATTCGAAACATTACCTGCAGAATCTTTAAACCCAAATACATGCGATATGCTTTCCTGGCCATTCAAAACTTGGGTAAGCGTTTCGTAATTGGCTCCATTTTGCATTGCAAATAAATACAATAAACCTCCCAAAAACAGAAATGCCAAATTCACGAAAAGCAATGTAACCGCAAAAGTGAGCATGTTTTTTTTGGAGTTTTTTACGTTGTCGACCGAAATGTTTTTTTGCATCATTTCCTGATCAAGTCCAGTCATCGCGATGGTAATGAACATTCCGCCCAATAGCGTTTTCAGAAAATAGGTTTTAGAATTAACATCGGTATTGATGAGGTGTGTATAATTTTTCTGTTCTAAAATGGTATACGCTTCACCGAAAGACAAATTAAGATTCGAAAGAATGTAGATAATACACGCGACCAAACTGATAATCATGAAGGAAGTTTGCAAAGTATCTGTAATTACAATCGTTTTTACGCCACCTTCGAAAGTGTACAGTAAAATCATCAAAAGCAAAATAAATGAGGTCACCCAAAACGGAATTCCCAACGGTTCTAAAAGAAAAATCTGTAGAATATTCACCACCAAATACAAACGTGCAGTCGCGCCAATTGCTCTTGAAATAATGAAGAAAATGGAACCTATTTTATGAGCTTCTACATTAAATCTCTTTCCCAAATAAGTGTAAATGGAAGTAAGATTCATTTTGTAATACAGCGGAAGTAGAACACCTGCAACAATAAAATAACCAAGGAAAAATCCGACTACCATCATGTAATATTCGAATCCGCCAAACTGGTTTTCGCCCAACATTTTGCCCACTGTTCCTGGAACAGAAATAAAAGTAACACCACTCAAACTAGTACCAATCATTCCGAAAGCTACCAACCACCATTTGCTTTTTTTGTTTCCAATAAAAAAGGACTGATTATCTGAATTTCGACTCGTGAAGTACGAAATCACCAAAAGTCCAACAAAATAAATGAAAACAAATAACAGTAGAATTGTGGATGTACTCATATTGATTTTTTACAAAAAGCAAATATAGTTTTTTGAACGTGGAATGAAAAAATAAAAACCCCATCAAATTTGAAATTCGAATGGGGTGAAGTTTTCTAAATGTACAAATCAGCTTAGCTTAAAACATCTTGAAGGTCTTGGTTTTTTTGGAAAGTCGCTTTTGCAAATGGACAAAGTGGAATGATTTTCAGATTGTTTTTTCGGGCATAATCTACTGCTTCAAGAAGCAATTCTTTACCAATTCCTTTTCCGCCAAACGCTTTTTCAACTTCCGTGTGATCAATGATGAATTTATCGCTTCCCGCCCAAGTATACGTCATTAATCCTGCGTGTTCTCCTGAAACCAATGCTTCAAAATCGCCATTTTTTTCGTTGTTGTGTTGTTGTATTTCTATCATTTTTAAGGGTTTAATTGATGTTGATTTTACTTTTAAAAGAACAGATTCTTTACATTTTAGAAAAGAAATATAAAGATAATAATCGAGTTTTATTACTTTTGAATTTAAAGCGAAATTTTTTTTGAAAAATTCAATCCGTATTTTCACGCAAGACAATATTTTGGAGTTTCTAACTACGGGGCATCCGTATCACTCCTCCGATCCTGCCATTTTATTTTTGAAGAGCGGCAATATTTCCATTAAAAAGCAAATTAACGAGATTGATCTAACGGATAATACATTAATCCTAATCGATACCGATACGGCGTATGAAATTTTAAAGTTTGATCGCGATATGGAACTTTTACTAATGGTGTACAGCCGGGATTACATCGAAAATTTAACATTGAAATTCAATCGGTTAAGTGTGTATCGTAATATTCGTTCGGTTCTTCGGGAAGTCTTTCGAATTTCAACAACAGAAATGAATGCATTCTTTAGAAATATTCATCATTTGAAATTTTTCTTAGAAGAATATGATAGCAAGCAAGCGTATTATCCAGAAATAATCGAATCGTCGATGAGTGGAGTTTTGTATCAGTTGGCAAGTGTGGTTAAAAGGGAAAATGACGAGAATCCACAAAAAATGATGACGCGCGCTCAAGAAATTGCTTTGGAATTTCTGAAATTGGTTTCCATGAATTTCAAACATAATTCTTCCGTTCGTTTTTATGCGGATGAGTTACATCTTACTTCCAGACATCTTACTTCTGTTTTAAAAGAAACCATTGGGAAAACCGCGAACCAGATTATTAATGATTATACCCTTAACGAAGCAAAAGCTTTGCTTTCTTCTACTCAAAAACCTTTAAGTGAAATTGCGTACGAATTGAGTTTCAGCGATCAATATGCGTTTAGTCATTTTTTTAAAAAACACCAAGAAATGAGTCCGAATCAATATCGAAAGCAATTTCGAGATTGAAATCGTACTTTTGAACATCTTTTTCATTTTTATAATCATTCAAACCGATATTTAACCGCCGTACCTTTGTCCCCGAAAAATGAAACAAGGTACAATGAAATTTAATCCAAAAATCAGTCATGCTTTTTTGGCAGCAGCGCTTGTGGTATCGCCATTTGTTTTTGCACAAAATCCACGCGAGTTATCGATTTCTGATATTACGAAATTAGCGTTAGAAAATCATCCGCAACTGAAAATTTCTCAGAAAAGCATCGATATCGCTCAACAACAGAAAAATGTTTTAAAACTTCAACAATTGCCAAGCGTTGATGCATCTGCAAATGCATTTTTTATTGGTGATGCATTGGTGATTGATAAAGATTTTTCTGAAACGATGACTATTAAAATGCCGCACTTCGGCAATACTTTTGCGGTGCAGGCTAAAGAGCTTATCTTTAAAGGTGGCTTGGTTAAAAAATCGCTTGAAGCTGCCGATCTCAAAACCCAATTGGCAGAACTAGATTTACAAAACAATCAGCAAAATGTGAAGTTTTTAGTCATCTCGAATTACTTAGATATGCTGAAACTTCAGAACCAGAAAAAGGTGTATGAAAATAACCGAAGATTGGCTACAGATCGTTTAGATCAAGTAAAAAAGTTTTACAAGCAAGGGATGATTACTCGAAACGAGGTTATTCGTGGCGAACTTATTCTTCAAGATCTGGATCAAGCGCTTCTTACCATTTCGAATAACATCAATATTTTGAATTTTAATTTGGATCAAGCACTCGGTCTTTCTACCGATACGCAAATTGTTCCAACAGAAGAGGTTTCTTTGCTAGAAAATGATAAGTTGCAAAACTATTTCTTGAATTTGGCATATGAAAATCAACCCGCTTTGAAATCGGCCAACACCAATATTGAAATGGCAAAAAAGAATATCGAAATTATCAATACCGATAAAATGCCAACGTTAGCGGCTTTTGGTGCGTACAACATGCAGCGCCCGATTACCAACTCATTGCCCGCAATTGATATGTATTTGAATACATGGCAAACCGGACTTTCGCTTACGTACAATATTGATAATCTTTATAAAACGAAAGAAAAGTTAGCGTTAGGGAATATTCAAAAAGAACAAGCCGAAGATGCCTTGATTTTAACCCAACAAAATGTTGAAATGGCGGTGAATGCGGCGTATACCAAATATACAGAAGCGATTCAGAATGCTAAAATTCAAATGGAATCGCAAAAACTGGCGCAGGAAAACTATAAAATTATTGAAGCCAAATACCTTAACCAATTGGCTGTTCAAGTAGAAATGACGGATGCAACCAATGCAAAATTGGAATCTGAATTAAATTACGTTACCTCAGAAATAAACGTAATGTATCAATATTACAATCTTCTCAAAACTACAGGAACACTTTAATTACAAATTGAAAACAAGAATATAAAATGGAAAACAAGGATATCAATACTCAAGCAGAATCACAAAATACTGCAGAGCACGAAAAAACAACTCAAAAAGTAACTGGACCAAAAAAAGTGGTCAATAAAAAAGAAGCAGAGAAAAAGAAAACCAAAAACAAAGTTTTGTTTGCCAATCTTTTGGTATTCGTACTTATTTCGGGTGCGTTTTATTGGTTGGTTACGCAATATTTTCATATTGGAGATAAAGATTATACCGAATCTGCTCAAGTTGAAGAATACATCAATCCAATAAATACTCGAATTCCTGGGTATATTAAAGAAATCCGTTTCAACGAACATCAAAAAGTAAAAAAAGGAGATATTTTGGTGGTGATCGACGATCGTGAAATTAAAACGCAAGTTGCTCAAGCAGAAGCGGCGTATAAAACTTCATTGGCTTCAAGAAATGTAACTTCTTCGGCTGTAAATACGGTTTCGAACAATATTGCAGTTATGAATTCGAATATTGATGGCGCAAAAGCAAGATTGTGGAATGCAGAACAAAATTTGAATCGTTACAAAAATTTATTGGCTTCCGAAGCGGTTACCAGACAACAATATGATGCTGTAAAAACAGAATACGATGCGACAAAAGCAGCGTATCAAACATTAGTCAATCAGAAAAACTCGGCTACACTTTCTACTTCAGAAACCAAATCGAGAATTAGTGTGAATGATGCTGATATTCAACGTGCAAAAGCAGCTTTGGATATGGCAAAACTCAATCTCTCTTATACTGTAATTGTTGCTCCTTATGATGGCGTGATGGGAAGAAGAGCGATTAATGAAGGACAACTTGTGCAAGCAGGTCAGCAATTAGGAACCATTGTTTTGAGCAATCAAAAATGGATTACCGCTAACTTTTTGGAAAGTCAGATGCCAAAAATTTCTATTGGTAAAAAAATGGTGATGACGGTTGATGCACTAAACGGACAACAATTTGAGGGTGAAGTTACTGCGATTTCTGCAGCAACAGGTTCTCGATATTCAAATGTTCCTACCGATAATTCAACTGGTAATTTCGTGAAAGTTCAGCAAAGAATTCCTGTTCGAATTGAATTCACCAATAAAAATAAAGCGGCAGATATTGAAAAATTAAGAGCTGGAATGAATGTAAATGTACAAATTGAATGATGTTTTGTCTTTTGATTTCGAAAAGAAAATAGTATTCATTCAAAATTTAAAAAATGTACAATCAAGGATTATTTCATCATTGGGTTCCAAAACCCTTACAGCTACTTTTGCTGCTGATTTTTCAGTTTGCATTTCTGGCGGTAAGCGGTGTGTACACCACCAATATTTATTATATGGCGGGACAAAGTGGAAACCAATCTGATTTTTATATGTGGTCGTATTACGCCGGTTCTATTGGAATGGGCGTTGCGATGCCACTTTTAGTAAGAATAAAAAGCCGCTTTCGTACGAAAGAAATTGTTTCCGGAGCATTAGTGATTTTGGCATTTTGTAGTTTTATTATTGGGACAACAACACAACCTTACGTAATTGTTTTATGTAGTTTAGTAATGGGTTTTGTAAAAATGTTTGGTTCTATTGAAATGCTTTTGGTATTGATGTTTATTTTAAGTCCAGATGGAAATAGAGGACGATTTTATTCCATTTTCTATCCCTATGCATTAATTGCTTCGCAATTTACATCGTATTTGATGACGGATTTATCATACGAATTAAACTGGCAGATTTCCTACATGTATATGGCAGCAGCATGTTTATTCTTGGCGTTGATCAGTATTATATTTCAGCACAATCAACGTTTTGTAAGAAAATTGCCTTTATATTATGTAGATTGGTTAAGCGCAATGTTGTTTTCGGTATGTTTTATGGCGTTAGCGTATGTGTTTTCTTTCGGAAAATCTCAAAACTGGTTTGTTTCCGATCGAATAAAACTCAGTTTTGGAATTTTTGTGGTTTCTGCAGTTTGGATGGCATTGCGACAAGTAACGTTAAAGCGTCCTTATCTTTCCTTTAAAATTTTTGAAAGATCCAATGTAAAACACGGATTGCTGATGTTGTTTTTTACAGGGGTATTTCTAGGGATTTCAACGCTTCAAAATACATTTGCCGTCGCAGTTTTAGGCTATGATCCTTTAACCAATGCGAAACTGGTTTTGCTCACGCTTCCCGGTATGGTTTTCGGTGGAATGTTTGGTGTATATTGGTTTAACAGACAGTTTCCCATAAAATTTTATGTATTCACAGGATTTGCCAGTTACATCTTGTATTGCATTTTCATGTACTTCAGTCTTTCCACAAGTTTCAGCTTTGATATGTGGGTAATTCCGATGTTTTTGCGTGGATTCGGAATGTGTATTCTGTTTATTTCGGTGTGGTATTATACGTTGGATAAACTCAATCCTAACGATATGTTAGCCGCTTTTGGGTTAATCATCGTTTGGCGATCTTTTGTTGCAATTGGTTTGTTTACGGCGTTTTTCTCTTGGTTGCAATATGCACTTCAATGGCAAAGCGTGAACGATTTAGCAGTGTATATGGATGCCAATACCGTATCGTATTCCGCTGCGATGGGCAATTTGCGACTTACGCAGATTAATGCGATTCTTACTTCCACAAAAACAATATTCGGTTATACCATAATTGCTGGAATTGGAATATTACTGTACGTGTATTTTCACCATTTTGGAAGAGTTCGTTTTACAATTCTCCGTTTCCGAAGATTGTATTCGGGTAAAAGAGGAATTTATAGAAGAAGAAAAAAAGAAGAAAGAATGCGTTTGGAACGTCAAGCAATTGAAGAAGAACTTGGCGATTCTGCTGGCGCAATTATGTAAAAATATTACCCTTGTTTTCATGAACCCTGTTTGATTTTCTACATTTCATTCAGGGTTTTTTTATGGTTGAAAATTTCAAGTTTTTATTTTGAAATTTTGAAGTTTTATGGGAGATATTTATTTTTCATTAGAAAATAGGTTTGTGTTTTGACTTTCATTGATAAATTCTTGTCATAATAAGTTCTTTTTCCAAACAAAAATTTAGCTTTTTACTTTCGATTAAGAATTGCTTTCGGAAGCGGAACAAATTCATCCTCATCACCAGGAACTTTAGGGAAAACGGCAAGGTTTTGATCGTACCAATCTACTTTTGCTTGCTCCAAAACCTCTTTGTCAGAACTAACAAAATTCCAGAAAATATGTCTTTCCTCAGGGAAAGGTTCTCCTCCGAAAAGATAGATGGTAGAATTCGCGTTTATTTCAAACTCACAAAGCGAAGCGTTTTTCGCTACCAAAAGTTGTTTTCCACCATATTCTTTTCCTTCAATAATCACTGTACCATCCAAAACGTACATTCCAACTTCTCCAAAAAGTTCAGAACCGATGTTTATTTTTTGATTTGTTTTGGATTTAATTTCCAAAAAATAGAGTGGACTATGCACTGGAACTGGTGATTTTTTACCACGCAATTCTCCGGCAATTAATTTGTATTCCACATCTCCATCTTGCCAAGTCGGAATTTCATCCGATTCAATATGAAAAAAACTGGGTTCTGAATTTTCTAAATCTTTCGGCAACGCTACCCAAATTTGAAATCCGTGTAAAAATTTATCTTCGTGACGAAGGTATTCTGGAGTTCTTTCAGAATGTACAACGGCTTTTCCGGAAGTCATCCAGTTCACCGCTCCGGGTTTAATTTCAACGGAATTTCCCAAAGAATCCCGATGTAAAATTGATCCTTCAAAAAGATACGTAAGCGTTGAAAGACCAATATGTGGGTGCGGAGGAACATCCATATTTTGATAATCTTTTAAACAGGCAGGTCCCATATGATCGATAAAAATGAACGGACCAACCATTCTTTTTTCGCGAAATGGCAATAATCTACCGACCAAAAAATTACCAATGTCAGCAGCGCGTTCTTCAATTACGAGTCCAATATTCGACATCATTGTTTTTATAATTTTAGGTTAGAAAAGCGGGAATAAGTTATGAAAAAAGAACTGCAAAGTCATCTGCAGTTCATCAAAATTTTATTCTAAATAGCCAAATTTTCCGGTATTGTAATCCTCAAAAGCTTGTAGAATTTCTTCTCTCGAATTCATTACAAACGGACCGTGTGGATAAATCGGTTCTTGTAAAGGTTCTCCGCTTAATACCAATACCACTGCATCATCAATCGCTTCAAGGGTAAAGCTTTCGCCTTCGTTTTCAAAAAGTACAAAATGATCGGTTTTTACCACTTCTGTTTCATTTACCAAAACTGTTCCTTCAATAATTAATGCGCCCGTATTAAAATGTTCTGGAAAGTTAAATTCAGCTTTTCCTTCTTTTTTTAATTTTGCGTTCATCATATGTACTGGAGAAAAGGTGTTTGCAGGTCCTTTTTTACCATCAAATTCACCTGCAATTAATTCAATTTTTCCTTTTTCGCCAAGGTCAATAACGGTCATTTCTTCATTTTTAATGGCTTGATATTTTGGATGACTCATTTTATCTTTCGCTGGAAGATTCACCCAAAGTTGCACTATTTGGAAAATTCCGCCTTCTTTCGCCCATTCCGTTTCGTGGAATTCTTTGTGCAAAACGCCAGAAGCTGCCGTCATCCATTGTACATCGCCTTTGCCAATAATTCCGCCACCACCTGCAGAATCATGATGTTCTACTTTACCTTGATAAGCGATGGTAACGGTTTCAAATCCTCGATGCGGATGAACACCAACGCCTCTTGGAGTTTCAGTTGGCGTAAAATGAAATTTTGAATTATAATCCAACATAATAAAGGGATCCATTCTTTTCATATCCAAATGCTGGGAGCTTGGAATAAAATTGTGCACCCGAAATCCATCGCCCACGAAATGTGCAGGTTTGGGGGCAACAACTATTTCTATTTGTTTTGTAGTAAGCGTTGTTTTCATAAGATTTATTTTCATCTACAAAAATAGCGATGTAGATGATGCCAAACATTGATGTAAGGTAAGTATAAAATTGATGAATTTCAGATGATTAAATAAAAGAAATCCTGAGCGAGCAGGATTTCAAAAATAATTTTATTAAGATTCAAAAGATTCTACTTTTAGAATTTCAATCGTTCTATTGCCTTCACGAAATGGCCAATCGAATTGATCGCCCACCTTACATCCAACGGTAGAAAGAGCAATATCGGAAAGAATAGAATACTTGTTTTTCTTGGGTTTTGCCTTTGTTGTAGACACAAATAAATATTCTTTTTCCTCGTTCATCGTGTGATCTTTAATCGTGACTTTTCGATTTACGGTAACTCGATCTGCAGGAAGATCTCGACGTAAAACTTGTTTTGCATTTCGAAGTTGGTCGGTAAGAATTTTCTCTTCAGCTTGCGTCACCTTTTTTCTGCGAATGTGATCTTTTATAATGTCGTAAATTCCAGTGGTGACCACAATATTTTGTTCAATCATGTTGTTTTGTTTTTAAATGAACTCTTATTAAAAGTAAAGTTGAAAAATCCCGTGTACGTACAATCCATCAACATTGTTATTGTTAGAATAACAAAATTGTTCGAGATCTTTTCTGAAAATAAATATGGATTAATTCCCTGCCTGGATTGTGACAGGGCTTATGAAATAAACGCTTTCGAATGTTGTAGGTAAGCGTCTGTATGAAGATAATGCAATGATTGCAGCAATCGATTAAGATTGCGGTTTCTGTACATAAAACGTTCAGAATTGAGCATTGTATTTCTTTTTTGAAAGGGAAGTACTAAAGTATGAAATCTTTTTTCATTTCCCAAAAACGAAGAAAGAAACTCCTGCTGAAAATTTGTATTTTTACCGCGATGAAAGATCTTTCTGTTCGTACCGTTACGGTAATGCGCTATATTCTTCCGCTGCGCGAAGGCGGAAGTTTGCCCGCTTTAGCAGAAGCGGATGACGATTTTAAATATGTTCTGAAATTTCGCGGCGCCGGACATGGTGTTAAAATGTTGATTTCTGAGCTTTTAGGCGGTAAAATCGCACAGGTTTTGGGATTGAACATTCCGGAAATTGTATTTGCTCATCTGGATGTTGATTTCGGAAGAACAGAAGCAGATGAAGAAATTCAGGATTTACTGAAATTTTCCGAAGGTTTAAATTTGGGTTTGCATTATCTTTCTGGCGCGATCGCGTACGATCCTTCGATAAAAATAGATCCACTTTTGGCCTCAAAAATTGTATGGTTGGATGCGTTTATTACCAATATCGATCGAACTTTTAAAAATACTAATTTGCTTTGGTGGCATAAAGAATTGTGGGTGATTGATAATGGCGCTTCTTTTTATTTTCATCATTCGTGGCAAAATTTTGATGCTGCAGCAAAAACGCCTTTCAAATATGTGAAGGATCATGTTTTGCTTCCACAAGCTTCGAAATTGGATGAAGCGGATGCTTTTGCAAAGGGAATTTTAAATGAAGAAATTTTTCGCCAAATCGTGAATTTGATTCCAGATGAATGGTTGCAGTGGAACGATGCAGAAGAAACTGCCGATGAAATTCGAGAGGTGTATTTTAATTTCCTAAAAGCAAGATTGGAAAATTCTGAAATCTTTTTAAACGAAGCCAAAAATGCAAGAGGATAAAATTTACGAATATGCCGTGATTCGCCTGGTTCCGAAGGTTGAAAGAGAAGAGTTTTTCAATATCGGACTCGTGATGTTTTCGAAGAAAGAAAAATACATTCGCGTTGAATTTTATTTGTGTCCAGATAAATTTAAATTGATGCACTCCAAATTGGATTATGATGAGGTTCATCAAAATCTTGTGAGTTTTCAAAAAGTTGCTCAAGGCGAAAAAGATGGCGGACCAATTGCACAACTGCAAATTCCCGAACGTTTTCGTTGGTTAACTGCCGTTCGAAGCGCAGTAATTCAAACATCGCGACCACATCCAGGAAAATCAAAAAACTTAGATCTTACTTTTGATCGTTTGTTTTTAGAATTAGTGAAATAACGCGGCTTCAATTGAAATCGTGGGTTAGCGTTCGTTTTATTTTAAACATCAATGCATTAAAAATTTCACGATTTTCTTCATTAAAACGCTTACATTTACTTTTAAAATTTAAACGCAAGCGGTGGAATATTTTATTTACATTTTCCTGGTCATCCTTTTTTACATTCTTTTAAAAAGGAATTTTGAAGGTAAAATCAATTTACTTTCAAAGCAAATCGACGCCTTAAAATCGGAATTGGATGAGGTGAAAGCGAAATTGAATTCTTCCCAAGCTCTACCGAACGAAACGATTTCTCCAACAGTGCATTCCGATGAAATTCATGTCAAAAATGAAGAATCGATTGCTGATTCAGAAATCCTTCAACAACAAGGTGTATCTCGTTCAAAGACTTCACAAAAGCAAGATGTAAAAGTTTCAAAAACAAATTCTGTTGGCAAAGTGATTTTGGATTTTTTCCAACAGAATGCTTTGAGTGTTCTTGGAATTTTAACTTTGGTTTTAGGCGTTGGCTATTTTGTAAAATATGCCATTGATAAAAACTGGATTGGCGAAAGTATGCGCATGTTCATCGGTTTGATGATTGGTTTTATTTTGGTTGGAATTGGTTGGTTTTTAAGGAAGAATTACAACGTGTTTTCAGCGATTTTGTCGGGCGGTGGAGTAGCCGTTTTGTATTTTAGTATTACCATCGGTTTTCGAGAATACCATCTTTTTTCTCAAAATACAGCGTTTGTCTTTTTGGTTCTAATTACGCTTTTTTCTGTTGGTTTATCGAATTTTTTGAAGAGCGAAACATTGAGCATTTTTTCATTCATTGGTGGATTTTTGGCTCCTGCAATGATTTCAACGGGAGAAAGCAATTATGTTTTTCTATTCAGTTACCTTCTGATTCTTAATCTTGGAATGCTCCTTATTACTTATCTTAAAAGTTGGAATTATTTGGGCTGGATCGCACTTATTGGAACTCAATTGTATTTGCTTGTTTGGGCTTTTGATGGTTTTAATCGAACTGCAATTCCTTTTATTTTTACATTTTATTTGATTTCGTATGCATTTGCTTTAAAGCGTTTTTTTAAAAAGGAAAAACCTGCAAATGCAGATTATTTGTTATTGGTCGTTACCAATTTTTTATCCGTATTTTTCGTAACGATTGCTTTCCAGCAGCTGCGTTATAGCGCTTTGGGCTTGCCTCCAATTATTTTTGCGATGATCAATCTTGGATTGATGATTTATAAAATATATCAGAAGCAATTAGATGTTTTATTTTCAATTCTATTAGGCTTGTTGATGAGTTTGCTCAGTTTTGCAATGATTGTGCAATTCGATGTGAAAATTTATACCACATTTTTTGCTTTAGAAGCGGTTCTCATGTTGTTTTTGTGGAAGAAAATTCAAACCAAAATTTTCATTACCTTTTTTAAAGTTTTGGCGTTTTTATGCATTTGTGGATTGCTATTTATTTGGCTGAACGATCGACCTATGCATTTCGATTTATTTTTCAATGCTAACTTTTTTACCGGGATTTTAATTGCATTGATGAGTTTTTTGGGCTTTAAAGTTTTGGAAAATAATGATTCCAAATTTGGATCTGCTGCTAAAGTAAACCTTCTCCATGCGGCATTTTTTATTGTGTTTGTAACGATTTTTAGAGAAGTGTATAAGGCATTCGAAAATAAATCAGTATTTGAAATGGTGGTGGTTCTTTTTCTCTATTGCATTTATTTCCTATTTCTACAAAGTTTAATTTTTAAGAAATTCTTTAATAAATATGCACAGAAAGGTTATTTTAATATTGTAATTCTTGCACTGAGTTTTTTGCTTGTTGCCGTAAGTTTGGGCTTTCAAGAGCAACATCAAGGTTTCATTACAAAGCAATTGTATTTTGAATATTTGCTTTATTTAATTCCAACCGCGTTTATATATCTTGGATTTCGAAAATCGTTGAATGAAGGCGAAAAAAGATCAAAAATTGAATTTGGGTTGGCCAGTTTGTTATTGGTGTTTTTTATAACAGTAGAATTGTGCAATCTGTATCTCATGCGCTACTATGGAACTTTATCTTTTGATGGAAAAAGAGCGCATTTCAGTATGCTTTTTTTACCGATAATTTGGACTATTTTTGGGATTTTATTTCTGTTTATCGGAACCCAAAAAAATCTTTTACACTTCCGCCAATTCGGTTTTGCACTAATCGGTTTAACAATTTTAAAATTGTATGTATTTGATGTTTGGCGAATGGATCAAGTATCCAAAATTATCGCTTTCATCCTTTTGGGACTTTTGCTTTTAAGTGGATCTTTTCTGTTTCAACGTTTAAAATCTTTACTCATCAATACAAAAAATACTTCCCAGAAAGAGAATTTTGAAAATGATTCAGCAGTATGATTTTACTTCTTCTCTTTTCCTGCACTCAAAATAAAAATTGTTGAAATAATGCAAGCGCTTCCTATATAATCCATCGTGGTAAAGGGTATTTGAAGCCATAGAACTGCAATAAGTGTGGCCGATAACGGTTCTGCGGTTGCCAATAAACTTGATTTTTGTCCGCCAATCATTTTCACTGCGGTTAAATACGCGTAAAAAGCGATTAAAGTTCCGAAAATAATTATAAATGCAACCGAAGTGTAGGTGGAAAAATCCCAATTTCCTTCAATGTTCCACGGCGCTTTTACAAAAGAACAAGCAAATCCGCCCAATACCATCGCCCAACCTACAATTGCGGTAGACGAATATTTTTCCAATAAAGAAACGGGTTGTAGCGTATACATTGCCAATGCAAATGCGGAAGCAATTCCCATGATTAAAGCTTCTGGAGAAATTGCTAGCGTTGAAAGATTAGCGTGCGTTACCAATAAAAATGTGCCCAAAACGGCGAACAAAATTGCAAGAATTTCTAATGGTTGTGGTATTTTTTTACGCTTTAAAGAAACATATACCGCAATTAAAACCGGACCTGCATATTGTAAAACCGTTGCCGTTGCCGCATTGGATAGTTTGATGGTTGCAAAATAGGTATATTGAACCGACAACATTCCGGTGATGCTAAAGATTAAAAGGCGTAAAGTGTCCTTTTTATTTTTCCAAACCGAAAGTGCTTCAGATGGGTTTTTGATGAAGAGGTAGACCAATAAAATGCTCCCGGAAATCAGCATTCGAACCGACATTAACCATTCCACATTAATGCCTTTTTGTTGGAAAACATATTGGCCAAATGTTCCGGAAATTCCCCACAACGATGCTGCAAGAATCGCTAAAAAAATTCCTTTATATGTGTTTGCAGATTTTCGAATGGGATGTGTTGAAATTTTATTTTCCATATTGGGTTGTATTGGTTGCGTCAAAATGCAAATTTATTGCTTATTGCATGTGTAAAATCATTAAATTTGATTATGTTAATGCAATTTTATTTCATTTGAAGCCATGTTAGAGTTAGATTCTTTCGATTTTGCTATTTTGAGAATTATTCAGAAGGATAATTATACGCCGCAAAAAGAAATCGGCGAGCAAATCGGACTGTCCGCAGCGGCCGTGCAACGGCGAATTAAAAAAATGACGGATTCTGGCATGATTTCTAGAAATGTCGCTGTAATTGATCGAGAACAAATCGGCAAATTCGTAACGTTAATTGTTGAAGTGATTATGGAACGCGATAAACTTATCGACGTTGAGGAAGCGAAAGAAACTTTCCGAAACGCGCCAGAAGTGCAACAATGCTACTATGTTACGGGAAATGCAGATTTTATGTTGGTAATTTTAGTGCCGTCGATGCACGATTACGAGTTGGTAACGCATCGCCTTTTTTTCAATAATCCCAACATCAAAAATTTCAAAACATACGTTTGTATGAATTTGGTAAAAACAGGAATTTCTTTGCCAATCTAAGAGCGTGTTTAAAATTTCACCAATTTTTTTTTATATAGCCTCAGAAAATCATCTTTGCTAAATTTTAATGCTCTTTTGAGCGTATTTTCTACTTCCCATTTTTGATTTAGCCCACTAAATCTGCAAATATGAAGCAAAAAATTCATCTCAAAATACCTCTAAAAATTTTTAGCAATAAAATTTAAACATGCTCTAAATTCTTCTTTCAAAACTGAAAATCATCTGTTTTCATTGAAATACAATTTTCAATTTTCGTCAATTTTCATTTTCATAAGAAAGCATTTTTAATTCTAAATCTTACCTTTGCATATGCAAAATTCTGAATCTCAAAGTCCAATTAAAGATGTTGTACCAGGAAGTGATATCGAGCAAATCACTAAATCGACCAACTTGATCAGCAACTGGTCGATGGAACTTTTGGAAAGTTGGGGCGTTCCCGATAAGTGGATTACCTATATTAATATGCTTTTTTTACTGGCAATTTTAACCTTGCTTGTATTTGTTTTGCAATTTATTACCAGAACGATACTTAGGGAATTGTTCAAACGTTTAGAAAAGCTTCCGCAGATGAAATTCTTCGGTAGATTGCATCGTCGTAAATTTCCCCATTATTTGGCTATGATTGTTCCTTTTGGCTTGGTGAAAGGAAGTATTCCTATTATATTTGAAGAATTTCCGAAAATCATCATTCTTGCCAATAAGTTAACAGATATCTACCTAATCTTCTACGTAATTTGGTTGTTCATGTCGGTAATTAATGCGTTTGCAGATACCTTAAAAGAAAAAGATGGATTTAACGACAAACCTATTGAAAGTTATATTCAAGTTCTGAAAATATTCTTCTATTTTATTGGCGTCATTATTTTATTTTCAATTTTGTCCGGTAAGAATCCAATGGTTTTTATTACTGGTTTGGGTGCCGCATCGGCAATTTTGCTGTTAATTTTTAAAGACACAATTTTGGGTTTTGTGGCGAGTATTCAAGTTTCAGTGAATGATATTGTTAAAATTGGCGACTGGATTACAATGTCGAAAAATAACGCCGACGGAATTGTTACCCAAATTACCTTAACCACCGTAAAAATTAGAAATTACGATAATACTATTGTAACGATTCCTCCCTATTCGTTGGTTTCAGAATCTTTCCAAAACTGGCGTGGAATGCAGGTTTCGGGAGGAAGAAGGTTTACAAGAAGTTTGTTCGTGAATCAAGCAGATATTCATTTTCTTACCAACGATGAACTGGAAGAAATGAAGAAAATTTCTGGATTGAAAAAATATATCGAAAATCGCCAATCGGATTTGCAAGCCAGAAATGAAAAAATTAAGGTTGATCATACAATTCTCGCTAACGGATATTGCATAACCAATAATGATTTGTTTATGCAATATTCGCTTTGGATTCTTAAAAATCACCCAAAAATAAGCAAAAGTATGACCCTGATGGTACGTACGCTTCAGCCTGTAGACGAAGGTTTGCCAGTTCAATTGTATGCATTTACCAATACGACGGTCTGGGCAGAATATGAAACCGTGGTTTCCGAAATTATGAATCAAATTCTTGCCGCAACGCCCTTATTTAAACTTAGAATTTTCAGCAATACGAACGCCGATCCTACGGATATTATCATTCATGATCGACCATCAAATGGCGCTATTTAGTAATCAAAATTCTACTTGTAATTTGAATTTAAATTATAGAATTTCCTTTTTTAATGTAACAGAAATGCACTCAAATACAAGGATTTATTCTATTTAAATTTTCGTAAGCTTTGCAAACTTCAAAATAAGATTTTTCTCGCCTTCGTGCTGAAAGAGCACTTTTGCTTTGATGTTTTCCGGATCGGTTCCATCTAAAAAAATAACTTCCCCAATTCCAAATCGGTCATGGCGTACGCGATCGCCAACTTCAATATTTTCGGCAGCGCTTCCGTGTGAACTGTTGATGCGAGCGGATGCTACAGGTTTTAGTTTTTTGGGAGCGGAAGCAGGAGAAGATTCTTCGTTTCGGTTGATGCTCTTTTTCGGTTCTACTTTTTTAAATGATTTTGGGAGGGAAGGTTCATCATCAAAAATATTCGATTTTAAGCCAGAACGATTGATGAATTTACGTTCTTCAGCAGGATTGATGAAATCAATATATTTTGAATCCACTTCGCTTAAAAATCTCGAAGGTTCTCCATCTGTGATTTTTCCCCATTGGAATCGAGAAATGGCGTAAGTGAAAAATACTTGCTTTTCTGCTCGGGTTAAAGCAACATAAAACAATCTTCTTTCTTCTTCCAATTCTTCTCTGGTGGAAGAACTCATAAAACTTGGGAAAAGATTTTCTTCTAACCCAACCAAATGTACAACGGGAAATTCCAAACCTTTCGAGAGGTGAATCGTCATTAACGACACTTGATCTTCTGTACCTTCTTCCTTCTTGTCGGCATCTGTTGTCAACACAATATTGCCCAAAAAGTTGGATAGGGAAGGATCTCCATCTTCAAGCTGTTGTTGCTCTTCTAGAAATCCCTGCATTGAATTCATTAATTCTTGAATGTTTTCTACACGCGAAATTCCTTCGGGAGTTTGATCATCTTTCAGAAATTTAATCAATCCGCTTCGTTTTGCTACTTCCATGGAAACATTATAAATGTTTTCGGATTTTAGCATCACTTGAAACGCTTTTACCATATTCCAAAAATCCGCTAACTTTGTGAGTATTCCATTATTTAAAGCCAATCGCGGCGCATAAAACCCAAGATTATCTAACAATTTTGCAAGCGAAATTTGTTGTGAATCTGCAAAAACAATCAATTTATTTTGTGTTGTTTCTCCGATTCCTCGAGCGGGATAATTGATGATTCTTAATAGTGCTTCAGAATCATCTTCATTAACCAAAAGGCGCAAATACGCTACCAAATCTTTAACTTCTTTTCTTTGATAGAACGAAAGTCCGCCGTAAACACGATACGGGATATTCTTTTTTCTTAACGCATCTTCAAAGGCGCGGGTTTGAGAATTGGTACGGTAAAGAATGGCAAAATCATTGAATTTTTTCTGTTCACGATTTTGAAGTTCCCAAATATTTGCCGCAACGAAATTGGCTTCATCTGCATCGGAAAGCGCACGATAGACTTTAATTTTTTCTCCGACCTCGTTATCACTGAATACATTTTTCTTAAACTGTTGAGTGTTTTTCGCAATCACCACATTTGCAGCATCTACAATCGTTTGTGTAGATCGGTAATTTTGCTCTAGCGAAACGGTTTTCGCATCGGGATAATCTTTTTTAAAGTTTAAAATGTTGTAGATATTCGCGCCACGGAACGAGTAAATTGATTGTGCATCGTCGCCCACAACACAAATGTTTTCAAATTTTGATGCTAAGGCCTTTACAATTAAATATTGCGAGTGGTTAGTATCTTGGTACTCATCTACCAAAATATACCGAAAACGATCTTGATATTTGGCTAAAACTTCAGGGAATCGAGTGAGTAATTCATTGGTTTTCAATAATAAATCGTCGAAATCCATTGCGCCATTTCGATAACATTGCTCCACATATTTTTGGTAAATCGATCCCATGTGCTTCATATTGGCACGTTCGTCCGTTTCCATTAATTCTGGATTATTAAAATAGGCTTTTACCGTAATGAGATTGTTTTTGTACGATGAAATTCTGGACTGTACTTTTTTGGGTTTATAGAGTTCCGTATCGATATTGAGATCTTTCATTGCTTTTTTCAAAACATTCAAAGAATCTTGAGTATCATATATCGTAAAATCGGAAGGATAGCCTAAATAATGCCCTTCACTACGTAAAATTCGTGCAAAAACAGAGTGGAAAGTTCCCATCCATAAGCTTCTGGCGTTACTGTTTCCTACCACTTTTGCAATACGCTCTTTCATTTCACGAGCTGCTTTGTTGGTAAAGGTAAGCGCCAAAATATTGAACGGATCCACTCCATTGGTAATTAAATGTGCAATGCGCATGGTAAGCACACGTGTTTTTCCGGAACCTGCACCCGCCAAAACCATAAGTGGCCCTTGCAGTGTGGTTACGGCTTCCAATTGGGGTTCGTTCAGTCCTTTCAGATAATCTTCCATCTATTACGAAATTAAATCCTACAAATTTACGAATTTCTACGTTAATTTCCGGCAGACTGCGCTTTATGATTAGAAAAAAATAAGTATATTTGCAACCTAAATTTTAAAACAAAATGAGTACGATATTCACTTTATTTATGGTGTTGATTATGATTGCATCGATTCTTTTGATCGTGATCATTATGGCGCAAAATCCAAAAGGTGGAGGCCTTTCTGGAACTTTTGGAGGCGCTTCTTCTGCGCAATTTGGAGTTCAGAGAACCAATGATTTTATGGAAAAATCAACTTGGATATTAGGAATTACCATTGTCGTTTTAATTGTATTAAGCATTATTTTAACGGCTTCGCCAGTAACGCCAGTTCAGAATAAAGTGCCTGCGCAAACAACTGCACCAGCGCAACCAGCATCAAATGCTCCTGCAACAACAACTGCTCCAGCTGCAAAATAAAAGCAACTGTACAATATAAGATAAAGGTTTAATTTTCATAATTAAACCTTTTTTTGTGTGAAATTTGTTTAGTTTTTATTCCGAAATTGAGCCCAGTATCGGTCTTGGTTAGTGATAAAGAGGCACTCGATCCAGCTTTCTAATGTCATTTTGGATAAAATATCTTGATCAATTTTCTGAAAGGATGTCTTGAAAAAATCAGCATCTAATGTTTCGTTTTCTCGATCGACAATAAAGACATTTTGAGAAGAATAAAAAGGATAGTTTTGAATATCCGGATTGGTGGTTACGAGCTTTTTTCCAGAAGCAAGCGCTTCAAAAGTACGCATTGTTAAGCCCAACTGAAAAGGTTTGTTCATATCAAGTACCGCAAAAGAATCTTCATAAATTTCTGCAATTTCAGAGTGATGTAGCTTTGTGAAACTTAATTTTTTGATGTTGAATTTCTGCAAACTTTTGTCAAAAATTTTCTTTAGCAGAAACACCATTTTGCTTGGTGCATAGTAATAGAAAAAAGTCGTGAGCCCAAGGTTCTTAGCGATGCGTTGTAGTTTTTCGCCAATTAAGTAGCGATCGGTATGTGCGCTTCCGATAAAAACCAAATCGTATTTTGCTTGCTTTTTTTGTTTGGTGTTTATGTATTCTTCAAGAAAAAATAGAGGACGAAAATGCAGTTTGTATTGTTCTGCATCCGAATATTCAAACGTAAAATTTTGGTCGAAATACCGGTAAAGTTCTTTAAACTTCGGGTATTCTCTCGCAGCATCGTAAGCATAAAAAATAGTTTTTGCATTAGGATGTGTTTTTTTGAATTCATCAAGAAAAAAGAAGGGAATGCTTTCTCCTTTAATCAAAAGAAAGAAATCGTAATTTTTTGCAGAGGTTTGGTTGAGAATATCTTGGTAATAACGGTTAATTCTTCTTTGATAAATAGTGCTGTTTACGCGAATAATCCCTTTTGTTAGAACTGAATTTGAGGGTCTCTCATTAAAAAAATCTACTTCTGCTCCTAAAGATTTCAACTTTGAAACAATCGCTTTTTCGTAGCCGAAAAAATGTGCGGAAATAAAGAGTATTTTTTTGTGATTGAGATTCATTTTTTTTGTTCCGTTGAAGATTCTTTAGTTGAACAACGCGTTATTTTCCTAAAAGTTTTAAATATTGGTCTCTCAGCAAACGAAATGCATATTTTGCATGGTAGAAAACGGAGTACAATTGAAATTCAACAAAATTAATTTTCTTTAAAAGATACATGTCGTTTAAATTTTTATGAAACCCTTTTTCCATTTCTTGAAGATTGGCTGAAAGGCCAGAAATTCCAAAAGTTCTTTTTCCGTCGCCAGCAAAAATTAATTCTTCATTTAAAATATACATTTTATAGTGTAGCGAAACTTTTAACCAATAATTGATGTCTTCAGCGTACCGTTGATTGCTGCTAAAAAATCCAGCATTCTTAAGCACTTTTCTTTTAAAAATCACCGACGAAGGTTGTGCTTCATTGCGAATTAAAAGTTTTCGAAAGGTGATTTCTGCAAGATGGTTTCTATTCGGTGTATAAGGATAAAGGAGTTTTTGCTGTGTTCGTTTGCAAGCAAGAAAATCAATCGCGAAATTTTTGTTTTCGAAATAGTCCGTTTGCTTTTCTATTTTTTCGGGCAACCATTGATCATCGGCATCCAATAAGGCAATATAATCGGCATCAGCAACCTTTAAAGCTGTATTTCTTGCTTTAGAAACGCCCCCATTTTCTTGCTCAATTAATTGAATATTGAGTTCAGAATGGTTGTGAATGTAATTTTTAATGATGGATGAACTCTCATCTGTAGAACCATCATTCACAACGATAATTTGAAAATGTTCAGCGCCGTAGGTTTGTAATCGAACACTTTCCAAGGATTTTATAATCGTTGATTCGGCGTTGTAAACGGGTATAATTACGGCAACCTTTTTTTTCATTTCTATCCGACTTCGTTATAAGGCATCCGATTGATAATGGATCTTCCCAACGAGATCTCATCAGCATATTCCAATTCATCGCCAACGGAAATTCCACGTGCGATGGATGAAAATTTCACAGGGTAATTTTTAAATTTCTTATAAATATAGTAAGCTGTTGTATCGCCTTCCATCGTCGCACTTAATGCAAAAATTAATTCCTGAATTTCTCCTGATTTAAGCTTGTTTTCAACCGCCGAAATATTCAGTTGGTTTGGTCCGATTCCTTCAATGGGAGAAATTTTTCCGCCTAAAACAAGGTATTTTCCTGTGTATTTTGAAGTGTTTTCGATCGCCATTACATCCCGAACATCTTCAACAATACACAAAAGCGCATTGTTTCTTTTAGGACTTGCGCAAATTTCGCAAATTTCCGTGTCGGAAAAATTATAACATTCTTTACAGTAATGAATGTCTGTTACAAGTTTTTGCAAAGCGTTTCCCAAAGATAAAGCTTGGTTCTTAGGTTGCTTTAGTAAATGCAATGCTAATCGCAACGCAGATTTTTTTCCTATTCCCGGAAGCCCGGAGATTTCTTCAACGGCTTTTGCTAAAACTTTGCTTGGATAATCCATCTTGCAAAGATAAAAAACGGTTTCGACTTCATTAGAAAATAAAATGCAAGATTCAGTTGCAATAAACAAGCTAAAATTGCGGTAAAAAAACAATATCTTTGAAAAAAAATGTACGTAATGGTATTACAAAATCTTAATTATCCACTCGATTTTAAATTCAAAATTACCACGCTTTCTAGCGATTTTAATATTACCGATCGCAATGGAAATTATGTTGCATATGTTCGTCAGAAAATGTTTAAACTGAAAGAAGATGTTGCCGTTTTCAGCGATGAAACAAGGAGTAAAGAACTTTTTCGAATTAAAGCAGATCGTTGGCTGGATTTTAATGCGTCTTACAGTTTGAACGACGTTGTAAATATGAAAAAATATGGCCGATTGGCGCGCAAAGGAATGCGTTCCATTTGGAAATCTACATATGATATTGTCGACGAAAATGATGTTGTAAAATTTACCATTACCGAAGATAATGCTTGGGTGAAAATTTGGGATAACTTAGTGAGTGAAATTCCGATTGTTGGCATGTTCACGGGCTATTTTTTAAATCCATCTTATAGCGTAAAAGATGCTTCTGGACGAGCTTTTTTCACCTTGAAGAAAATGCCTTCACTGATTGGAAGACGATTTCAGTTGGAGCGATTGGTGGATATTGATGATGAAGATGAAACGCTGGTTGTTCTCTCTTTCTTAATGATGGTTTTATTAGAACGCGCAAAAGGATAATTCATCATGAAAAAACTGCTTTTTGGTATCGTTTTGGCTGCGATGTTTTCGTGCAATAAAAGCGAGCAATTTTCCAAAACACAAACTGCCGCAACAAGTTCTTTTCTTCGAGAAAACCGTTCTGTTTTGCAGCTTGAAACTTTTGATTTTCCCAAAGAAATTGAAGGATGTTCGTGCTATTTTGCGAAGAATAAACACGATTTCGAAAACGAAGAATATATCTACGCTGATGATTTTGGAAAAAAAGCGATGATAAAAATTGGTGGAGAAATGATTTCATTTCCTATAAAAGAAGAAGATCTTAGTTCAGGAGAAATTGAAAAAAAGAGCTCCAACGGGAACTACGAAATTCATATGAAAGGAAAAAAAATCAATGATTTAGATGAAACCATGATGATGGAAGGTGAAATTACGGTGAAAGGCAAAGATGGAAAAACCGTCGCCACTCCTTTTTATGGCGAATGTGGATGTTAAATTTAATTGAAAGATATACTAATTTATGAGTCTTACGAATATAGAACCCAAAATTATTTGGGACAATTTTTCGGCATTAAATGCGGTGCCGAGACCTTCTAAAAAAGAAGAAAAAGTTATTGCATTTATTAAAAAATTCGGTGAAAACTTAGGGTTAGAAACTCGAGTGGATGCTGTTGGAAATGTTATTATTAAAAAACCGGCTACAGCGGGAATGGAAAGCCGCAAACCTATTGTTTTGCAATCGCATTTGGATATGGTTTGTCAAAAAAATAACGATGTAAATTTCGATTTTGAAACCCAAGGAATTCAGATGGAAGTTTCTGGTGATTGGGTGAAAGCAAAAGGCACAACGTTAGGTGCTGATAACGGAATTGGTGTTGCGTCGATTATGGCTATTTTGCAAAGTTCCGATATTCCACATCCTGCACTAGAAGCACTTTTTACGATTGATGAAGAAACAGGGATGACGGGAGCAATTGGCTTAAAACCAGGTGAACTTCACGGAGAAATTCTTCTTAATTTGGATACCGAAGAAGATGATGAAATTGATATCGGTTGCGCGGGTGGTGTAGATGTTACTGCTTCGCAAAAATTCCCATTGCAACCTGTAGAAGGCGAAACATTAAACATTGTTGTAAAAGGTTTACGTGGTGGACATAGCGGAATGGATATTCACAAAGGTTTTGGAAATGCAAATATTCTTTTAGGCAGACTGCTTTATCCAGGCGTTGGAGAACATAATTTGCAATTGATTTCCATTGATGGTGGTGGATTACGCAATGCAATTCCAAGAGAAGCGCATGCTGTTTTTGCAGTTCAAAATTCAGAAAAGTATTTGCAGAAAGCAGAAGAACTTCGAAAAGAAATTTTGGAAGAATTTGAAACCATTGAAAAAGATATTCAGATTTCGATTGAAAAAGTTTCAAATTCTGAACAAGGAATTTCAGCGGAACATTCACGCAACATTATTTTAGCGCTTAAAGCGGCTCATAATGGGGTGTATAGAATGAGTCCTGATGTTGAAGATTTGGTAGAAACATCAAATAATATCGCACGAGTAGAGTTAAAAGCGGGTGATTTTAAAATTCTATGTTTATCAAGATCTTCGGTTGATTCAACGAAAGATGCAGTTGCCGAACAATTGAAATCGGTTTTCGAATTGGCGGGTTTAGATGTTGTTTTTAGTGGATCTTATCCAGGATGGAAACCAAAACCAGGATCGGAAATCGTGCAGATTATGGAAAAAATCTACGAAGAAAAATTTGGAAGTGTTCCACAAGTAGTCGCTTGTCATGCCGGCTTGGAGTGTGGTATCATTGGTGCGAATTATCCAGCAATGGAAATGGTAAGTTTTGGACCGACAATTCGAGGTGCACACTCTCCAGAGGAGCGAGCAAATATTCCGTCAGTACAAAAATTCTGGGGATATTTACAAGCAATTTTAGCTTCAATTCCTGAAAAATAAAATTTTAAAAAGAAATAAAAAATCCCGAAAATTATCGGGATTTTTTTTATGGATTGATTCGCTGTGAATTTTTGATTTAATCAAAGATATTCTAAGGATAAGGCGCCATTTCGACCTCAATTCCTTCCAGATTTTCTGTAATTGGAATTTGGCAACCTAATCGAGAATTGTCGTGCACATGAAAAGCTTCTGCAAGCATTGCATCTTCTTCAGCGCCCATTTCGGGAAGTTTCTCGGCTCCGTTAACGATATAAATTTGGCAAGAAGCGCACATCGCCATTCCTCCGCAAACACCAATAGTTCCGTCGTCAGCCAACTCATAAGATCGCATTACTTCCATTAAATTCATCGACATATCAGTTGGAGCAATGATATTGTGTGTAACGCCTTCTCTGTCGGTAATTTTTATATTAATGTCGCTCATTTTACTTTCGTAATTGCCAGTTTTTATGGATGTAATTTATTAATCGATTTTTTTAACAACTGCTTTCTCTGCTTCTTTGCGGCTGCCATCAAATCCGTCAACACCACTAACGGTAGTGTATTTTAGTACGTATTTTTTACCAGGATTCAATCGTTGATAAACGCTTTGGCACATAATGGTCGCTTCATGAAAACCACAAAGAATCAATTTTAATTTTCCTGGATAGGTATTGATATCTCCAATGGCATAAATACCTTCAATATTGGTTTGGTAATCTAACGCATTGTTCACTTTAATCGCGTTTTTCTCAATCTCCAATCCCCAATTTGAAATTTCCCCCAGTTTTGGTGTTAAGCCAAAAAGTGGAATAAAATAATCGGTTTCTACATCGGTTTTTTCTCCTTCTTTTTCAATGGTGATCGCTTCGATATGGCCATTTCCTTTAACCGCTACAACTTCTGCAGGCGTAATTAAATTAATTTTTCCTTCATTTTTTAACGCTTGAACTTTTTCTACAGAATCTAAAGCGCCTCGAAATTCATTTCTACGGTGAACCAAAGAAACTTCACTTGCTACATCTGCCAGAAAAATACTCCAATCCAATGCGGAATCGCCACCGCCAGCAATCACGATTTTTTTGTTGCGGAAAAGCTCAGGATCTTTTACAAAATATTCTACACCGTGATCTTCATATTGTTCGATGTTTTCTAAATCTGGTTTTCTTGGTTCAAAAGTTCCTAAACCACCTGCGATTGCAACTGCTTTTGCTCGGTGTACGGTGCCTTTATTGGTTATAACTTCAAACCATTCATCATCAATTTTATTCAATGAAACTGCGGTTTCGGAAAGGGTGAATCCAGGTTGAAATTGTTTAATTTGTTCCATTAAATTATCCACCAACTCACCAGCGCCAACAGAGGGATATCCTGGAATGTCGAAAATTGGTTTTTTAGGATAAAGTTCTGCCAACTGGCCACCAGGTTGTGGTAAAGCATCAATAATGTGGCATTTTATTTTGAGTAATCCGGCTTCGAACACTGTAAATAAACCTGTTGGTCCTGCGCCGATAATAAGAAGATCTGTAGTAATCATTTTTTTTAAATATAAAAGTTACTGATAAATATAAGCTGCAAAATTAGCAAAATTAGCGCAAAGCATTGGTGCTTAATGGCACATTAGTTTTAAATTTGCAGCTAAAATGCTGGGAATTCTTTTTGGCAACCTTTTTGTAAAACTTTATGCATGAAACAATTTATCCTTCTTATTGCTTTTTTGTTTTCTTCTATGGGGTTTACCCAAAAGTTGGATCATATTCAATCGGGAGAAAGCCTTAATTACCGAATTCATTATGGTGTTTTAAATGCAGGAACTGCCACATTAACTACTTTAAAGACGAATTATTTAGGTCAGCCCCATTTTTATGTAAAAGGAGTAGGGAAGACCACAGGTGCTGTTAAAGCCTTTTTTAAAGTGGAAGATGTGTATGAGAGTTTTATAAATATCAATACGGGTTTACCAAGTTTTTACGTAAGAAATGTTCGGGAAGGAAGCTATCGTCAACATTTTGAAACGTTATTTAATCACACAAATCACACATTAATTTTAACCGACAAAAAAAATCCTAAAAATGGTTCACGAGTGATTAAATCGGTGAAGGGTGTTCAGGATATGTTATCAGCGTTTTATTATTTACGCAGTATAGATGCTTCGGATATGAATGTGGGCGATGTTTATAGCCTCAATGTTTGGATTGATGATGAAATGTTTCCCTTTAGACTTCGCGTGGCTGGAGTTGAAGATGTGAAAACAAAATTTGGATCCGTTAGTGCTTTAAAAATAATTCCTTCGGTGATGAGTGGTCGTGTTTTTAAAGATAAAGAAGGCGTGACCCTTTGGGTGACCAACGATAATAATCATATTCCGATTGCAATAAAAGCGGAATTGGCAGTGGGATCTCTTCGTGCGGATCTCGATAATTACAAAAACGTAAAATATCCAATCGCTTTTAAGAAATAAAATCTGAATGCTATAAAGAAAAAGTCCGCCATCGAGCGGACTTTCTTATTTTTTAACTAAAATATTTTTATAGTGTTTTGAATTGTTCTAACATTCTAATATCATTTTCAAAGAACATTCTAATGTCGCTCATTTGGTAAAGCAACATCACAATTCGCTCAATTCCCATTCCGAATGCGTAACCAGAATATTGGTCAGGATCAATATTTACATTTTTTAGTACAGCGGGATCTACCATTCCGCAACCCATAATTTCTAACCAACCGGTTCCTTTTGTAATTCGATAATCGGTTTCGGAATTCAATCCCCAATAAACATCCACTTCTGCACTTGGCTCTGTGAAAGGGAAATAAGAAGGGCGCATTCTGATTTTAGATTTTCCGAAAAGTTCTGTGGTAAAGAATTGAATGGTTTGTTTCAAATCTGCAAAACTTACATTTTGATCGATGTATAAACCTTCAATTTGATGGAAAATGCAATGGGATCTTGAAGAAACAGCTTCGTTTCTAAAAACTCTACCCGGAGCCAAAATACGAATTGGTGGTTCATTTTCTTCCATGTAACGAATTTGAACGGAAGAAGTATGTGTTCTTAGTAAAATATCAGGATCTTGCTCGATAAAGAAGGTGTCTTGCATATCGCGAGCTGGGTGATATTCTGGCAAATTAAGTGCGGTAAAATTGTGCCAATCGTCTTCAATTTCCGGTCCATCTGCAACGGCGAAACCAATTGATTTGAAGATGTCGATAATTTTATTTTTTACCAGATTAATCGGGTGTCGACTTCCTAAATCTAATGGGAAACCTGGTTTTGTTAAATCTTCTTTTTCAACTAAATTGTGAGAAGTAGTAGCATTTTTTACTTCTTCTAATTTTGAAGCAACAGCCTGTTTTAAGGCGTTAATTTTTTGTCCGAATTCTTTTTTTTGTTCATTTGGGACTTCTTTGAATTTTTCAAAGAAATCATTCAGAATTCCTTTTTTTCCGTTGAATTTAATTCTGAATTGTTCAATCTCGTCGTGTGTTTGAGATTGAAATTTCTGAACTTCTACTAATAATTCGTCAATTTTTTCTAACATCTTTATTCGTTCTGTAAAGGTGCAAAATTACAAAATTTTTATGTGAAATCTGGCTTTTAAAAGCAGAAAAAGTCTGCACGAAACCGAACATACTTTATTTTTTTTGTAGTGGAGAATCTAATTTGTTTCCAACGCTTTTATCATTACTTGCAAAGTAACTTCGTCTTTAATAACTCCGTTTTTAACAGGCATTGCAAATTGAACTCCGTAGTCTTCTCGATTAATATCTGTAGGTTCTGTCGCAATACTAATTTGTCCGTCTTTCACTGCTACGTTGGCATTAAATTGAACAGGTTTTGTAATTCCTTTTATGGTAAGGTTTCCATCAAGAATGGTGTTGTAGTCGCTGTTATCCGTGGTTTTGCTCACTTTCGTTATTTCGTAAGATGCGGTTGGGAATTTATTCACTTCAAAGAAATCGCCACTTTTAAGATGATTTTCTAGTTTTGATTTCATTGCGGTATCGTCTTTCAAATCTATGCTTTCAAGCGATGAAAGATTGGCGACAAATTTTCCACTTTCTAATTGATTGTCTTTTACGGTAACATCACCACTTTCAAATTTTACAATTCCAAAATGACTGGTGTTTTCTGATTTTAAAACTTTATACCCTTTCCATTCTATTTTAGAATTAAGCGTGTCAAGGTGGTAAATACTTCCTTCTTTTGTTGTCGTAACCTCGTTGGTTTCGCTGGTAAGCGGCTTATCTTTTCCGCAAGAAACGAGCACTGCAAAAGAAAATAAGGTGAAGAATAAATTTTTTTTCATTGCTTTGGATGTTTTTTATTTTAAGATGCGAAATTAAGGAATTCTTACGGAATATTCATCTGTAATCCTTTTTCGTAAAAGAATTTTTGTTCTTTGAAGTGTGTTGAATTCGGGAATAAAAGCGTAATATTATTTTGAATGATGAATCTACACGAAAACAAATCCGTAATTTTGTATTATGTTATTGGAAATTAATCATCTGTTTTTTTCGCATCAGCCGGAAAGTCCGCTATTTAAAGATCTAAATCTTACCGTTAATCAAGGTGAAATTTTGGCTTTGGCTGGAGAAAGTGGTTGCGGAAAATCTACGCTTTTAAGTTTGATTTACGGACTTTTACAATGGGAAAGTGGTACTATTATTTTTGATGGAATTCCGCTTTTGGGTCCCGCTGGAAATCTTGTACCTGGCGAAATGAAAATGAAATTTGTAGCGCAAAACTACGATTTGATGCCCTATGCAACGGTTGCTGAAAATGTGGGTAAATTTTTATCCAATGTTAACCGGAAGGCGAAGCAAGAAAAGGTGGAAGAACTTTTAGAAGTCGTGGGAATGAGTGCCTTTGCAAAACGATTTCCTAAGAATTTAAGTGGTGGACAGCAGCAGCGCGTGGCAATCGCTCGTGCACTTTCGGTAACGCCAAAACTTTTATTATTGGATGAACCTTTTAGTAACCTTGATTTTTCGCGGAAAATTGAACTTCGGGAAAAATTGTTTCATTATGTGAAAAAGGAAAATGTTTCACTCATTATTTCTACCCACGATATTCATGAAGTGATGCCTTGGTTGGATCAAATTGTGGTGCTGCAAGAAGGTGAAATGATTCAGAAAGATACGCCAGAAAACACTTATCATCAACCATATAATGAATATGTGGCGCGATTGTTTGGTGAAGTAAACGTGTTTACCGAAGATGAAAAAGAACAATTTCAACTGGTAAAATCGTTTTGGTTTCCTAACGAAATTAAAATTTCAAACGATGGTTTTCCTGCTGAAGTCTTGGAAAGTCGATTCTCGGGTGGATTTTATTGGAATAAAATAAAATTGCAACAAAAAGAAATGGTAATCTATACCGAAGCGAAAATTTTTGGAGCCGTACATATTCGTTTTGTTGGTTAATTTCGAAGAAAAGATGGTAAGGGGAAAAATTGATAAAATTCATATTCTAAAATTTAAAAAAATGTTGAACAACAATGTATATTTGTTATTCAAAACAGAATAAGGAAAATTTTGGTTAATGCTCTTTCTGCCTTTGAGACTGAAGTTAGTTTGTATTTCTCCATCAACAACCAAGTCTTGGAAAGATTACCCTGCCGAACTTTTCCTTTTTTTATGAATTTACAACTCCTGAAATAAAAAAAATCCTGCTGAATTTCAGCAGGATCTAATGTTTTTTAAGCTTTCTTTACAAACTCAGATTTTAGCGCCATCGATCCGAAACCATCAATTTTGCAATCAATATTGTGATCGCTATCAGGATTTAAACGGATGTTTTTTACTTTTGTTCCCGCTTTTACGGGTTTTGGTGCGCCTTTTACGGGTAAATCTTTTATTACCACTACAGAATCTCCATTTTGAAGTTCGTTTCCGTTAGAATCCAAAATTTTGTTTTCATTTTCTGCTTCTGTAGGATCCCATTCGTAGAAACATTGGGAGCATACCGTCATGTTATCTTGTTCATACGTAAATTCCGACTGGCATTTTGGGCATAAAAGGGTTTCGCTCATTTTATTCTTAATTTTTTGCAAAGGTATTTAAATTCTTTAATTATTGGAAAAGGTTTACTGTAAAGCATACCGTTTTGAATTTCATTGAGATTCTACAAGAAATGAAAAAGAAGGAAATAGTAGTATTAGAAAAGTTCAATATTTCACCTCCAAAATATTCACTATTTTTGCAAAGTCGCACAAAAGCGGCTTTGATTTTACTATGGAACTGATCCACCGCAACCTCCTCATCGGAATTCACGATGCTTTACAGGAAACATTTTTTGAAAAAAATAAATATGCAGACAAGGTTATCGAGCGTTTGTTAAAAGCCCATAAAAAATGGGGAAGTCAGGATCGCGCTGTGGTTTCTGAAATCTTTTATAACATCATCCGCTGGAAAAAACGTTTGGAATACTATATGGGCGAAGGCGTAAAACCTTCTAACATTTATAAATTAATATTGGCATATTTGCTTTGGACAAAAACACATTACAAAAAATTTGAAGAATTTGATGGTGTAAAAACTGCGGATATTCTTACCA
>JAFAGO010000002.1 GCA_023422635.1 Bacteroidota bacterium
TTCCGTGCGGGAAGACCTGTTTTGTATAATCACCGTGTTCAGTTGAATTACCGTTTCCCATTTGAGTATTTGCCTTATCTCGATTTCATGAATGCAGAAATTGGCTATGGATTTACCTATAATTGGAATGCCAGAAGTACCGTTTTAACTGCATACACGGATCCGGATACGGGCGAAGTTCAAAGTTTAGGAAGCATTGGTCAAAACACCAACAATATTGTAGGAACAAGTACAGTAGATATTCCAAAGTTTTTAAGCAAGTTTAAATATTTTCAAAATATTAAAACAAAAATGGATAAAAGGCGTCAAGAAATCGATTCCCTTAACAATGTTTATACCCAACTTTGGAATAAAAAGAACAGCAAGAAAAAATTCAAAAATTATAAATTCAAAAACAAGTTAAAACCATTAGAAGGAGTTGCTTATGCGCTAACTTCCTTCAAACAGTTGGATGTACAGTTTAATGAAAATAATGGGATTGTGCTTCCAGGTTTACTTTCTGCACCTAATTTTTATGGGTATGGACAAACCTTAGGTGGACCAACTTTTGGCTTCTTGCTCGGATCTCAAGCGGATATCCGAAGAACAGTAATTGAACGTGGATGGATTTCTAACTCAGCGTATATGACGGATGCGTATACCCAAATGAAAAATCAAAATCTAACGGCAAACTTGCAGATTGTTCCGATAAACGACTTCCGGATTGATTTAAATTGGATGAAAAACTATACCCGAAATTATTCACAAGGCGGTTATAATATCGATGCAATTTCATCAACTTCGCAATTCGATTTTGCTTTTGGAAGCGATATCATCACGTATTCCAAAACAGCTTGGACGATGAAGACCGCATTTCAGGAGGGTGGAAGTATCTACAATACTTTGGTTCAAAACGCACAAAAAGTTTCGCAATTAATTGGCAGCGGCGCTACCAATTCAGATGGATTTAAAAGTGGCTACGGATTGTCGAATGCGTATGTTTTAATTCCCGCTTTTCAAGCTGCTTTGCAAGGTAAAACTCCAGAAACAATGGATGATCCAAAAAAAGCTGGTTTTCCATTGCCGAATTGGCGAGTTACGTATTCTGGTTTAAAAAATATTCCAATCGTAAACCATTACTTCAGTAAATTTGATATTTTGCACGCGTACACCTCAACGTACACTGCAACGGGAATTCAATCCAGTATCGATTACTATAATATGCAAAACAATGCTGGAGCATCGCTTACGGATGCGTATGGAAATTTCTATAATCCTTACACGTTTTCGCAAGTTGGTTATGTAGAAACTTTTTCGCCACTTATTGGTGCAGATGTTACGATGCGTAATAATATGCAGTTTAGATTTCAATACAACAGAGACCGTTCTTACATCTTGGGCTTAGTTAACCAAACGTTAACTGAAGATTCTGGTAACGAGTTTATCTTTGGTTTCGGTTATATTATGAAAGATTTACCAATGAAAATTAATTACAAAGGAAGATCAAAAACCATCAAGAGCGATTTAAATATTCGTGGCGATTTGTCGCTTCGTGATAGCCAAACCCGAATCACCAATATCTTGCAAAACGATTCGCAAGTAACGGGTGGGCAAACCTTAATCAGCGTGAAGCTTTCTGCAGATTATAATATGTCCGAAAGTTTAAACTTGAAGTTCTTTTACGATCAATTGGTTACCAAGTATAAAATTTCAACAGCGTTTCCGCTCTCAACGATTAGAGCAGGAGTTACAGCTACCTTTACCTTCTCTGGTTCAGGAGCAAGCGGAAGATAAATCTATTAAAGCCCGGAGTTTTCTCCGGGTTTTTTGTTTTCGACTTTCAGTAAAAAATCTGAAGATTATTCCGTAATTTTGTGAAGTTTTTAAAATATACTATGGAAAATTTTGTCGATAATGACGATGATGTTTTTACAGGTAAAGATCATACTCCGCTTCGAGATGATGCCTTCGAATTAAGTCCAACAGATAAAATGAAAAAAATCGAGGGTTTATTCGGAGAAATCATGCATACCTTAGGTTTGGATATGACCGACGATTCCTTGAAAGACTCCCCAAAAAGGGTCGCTAAAATGTACGTGAATGAAATTTTCGGCGGACTTCTTCCTGAAAACAAACCCGGTATTTCAACGTTTACCAACAAATATAAATACCGCCAAATGTTGGTGGAAAAAGATATTACGGTGTACTCGTTCTGCGAACATCACTTTCTTCCGATAATTGGTAAAGCTCATGTTGCTTATATTTCGAATGGCGAAGTTATTGGGCTCTCGAAAATCAATCGTATTGTCGATTATTACTCCAAAAGGCCACAAGTGCAAGAGCGATTAACAATGCAAATTGTTGATGCGCTTAAAGAAGCATTGGGAACCAAAGATGTCGCTTGTATTATTGATGCAAAACACCTCTGCGTGAATTGTCGCGGAATTAAAGATACTTCAAGCTCTACCATTACGGCAGAACTTAGCGGTATTTTTCGAACCAACCCGATTACCCGACAAGAATTTCTACATTATGTAGGAAGCCACGCGCGATTGGATTAACTTTGATTTTTCCGAATAAATGATACAGTTTAAAACCCTTTCTAACCAAATCTTTATTGCCACGATTATTTGTTGTAATTCTTGGTTATGAAAACATGTTTTTAAATTTTTTATTCTAATCATCTTTAACTTTTAAATTCTATGCAGCTTAAAATATACAATTCGCTTTCTGGCGAGAAAGAAATTTTTAAACCCGTTCTCGAAGGCAATGTGGGAATGTACGTTTGTGGACCAACGGTGTACAGCAATGTTCATTTGGGTAATGTGCGAACCTTTATGTCCTTCGATTTTATATATCGCAGTCTTCGGTTTTTAGGCTATAAAGTTCGGTATGTGCGTAATATTACCGATGCTGGACATTTAACTGATGATGGAGATGTAAATAACGATCGTTTCGTAAAGCAATCTCGACTTGAAAAGTTGGAACCGATGGAAATCGTTCAAAAATATACGGTGGATTTTCATAAAGTGTTAGAAACTTTTAATCTTCTTCCACCAACCATTGAACCTACCGCAACTGGTCACATCGTAGAACAAATTGAGCTTACTCAAAAACTAATTGCAGATGGTTTTGCCTATGAAAGTAATGGGTCCGTGTATTTCGATGTTCAAGAATACAATCGGAAAGGGCTTAATTATGGTGAACTTTCAAGAAGAAATATTGAAGAACTTTTTGCCAATACAAGAGATCTCGATGGTCAAAATGAGAAAAAAAATCCACAAGATTTTGCCCTTTGGAAAAAAGCATCTCCAGCACACATTATGCGTTGGAATTCCCCTTGGGGAGAAGGTTTCCCGGGTTGGCATCTTGAATGTACAGCAATGAGTACAAAATATTTGGGTGATAATTTTGATATTCACGGAGGTGGATTAGATTTGAAATTTCCGCATCATGAATGTGAAGTTGCACAAGGAAAAGCATGCAATGGAGTAGAGCCAGTCAACTATTGGATGCACGCGAATATGCTAACAATGAATGGGCAACGCATGAGCAAATCCACAGGAAATTATATTTTGCCAATGCAATTGATTAACGGCGAAAATGATTTCTTCGAAAAATCTTTTCATCCTACAGTTGTTCGCTTTTGCTTTATGCAAGCGCATTACCGAAGCGTATTGGATATTTCTAATGAAGCGATGATTGCTGCAGAAAAAGGATGTCACCGATTAATGGAAGCTGTACAAACATTAAATTCTCACTTTGAAATAAAAGCAAGTGCAGAAAACGCGTTTGATTTCAAAACTTGGAAAGATAAGGTGTATGAAGCGCTTACCGATGACTTTAATTCACCGATTTTAATTTCGCATCTTTTTGAAGCGGTTAAATTCATCTTTGCATTAAAAGAAGGAAAAGATAGCATTTCCAATGAAGATTTTGAAGCTTTTAAAACATTGATGAATCAGTTGGTTTTTGATGTTTTAGGTCTTCAAAGTATTGAAGAGAATAACAACGAAAAGCTAGATCAAACCCTGCAAGTGCTGATTGAGTTGAGAAACCAAGCCAGAAAAGCAAAAAACTTTGAACTTTCCGATCAAATTAGAGATAAACTTCTTGCAGAAGGTATCGAACTAAAAGATGGCCGCGATGGAACAACCTACGTTTTGAACTAGTGATTTTACACTTAAAAATATTCATCCTTCTGGAATTGTATTTCAGAAGGATTTTTTTTATGTTTTTCAATTTAAATTGAGGATATTTTGCAGATTGAGCAGTTAATTTTTCGATCTGCTGTAAAGTATAAAATGCATGTTATTGAGTTGGCTTTGTAATATGTTGTAAATCAATTTTATAACGTATAAAGGTTTTTTCAAAAGTGATGGATATCACGACCTATTTACCGTAAATTATTGTTACATTTGTGAATAGAGAAAAAAATAAAAACCAATGAAATTATATTTTAATATTCACTTCCAAACAAAAGTCGGCGAACTGCTCAGGATTCTTGTTTCAGAAGGCGATCAAGAGCCACAAGTGCATCATTTACACTATGTTGAAAACGGAGGTTGGAAAGCTGAGGTAGATTATTTTGCAAAGTCACTTTCTTATCGTTATCAGCTGGTTAATGATAATGGCGATATTTTGGATGAAGAATATGCGACGCATGTTTTAGAACTTCCTCACAATTATAAGGAGTTTCAAATTTTCGACGTTTGGAATCTTAAGAATTTCCCTGAAAATTATCTTAAGAATAAAATTTTAAAAAATAAATTTTCTGGTGTTGAGTTAGAAAAGGTTTCCGTTTTAAAAAAACATACGCACCTTTTTAGAATAGAAGCACCAATTTATCATCCGCAATGGCGCGTTGTGCTCCTTGGCGATACGCAATCCCTTGGCAATTGGGAATATTTGCGAACCATACCATTGAACCAAACGGATTTTGGAGTTTGGGAAGTCGCTGTGGAAATTCCCGAAAAACAATTTATCCATTACAAATATGGATTAATGGATGTGCAAACAGGAGAAGTTTTCGATGTGGAATATGGCGAAAATCGTTGGGCAGCACCGAATAGTGATCCAAATGTTTTGCAGATTAAAGCAGACCATTTTTTCCGTTTCAAGTCTTTTGAATTGTATCATGCTGCAGGTGTTGCTGTACCGGTGTTTTCGATCCGCTCGCAAAATGGTTTTGGAATTGGCGAGTTTCAAGATGTTAAGCTTTTAGCAGATTGGGCTAAAGCAACAGATTTGGGAATTATTCAGATTCTTCCGATCAACGATACAACAGCGAATTATTCTTGGACAGATTCATATCCCTACGCAGCTATTTCTGTATATGCACTCCATCCTGCGTATCTTTCTATCGAAGCGCTTGATTTTAAAATCCCTGCCGATTTAAGTACGGAATTTCAAACTGAGAAAGATAACTTAAATTCACTTGAACTTATTGATTATGAAAGGGTAATCGCTTCAAAATGGAAATACGTTAAAGCAATTTTTTCAGCGAGTAAAGATGAAATTTTAAAAGACAGAAACTTTAAAAAATTCATTAAAGAAAACGAAGATTGGCTTTTGCCTTATGCTGCATTTTGTGTGCAACGCGATAAATATAAAACTCCTGATTTTAGCCAATGGAAAACGCATAAAAAATATATTCCTGGAAAAATTAAATCTTTTTTCTCAGAGAAAAGCAAAGATTTTAGCGAGTCTATGCTGCATGCTTGGGTTCAATATCAACTTCATTTGCAACTTAAAGATGCCGTAGATTATGCGCATCAGTTAGGGATTTCTTTAAAAGGTGATTTGCCAATTGGTATTTATCGACATTCCGTGGAAGCGTGGAAAGAACCTGAATTGTTTGGGATGGATTTTCAAGCTGGAGCACCGCCAGATCAATTTACAGATTTAGGGCAAAATTGGGGATTCCCAACCTATAATTGGGAAGCCATGAAAGCAGATGGTTACCAATGGTGGAAAAACCGTTTCAAAGCATTGGAGCAGTATTTTGATGCAATGCGAATCGATCATATATTAGGCTTTTTCCGCATTTGGAGAATTCCTTATTCTGCAACGCAAGGTATTTTGGGCTATTTTTATCCTGCAATTCCGGTAACCGAAAACGAGTTCCAGCAAAGAGGGATTCCTTTTACTGCGAATCGTTATTGTAAACCTTACATCAATGATCAAATTTTATGGAATTATTTCGGCGATGAAAGAGAGGCGATTCACCAGCAATTTATGAACAATCACTTCGATGGTACGTATTCATTTAAAGATGAATTTGATACACAACGAAAATTGCGAACCTATTTCGATGAAAATCCACATCCGTGGGCGGAAGAAAAATTAATTACGTTGGCTGCAAATGTTCTCTTTTTGGAAGAGAAGCTTGATGGCGAAACGGTTTATCATCCAAGATTTAATGTTCATAAAACCGATTCCTATCAGTATTTGTCGGATTGGGAGAAAAAATCGGTGTATCAATTGTACCTCAATTATTTCTTCGAACGTCAGGATCATCTTTGGTATCATTCCGCAATGGAAAAACTTCCTGTAATTCTAAATTCTACAGAAATGTTAATTTGTGGCGAAGATTTGGGATTGGTTCCGGATTGTGTTCCTGTGGTAATGGATCGTCTTGGTATTACCGCTTTGAAGGTTCAGCGTATGCCTTCGGAAAATATTTTGTGGTATAATCCTAAAGATGCAAGTTACCTTAACGTAGTTACAGCATCATCGCACGATAGTTCTACTTTGCGCCAATGGTGGCAAGAAGATTGGTCGCTTTCTCAGCAATATTTTAATCATCAGTTGAATCAACAAGGTACCGCTCCTTGGGAATTGCATCCTCAACTTTCGGAAATCATTATGAAGCAACATTTGTATAATGAAGCAATGTTGGCGATTTTTCCAATTCAAGAATTTTTGGCGACCGATGAACATCTTCTGAACCCGAATAAGGACAATGAAAGAATTAATAATCCTGCCGTTTTCCCACATTATTGGCGTTACAGAATGCATCTTACCATAGAAGATTTGCTGCAAAAAGATGGCTTTAATGCTAAAATAGCATCTTGGATTACGGATTCTGGAAGGAAGTAGAAGGTTTTAGTTTAGCATTTCTTAATAAATTGTTAAGAAGTTGAATTTTCGGATTTAACTTCTTTTTTTTTCTCGCATCCAAGTATCAGATTTTCGGAATGGAAATTGTTTGAAACCTTAAAATTTTGAGAGATGAGAAAAATTATATTGGGAACCTTTGTTGTTCTGTCTTCAATAGCATCTGCGCAAACATATCAAGATTACTATCCATCAGGAAATGGGGATCCATATTCCAATAATGAATATTATGGAGATGATGATGATCAGTATTATTTCCCGGATGATTATTATTACGAATATCCGTCTGATTATTATGCCGACGATTACTATCGAAACTCTTACAATGACTATAGACGCAGTATTGATGGTGTAAACTGGAATCGTCTTTTTGTGCAATTTCGCTTAGCACCTTGGCAAGTGGAGCAAATTATGTATTTAAATTCAATGTATGCTTCTTATGCCATGTGGAATGAATATTATCGCTATAACCCGGATCGTTGGTATTATGATCGATTTTATGCGTTGGAAAGAATTTTAGGACCAAGTGTTTTCGGTGTATACCAAAATACGTATTACGGAGGGTATAGTCCGGTTGTTTACTGGCAAAATTATCGTGCTCGCCATTATTCTCCTTCGGTTTTTATAAGCGCAAGGTATAGAAATATAAATATTAACATTTACCATATTAATCGCAATGTGTATCACCGAAATAATGGTTATTTTTACAGTCCACGACGTCAAGATTTTGGATTTAAAAATTCCCCAAGATCAGGCGCTAATGGAAATTGGAATAATCGAAATGAAGGATTTAGAAGTTCAGTTCCGAACCGAAATAATTCTGGAATAAGAAATGAAAGAGATTCTGGTTTCAGAAGCGGAACAAGAAGCGGTGCGATGAGAGATACTTCTGGTCCAAAAATTTTGGAAAATCGAAATTCAAATAATGGGATGAGAAGTGCCCAATCGCAACAAAGAAATAATCAAATTCCTAGAGTTACGGAAAGATCAAGAAGTAATTCTTCGGATGGTTTCAGAAGTTCATCTCCTCAACAAAGATCAACTGAAAGATCTTCCCAAAAATCGGTTAGTCCAAGTCGATCCAAATCTGAACAAAATAGTAGAATTTCTGGACAAAGATTAGTAAGTCGTTAGACGAATTTTTCCGATTTTTAATCATAATGAAAATGTATTTTTAATGCGCGTGTTTCATCATCACTTTAAAACAATTACAATGAAAAAAATAATAGTAAGTTTTGCCATTATCGCGTTCGGAGGCTTTGCGATGGCACAAGAACAAACGCCTTCGGTCTCTACAAAAGAGGCAGTGCAACCTCGTTCTGAGTATTTTGAAAATGAAATTAAAATATTAAAAACTGAACTTTCACTTTCGGACGATCAAGTCGTAAAACTACGAGCTGCAAATGATAAAAGAAGGGAAGAAATGGCAGCTTTGCGGCAAGCTCGTAAAGAGCAAAATACAGAACAAATGAAGAAAATGCAGGCAACGAAAAGAGAACGTGATGCTGATGTGAAAGAAATTTTATCAGCGGAACAATATGATAAATTTCAGCAATATCAAGAAAGGAAAAGAAAAGAAAAATTAAGTAAGTTGAAAGGTAAAAAATCATTTAAAGAGACGATAAAGCCGCAACTTGAAGCGGAAACAAAATAGCTCGATAATATATTTTTTGGGAGTGCGGAATTTTTATTCCGCATTTTTTTATTTTCGCAAATATTATTAAATTTATACAATTATGATTAGTACACAAATTGCCGAATTAATGAATGCGCAAATTGCCAAAGAGCAATATGCAGCACAATATTATCTTTCAATGTCTGCATGGTTTTCCGCAAGAGATTTAGATGGAATTGCCAACTATTTTAGAGTTCAAAGTAAGGAAGAATTAATGCACGCTGATAAAATGTTCGATTACCTAAACGATGTTGGTGCAGAAATTATCATGGGCGAGATTCCTCAACCGCCGCACCAGTTTGAAAATGCAACCGATATTTTTCAAAAAGCTTTGGAACATGAAAGATTAGTAACCAGAAGTATTTTCAATATTTTAAAAACCGCAAACGAAGAAGGCGATTTTGCAACGGTTTCGTTTCTTCAATGGTTTGTAAACGAACAGGTGGAGGAAGAAGCAAACGCGTCTCAATTGGTTACCAAAATAAAAATGGTAAGCGAAAACCCTTCAGCGCTCTACCTTTTTGATCAAGAGTTAGCGCAACGTGTTTTTGCGCCTAACGCAACCGAATAAAACAATAATGATTAAAACCTATTTTTTGCTGATGGTGCTTTTCGCATCATCAGTATTTGCACAATATTCTTCCTTGGATATTCCCGAAGATTTAAAAACCAACGCATCGGTTGTTATTCGTGAGGATCACGATGTTTTTACTTTTAAATCGATTAACGATATGTCGATTACCAGGAAAAGAGTGGTAACGCTTTTGGATAAATCTGCAGATCTTTACTCAACAATTGCCATCCCTTACAGTCCCAATTACCGCGTAAGCGATATTAAAGTGAATGTGTACAATCTTTTGGGTAAAAAAATTAAAAGTTATTCTAAAAAAGATTTTTCAGATTTTACCAATAACCAAAGTAATGCACTATATGTGGATGATCGTGTATTGTTATTGAAAATTAACAGCACTTCTTACCCTTTCACCATCGAGTCAAGCTACGAAGTTAATACTTCGAATACCATAGGTTTCGGTACATTTATGCCTTTTTCGGATTACAATGTCTCTGTACAAAATACCAGTTACACGATTAATAATACGAGTGGAATTAAAGTTAGAGAAAAAATTTCGGACAATGCACTTGGGAAGGTCGCTAAAACGCAAGAGGGAAACACCACCACCTATCAATATTCTCATATTCCAGCATTAAAAAAAGAATCATTAGCTCCAACAATAGCGGTTCTTGTTCCGAAAGTTGAACTTTCTCCTGAGCGATTTACGTTAGAAGGAAATCAGGGCGATCTGGCTACGTGGGATGATTTCGGGAAATGGTATTACAGCAAACTTATTGAGCCGGTTTCTCAGATTACACCACAGATTCAACAGGAGGTACAAGCGTTAAATCTTACCGGTACTACAGAAGACAAAGTGAAAAAGTTGTATCAGTATATGCAAGATAAAACACGATATGTGCTGATTTCTATGGGAATTGGCGGATGGAAGCCGATGCCCGCAAACGAAGTTTCACAAAAAGGCTATGGCGATTGTAAAGCGCTCACCAATTATATGCGCACTTTGCTTTCAGCAGCGGGAATTCCTGCATATTATGCGGTTATTTATGATGGCAGAACCGAACAAACATTTGATGCGAATTTTCCGGAACTAAATGGAAATCATGCTGTGCTGATGGTTCCCACGGAAAATGGAAATATTTGGCTCGAAAACACCAATCAAAAGGTTGCATTCAACCATCTTTTTTACACCAGCCATAACCGAAATGTGGCATTAGTAAAAGAAAACGGGATCGAAATTGTAAATACTCCAGTTTATCTTCCTCAACAAAGTCGCGAGGTTTTAGATGCTAAAATTCAACTTACAGAAGATTTAGGCATGAAAGGAACGCTTAATCTTTTATTTACAGGTGGGCAATACGATGGAAATTTGTATTTAACATCATTGAAGAATGAGCAGCTTAATGATCGGCTAAAAGAAGAGTATTATCATTTAAAAATTTCCGATATCGCGGTAAAAAATTTAGTTAATAATCGTGATAAAGCTGAAATATCTTACGAACTAAATCTCACCACTCGTGATTTTTCAAAAAAACTAGGATCCGATTTATTTTTTCCGGTGGTTCCTTTTTCAGAAACTACAGCATTGGTAAGCAATGAGGAACGCGTGCTGCCTTTTGAAATTTCATTTCCTTACCAAAACGATTTTCAAATTGAATATGCTGCACCGGAAGGTTTTCAATTTACAGAGATTCCAACTTCTTCTGAATTCAAATCCGAATTTGGATCATACAAAATTGACTATGAACTTGTTGGATCGAAACTTAAAGTTAACCGAATTGTAACGGTAAATAAAGGTTTGTATCCCAAAGAAAAGTACAATGATTTTGTAGCTTTTACAAGAAAAATAGCAAATGCCGACAATACCAAGATATTAATTACTAAACCATGATAAAAAATCTACTAATTCTATTCGTTTTTTTCTGTTCATCATTCGCTTTCTCACAGCATAAATTTCTGAATGAAACCAAATTAAGCAAAGAGGATTTGGAAAGTAAAAAATGTGTTTCTGATCCCGAAGCTGCCGCAGAAGTGCTTTACCGATCCTATCACTACAGGATTGATTATAACGGAAGTATGTATACCGAGGTCATCGATCGGGTGAAGATTTATAATAAAGATAATGCGAGCCGTTATTTAGATCATGAAATTCAATTGTATGATAACGGAAAGGGCTCCAGAGAAGTGCTTTCATCTTTAAAAGCGTATACCTACAATTTAGAAAATGGAAAAATTTCTGAAACCAAAGTGGCAAATGATTCCAAATTTAAATCGAAAGAAAATAAACAATATACCATTACAAAATTTGCATTTCCCAATGTGAAGGATGGTTCTGTTGTGGAATTCCGATACAATGTTGTTACTCCTTTTTTATGGTCTACGCCTCGAATTTATATTGAAGATCAAGTTCCTGTTCGCTATGTGGAATATGTTTTTGATTCACCGAAACCTTTAGGTTATAATATTAATTTTAAAGGGGATTTAGCACCGACACATCGCGATGTTAGCGAAAAATTGATTTACGGTGGCGATTATCAAGTGTATCGTTTTGCATACGAAAATGTTCCATCTTATAAAGATGAAGATTTTGTTCTAAACAATAATAATTTTAGAACGTCTTTTAGAGCTGAATTAAATTCTACTTTTATTGGGAATGAATTTAAGTCGTACGCCACTTCTTGGAATGATGTTGGAGGTATTTTAAACAAACACGAGGATTTTGGAGAACAGTTAAAGAAGCAAAACGCGGTAAAAGATGTACTTCCAAAAGAGATTACTTCAATTTTGAACCAAAACGAAAGAGCAAAGGCGATTCTTTCTTTCGTACAGAAAAACTATACTTTTAATAAAGATTACGATGTGGTTACGGATAAAGGAATTCGAAATTTACTCAATACAAAAATTGGGAATGCCGCAGAAATTAATCTGCTTTTAACAATGTTGCTTAGAAATGCAAATATTAATGCAAATCCAGTGGTGATGTCTACTATTAATAGGGGTTCGTTATTGTCGTACAGTCCAAGTTTGGAGCAACTGAATTTCGTAGTTGCAGCTTATGAAGATCAGGGTAAATTAGTGCTGTTGGATGCAACGAAGAAGCGAACTAAACTGAATATGATTGATCCGCAAGCGCTGAATAATAATGGGATTTTAGTAAAGGACAACCAAGCTGTTGAGTTAAATATAACGTATCCTGATGTAAGTGAAACCTTTCTTACCGTTGATGCTACGATGTCGCCTGAAGGAACTTTTCAAGGTCATTTTGCAGACCGAGATACCAATTTGTATTCGGTAATGGTGGAAGAGGAATACAGTAGTAATCGCCAAGATTTTGAAAAGCAATACAAAGATCGATATACGTTTCCTTTCAATAATTTAAAATCAGGAAATGTGGATAATGATTTTGAAACTAGTTTTGATTTTGACGCCGATTCCTTCGTTGATGTTATCGGTAACAAGATGGTTTTTAATCCTTTATTGTTTTTGTATACTAAAAACCACTCATTTAATCAAAGTCAAACCCGAAAAGGGCCTCTTGAATTTCGTACGAAAAGTGCTAAAATTAAAACGGTTACCATTACAATTCCTGAAGGATATGTTTTTTCAGATGTTCCGAAATCCAAAAAATTCAGAACTGATGATAGCGCAATTCAATATTCGTATGTGGTAAAACAAGAAGGGAATTCCTTAACCGTGACGACAACAGTCAACCATAATGAGGTTAATTTTCCGAAGGAGTATTATACTGCATTTACGCAGATATACGATAATATTACAAAATTAGAAGGGCAGGTTGTTACCGTTGTTAAACAGTAAACGAAGTTCTTAGTTTAAAATAAAGCTCCCGATTTAGAGGAGCTTTTTTCTTATAGATAAATCAATTCTGTTTGAATTACTTTTCTTCCGGTTTTTTCCAAAGCGGCTTTATAATTTGCAATTTGTTTCTCGTATTTTTCAGTTTCCTTTCCCGTTTTGAAATCGATAATAATCCAACCATTTTCTGTTTCAATTAAGCGATCTGGCCGGTAAACTTCGCGTTGCGAGGGATCATTAATCATAATTTCTTGTTCGTTAAAAACTTTTAAGCCATCAGTAAAAAATGGCTGATATTTTGGATCGGTTATTACGCTTTTTATTCTTTGCAAAATGTTCTCTTTCTCGGTAACAGTAATTGTGCCTTCGAGAACGTAACTTTCTAATACAAGTTCAATATCGTTTTCCGTTTTAATTTTTGATAGAATTTCATGGGTGAAAATCCCTTCTCGAACAGTTTTTATGCGCTCTTGATAGTTCTTGGAAGGTGTTGCAATTTTAATTTCTCCTACTTTTTCGTGCAATCTTTCTAATGTTTCAATTTTCTGAGTTTGCGTATCGGAATTCTGATTTTTAATTTTTTTCTGTTTTTTAACCTTTTCTTCATCAATTTCAAAAAAATCAAATGAATCTGGTTTTTCTTCTTCTGATGCAAAAAGTGTATGTTGGCGTTGAGTTACAAAATCAAATAATTCTAAGTAATTGGTTTTGCTCGTGGGCTTCTCGATGTAAAGAAACATTTGTTCAACGGCACGCGTTGTGGCCACATATTGCAAGCAGAACCGATCGATTTTGTTTTGGTAAATATGTTCTTGGTTAAATGCCAACATTCCCTCATCGTAGATTTCTAAATCTTTACTAAAAGGAGAAACAATTACCGATGAAACTTCATCATCCTCCGCAGAAATCCATCCGGAAAATTTGCCATCTTTATTACTGTTTTGCAACGGAATAAAAACCACAGGAAACTCCAAACCTTTTGCTTTGTGAATGGTCATAATCTGTATGGCATCGATACTTTCAGAGGTTTGAATGCTAATTTCGTGTGCTTCTTCATCCCAATATTTCAAGAAATCTTTTAATGTGAATACGCTGTTTTGACTGAAGTTATAGAGCATTTCTAAAAAGTTCAACAAATAATCGGTTTCAGCGCCAATTACTGAAAATTCTTGAATGTAATATTCAATATAATTGTACAAATTAAGATGCGGAATTTCCGTTTGCATAAGTTTGATTCCGTATTCATCTTGTATAAAACGTTCTTGATCAGCTTGGTTTTTGATCTCGATGATTGTGAGCATTTCTTTTGAGAAATCGCTAATGGTAATTCTTCCTGAATTCTGCAATTGGTACATCATTTTTACCAAAAATTGCTGGTTTTTGGGATTTTGCTTCCATCGTAAAAATGCGATCGTTGCTAAAATTGTTGGCGAAAGTTCCAGTGTTAGTCCTTTATCTGAAATGGTTTTTATGGCGATTTCGAATCCGTTTTTGATTATTTTTTTCCCGCCCAACAATTGAGAGAATTTAAAAATATCGGTGTTGTCACGGCATAAAATCGTAATGTCTGAAAAAGAGAAGCCATTTTGTAAACACTCTTGAATGTTTTCGATCATTTTTGCGGCAACTTCTTCATAATAAATAGTTCGAGTAGCTTGCTCAATAAGATTGATTTTCACACGACCTTCATAATCAGCATTTGCCTTTTGCTGCGCATCTTTCCCGAAAATATCAGCATGTTCTTCATGTACGTGATGGGATAAAAAATTGTAATATTTATTATTGAAATCTACAATATTTTTCGAGCTTCGCCAATTGGTATCTAACAATTCTACATGCGCTTTTATGGGTGCATTTTCTTTCCCTTGTATAATGTTCAGCATCATGGTGCTGTCGCCACCTCGGAAGCGATAAATGCTTTGCTTTGGATCGCCAACTAATGTAAAAGTGGTGTTTTCGGAGCTAATTGTGTGGTCGCGAAGCGGTAAAAAGTTTTGCCATTGCAGTTGGGAAGTATCTTGAAATTCATCAAAAAAGTAATGCGAAAATTGGGTTCCTACTTTTTCATAAATGAATGAAGAAGGTTCGTCTCGCAAATTCTCATGGATCATTACATTGAATTTTGAAAGTAGAACAAGATCGTTTTCAGTTTCAATTTCGGCTAATTTATCTTGAATTTCTTTGTTCACTTTTAAAGGAAGAATGGCGCGGAGGATTTTCTCCTTCTTTTGACTAATAATATAATTGTGAATAATTTTTCTCCTTCTTTCTAACAAAAAATCTAAAATTTCCAATATTTCGTCTTCTCGTTTTTTGCCTGTTGTTGAGGATCCTTTTAAAAAGGTTTTCAATGCGCCTTCCTCATTCGTGGGAAAAGGAAATTTTACAATATTACCCTGATAAAATTCTTCCATCTTCGAGAAAAATTTTGCGATACCATTTGTATTTCCGCCCGCAAAATCTGCAATTTCCAAGTTTTTTTCTTGCATAAGTTCAATGCAAGAAGTCACGATTCCAATATTCTCCTGTTTTAAATCTTGAATATCTTTTCGAAGTTTTTGCTTAGATTTTTCGTAAGAATTCCAAGTAAAATCTTTGTTATCCGTTAATTGAAAGTAATGTTTATCCTGCACAAATTCTTTGGCGGAATTGTAAAGTGCTTGGTTAAGGTTTACGCGCTCGTTATTATCTAAGCTGTAATTTACAAAGTCCATAAATGCGTCAGAAATGGTTTCGTTGGTTCCCACTTCGTCCAACATTTTATCTACAGCTTCATTAATAAAAGGATCGGCTTGGATTTCCAGATTAAAGTTTTGCGCTAAACCAAGTTCATACGAAAAACTACGAACTAATCGCGAGTTAAACTTATCAATCGTCCCAATATTTAAAGTAGAATAGTGGTGAAGTACAAAATCGAGAACTTTTTTCGATCTTTCATGCAATTGATCGATCCCAATATGGATTCCCTGAGTTTTCAGTTTTTGATGAATATTCTCAAGATCTTTATTCTGCTGATATGAATTTGGATCAGAAAATGCTTTTAACCATTCCAAAATTCTCCTTTTCATTTCGTTGGCGGCCTTGTTGGTAAATGTTAAGGCGAGAATATGTTTAATCGCATCTGGCTGATTTGGGTTTTGTAAACAAAGCGTTAACAAACGCTGTACTAAAGTATAGGTTTTGCCTGATCCTGCTGAGGCATTAATAACGGTATATTGCTCTTTCATAACGAGAATTCAAACAGCAATATACTGAATTTTAAAAATTTTTGAAAGCGTTTTTTATTTTAATCGACCAACAAATGGTAATGCTTTCTTTTATTTAGTGAAAACAAAGTGTATTTAAATTTTCTGATGAATTCCAGTATTTTATATTATTAATACCTGTAAATCAGAAAAATAGATTTGATTGACTACTTGTAATGCTCTTCAATAATTGAATCGCAACGAATGATTCGTTAGCTATTGATAGGTCGCTTAAACTCATATGTTTTTAATAATCAGAAAATAATTTGGCTGAATTGAAAAATATTTCTATTTTTGCAATCCAAAATGAGATGTAAAATATGTTAATAATTCCAGTAAAAGACGGAGAGTCTATCGATAGAGCGCTTAAAAAGTATAAAAGAAAATTCGACAAAACAGGTGTTGTTCGTAAATTAAGAGCAAGACAGCAGTTTTTGAAACCTTCTGTAACTTTAAGACAAGGAAAATTAAAAGCAGCTCATAAGCAAAGACTTTTAAGCAAAGAAGAGCAGGCTTAAGCTACTTCTTTTATTTATAATACGATTTAATCACTTTCCAAATTCATATATTTGGAAAGTGATTTTTTGTTTTTTATCATGATTGAAAAGTTTTTAGATTATATTCAAGTAGAGCGAAGGTATTCCCAACATACTATTGAAAGTTATTGGAAAGATTTAACCGATTTCCATGCATTTTTGATCGATAAAGAAGGAAGTGAAGATGTGCTTAAGGCAGATAAGAAAATGATAAGAAACTTCATGGTGGACCTTAGTGAGAAAGGCCTTTCTAAGCGAAGTATTAATCGTAAAATTTCTTCGTTAAGAAGTTTTTTTCTGTTTTATTTAAAAATAGGTGAAATCGCTATTTCTCCGGTTGAAAATATAAGTTCATTAAAGTTTTATCCAGAAAAGCAAACTCCTTTTTCCAGAGAAGAGATGTTGGAAGTTGAAACAATTCTTAAAAATGATGAAGAGCATTCTTTAGAGCGGGCTATTATTGAAACGCTGTATCAAACGGGAATGCGTAAGGCGGAACTTTGTAATTTGCTTTATCAAGATGTGGATTTTTCCGGGATGCAAATGAAGATTCATGGTAAAGGGAATAAAGAACGTGTGCTGCCTATTGCTGCAAATCTGTCTTCTATTTTGCAGCATTACCAATTTAAAATACGACTCCAAAATTCAAGTGAACCTTATTTTTTTCTCAGTAAAAGAGGTAAAAAATTGGGAGAGAAATTTGTCTATTCAGTTGTAAATACCTATCTTGGTCTTACCAGTGTGAAAAAGAAAATAAGCCCTCATATTCTACGGCATACGTTTGCAACGCATGTTTTAGAAAATGGGGCTGAAATTTCTAAGGTAAAAAAGATTTTAGGACATTCTTCGCTTGCGAGTACTCAGGTTTACACGAATGCCAATATAGAACAATTGAAGAAAGTTTTAAACAACGCTCATCCAAGAGCCTCAAAAAAAGAAGGTGGAAGCTGAAGAAGCTTCCTATGTTTAACGTAAAATTTTTAATCATTATGAAAATTACCGTTCAGTCCTTGGGGTTAACACCACATGAACCTCTAGAAGATTATCTAAACAAAAAAATCAGTAAGCTAGACACTTTTTATGATAAAATTATCGAATGTCAAGTTACATTGAAAAAAGAAAATACAACTGCTAAAGAAAATAAAACCGCAGAGATCCGTTTGGTTGTACCAGGGGATGATATTGTTGTAAAGAAAACTTCCGCCAGTTTTGAGGAAAGTTTAGATCTTTGCGCTGATACTGCTAAGAAGCTGTTAATCAAGAAAAAAGAAATGGCGTAAAAAATAATCTTGCAAGAAATTAAAAAAAACTTGCAAAAAACTTGTAGATTTCAAAAAACAGTCTCATATTTGCACTCGCAAAAAGGGAATAAAGAAGTTCTTTTGAAATCTATTTGCCTCCTTAGCTCAGTTGGCCAGAGCACGTGATTTGTAATCTCGGGGTCGTGGGTTCGAATCCCTCAGGAGGCTCATTTTTGTAAAATTGGGGAGATTCCAGAGTGGCTAAATGGGACTGACTGTAACTCAGTTGCTTCGGCTTCGTAGGTTCGAATCCTGCTCTCCCCACATTTTATAAATAAAAATTTGCAAATTCAAAAAATATGTTTAAATTTGCAAACCGTTACCAACAACTTTTGGAAACAAAAAATGCGGAAGTAGCTCAGTTGGTAGAGCGTCAGCCTTCCAAGCTGAATGTCGCGGGTTCGACCCCCGTCTTCCGCTCAAAAAAAATCACACCAACATAATTTGGATGTGATTTTTTTTTCGAATTGCCGACGTAGCTCAGGGGTAGAGCGTTTCCTTGGTAAGGAAGAGGTCGTGAGTTCAAATCTCATCGTTGGCTCTTAAGTCTCTCAGTGTTTACTGAGAGATTTTTTATTTTCTTATCTTTTCTATTCTATTGGAAGAATTAAAACAGATCAAGTTTAAAGGGATCAAGTTTAAAAGTTGTGGAGGGAATTCGATAAGTTTATTTTTGCATGGATGAAAACAGAGGATTTATTGAAGCTCTTGCTTCCAGAATATTTGGTAGAACATTTTGACATCATCAAAGCTTTTGAAGAAGGAGAAGAACTTCTTCACATAGAGTTTGAAGAAAAAATTAGTATTCCCGAAGAGTATCAAAACAGGCAATTCCACTCCAAAGGTTTTTTACCCAGTATTACCATTGAGGACTTTCCATTAACAGGAAAATATGTTAAACTCCACATCAAACGTTGTCGGTGGATAGATAAAGAAACCAATGAAGTTCTTCAAAGAGATTGGAATTTAATCGCAAAAGGAACTCGCATGACGACAGATTTTGCGTCTTTTTTAAAAGAAATCAGCCGATACTAAACCCTTAGATTGCAAAACAATAGCCGAAATGTATGGCGTTAATGGAAAGAAATTCCAACGTCAATACAAAAATAAAATCAGTGAGTTCAAAACTTGGGGAGAGAGAAAGCATGCAGAAGATTGGTTGATTTTCCCTGAAAATATTTCTCAAGAATTGTTCTTGATCCGATGTTCATGGCTTAGGGGTTCAGTAATTCTACGAAATATTTATTTTATCGGATTACCACGTGAATAATTGTATGTCCTTCAAAATAGCTCAATGAACATTTTAGTTTTATCATATGTACATTAAATTACTTTCGTGCTTTCATAGAGGATAGAAAGAAAGAAGAAAATGTGGCGAATTTTTATTGTTCAAATAATTAACCTTATTTTATGAGTAATTGTAGGATTACGCTTGAAAAATAATATGTAAATTTGCATTATTGGTTTGGTGAATATCCAGTTCGTAAATATTTGTATATCTATCTAAAAAGTTTTTTTGATAAAAAGTTTATCATATATAAAATTTCACTATATTTGCAGACCGAAATTTTAAAATAATTAATAAAAAACAAATAATTTAAAATCATGGCAAAGGAAACGTTTAATCGTAACAAACCGCACTTGAACATTGGTACCATTGGTCACGTTGACCATGGTAAAACTACCTTGACTGCTGCTATTTCTAAAGTATTGTCAGATAAAGGTCTAGCTGAAAAGAAAGATTTCTCTTCTATTGACTCTGCTCCAGAAGAAAAAGAAAGAGGGATTACTATTAACACTGCTCACATCGAGTATGAAACTGAAAACAGACACTACGCTCACGTAGACTGTCCTGGTCACGCCGACTATGTAAAAAACATGGTAACTGGTGCTGCACAAATGGATGGAGCAATCCTTGTGGTTGCTGCAACTGATGGTCCAATGCCACAAACAAGAGAGCACATTCTTCTTTGCCGTCAGGTAAACGTACCAAGAATTGTTGTTTTCATGAATAAAGTAGATATGGTTGATGATGCTGAACTTCTTGAGCTTGTTGAGCTTGAAGTAAGAGATCTTCTTTCTACTTATGAATATGATGGAGATAACTCTCCTGTAATCCAAGGTTCTGCTCTTGGTGGTCTTAACGGAGAACCAAAATGGGTGGAAAAAATTGAAGAACTTATGGCTGCTGTTGATACTTGGATCGAGCAACCAGTAAGAGATCAAGATAAGCCATTCTTGATGCCAATTGAAGATGTATTCTCAATTACTGGTCGTGGTACTGTAGCAACAGGACGTATCGAAGCTGGGGTAATCAACACTGGTGATCCAGTAGATATCGTAGGTATGGGTGATGAAAAATTAACATCAACTGTAACTGGGGTAGAAATGTTCCGTAAAATCCTTGATAGAGGTGAAGCTGGTGATAACGTAGGTTTGTTGTTAAGAGGTATTGAAAAAACCGATATCAAAAGAGGTATGGTTATCGCTAAACAAGGATCTGTAACTCCACACAAAAAATTCAAAGCAGAGGTTTATATCCTTTCTAAAGAAGAAGGAGGTCGTCACACTCCATTCCACAACAAATACCGTCCTCAGTTCTATGTAAGAACTACTGACGTTACAGGTGAAATCTTCTTACCAGAAGGTGTAGAAATGGTAATGCCAGGGGATAACTTAACTATTACTGTTGAGTTGCTTCAACCAATCGCTCTTAACGTAGGTCTTAGATTTGCAATCAGAGAAGGTGGTAGAACAGTAGGTGCAGGTCAGGTAACTGAAATCATCGACTAATTCAAGACTTTACGTCTAAAAAATAAATAAAAAGCTTCCGTTAGGAAACACTTTCGGAAGCTTTTAACTACGGGCATCGTCCAATGGTAGGATACCGGTCTCCAAAACCGTTGATCAGGGTTCGAATCCTTGTGCCCGTGCAAAAATTAATTATGAGCTTAGTTGACTTTTTAAAAGGTTCTTACAACGAATTCAGAAACAAAGTAGAATGGCCAAAGTGGCCTGATCTACAATCTTCAACGATTGTAGTTACGGTGGCTACTGTAATTCTGGCTCTATTTACTTTTGGAATCGATACTTTATTTAGTAAAGCAATCGCGAATATCTTGTCCATTTTTATCAACCTATTTAATTAAATTTTATAGCGATGAGTGAATTGAAATGGTATGTGCTGAAATCCATCAGCGGACAAGAAAATAAAGTGAAAAACTACATCGAGAACGAGATGAAACGTCTTGGTTTCGAATCGTATGTTACCCAAGTGGTAATTCCGATGGAGAAGGTAATTCAAATCCGTAACGGAAAAAAAACACTTAAAGAAAAACCTTTTTATCCTGGATATTTAATGGTTGAAGCTAATTTAATTGGTGAAATTCCGCACATTATTAAGAATCTTCCAGGTGTAATTTCCTTTTTAAGTTTAACCAAAGGCGGAGATCCTGTACCGATGCGTAAAGCAGAAGTAGATAGAATGCTTGGTAAAGCCGACGAATTATCAGAATTTGCTGTGGATATGGCAATCCCATATATGGTTGGCGAAAATGTAAAAGTTATTGATGGACCATTTAATGGATTTAATGGTACTGTTGAAAGAATCTTGGAAGACAAGAAAAAGCTTGAAGTATCAGTCCTTATTTTCGGTAGAAAAACACCAATGGAACTTAGCTTTATGCAAGTAGAAAAAGTTGGATAATCGAAATAAGTACGATAAAAATATAAAGCCGCTCAAGTAGAGTGGCTTTTTTTTAATTCTTTTTTATTGAATTTACTTTGGAAAAATACAATCATTTTAAATCATATTAGTTACAACATAAAATAAATTTGCTCACTAATCATCAATACGTTTTTTTTTGAAAAATGCTATAGATATTAGTTTTTTTGATTCTAACCAAAATTCATTTTGCAGAAAAGAAGCAGTTTGTGTAGAATTGAAAGTTTTTTTTGGTGAGTGATTATCCTCATTTTGTTTTTTTGATTTATCCATTCAACTTGCTTGTATTTTCTTTTTAATTCTGAAATTTAATAACTTAGGTATTTGTTATTCCGGAAAATATTCATACTTTTGCAATCCGAAAAGTGGGTTCGCGAAATGTGAGTGATGCAACCTGCTGAATAATAAATGCTTCCAAACTCATTTATATTCAAAATTTAAAAAATTTAAAATGGCTAAGAAAGTCTTTAAAATGGTAAAACTTCAGGTGAAAGGTGGCGCTGCCAACCCTTCTCCACCAGTAGGTCCAGCTTTGGGTTCAGCAGGGGTGAACATCATGGAGTTTTGTAAACAATTTAACGGAAGAACTCAAGATAAGCCAGGCCAAGTTTTACCTGTAGTAATTACAGTGTACGAAGACAAATCTTTTGAATTCGTTATTAAAACTCCTCCTGCTGCGGTTCAACTTATGGGTGCTGCTAAAATTAAAGGAGGTTCTGGTGAACCTAACCGTAACAAAGTGGGATCTGTATCTTGGGATCAAGTAAAAACAATTGCTGAAGATAAAATGGGAGATTTAAACTGCTTCACATTGGATTCTGCAATGAGTATGGTCGCTGGAACAGCTCGTTCTATGGGATTAAAAGTAACAGGAACTAAACCGGCTAACGCGTAAAAATTGAAGAAATGGCAAAATTGACAAAGAAACAAAAAGAAGCGTTAAGCAAATTAGAGAAAGGAAAATTCTACAATCTTGATGAAGCTTCTGCTCTTGTAAAAGAAGTGAATACTGCAAAATTTGATGCTTCCGTAGATATCGCTGTTCGTTTAGGGGTAGACCCAAGAAAAGCAAACCAAATGGTAAGAGGTGTAGTTTCTCTTCCTCATGGTACAGGTAAAGACGTAAGAGTTTTGGCCTTAGTAACACCAGATAAAGAAGCTGAAGCAAAAGAAGCTGGAGCAGATTATGTAGGTCTTGATGAATATCTTCAGAAAATTAAAGAAGGTTGGACAGATGTTGACGTTATCGTTACAATGCCAGCAGTAATGGGGAAATTAGGACCATTGGGTAGAATTTTAGGACCAAGAGGTCTTATGCCAAACCCAAAATCCGGAACCGTTACCATGGAAATCGGTAAAGCAGTATCTGAAGTAAAAGCTGGTAAAATCGACTTTAAAGTAGATAAATACGGTATCGTGCATGCTGGAATCGGAAAAGTATCTTTCGATGCAGACAAACTTAAAGAAAATGCACAAGAACTTATTCAGACTTTAATTAAAATGAAACCAACAGCTGCAAAAGGGGTGTATGTAAAAAGCATTTATCTTTCTACAACAATGAGCCCAGGTGTAGCTATTGATACTAAATCTGTAAACTAAAATCTGAAAGAGACATGACAAAAGACCAAAAAGTTGTAGCAATACAAGAAATAAAAGATCTTCTGCAAGATGCAAAAAATGTATACGTTGCAGATCTTGAAGGATTGAATGCATCTCAAACTTCAGATTTCAGAAGACAGGCTTTCAAAAATAACATCACTGTAAAAGTGGTTAAAAATACATTGCTTCAAAAAGCAATGGAACAAATTGAAGGTGTAGATTTTGCTGAAATGTTTGAATCATTCAAAGGAAACTCCGTATTGATGATTTCAGAAACGGCAAACGGACCTGCAAAACTGATCAAAGGTTTTAGAAAAGCAGCCGAAAAGCCAGCATTGAAATCTGCATACTTGCAAGAAACATTCTACGTGGGTGACGAAAATCTTGATACTTTGGCAAGCATCAAATCTAAAGAAGAAATGCTTGGTGAAATCATCGGATTACTTCAATCGCCAATCCAACGTTTGGTTTCTGCTTTGCAAAACAAATCAGAAGGTGAAGCTAATGCTGAAGAAGCAGCTGCTCCTGCTGAAGCAACAGAAGGTGAAGCTCCTGCTGCTGAATAATTACACTCAAAAAAATAAATACATAATCAACAAAAACATTACAAAATGTCAGATTTAAAAAATTTAGCGGAAACGCTAGTAAACCTTACAGTAAAAGACGTTAACGAATTAGCTGCTATCCTTAAAGATGAGTACGGAATTGAACCAGCTGCTGCTGCAGTTGTAGTTTCAGGTGGTGCTGCTGGTGAAGCTGCGGAAGAAAAAACTGAATTCGACGTAATCCTTAAATCAGCTGGTGCTTCTAAATTAGCTGTTGTTAAATTAGTAAAAGATCTTACAGGTCTTGGACTTAAAGAAGCGAAAGACGTAGTTGATGGAGCTCCTTCTCCAGTTAAAACTGGAATCTCCAAAGACGAAGCTGAAGCACTTAAAAAACAACTTGAAGAAGCTGGTGCTGAAGTTGAATTGAAATAAGTATCAATTTCAATGATATACAGATCCCCTCATTGCGAGGGGATTTTTTTATTGATGTTTCTTACCTATTTTCATTCTTTTAAAATTTAGAATGAACATTTTTATTTTTAATAAAAAAGATGTATCTTTGCAGTTCTTTTGGCGCAAATAATTGTTTTTAACCTGTAAATAGAATAGATCAACTCTTTCAGAAATTGAAAGGGATTTTGTGTTTATAGGTATTTCAGTGCATTTCGTCAAAAAAAATAAAAATATTTTGCACTACTCCGTGAAAAGATATACCGGCGTTGCAGTTAGAGAAGATTTGAGAATAAAGAACAAAGAATAAAGACAAAAAACTCATCGTTTTCAAAAACTTAAGCGCCAAAATAAGTAGTCTTTCCTCTTTTATCTTACCTCTTTTATCTACTCTGATATTTTTTAGTGAAAACCAAAATATTTTTTAACCCTTTCCTAAACATTTTATGAGTACAAAAACGAAAACTCAGGAAAATCAAAGAATTAATTTCTCGTCTCTAAAGGGGAAAATTATTACTCCGGATTTTTTGGATGTTCAGTTGGAATCTTTTAAAGATTTTTTCCAATTAGATACCCTTCCAGAAGATCGTAGAAATGAAGGTTTATTTAAAACTTTTCAAGAAAATTTTCCAATTACAGACTCAAGAAACCAATTCGTTCTTGAATTTCTGGATTATTTAGTCGACTCTCCTCGTTATTCAATCGATGAATGCGTTGAAAGAGGTCTTACCTATTCCGTTCCGTTAAAAGCAAGATTAAAATTGTATTGTACGGACCCGGAACATGAAGACTTCCAAACCGTAATCCAAGATGTGTATTTAGGGCCTGTGCCTTATATGACAGCATCTGGATCTTTCATTATTAATGGTGCAGAACGTGTTATCGTAACCCAATTGCACCGTTCGCCAGGGGTATTCTTCGGACAAACCTATCACGCGAATGGTACTAAATTGTATTATTCAAGAATTATCCCTTTCAAAGGATCTTGGATGGAATTTACTACCGACATCAATAATGTGATGTATGCGTATATCGACCGTAAGAAAAAATTACCTTTAACCACTTTATTAAGAGCTATCGGATATGAATCCGATAAAGATATTCTTCAACTTTTCGATTTAGCAGAAGAGGTTAAAGTAACCAAAGCTAATTTGAAAAAAGTAGAAGGTAGAACTTTAGCTGCAAGAGTTTTGAATACTTGGTTCGAAGATTTCGTAGATGAAGATACCGGTGAAGTAGTTTCTATCGAAAGAAATGAAATTATCTTGGATCGTGAAACTGTTCTTGAAAAAGACAATATCGATTCAATTCTTGATTCTGGAGTGAAATCAATTTTGATTCATAAAGAAAATTCAAACGAATTCTCAATCATTCAGAACACCCTTCAAAAAGACCCTACAAACTCTGAAAAAGAAGCTGTAGAATACATCTACCGTCAGTTGCGTAATGCAGATCCACCAGATGAGGAAACAGCAAGAGGAATTATTGAAAAACTCTTCTTCTCCGAACAAAGATATTCTTTAGGTGAAGTAGGACGTTACAGATTAAATAAAAAATTAAACCTTAATATTCCTGAAGATATTGAAGTTTTAACCAAAGACGATATTATTGCAATCGTTCGCCACCTTATTGAATTGGCGAATTCGAAAGCGGAAGTTGATGATATCGACCACCTTTCCAACAGAAGAATTAAAACCGTTGGCGAGCAATTAGCAGGTCAGTTTGGTGTTGGTCTTTCAAGAATTGCAAGAACAATTCGCGAAAGAATGAACGTTCGTGATAACGAAATTTTTACCCCGGTTGATTTGGTAAATGCCAAAACTTTAACCTCAGTTATTAATTCATTCTTCGGAACCAACCAGCTATCTCAGTTCATGGATCAAACCAATCCACTTTCTGAGATCACCCACAAACGTAGATTATCTGCACTAGGGCCTGGTGGACTTTCAAGAGAAAGAGCAGGTTTCGAGGTTCGAGATGTTCACCATACACACTATGGTCGTATTTGTCCGATCGAAACTCCGGAAGGGCCAAACATTGGTTTGATTTCCTCACTTGGGATTTTTGCTAAAATTAACAACTTAGGTTTCATCGAAACTCCTTATCGTAAAGCTATCGATGGTAAAGTAGATCTTAATGCAGATCCAATTTACTTAAATGCTGAAGATGAAGAAAGTAAAGTTATTGCACAAGCAAACGTTGAAATGACGGATGATGGAACCATCTCTACAGATCGTGTAATTGCACGTTTGGATGGTGATTATCCTGTTGTTGAACCAAACCAAGTGGATTTAATCGATGTAGCACCAAACCAAATCTCTGGTATTTCTGCATCGCTAATTCCATTCCTAGAACATGATGATGCGAACCGTGCATTGATGGGATCTAACATGATGCGTCAAGCCGTTCCATTATTGCAGCCACAAGCTCCAGTTGTAGGTACAGGTCTTGAAAAACAAGTTGCAGCAGATTCTAGAATTCTAATCAATGCTGAAGGTAGAGGAGTTGTTGAATATGTAGATGCAGCTAAAATCACCATTAAATACGATAGAACGGATGATGAAGCCTTGGTTTCTTTCGATAATGGAGTGAAAACCTATAAACTTCCGAAATTCAGAAAAACCAACCAAAGTACAACCATTACTTTGAAACCAATCGTAAGAGTTGGCGACATTGTAGAAAAAGGACAAGTGCTTTGTGGTGGTTATGCGACTGAAAACGGAGAATTAGCTTTGGGTAGAAACCTTGTTGTAGCCTTCATGCCTTGGAAAGGGTATAATTTTGAGGATGCAATCGTAATCAACGAAAAAGTAGTTCGTAACGACTGGTTTACTTCAATCCACGTGGATGAATATACCCTTGAAGTTCGTGATACTAAACTGGGTATGGAAGAATTAACTTCAGATATTCCAAACGTATCCGAAGAAGCAACCAAAGATCTTGACGAAAACGGAATGATCCGCATTGGTGCAGAAGTGAAGCCTGGAGATATCATGATTGGTAAAATTACTCCAAAAGGAGAATCCGATCCAACTCCGGAAGAAAAACTCCTACGTGCCATCTTCGGTGATAAAGCTGGTGATGTAAAAGATGCCTCACTAAAAGCCGATTCTTCATTAAGAGGTGTGGTGATCAACAAAAAACTCTTCTCTAGAAACATTAAAGACAAAAAGAAAAGAGCGGAAGAAAAATTAAAGCTGGAAGAAATCGAAAACGGATACAAAGATAAATTCGACGAACTTCGTAATACTTTAATTGAAAAACTGAACTCAATCGTTAACGGAAAAACTTCACAAGGCGTAATGAACGATCTTGAAGAAGAAGTAATCTCTAAAGGCGCAAAATTCACTTTGAAATTGCTTCAGTCTGTTGAAGATTATGTAAATATTTCTGGTTCTGATTGGACAGTAGATAACGATAAAAATGATTTGATCAAACAGTTGATTCACAACTATAAAATCAAATACAACGATTTAGCAGGAGTTAAAAACCGCGAGAAATTTGCAATCTCCATCGGTGATGAACTTCCAGCAGGAATCATGAAGTTAGCCAAAGTATATATCGCTAAAAAACGTAAACTGAACGTTGGAGATAAAATGGCAGGACGTCACGGTAACAAAGGGATCGTATCCAGAATTGTACGTGAAGAAGATATGCCTTTCTTGGAAGACGGAACACCAGTTGATATCGTACTGAATCCACTTGGGGTACCTTCTCGTATGAACATCGGACAGATTTACGAAACCGTTCTTGGATGGGCAGGTCAGAAATTAGGATTGAAATTTGCAACCCCAATTTTCGATGGAGCAAGCCTTGATCAAATTACAGAATATACCGATAAAGCTGGACTTCCAAAATATGGTAATACCCACCTTTACGATGGAGGAACAGGCGAAAGATTCACGCAACCGGCAACCGTTGGAGTAATTTATATGCTTAAACTTGGCCACATGGTTGATGATAAAATGCACGCACGTTCCATTGGTCCATACTCTTTAATTACGCAACAGCCACTTGGTGGTAAAGCACAATTTGGTGGACAGCGTTTTGGAGAGATGGAGGTTTGGGCTCTTGAAGCATTTGGAGCATCCAATATCTTAAGAGAGATTTTAACGGTGAAATCCGATGACGTGATTGGTAGAGCAAAAACATACGAAGCCATTGCAAAAGGAGAAGCAATGCCAGAACCTGGTATTCCAGAATCCTTCAACGTATTGCTTCATGAATTGCAAGGTCTTGGACTTGATGTAAGACTAGAAGAATAATTGACAAGAGACTTTAAGACTAGAGGTAAGAGACAATAATGTCTCGAATCTCAAATCTCTCAATCTTTTAATCTAAAAACAAAAAAATGTCAAATAAAAATAAATCAAGTAAGTTTAATAAAATCACCATTGGTTTAGCTTCACCAGAATCCATTCTTCAGGATTCCAGAGGGGAAGTTCTTAAACCAGAGACGATTAACTACAGAACGCACAAGCCAGAAAGAGACGGTCTTTTCTGCGAAAAAATCTTCGGTCCTGTTAAGGATTACGAATGTGCCTGCGGAAAATATAAAAGAATCCGTTATAAAGGGATTGTCTGCGACCGTTGTGGGGTAGAAGTTACCGAGAAAAAAGTTCGTCGCGAAAGAATTGGGCACATCAATTTGGTGGTTCCAGTGGCGCACATTTGGTATTTCCGTTCCCTTCCAAATAAAATCGGATATCTTTTAGGTCTTCCTTCCAAGAAATTGGATATGATTATCTACTACGAAAGATATGTCGTTATTCAGCAAGGTATTGCTAAAAAAGCAGATGGCGCGGATTTCGAAGATAAAGAATTTCTTACCGAAGAAGAATATTTGGATATTCTAGATACACTTCCGGTAGAAAATCAATATCTAGACGATTCCGATCCAAATAAATTCATCGCCAGAATGGGTGCTGAAGCTATTGAAGAACTTTTGAAAAGAATCGACCTCGATACCCTTTCATTTGATCTTCGTCACAAAGCACACAATGAAGGATCAAAACAAAGAAGAACAGAAGCATTAAAACGTTTGAATGTTGTTGAAGCATTAAGAGGTGCAAATACCCGAATGATCAACAAACCAGAATGGATGATTATGCGTGTACTTCCAGTAATTCCACCAGAATTGAGACCACTCGTTCCGTTGGATGGTGGGCGTTTTGCAACTTCCGATTTGAACGACCTTTACCGTAGAGTAATCATCAGAAACAACCGTTTGAAGAGACTTTTGGAAATTAAAGCTCCAGAAGTAATCTTGCGTAACGAAAAACGTATGCTTCAAGAAGCCGTAGATTCATTGTTCGATAACACAAGAAAATCTTCAGCAGTAAAATCCGAAAGCAATCGTCCGTTAAAATCGCTTTCCGATTCCTTGAAAGGTAAACAAGGGCGTTTCCGTCAAAACCTATTAGGGAAAAGGGTAGACTATTCTGCGCGTTCCGTAATTGTTGTAGGACCAAGTTTACAATTGCACGAATGTGGTCTTCCTAAAGATATGGCAGCGGAGTTATACAAACCATTTATCATCAGAAAACTGATTGAAAGAGGAATTGTAAAAACCGTAAAATCAGCCAAAAGAATTATCGACAGAAAAGAACCTGTTGTATACGATATTCTAGAAAATGTAATGAAAGGACATCCGGTTCTTCTGAACCGTGCGCCTACTTTGCACAGATTAGGGATCCAGGCATTTCAACCTAAAATGATTGAAGGTAAAGCAATCCAACTTCACCCTTTGGTAACCACGGCCTTCAACGCCGACTTTGATGGTGACCAGATGGCGGTACACTTACCGCTTGGGCCTGAAGCAATTCTGGAAGCTCAGCTTTTAATGTTAGGTTCACAAAACATCTTGAACCCAGCAAACGGTTCTCCAATTACAGTACCATCTCAGGACATGGTTTTGGGTCTTTATTTCATGACCAAAGAAGCCAGTTCAACCGATGATTATAAAGTTAAAGGAGAAGGTATTGCATTCTATTCTCCAGAAGAAGCAGAAATTGCTTACAACGAAGGAAAAGTTTCATTGAACGCAAAAGTAAGATGTAAACTTCCTGTGAAAGAAAACGGAGAATTGGTAACCAAATTGGTGAATACTACCGTTGGTAGAATTCTCTTCAACCAAATTGTACCAAAACAAGTTGGATATATTGACGAGTTGTTAACGAAAAAATCGTTAAGAAATGTTATCGGTAGAATTCTTGGTGAAACCGATTTCCCAACTACCGTGAAGTTCCTTGATGATATGAAAAACCTAGGATATTCCAATGCATTTAAAGGAGGTCTTTCCTTCTCGCTTGGCGATATCGTAGTTCCTGTAGAGAAAAAAGGCATGATTGCAAAAGCTGTGGAAACAGTGGACGAAATTAAAGCCAACTATAACATGGGACTTATCACCGATACGGAACGTTACAACCAAGTAATTGACGTTTGGACCAACACCAACGCATCTCTTACCGAGATGATCATGAGTAGAATGAAAACCGACCAAGGTGGATTCAACTCTGTATACATGATGCTTGATTCTGGAGCGAGGGGATCTAAAGAACAGATTCGTCAGTTATCCGGAATGAGAGGTTTGATGGCAAAACCACAAAAAGCAGGCTCAACTGGGGCAGAGATTATCGAAAACCCAATTGTTGCAAACTTTAAAGAAGGTCTTTCCATCCTCGAGTACTTTATCTCTACCCACGGTGCACGTAAAGGTCTTGCCGATACCGCACTTAAAACTGCCGATGCAGGTTACTTAACCAGAAGATTGGTAGATGTTGCTCAAGATGTAATTATTACAGAATCCGATTGTGGAACATTAAGAGGTACAGAAATTACTGCTTTGAAGAAAAACGATGAAATCGTTGAAAGTATTGCAGATAGAATTTTAGGTAGGGTTTCATTACATGATGTTTACGATCCAGAAACGGATGAAATTATTATTCATGCAGATGAAATCATCAACGAAACCTATGCGAAAGCAATTCAAAATGCAGGTATAGAAGCAGTTGAAGTTCGTTCACCATTAACATGTGAAGCTAAAAAAGGAATCTGTGCGAAATGTTACGGTAGAAACTTAGCAACCGGTAAACCAATCCACATGGGTGAAGCAGTAGGAGTTATTGCAGCACAATCCATCGGTGAACCAGGTACACAGTTAACCTTAAGAACCTTCCACCAAGGGGGTACTGCAGGTAACGTTTCGGAAAATCCTTCCATCGTTGCAAAAAGAGATGGTATCGTTGAAATGGACGAAGTAAGAACCATTGTATCAGAAGACGAAAATGGTAATCAAGCTGATGTCGTGGTTTCACGTTCAACAGAATTCCGTTTGGTAGCTGATAACGATTCGAAAACGCCACTAATGATTGCGAACGTACCTTATGGAGCGATCCTTTCCGTTAAACCGGGAGATAAAGTGAAAAAAGGTGATGTAATTTGTCGTTGGGATCCATATAACGCCGTTATTATTGCAGAAACTGCAGGTAAGGTGGAATATGAAGATATTATCCAAGGGGTATCATTCCAATTGGAAATCGACGAACAAACTGGTTTCGAAGAAAAAGTAATCTCCGACTCTAGAAATAAAAAAGCCGTACCAACCTTAAAAGTGGTAGATGCCAAAGGGGTTGAACAAAAAGCGTATAACCTTCCAGTTGGTGCCCACCTTATGGTAAATGACGGGGAAAAAATTAAGGCAGGTAAAGTATTAATCAAAATTCCTAGAAAATCTGCGAAAGCAGGGGATATTACCGGTGGTCTTCCAAGAGTTACCGAATTGTTCGAAGCAAGAAACCCTTCAAATCCAGCTGTAGTTACTGAAATCGACGGGGTAGTTTCTTACGGAAAAATTAAAAGAGGTAACCGCGAGTTAATCGTAGAAGCAAAATCAGGAGAAAGAAAAACCTTCTTGGTAAAACTTTCTAACCAGATTTTGGTTCAGGAAAACGACTTTGTACGCGCAGGTTCACCATTATCCGACGGTTCTACAACACCAGATGATATCTTAAGAATTAAAGGTCCAACCGCTGTTCAAGAGTATTTGGTAAATGAAATTCAGGAAGTTTACCGTTTACAAGGGGTAAAAATTGATGATAAACACTTCGAAATTATCGTTCGTCAGATGATGACAAAAGTTTCGATTGTTGATGGAGGTGATACCCAATTCCTAGAAGGCGCGCTTGAACATAAATACGATTTCCTTGAAGAAAACAACCGTATCTTCGGAATGAAAGTCGTAGTTGAAGCAGGCGATTCTAAAGAATTTAAACCTGGACAAATGATAACTGCAAGAGAACTTCGTGATGAAAACTCTAAGTTGAAACGTGAAGACCTTCAGTTGGTTGAAGTTCGTGAAGCGCTTCCAGCAACGGCAACGCCAGTACTTCAAGGGATTACAAGAGCTGCACTACAAACGAAATCGTTTATGTCGGCTGCGTCGTTCCAGGAAACTACAAAAGTGTTGAACGAAGCTGCTGTAGCAGGTAAAATTGACGACTTGAACGGTCTGAAAGAAAATGTTATTGTAGGTCATAGAATCCCTGCAGGAACGGGTCTGAAAGATTATCAGAACGTAATTGTAGGTTCCAAAAAGGAGTTCGAAGATCTCAACTAATAGAAATTTAAAGTTCAAAGGGTAAGGACAAGGTTTTTAATAGACTTTTTCCTTAACTTTGAGCTTTAACATCAAACTTTTAAACAAAACTTAAAATGGACAACAATCAAAATCAAGATCCAAACAACATCAACATCGAATTAAATGAAGTAGTAGCTGCAGGAGTTTATGCAAACCTTGCTTTAGTAAACCATTCACCATCTGAATTCGTAGTGGATTTCATCCAATTAATGCCAGGTGTTCAGCAAGCAAAAGTAAGATCAAGAATTATCTTGGCTCCACTTCACGCGAAAAGAGTGTTGAACGCACTTCAACAAAATATCGCTAACTACGAACAACAATTTGGCGAAATTAAAGAAGTTGAACCATTTGTTGTTGGACAAAATAATGTTCAAGCTTAATCTTTAAGCATAAATAATTGAAACCCGGTTTTTGCCGGGTTTTTTTATGATGAAAAAGCTAATATATACCACTTATCCCATATTCATCAATGTTTACACCGTCGTTGTACTGTATTTGATGTTCTTTGCATTTTGGCGCGGATATTACAGTCAAGTAGAATCCATTCATTTAGAAATTCGGCCTTGGCCGTTTCAAAGTATAAAATATCTTTTGGATGTTGAATCTAATTTTTGGACACTTTTTAAAAATATTGTGGGAAATATTGTTATGTTTATTCCTTATGGATTTCTAGGCCTGCTTTATCCCAAATTAAACCGTTTTTGGCTTCTATTTTTAACCTTTTTTTTGATAATTAATTTTTTAGAATTCTTACAATATTTTACCTATCGTGGATATGCAGAATTTGATGATGTACTTCTTAATTCAACAGGAATGATTCTGGGATTTCTTCTATATCGAAAATTTTTCATCTTAAATTCTTCCTCTCCAATTAAATCTAAATCATAGTGAAGTTTTAAAGTAACGCAATAAATAATGAAAATTTAATAGCGTTTGCAATCTACTTGTCACAAAGCTTATTACCTTTGTTGCATGCGCAAGATTTTAAAATTTATATTGGTTGTTCTTCCTTTCTTATATTGGGGACAAAATTCAGTGGATACTGCTCAGGTGGTGATAGCAGATCGTTATAACTCAAAAGAAGCAATCAACAAGCCCTACGTTATTGTCATTTCAACAGATGGTTATCGCTACGATTATACCGATAAATATAACGCTCTTCACCTCAAAAATTTAGCAAAAAGTGGTGTTTCTGCTACGGCAATGCTTCCTAGTTTTCCAAGCATCACATTTCCTAATCATTGGAGTTTGGTTACGGGGCTTTATCCAGCGCATCACGGATTGGTGGATAATTATTTCTACGATTATTCTCGTAAACAATTTTACGCCATGAGTAAGCCCGAGAATGCTGAAGATGGCAGTTGGTATGGTGGAATTCCGTTGTGGAGTTTGGCTGAAAAACAAGGTGTACTATCCGCATCTCTACAATGGGTGGGTTCTGCAAGCGACGCTGGAGGTGCGCGCCCAAGTTATTATTATCATTACCATGAAAAGTTTTCACCCGAAGATAAAATTCAAAAAGTAGTAGATTGGTTGAAGTTACCCGAAAATATTCGTCCACATTTAATCACTCTATATTTTCCAGAAGTAGATGCAGCGGGACATCATTTTGGACCAGATTCTAAAGAAACGCAGCAAGCGGTACAAATGGTTGATGCTGCTGTAGGGAAATTGAATGATGAAGTTAAAAAACTTGGTTTAAAAAATGTGAATTTTGTTTTTGTTTCGGACCACGGGATGATCAAAGTTGATTCTCAGCAACCACTAGAAATTCCACAAATTTTGATGGATAAAAATCGTTTCGACTACTTTAACGCACAAACACTTCTTCGTGTTGTTGTTAAAAATCCAGAGGAAACATTAGCCGTTTATCGCGAACTTAAGAAGAATTCTTCGTCGGATTATAAAGTGATTTTAAGCAAGCGATTCCCAAGAAAATTGCATTACGGAGTGAAGGATGACACGTATAAAAGAATCGGACAAATTATTTTGGTACCAAAAGCACCTAAAATTTTTCTTGAAAAAGATAGAAAAACTTCAGTAGGAAAACATGGGTACAACCCGAAAACGACACCCGAAATGAAAGCGGTATTTTACGCTTGGGGACCAGAATTTAAAGAAAATTATGAGATTAAGGAATTTCAGAATGTTAATATATATCCTTTAATTGCTGATATTTTAGGATTAAAAATTACCCATCCAATTGACGGAAATTTAAAAGTTTTGCAGAAAGTTCTTCGCAAATAAAGTTTTGAATTCAATTAAAATTGAACGGAATTACATACGTTGATGACATGCGCACTTTTTGCCGGTCGCTTCGCTCGCGACCTTCTTACACTAATTAATCAACAATAAAGTTTGATAATGATTAAGAGATGAGTACACAATTTTCAATATTTGATTTTTCTACATCAGAAGGTAATGTACATGGCAAATTACGCGATGGCGTTATTCGATTTGAAAATATTCGGTATGCGATTTCCGAGCGTTATCAGTATCCGAAAGCTATTTCTGTTCGCGAAGGATTTTCGCAGCAAAGTGAAAAACCGCACGTTTGTCCTCAAATCGTTTATCCTCTTTTAGATAAGATGATTGAGCAACCGAATATTGAAAATTTTATTCCCGATGAAGCTCCTCAATTTCTTTCCATTACGGTACCTCAACACTTTCAAAAAATGAAGGAGCTTCCGGTTTTGGTTTGGATTCATGGCGGTTCGTATGAAATTGGTTTCGGCGATTTAGCATCCTCTGATCCTTCGCTTTGGGTAAAAGAGCAAAACATTATTGTGGTTAGTATATCGTATCGTCTTGGATTATTTGGGTTTTTAGGTGGTTTTGATGATCGACCTGCAAATCTTGGAATGTTGGATGTGATTGAGTCGTTAAAGTGGATTCATAAAAATATTGCGCTCTTCAATGGAAATGCACATAATGTAACGCTTCTTGGTCAATCTTCGGGAGGCGATCTCGTTGCACATTTAATGATTGCGGATATTCCAACTTCTCTTTTTCATAAAGTCATCATTCAAAGTGCGCCATTAGGTTTGCGAAAGAATAGGATGAAAATGTACAAAGCGCTTTCTGAAAAAACACACGATTTTAAAGATGAGGAAAATCCGATGTTAATGGTGAATCGTCAGAATGAGGTTCTTCCCAAATTTAACCGTTTTGGGATGAAAGCTTTGATGCCTTTTGGTCTGCAATACGGAACATTTCCACTTCCTTCAGAAGCCGAAAGTTTGAAAAATTGGAGAAAGAGTGCGAAGAAATATAAGGTTTTGATTGGTTTAAATAACGATGAAACCGCTTTTTATCTCGCAACATCTGAGGCGCTAATAAGATATTTAAGATATACTTTAGGACAAAAAATTTTGAAAAAAGCTGTACAGTTTTCTACTGAAAAAATATACGGAAGTCCTGCTGCTCAATTTGCAAAAAATTTTAAAATTGGCGGGGGTGACGTTACTTTGTTTCGATTACATTCAACGATTTCTAAAGGAATTGGTGCTGCACATTGTTTCGATTTACCGTTGTTGTTTGGGGATTATTCAGTTTGGAAAAATGCGGGATTATTAAAAAATATTCCATGGAGTTATATAGAGGAAAACGGAAAAAAACTTCGGTATTGCTGGGCTGAATTCATGAAAAAAGGAAGACTTCCTGAAAAGGAAAATCTTCCTGATATTTTAGAAATTCGAGCTTAAATTCTTTTTATCTAACTCAGTTAGTTTTCAATTTCGGGAATCCAAACACTAACGTTTCCTGCGGGAACGGGAAAATTTGCCCATCCATTTTCATCGATTGTAATTTTGTCATCAAATCTTCCAAGCGCGTCGTAGAAGGTTTTACCAGCATATTGACTTCCCATTTCCATCGGTTTTGTGTACGCGTCTTTATTGCTTAAAACAACAGCACAACCAGGATTTACACCATCGCCTTCACGAACCCATCCAAGACAATTCGCATCTTCGAAGTAATCTCTTTGAGCTCCGTAAGCGTTATTTTTTCTGGCTTTTAACAATTCCTCAATTCCGTCAACTTTGTTTAAAAATATTTCGTGATCATTTCCATCTTTTCCTTTATCGGTGTAGTGCGCGCCGAAAAGATCAGGGTAAAAAACACAAGGATAACCATTTTCGCGAAGTAAGGTTAACGCATACGCTAACGGTTTAAACCATTCTTCCACGGGCGCTTCAAGGGCTTGTAAAGGTTGCGTGTCGTGATTGTCGACAACGGTTACCGAAAGCGTTGGATCTGCAAGCGTTAAAGTATCATCAAAAATTTTGCGCAAATCATAATTGGATCCCGATTGGCTTGCCGTATGAAAATTATGATGGAGCGAACTGTCGAATAAACTCATATTTCGATCGGTTGCGGTAATGTACTCTTGAAGTAAATCCAACTGACCTGGAGCCCAATATTCACCAACTGCAAAAATGTTTTTTCCTGTGTTCGAGCGCAAAAGCTGAAGCCATTCTTGATAAAATTGTGGCGATTGATGTTTTACTGCATCTAATCGAATGCCATCAAAATGAATTTGGTCATGATACCATTTTCCCCAATAATTCAGCTCTTCCCTTACAAAAGGATTATCGTGATTAATGTCGTTAAACATTAAATAATCGTAATTTCCTTTTTCATCGCCAATCATTTCTTCCCAAGTGTGGTTGAATTCATTAATGATTCTAAAGATTCCATTGTCCATCCCTTCTGCATGATCAACGCCGGAAAAGCAACTGAACGTCCAAACAAAATCTGAATATTTTTTATTTCTTCCTGGAAAGGTAAATTTCGTGTAGCTTTCAATTTCGAAAGGATCGGAAATGGTTTTCTCACGATTATGAGGATCCACACGAACCACTTGAAATTTTTCTTTTTCGTCACCTCCCGCTTTGTGATTCAGAACGATATCCACAATAACTCCAATTCCTTTAGACTGAAGAGTTTTGCAGGCTTCAACATAGGCCTCTTTTGTTCCATATTTTGTTGGAATACTTCCTTTTTGATCGAATTCACCAAGATCGAACAGGTCGTATGCATCGTATCCTACAGAATAGGTTCCGCTGGTGGCTTTGTATGCTGGTGGAAACCAAACTGCCGTAATGCCTAAATCGTTAAAATAGTCGGCACAATCTTTTGCTTTTTGGTAAATCATTCCATCACCTTCCACATACCAATGGAAAAACTGAATCATTGTAGCATTCATACGATTAAAATTTTCTACAAATGTAGCGGGTTTGGTGAGTTTCTTATTACAATATCTCTTTAATTCTTTGTAATATAAAGGTTTTGGTTATTCAGTATCGTATTCTTGAAATGGAATTTTGAGCTGAACAGAAATGATTTTGTTGTGTTCCGTATTGAGTTTTGAAAGAGATAAACCAAGTAAGCGGATGGGTTTATCAAACGGTCGTTCTTGCCATAATTTCAGAGCTTCACGATAAAACTCGTAGGAATTTTCAAAGTACGCATCTTGAGTTCTACTTCTTGTGAAAACAGAAAAATCTTGATATTTAATTTTTAAAGTAATCGTTCTTCCTTTGATATTTTTCTTTGAAAGCCGTTCGCTAAGTTCGTTACTAATGTTTTGCAATTGTTCGTAAACCTGTTGATCTTCGATGAGGTTTTCCCAATACGTTTCTTCAACGCCTACACTTTTCTGAATTCGATGAGGCTTCACTTTGGAATGATGAATTCCGCGAACGGCGTAATAAAAATATTGACCAGATTTACCGAAAAGTTGCGTGAGTTCTTCTAAAGAACGCTTTTTTAAATCAGCTCCGTTATGGATGTGCATCGAAAGCATTTTATTGGCAGTTACCTTACCAATTCCGTAGAATTTTTCAATAGGAAGGCGGTCTAAAAAAGAATCAATTTCGGAAGGATGAATGGTTTTTTGTCCGTTCGGTTTTCTGTAATCTGAAGCAATTTTAGCAAGAAATTTATTGATGGAAATTCCTGCGGAAGCCGTTAATCCTGTGCGATCAAAAATCTTTTGTCGAATTTCCTTTGCCAGTTTGTTGGCGGAAGCGATATTCTTTTTATTTTCCGTAACATCAAGGTATGCTTCATCTAAAGAAAGGGGTTCTACAAGATCGGTATATTCATAGAAAATTTCTCGAATTGTGTTTGAAATTTCTTTATATCGCTGAAATCGAGGTTTAACAACAATTAGTTGTGGACATTTTTGAATGGCAATTTTTCCTGGCATTGCTGAACGTACCCCAAATTTTCGAGCTTCGTAACTTGCTGCAGCAACAACGCCATATTGGCCACCACCTACAGCTACTGGTTTTCCGCGCAATTCAGGATGATCCAATTGCTCAACGGAAGCATAAAATGCGTCCATATCAATGTGGATGATTTTTCGTTGCGGCTGATCCATATACAAAAATACGGAATGAAAAAAGAATGCCGTTAAAAGAAAACTGATGATTCACGAAGTTGGCTTTTTCAAACCTTTTCGCAGAATCATCAGATTAAATATTGAAATTTTGGCAAAGTTAATTTCAGGGTAATTAAAACCATTTCTCAAAAAGATCAATGGATTTTAATTCTCAAGTTGTTCTGTATGATCTAAAAAAATCGGCTGAGGTTTTAAATAATTTAAACACTCTTTTAAATGCGTACGTTGATTTTAGATCAAATGTATTTTAATGAATCGTTCCTTTTAATTGTGGAAAAAAAGGTGCAATTACGCATAGTGCTTAACCACACCTTTCACGATTTTAATAACATTTGGCATTGCTTTGTCTGCTGCGTGGAGCACTTCTTCGTGTGAAACAGTGAAAGCGATATCAGGACCGCCTAAATCGGTAATGATGGATATTCCAAAACAATCCATTCCTTGATGTTTCGCCACAATTACTTCTGGCACCGTACTCATTCCAACAGCATCCGCACCAACAGCACGAACCATTCCGTACTCTGCAGGAGTTTCAAATGTTGGTCCTTGTAAGGCTAAATAAACGCCGTTGTGCGCTTTAATATTATTTTCTGCAGCTACATTTTCAGCGATTTCTATCATTTTGCGATTGTACGGTTCGCTCATATCTACAAAGCGAGGTCCGAGTTCATCAATGTTTCTGCCACGAAGTGGATGCTCAGGCATCATATTAATATGATCACGAATAATCATCACGTCGGCAATTTTAAATTCTGGATTCACACCGCCTGCGGCATTGGAAACAATTAAGTTTTGAATTCCTAATAATTTAAACACTCGGAAAGGAAAGATTACTGTTTTGATGTCGTGCCCTTCATAATAATGAAATCGACCGCTCATCATCAGTATTTTTTTACCTTCAAGAATTCCGTAAATTAATTTGCCTCCATGTCCAGCAACCGTGGTTTGAGGGAAATTCGGAATATCTTTATAATCTAAGGTGTGTATGGCTTCAACTTCGTCTTTTAAAGCGCCAAGTCCGGAGCCTAAAACAATTGCAAAATCAGGAGTTTCCTGAATGATATTTTTAATGAAATCTGCTGTTTCTTTAAATTTTTCTAACATAGTCCAAAATCGTCTCGTTGAATTCTTCTTTACGGTCGATATTTACATTAATTGGCCAGTAATAAACAAGATCTCTAAGGTAATCAAAAGTTTTTAATCGCACGTAATCCTTTTCGGTAGTAAGAATCATCTTGTATTCGCCCAATTTTTTATATTCGGTAAGAATATTTTTTATATCTGCATCGGTAAAATTATGGTGATCTCTAAATTTTAAATGTTTTACTTTTTGCGAAAAAGTTCCCAAATGGTCAAGTAACGGTTTTGGGTTGGCAATCCCGGTTATTAATAAAATATCATAATATGCTAAATTATTGTCGGGCAATTGTTTGTCTTTGGAATATACATATTCATCATACCCAATAGAACAGAAAAATACCTTTTGATAATGTTGCGGACGAATTCGGGAAATGTAATATTGTTTGGTTTCCTCCGTTAAATTATCCGGACATTTGGAAATCATAATTACATCTGCTCTTTTTGCGCCAGCTCTGCTTTCGCGTAAATTTCCTGCAGGAAGCAAATAATCCTTAAAATAAGGATCGTTAAAATCCGTCATCAAAATGGTGAATCCAGGTTGTATTGCGCGATGCTGTAGTGCATCATCCAGAAGCAATACATCCAAATCCATTTCTTTAATAATCTTTTTGGCACCCATTACGCGATCTTCGCAAACGCCAATTACAAAACGATTTTTAAAACGTTCGAAAAGCTGCATGGCTTCGTCGCCAACTGTTTTATAATTGCTTTCGTAATTGGTAATGTTGTATCCTTTAGTAATCCTTCCGTAACCGCGAGAAAGCACTCCAGTTCTAAAGTATTTTGAAAGATAATCGGCAAGATACATCACGGTAGGCGATTTTCCACTTCCGCCCACAGAAAGATTCCCCACACAAATTATTGGGGTTCTGAATTTCGTAGATTTTAAAACTCCCCAATCATATCCCAAGTTGCGTAAAGCAGTAACTGCGTGATAGATTAAGGAAAAAGGGTAGAGATACCATCTTTTCATACCTTGCAAAAATACGGATTTCTGAATAATTTTTTTGTAAAAATTGGGAAGATGTGAATAATGATATGTTGCAGATTGTTGAACGTAAATTAAAAAACAGTTGTTTCAAATTTTTATCTTTGTGCGAAATATCGAGGTATGATTTTATCAATGACAGGTTTTGGGCGCAGTGAAGGAATGTTTAACGGCAAAAAACTTACCGTGGAAATTAAGTCGCTAAACAGTAAAAATTTCGACTTAAACATTCGTATTCCAGTACGTTACAAAGAGAAAGAATTTGAAGTGCGGAAAATGCTGAACGATGGCATCATTCGAGGGAAAGTAGATTGTTTTATCAACTGCGAAATGCTTGACGAAAAATCCGATGTAAAAATCAATAAAGACCTTATTCGCTCCTACATCAATGAATTAAAGGATTGTGCGAACGACGGGCCAGAATTTGAATACCTAAAAATGGCAGTTCGCCTTCCAGAAGCAATTTCTTCTAAACCCGATGAGTTGAATGATGAAGAATGGAAGTTTTTGGAGCAATTGGTAAAAGAAGCATTATCGAAATTTAAAGAATTCCGCGAATCGGAAGGACTTACCTTGAAAAGTGAATTACTGAAATACGTTCAAAATATTGAGCAAAGTCTTGCAGAAGTAATTCCATATGAAGAAGGAAGAATGGAGACCGTAAAAGAGCGCTTCCAAAAAGCACTGCAAGAGTTTGATAATATTGATGAAACGCGATTTTATCAGGAGTTATCGTATTATGCCGAGAAATTGGATATTTCAGAAGAGAAAGTGCGCCTCGCTCAACATTTAAATTATTATAAAGAAGTCGCAGAAAACGAAGACTTAAACGGAAAAAAACTTGGGTTTATTTCCCAAGAAATTGGCCGAGAAATTAATACAATGGGTTCTAAAGCCAATCATGCAGAAATACAAAAGCTCGTTGTGAAAATGAAAGACGATTTAGAAAAAATTAAAGAACAAACCTTAAATGTGCTGTAATTTTAGCAAAACAGTTTTTTATTCAAACTTTTATTTATGAACAAAGTTCTTATTTTTTCGGCACCTTCCGGAAGTGGTAAAACCACCTTGGTAAAACATTGCTTAACGCAATTTCCAGAACTTGAATTTAGTATATCTTGTACCACCAGAAATCCTCGCGGAAGCGAAAAAAACGGAGTGGATTATTATTTTATTTCTCCCGAAGTTTTTCGAGAAAAAATTGCTGAAGATGCTTTTGTAGAGTATGAAGAAGTATACACCGATAAATATTATGGGACATTGAAATCGGAAGTTGAGCGCATTTGGAAGTCGGGTAAAACCGTTATTTTTGATGTAGATGTGAAAGGCGGAATTTCTTTAAAACACTATTTTAAAAATCAAGCACTTTCCATTTTCATCATGCCGCCTTCAGTGGAAGAATTGGAACGCCGATTGTATAACCGAAATACCGACGATCCGGAAACGATCAAAACTCGAGTAGAAAAAGCAGAACATGAAATGAGTTTTCACCCGGAATTCGACGTACAAGTAGTGAATACAAATTTGGATGAAGCCAAAAAAGATGTTGAACATTTGGTTTCAACTTTCATAAAATCGTAGAACAAAATTTTTAAGAAGAATACCGCATCGTTATGAGCACAGAAACGTTATCAAACCTAAAAGAAAATCTTCCTGTTTATGGATTTTTGAAATTTAAAGAGTTTCAAATTCCACAAGGAGACGATTTGGTTCAGGCGATTCTCGACCTTAAAAAAGAGAAGAACGCAGTTATTTTAGCGCACTATTATCAGCCTGCCGAAATTCAGGATATTGCAGATTTCTTAGGCGATTCTTTGCAATTGGCACGTCAAGCAAAAGAAACTGATGCAGATATGATTGCATTTTGCGGCGTTCATTTTATGGCCGAAGCAGCAAAAATTTTAAATCCAACTAAAAAAGTAGTTTTGCCAGATACCTTGGCGGGATGCTCTTTGGCAGATGGATGTAGTGGTGAAGGTTTGCGCAAAATGCGAGCGCAATATCCAGATGCTTTAATTGCAACATATATTAATTGTAATGCGGAAACAAAAGCCGAGAGCGACATAATTGTTACCAGTTCCAATGCGGAAACCATCATTGAAGCTCTACCTAAAGATCGACCAATTATTTTTGCGCCGGATAAAAATTTAGGTCGGTATTTGATGAAAAAAACAGGCCGAGAAATGATTCTTTGGGATGGAAGCTGCATTGTTCACGAAGCTTTTTCAATGGAAAGAATAGCAAAACAGCTGGCTGAAAATCCCGATGCAAAACTAATTGCACATCCCGAAAGTGAAAGTCCAGTGTTAGAGTTGGCTCATTTTGTGGGTTCAACATCTGCATTACTAAATTATGTGGAAACCGAAGAAGCTGAAAAATTTATTGTTGCAACAGAAGAAGGAATTCTTCATGAAATGAAAAAAAGAGCACCTCATAAAATCCTTTTACCCGCTTTGGTTTTCGACGAAAGCTGTAATTGCTCGGAATGTTTCTATATGAAACGCAATACAATGGAAAAGCTTTACCTCTGTATGAAGTACGAACTACCCGAGATTCTAATCGACGAAGAACTTCGTTTAAAAGCGCTAAAACCAATTGAAGCGATGCTGGAACTTTCAAAATCGATTAAATAAGATTTAAAGAAAGAATTTTTTTTAAAGTATTAGATTCGTTTATCGTAAACAATATCGGTCCATGAAAATAAAAAATTCATGGATTTTTTGTGTTTTCTTTCGAGTATTGAAAATATTTTCTACATTTGTTTTACAAAAATGAAACAACAACGCGAAATAGCATTACTTTCTTTTGGGGAACATTCGATTTCTTCATTGCATTTCGGCACATCTACCATCATTATTACGACTATTATTACCCCTTAGTTTGGGGTAGATTTTCACATATTATTTCGGCGCGTATCGCTCTTTTTTAAAGAGTGAAAAAAATGATTAAGTAATCCATCACTAAAAAATATATACATGAAAGTTCTGAAATTTGGAGGATCCTCCGTAGCCAATGCAGAAAATATCGAATTGGTTTGTGGGATTGTCCGCAATGAAGCTGAAAACCAAAAAGTAGCCGTTGTTGTTTCCGCATTTTCGGGCGTAACCGATTTACTCATAAAAGCGGCGGAAACCGCATCATTAAAAAATGAAAATTACCTCACCATTCTTCAAAATATTGAACATCAACATTTAGAAGCTGTTCAAAAGTTGCTCCCGATTTCCGAGCAAAGCGCTTGGCTAAGTTTTGTGAAAAAGCAGTGCAACGATTTGGAAGATATTTGCAACGGAATATTTGTACTTGGAGAATTCACAGGAAAAATCCGCGATCGCATTACGAGCTATGGAGAATTTCTTTCATCAAATCTCATTGCGGCAAAATTAAAATCTGATGGACTCGATGCCGTTTGGTTTAATTCTCAAAACGCAATTAAAACCAATAGTGAGTTTACCCATGCGAAAGTTGATTTTGCGGTAACAGATCAAAATATTCAATCTTATTTTGCCGAAAATTCACACCAAATAGTGATGGTTCCTGGATTTATTGCAAGCAATAACGAAAATATTCCCACCACTTTAGGCAGAGGTGGTTCCGACTATACCGCAGCGATTATCGCAGCAGCGCTTCAAGCAGATGAATTGCAAATTTGGACAGATGTAAGTGGAATGATGACTTCCGATCCAAGATTGGTGAGCAACGCTAAAGTAATTCCCAAAATTTCTTATAAAGAAGCGATGGAACTCTCGCATTTTGGTGCAAAAGTAATCTATCCACCAACCATTTCTCCGGTAAAAAATAAAGGAATTAACCTTTGGATTAAAAATACCTTTCAACCTCAAGATCCGGGAACATTAGTAACCACCGATTTGGATTGGGACGATAGCCAAGTTGCGGTAGGAATTTCCAATATGAGTAAAATTGCTTTGCTAACATTGGAAGGTAGCGGAATGGTGGGGATTCCGGGTGTTTCTGCGAAGTTATTTAAATGTTTAAGCGACGAGCAAATTAACGTGATCCTTATTACTCAAAGCTCTTCTGAACATTCGATTACCATTGCGATTAATGAATCTGAAGTTTCTCATGCAGAACGTTCTGTCAATCATGCTTTTGAAGACGATATTCGTTTGGGTAGAATTGATCCTCTAAAAGTAGAAAAGGGACTTTCAATTATTGCTTTAGTGGGCGAAAATATGAAAAACAGAAGTGGTGTAAGTGGTAAACTATTCAGTTCTTTAGGGCATAATGGTGTGAATATAAGAGCAATTGCTCAAGGTTCTTCAGAAAAAAATATCAGTGCTGTAATTGCAGAAGGAGATGTTCGAAAGGCGGTGAACGTTTTGCATGAAGAATTCTTCGAATCCGAAACCAAACACATTCATCTTTACATTTGCGGAGTTGGAAATGTGGGTTCAAAGCTAATTCAACAAATTTATTCTCAGAATGACTATTTGAAAGAAAATCTTAGAATGAATTTGCGTGTCGCTGGCGTTTCAAACAGTCGAAAAATGACTTTTGAAAATCGTGGAATTGAAGAAGGAAAGCTTGAAGAAAACTTGCAAAACGGTATTGAATCTACGCCAAAACAACTGGCGCAAGAAATCATCAATAGAAATCTGCGAAACTCCATTTTTGTTGACGTTACCGCTAACGATGAAGTAGTAGAGATTTACGAAACCCTTTTGAAAAAGAGTGTTAGTATTGTTGCCTGTAACAAAATTGCAGCTGCTTCCAGCTACGAAAATTATCGAAAACTGAAAAATTTAGCCAAAAACCATAATTGTAAATTCTTCTTTGAAACCAATGTTGGAGCAGGTTTGCCGATTATCGGAACGATTAACGATTTAATAAAAACCGGCGATAAGATATCGACGATTCAAGCGGTTTTAAGTGGGACTCTCAATTTTGTTTTTAATAATTATGATGGAAGTAGAAGTTTTTCCGAAGTGGTTAAGCAAGCTCAAAATGAAGGTTTTACCGAACCCGATCCGCGCTTAGATTTGGCGGGTACCGATGTTGCCAGAAAAATTCTGATACTTGCACGCGAAGCGGGATATCCACTTGAATTTGAAGATATTCAAAATACTGGATTTCTTCCTGAAGAATGTATGCAGGGAAGTGTAGAAGATTTTTACGAAAGTTTAGTTACCTACGAAGATCACTTTAAAGCCTTGTTCGATGAAGCAAAATCTGAAGGAAAAATTCTAAAATACGTTGCAGAATTTGCGGATGGAAAAGCAAAAGTTGGTTTGCAGAAAATTGCTCCAGAAAGCGATTTGTATCATCTTTATGGTAAAGATAATATAGCCATCTTCAAAACATTACGCTATTCCGAGCAACCGCTTGTTGTAAAAGGTGCAGGCGCAGGTGCAGATGTTACCGCAAGTGGCGTTTTTGCAGATATCATGCGAACTGTCTAATAAAAACAAAAGTGAGGATAGAAGTTTAATTCACCTTTGTTCTTGGAAAGTAAAATCTTAGTAAACCAGTAATTGTAAAATGAATACAATCAAAATAAAAGTCCCCGCAACAGTAGCTAATTTAGTATGCGGATTCGATATTTTAGGAATGGCTGTTAATATGCCTTTCGACGAAATGGAATTCACCCTTTCCGATCAACCCGGAATTAGAATAACGCATACCGATAATTTTGGCCTTCCCGAAGAAGCGGAAAAAAATGTTGCAGGTGTGGTAATTCTCAACATCTTACAGCATTTGAATAAAGAGCATCAAGGTGTTGAAGTAAGCATTCACAAAAACATTAAACCAGGAAGTGGATTGGGTTCTAGTGCGGCAAGTGCAGCGGGAGCAGCATTTGGAATGAATGAAATTTTAGGAAAGCCTTTTAACGAAAAAGAACTGATTCATTTTGCAATGTTTGGTGAAGAATTGGCTTCAGGAGTTCGCCATGCAGATAATATTGCGCCATGCATTTACGGTGGAATTACCTTGGTGAAATCTTCAAATCCGATTGATATTATTCCGCTGAACTCACCAAATTTGTTTGTAACTGCGGTACATCCGCAAGTTGAAGTGAAGACTTCAGATGCACGACAAATTCTAAAGAAGAATATTCAATTGAAAGATGCGGTAGTGCAGTGGGGAAATATTGCAGGACTTGTTGCTGGAATTTTAAAAAATGATTTTCCCCTGATTGGCAGAAGTTTAAACGATGTTATCGTAGAACCCGTTCGTAGCATTCTCATCCCTAAATTTGATGAAGTAAAATCAGGAAGTTTAGCTTTAGGTGCGCTTGGTGGTGGGATTTCAGGTTCAGGACCTTCGATATTTATGTTGAGCGAAACCGAAGAAACCGCTCAGCGAGTAGCGAAACACATGAAAAAGGTTTTTGATGAAGTCGGAATTGAAAATTTTGTCTATGTTTCTAAAATTAATGACGCAGGCATTACGAAAATCTAAATTAATTGTACAATGAATTATTACAATATTAAACATAAAGAAGAAGTTGTTTCCTTCAGAGAAGCTACCATAAAAGGTCAAGGCAAAGATAAAGGTTTGTTTTTTCCAGAATCAATTCCTCAATTTGATGGTGAATTTATTCAAAATATTGAAAATTTTTCCAATGAAGAAATTGCATTTCAATGCGTGAAAGATTTCGTAGACGATGAAATTCCTGAAGTTGAGCTACGAAGAATTGTAGCAGAAACCATTCAGTTCGAAATTCCTTTAAAAAACATAAACGAAAATATTTCAGTTTTGGAGCTTTTTCACGGGCCAACACTTGCTTTCAAAGATGTTGGCGCTCGATTTATGAGTCGATGTTTGTCGTACTTTCTGAAAGATGAACAACGAAAAGTTACCGTTCTTGTGGCAACTTCGGGAGATACTGGAGGCGCTGTCGCAAATGGATTCTTTCAAGTTCCAAATGTGGAAGTTGTTATTCTTTATCCTCAAAATCGAGTGAGTCCGGTACAGGAGAAACAACTTACAGCGTTAGGTTCAAACATCAGTGCTTTGGAAATAAAAGGGAGTTTCGACGATTGCCAAAAATTGGTGAAACAAGCATTTTCTGATGATGAAATACAATCGCAACTTTTGCTTACCTCAGCAAATTCAATTAACGTTGCACGTTGGCTTCCACAGCAAATTTATTATTTACTAGCATATAAACAGTGGAAGCAGAGCTTTCGTCAGAAACCAGTTATTTCGGTTCCTAGTGGTAATTTTGGGAATATTTGTGCAGGAATTCTTGCTTATTTTCGTGGACTTCCGGTGGAACATTTTATTGCCGCTTGCAATGTTAATGATGTTGTACCTGTTTATTTAAAAACCGAAATTCTGCAACCGAAAGAAACCATTGCAACGCTTTCTAACGCGATGGATGTTGGTAATCCAAGTAATTTTGTACGCATTTTAGAGTTGTTTCATCATGAATTTGGTGCGCTTTCCAATATCATTTCGGGAGCTACAGTTACTGATGAGCAAACGGTAGCCACGATTACAAAAGTATATAAAGAAGATCATTATGTGCTTGAACCTCATGGTGCGGTGGCCTATTTCGCATTAAAAGAGTATTTGAATTTGCATTCAGATCAAAAAGGATTTATCCTTGAAACGGCGCATCCCGTAAAATTTCCCGATGCGGTTGAACAAGCAATTGGTGAAAACATTGTTCTTCCTTCTGAACTTGAAATCTTGATGAAACAAGAGAAAAAATCGGTGGAAATGTCACCTGATTTTGTAGATTTGAAGACATTTTTACTTCAAAAAATAAATTAATAATGACATCAAAAATACTATTGGAAGGCGTAAAAATATACGCTTTCCATGGTGCGATTCCCGAAGAGCAACTTATTGGAACTTATTTTATTACCGATCTTGAAGTGCATGTGGATTTTTGGAAATCAACCGAAAGCGATCAGCTTGAAGATACCATTAGTTACGCGGATTTAAATGAAATTATTCATCAAGAAATGTCAACCACTTCCCAATTAATTGAGCATGTTGCGGGACGAATTTTAAAATCGGTTCATCGAAAATTTCCGCAAATCACTTTTGTAAAAGTAAAAGTGAGCAAAACCAATCCACCCATGAAAGGATCTTTAAAAAGCGCTGCGGTGGTGCTAGAACAATCATTCAATTAATCAAGAGTGATTACGAGTTGCTCTCTTTAAACTCATTTATGAAACTGAATATTTTTATTTTTCTGGCTTTGGTTCTGTATTCAAGCAATTATGCTCAAAATGCGTTGCCTGTTTACGATTTTCCCAAAATAAAATCTTCGTTAACAATGCCTGTTCGGATTCCGCTTTCGGAAATCAGTAGTATGGTAAATGCTTCGGTTAATACTTTAATTTATCAAGATGATTCGTATGCTGATAACAACAACGATCAATTTAAAATTAAAGTCTGGAAAACTGCACCTATTAAAATTTCTGGAGGCAGAAATCATAATCTGGTTATTGAAGTTCCTTTAAAAATTTGGGCAGAAAAAGGAGTTGGAACTTTGGGCGTTTACAGTTATCAAAATACCACTTTTGAAACCGTAATGTATTTCAGCAGTTCAATTACATTTAATAATAATTGGACAATAAGTACCAAAACGATTCCTGTTGGTTTCAAATGGGTATCCAAACCTGTGTTGGATTATGGAAGAATCAAAATTCCCATTACGCCAATTGTAGAAAAAAATCTAAAGGAGCAACAACTTAAATTTTGTTCCACTATTGATCAGCAAATAGGCAAACAGCTCAATTTCCAGCAGTATGCGGTTATGGCATGGAATCTTTTTAATGCACCGTTTTCTATTTCCGATGAGTATAAAACATGGCTTAAAATTACACCCATTTCCGTGAATGTAACTCCACTTGTTTTTTACGCGGATGCGATTGATGCCACTATTGGAATTGATACGTTTTCGGAAACGTTTACGGGGACAGCTCCTTCATCTACTTCGAATATTTCGCGTATTTCTAATTTCAATAATGTTGAAAGTCTTGCTCCTGCTTTTAAATTGCAAACCACGGCAAATATTCCTTTTCAAGAAGCAACTTTGCTTGCACAGAATATGTTTCTAAATAAAGAATTTGATTTTAGAGAAGGGAAGTCGAAAATAAAAATTACGGCTATCAAGGTGTATCGTGAGGAAGATCGAGTGATGATTGAGGCAAAAACAGAAGGTACAGTTGATGGCGTTTCTTATATCTCAGGGATTCCTGAATATGATGCAGTGAAAAAAATGATCGTCCTTCGAGATTCGAAATTTCAATTGAAAACCAACAATGTTCTTCAAAAAACGGCGGTGTTTTTCTTTAAAGGTAAAATTATCAGAATGATTGAAGACGAATACGGAATTCCTACAAAAGAAATTGAAGATACCGCGAAAAGAAGCATTGACGATACATTTAACAAAGAATATTACAAAGGACTGAAGATGTCTGGAAGGGTATATTCGTTACAGCCAACGAAGATTTTAGTGAATGATTCCGGTTTGACGGCGGTTATCGATATGCAAGCGAGTTTGCGACTGCTTGTGCAAGGTTTATAAAGCGATTAATTATTTTTTGCTCGTTGGTACAATGTTGATGGTTTTTTAGAACCATTTCTTAATTTCATATTTCGTAAAAAATTTGCTTTGAAAAGTTTTCGAACATTCAAAAAGTTTTTTATATTTGCAATCCAATAGAAATGGTACTTTGGCCGAGCGGCTAGGCAGTGGTCTGCAACACCATTTACAGCGGTTCGAATCCGCTAGGTACCTCATCATTAAACCCTAATTCATTAATTATCAATGTGTTAGGGTTTTTCTTTATATGCGTTTCCCGATATTTTCCCGATAACTATATAAATCATCTATTTTTTAGTTTCTCTATCTGATTTTTATTTTTTTTAATTTTTGTTAGTATAGTGCTTTGCTTGTATCAATTGTATTTTACCTTAAACGATTATTTGTTAAATGATTGAATGCGAGGGTATGTTCTAATATTGTAATAGTGTAGTTTTTTAAATGTTTGATTTTCAAGTATCTATATGTTTTTTATGCTTTTTGTAGTAGTTCGTTATATATAAATTATATTGAGTTAATGACCTGTTTTATAGTAGTATATATATTGTTAGAGGAAAAAAACGCAAAAGGCGAAGTAAAAAAATACCCCGCCCCTCTAAATTTTAACTAAAAAAATATAGTTTTCAAATTTGATTATATGTGCATCATTCAGTAATGGCAAACGATGAAACTATGGTTTGCTTTTCATCTTGAATATTTGGATTGGAGATTATGATACCATATTCTCCAGGTTCTTTTTCATCCAAACGTATTATATAGGAACTTTAACCGTATTTCTTTCCTGAAAATGAAACGTATTCTAAATTATTGCTTTTGCCAGAACCTAAAGAACTAATAGCTTCGAGTTCGGCACGTCTATATTTTTTCTTTGGTTCAAATTTCAAAATTTTAACTCGCAGTTAATTACATATATAATACTTTTCTATCACAATAAATATAGTGATAAAAGAAAACAATGACACAATACAGAACCGATATATATTTAGTGATGGAATTTAGATTGATTGGTTTAGTTCGTCACGTTTAAATCAAGTTCAAACAATTTTAATTATTTTGTTTATCGTTATTGATTGTTTGTAATGCTTTTTGCACCAATGGATTTTCTAAATCTTCAGGATGTATTCTATTATAAATATTTCTTTCTGTTTCTTTTAAGAAAGATTTTTTTGAAGGGAATGGATATACAATAGAAATAAATTTAGATGCCGTAAAAAGTGCCGTTAATAATAAAATTGCTTTCCACCACTCAAATTGTAGAAAACACAATACCATTAATAATACTGTTAAAAACCAAATGCAAAAGGTCATTAAAATGATTTTCCAGGGTACAATGGCGGAATAAAATTCGTTATTATTTTGTGTAATAAAATTTAATAAAGATCTGTATTTATCCGTATAGCATTTTAATAAAACATAAATAACAGCTGTAAATAGTAAAATATCCATTTTTTTATATCAAAAGTAGTAATTTTTAAATAACTATTTAATTCTTTTTTATTTGTTTTTATTTTTATCTTCCTAATACTCGTATGTAGTTATACTTTGAGTTGCTCCTTTTGTTGTATCGTAACTGAAACTTGATTCCTTAATATATCCATCGGCATCATAAGAATTATTAAAATTTGCTCCCTCAAATGATTTGATATTATGTTCACCCACAAAAGACCCGACAAAGTCCAAGTATGGGTAAACATATCCATAACCATCAGCATATAGCATTAGAAATATTTTTTCTTCAAATGATATATTTTTGAATGCATTAAATTTATCATCATAGTCTAAATCGTATGTGTATTTTATAGAGTTGTCTTTTTTGACTATTATTCGATTTATGGTGTTTCCATCATATGTAAAAATATTAGTTGCTTTGTAATAAGGGTAGTCACAAATGATTTCAGAAACTTGATTGTTCGAGTTGTAGTTCAATGTGAATTTTGCAGTTTGGTTTGAGTATCCTCTAATGTTTAGATAGTCAATAGTGCTTAATCTTCCATCTGTGTAATTGAATTTCATTGTCGAAGGTATTACGCCATATGTTACGTTTGCCAGTTTATTATCGGTATAATAAAAATTAATATCGTATTCGGTCACATATCCGTTTATAGACTCTTTTTTAAAGTTGATAGATGATAAATTACCCTTGTTGGGAACGTAATTAAAAGTAGATGTTACGATGTCCTTGTAATTTTGTTCATACTCTGTTCCTGTTTCTATCGTGATAATTTTTTTGACAAATTTAGCATTTGTGTTCATCGAATTATCGTCGTTCTCTGTAGTGCAATTTGATAATAGTATTAATACTATAAGTAATAAAAGGTTTCTCATAAATATATTTTAGCGTTATTAGTCTTTGGTTTTGATGTATCTTGCATTTCCATAGTAATCAACTTCTAAAATTCCACTTTCGGAATATCCAACGTAGCCGTGAAAGTAAGTAAACTCGATGTATATATCTGTGCTTTTTATTTGATATAAACCACCTTTTCCATCTGTAATCTCTATTTGATATTTTCCTTCTTTTAGCTTTGTACTATTTGGTTTGAATATATAATCTATGTCATCGCCATTTTCAGATTTACAACTACGACAATCAATTTTGGTATATATTTCGTCTATTCTCTCCCAACTTTGAGAATAAAGAAAAGATGTAGAAGGTACAAATAGAGCAATTGTTATATTTTTCATAATTTATTTATTACAAAATTAGTTAAAATACTTAAAATAATCACGTGATTTTTCTCTTGTTCATTATAAAAATAATGGTGCAGTTTCCAAGTTTAACAGAGGGTGGGTTATTTTTACAGATTGTATATTTCCTTTATTAGTCGGGGTTGTCTGTGTGGAATTTGCACCACTTTGTAATGAAAATAATTTGTCAATAATATGTAGTTTTATTTGGGTGTGTAGATTGTTGTTTTTGCCTAAAATCTTGTAGTATTTTTGTTTGTATCTGCTAAACTTATTTCTGTATTTCGGCTGTGTTGTTTCGTTCTGTGTTATTTGGCGCTGTGTCTTTTTTTTCGGTATCATCTTGTTCCAAAAGTCAATGTTCTTTGCTTGATTAATAAATTTCACATCATTTGATTTTAGGTTAGTTACATCGGGTTTTGCATTCGTTATCAATACTGTTTCCCATTCGTTCAACAAAATTTGTCCTAATCGACTGTATACATCCAAATTCAGCAAGTCTGTTGCATTGTAGATTCTGATTTTATCAGTTCTTAAGTATTTTGCCTCTTTCGTTTTAATCTCAAATCTGAATGTGTTAGGATGTATACCGTATTCGGGAGCTTCAATAAATTGCAAACCTTTTGCGTACGCTTTTAGTCTTTTGTAATCGGTTGAGTCTGTTTTTTTGGAATATGGATATTTTGTATCGGGAACGATAAATTTTGTCCGTTTAGAGAATAATAATCCGTTAATGATTGTTTTTATTTCAGCATCAGGAATGAGATTCAAACCAAATTCAAGATTGACTACTTTTAAATCTTCGTACTCGTTTGGTTTTATCCCAATGTATGTAAGAATATCAGAAACCGAATTAATGCAATTTTCGGGCGTAAAATCGTTACCATTATGGTGGTATTGATTAAAGTGGTAATGTGGACTAATTATAATCTGTACATCACTGTATCCAATCAGTTCTCCATTATCTATAACCTTTGTAAAATCTAAACTTAATTTGCTTCCAAAGGTCTTATGTTTTAATGAATGATAACAATTCATAACTCTTCCTTTTTCATCCCTCTTTAGATAATATTCAAAATTCGGTTGAGTAGTCATTCTGTTTATTATCTGTTGTTCGGTAATTTTAAACTTTATATTATCCAGCATTAGTTACCTGCATTTGAATTATAGGAAATGGAATTATGAGCAATTGGGAATATTTTTTCATTGCTTTCCATTAGTTTTAAATCATCTAACATCTTTTGGATGATATTCCTAACTATTCTGGCTCGTGCGTTCGGTATGTGTGGTAAAGGATAGAATTGTGGACAGATGCGAATATAAATGGTATGTAAATCATCTGAAATGTAAGCAACAAACAAAGATTTTTTTTCCTTTATAGGTAAGTCAGCATAATAAAACCTTTCTGTTTCTGCTTTTCGTAAACCTGTATATTTACATTTACGCCAATTATTTGTGCTTCGAATTCTAAATAGTGTATCAACATTTTTAATGTTATTATACCCCTTATTAAATTCGGTTCTTACAAGTTCTGTAAATGATATTTTTTCGAATTCAGATAATCTGTACTCTGTGAATGTTCTCATAACTTTTTCAAGTTTGTAAATCATTCCGTAATTGTCGGGTGTAAAATTTGCGTCCATAATCATTAACTCAATTTGTTTTGGTTAATAATTAGGTCTACTTCACTTCTTTTAAAATAAATACGGTTCGAAATACCGTAACTAGGTAGTTTACCTTGCTTTGTCCATCGGTGAAGTGTGGATAGGTTTATTTTTAAAAGTTTGCATACCTCTGAACGTGTCAGGTATTCGGTTGGTTGGATTGGTTGGAACTGTGCGGAAAGTTTCTCCGTTAGTTCTGCAATTAGAGAGTTTTTTAACTCCGCTACAAGATCGGTTGGATTGGTTGAAATAAATTGGATTGTACCCATAAAAATATAATTTAGTTATTATTATGAGCAACCTAATCATCTGTTAATCAGAATTGTATACACGTCCTAACAATTTTTTCATAAAAAAAAGCACAGAATTATACTTGATTATAATTAAAATTGTATATTTGGACTATTATAAAAATGAAACAAAGTTTAATCAAATTAAACATTGTATTCGTAGATATAATAGTTCAGTCACAGACTTTCCAAAATTGTTAAAAGACAAGTCAATTAGCTTTTTTGGTTCTTTGTATTCTATTAAGTTTGGCGACACATAGAATATAAAATGCATAAAATTGAGTAACGTATTATTATGTTGCTCTTTTTTATTTTTATAAAAGTATTACAATTCTTCTTTATTGCAAAATCTAGCACGCTAGTAAAATGGTATAAAACCCGAAAAACTTATTAACAATCATCAGATATTCTCACTTCGTAATTTCTGTTTTGTTTGTAACTATCTTAAATATAGTTGGTTATATTGGTTATCATAGTATTACTTTTTTTTTGAATTTTGTTGAAAGTTTTTGGTTTGTTTTATTAACATTGCAAGGGTTTAATGCTTCAAAATTTTAATATTTGGGTTGAAACTTTAATTTTCTCTTGAAATCATTTAGGATTTTCATTTAAGATATTTTTTGATCTCTTAATTCTTTGAATGTTTTGGCAGTTTGCATTGCCCAATCATCTGCGGTTTTACCGATGTAATTAAGGAACATCGCCTCTGTCTTATGTCCTGTAATTGCCATTAGTTGTGGTGTGGTGAATAGTTTGTTTCCGTAGAAATTGGTAGCAAATGAACGCCTACAAACGTGGGATGAAACTAGGTTGTATTTTTCCGTTTCTAAAATTTCATTTCTTTTTTGTTCGTCATTAAAAACCTTTCCTTTTATCATTTCGTTAATTCCAGCAAGTTCACAAACCTTTTTTATGTGCCTATTGAAAAGGTTGGCGTTGCTTTGTTGGTTATCTGAAAAGGTAGGAGGGAAATTACCATCATACTTCTGCAGTATGTTTTCTACTTCATCGTGTAATGGTATAAGTACTTTTTCACCTGTTTTCTGTTGCTTTAGTTCTATAAATCGATACGTGTCACCATTAGTATATGTTTTGGTATAAATCATTCTAGTATTCATTCTTAAAAGGTCTGATACACGTTGTCCTAAATAGCATCCTAAAACCAACCAATCTCTAGCGTAATTCCAATCAGAATTTAAAGTTTGAACATCTTTAATTCTCTCAATCTCTGCAAAGGATAGAAAAACTTTATATTCAGTTTCTGTAGTGCCGATACTGAAACCTTTAATTTGAAAGTGAATTTGCTTTCCGTTTTGTTCAGCATCAAATAATACTGTTTTCAGATTTTTAATAAATCGGTTTGCGGTGGTTTCTAATCTGCCACAATCAGTAATTATAAAGTTTTTGAAATCTATAAGCACTTTTGAACTTATATCTTGTAGTAAAAATGTTTTCTTTTTTTTCTTTTCAAATTGTTGGAAACGGTCTTTCAAGTTGTTCAATTTGTTTAAAGTATCTTTACTATATCCATTTGTACTTCTTTTAAAATCAATGAAGTTTGAAAGATAATTAATAAAAACAGTATCATCCTCCTTAACATCAATACGGTTAAAATGATTATCCACTTTATCGGATAACCATTCCTTCGTGAAAATTACACCTTTGGAATAATCGGAATTATATGCTTTTAGGATAGATGTTTCTAATTCTTTCAGTTTGGTAGTTATTTGTTTGTTTTCAGAGTTGTTTTGTTTAGGTAGTGCTTTTTCTTTACTCCAATTTGAAACCAAAATTTTCAACCCTGTTTTACATTGAAATTCATTTCTGTAACCTACAATAAAACGAACGTAAATTTGAGAGTAATCACTTTGTGAACGTGTGAAAAATTTAATTGATGCCATTGTGCTTATTTTGGATACATCAAAGGTAAAAAATCTTTCCCGATATTTTCCCGATAATTATAGAATATTATAAAACTAAATGCAATCTAATACAATAATAAATCCTTTGTTTATAGGCGGTTACGAGTGTTTTGGTATTTTGCTGAAAACTGCTAATATTCATTTGTTGGGTACGCTAGGTACCTCTTACTAATTCCCTAATTCATTAATTTATAATGTTTTAGGGTTTTTTGTTTTTTAAGTGTGTCAACAATTGCAGAAAATGTGGTTTTGCAGAGTATTCCGTTGATTAAATAATCTGTTCTATTTATTTAAAATTTAGAAAATTCACTGGATTAGAATTTCACCTCAAACCGTATATGTTCGGAAGTCGAGCATTTTAATTTTGCCTGCATCCAGAAGAAGAATAATGCTTTCACGCACTTTTTCTTTTTTATGAAGATTCATTTTAACGAAAATTTCTTCTAAAGTTGAAGGTTTGTTTTGCAATAGTTGTAGTAGCTGATCTTCAATTCCTGTGCTGAAAAAATGGTCCTTTTTATTTGTACAAACACTACATTTTCCGCAGTTTTCAACGTTCTTTTCTCCAAAATAGGTAAGAATCATTTTCATTTTACAGTGTGCATTTTCTTCTGTAAAAAATTTCATCTCTTGCCATTTTTTCCATTTATTTTTCTGAATTTGAAGAAAGAGATTCCAGAGTTTTCCTTCTGTACTTCTATCGTTTCTTGGCGTTAGGAAACGAATGCTCGCTTGTTCGCCATCGATATATTCAACATATTCTTTTTTGCGAAAATCGATTAAATGCTGCTTCAAAATTTGAGTTCCGGTGCCCAATTTTTTTGCGAGAGTCGATTCAAAAAAATACGCTTTGTGCGTGGATAATCCTTCTAAATTTCGAAGTAAAAGCTCAATAAAATAAGCATCGCTTTTTGGTAATAGCTCAAAATCTGAAGGACTAAATTTTAGCTCAAGTGTTGAATGTGTTTTGTTTGGATTGTAGTAAATAACTTCTTGGTTGTGAAGGAATTGCAGGATGTTTCTGATTTTTGGAAGCGCTATTTTTGTCAGTTGTTTAATGCGTTCTATGTTAAATTGAAACATTCGTTCCGATTCGTCCAAATCGCCAATCTGAAAAATAGAGTAGAGGTATTGAATTGCCTTTGTAAATTCTTTTTTTGAAGGCATTTGATTTTGAAGAATATCATCAATGCTTTTCATCTCTTGAGGATTCCAAAGCAAAATAGCTTGAGAAAGTGCTCCGTTTCGACCGGCACGACCAATTTCCTGATAATAATTTTCAATAGAAGAAGGCGGTGAAATATGTATGATAAATTGAACATTATCTTTATCAATTCCCATCCCAAAAGCATTTGTGGCAATCAACACGTTGGAGTTGCTGTTTACCCAATTGCGTTGCTTTGCGTTTCTTTCTGCTTTTGAAAGTCCAGCGTGATAGTTCGCTACATTTTCGAATTTTTTACGTTTTAAGAATTCCGTTAATTCTTCTGTTTCCTTGCGCGTTCTGGCATAGATGATTCCTGAATTTTTGTTGTAGCTTAAATATTCTGCAATTGCGCTGTATTTGTCAGATGCTTCACTAACGATGATTTGGATATTGTCTCTCTTGAAACTTTCCTTAAAGATTTCAGGATTTCGAAGTTGAAGTTTGGTGATAATTTCATTTAAAACCTGTGGAGTGGCAGTTGCGGTAAGTGCAATGCAGGGAACTTTCTTGTATTCGTTTCGAAAGGTGCAGATATTTTGATAACTTGGTCGAAAATCTTGTCCCCATTCGGAAATACAATGCGCTTCGTCGACAGCCAAAAAAGAAATGTCAATCGTTTCGATATTTCGGATAAACGCGTTATTTAACAATCGCTCTGGCGAAATATACAAGATTTTTGTTAGGCCTTCTCTGCATCTTGAATAGATCAGTTCAGCGTCAGCTTCATCAAGTTCGGAGCTAATTAATTCAGCTTCAATATTCAGCTTTCGAAGTTGACTTACTTGGTCTTTCATTAAGGCGAGTAAAGGAGAAACGACAAGCGCGGTCCCTTCTGTGAGTAATGCGGGAAGTTGATAGCAGAGTGATTTTCCTCCACCAGTAGGGAAAAGCGCCAATACATCCTTTCCCGAAACCAAAGCATCGATGGCTTGTTCCTGAAATCCTCTGAAAGTGTTAAATCCCCAAACGTTCTCGAGTAGGGTGTTTTTCAGATTTTGGTATTTGGCTTTTTCAACTTCCATTTTGTAAAATTAGCAATTGTACTTTGATGAAACAAAAAAGTCACGCAAATCGCGTGACTTTATCTGTATTGAAATAAATCCTGATTATTTTGCTTCGAAGTATACTCTTCTGTTCGCTCTGTTTTTCCATTCAGGGCATTTTGTAGCAGGATCACATTCTGGATATTTCAAGTCTTTTTCACCTCTACCAACAGCTTCAAGTTTAGAACCATCAACTCCATTTTGAATTAAATAACTTTTTACGTTATTGGCTCTTCTTTCAGAAAGTTTTTGGTTATACGCGTCGGAAGCTCTTGTATCTGTTCCTCCGATTACTTTGTAAGCACCAGAAGTAGAGTTAATATAGCTAACTGCATTGTTAAGAATTGGCGTGTTTGATGGAAGAATTCTATCTGAGTTCAAATCAAATTCGATTCCTTCAAGGGCTGCATCTGTACCAGTAACGATTCCTGCTCCTGCTGGAGGGCATCCGTCGTTTTCAACAGGTCCTGGTACGGTTACACATTTATCGTAAAGATCGATTACACCATCAAGGTCTACATCTAAAGCAACACCGGCACCATCTACTCTTGCTCCTGCTGGAGTATCCAATTGTCTATCCCAATCGTCGCAAACGCCATCATTATCAGCATCTCCTTTTTTACATACTTCAACATCTTGGTTTTTATCTGCCAATACATCAAGTTTGTAATAAATTTCTTGAAGTGGATCATGCCAAAATAGGTGAGATTGGTGTTTTCCTAATTTCAAGGTAAGTCCAAGAGTTGCGTTGAAGAAGTTATCAGTAACTTGGTCTTCTCTTTTGTTAACAGAACTATATTGTCCACCGCCTCCATCAAATTCATCATCACCTGTAACAATGTACATCACTCTACCTTCAATGTCAATTCTTTTTGAAACTTTGTATTTCAAACCAGCACCAGCTTGTCCAAACAAAGAACTCAATTTGAATGGTTTTTTCTCCGTCATTAATTCTTGACCACCTAAAGCTTCACTTTTTTGGTACGCTCTGTAGGCAAGTGATCCGATACCAGCATAACCGTGTAAAGCCCATCTGTAAGGAGATTTGTTATCTACTCTTCTTAATAAGTTAGAAAAGTTGATGTCTCCCAAAATTGAAATCGCATCGTATTGTGTTCTACCTGCTACTTGATTATAACCTGTTACGGTAGTCGCTGCAGGGATTGGATCTTTGGTATTGAACCATCCTTGTCTGGTTTCCCCTCTATCGTATTGAAGTTTTAACCCAAAAGCATGCGTTATTGCTTTGTCAACACTAATGTAAGCCGAATATCCAAAAAGGTTTTTACCGTTACCTGAGTTAATTGATGTTAAATCAGAACCTTGTACTAATGGGATACCCCCGCCAACAGAAATAGACCAATCGTTAAATCTTTTGGACTCCTGTGTAAATGGAGATACATTTGCAGATCCAGAGGAGAACGTATTTGGATATCCATCAGTTGTTGCAACTGTAGAATCTTGTGCAAAAATAGCAGTAGGTAAAACTAAAGCGAATGCAGCAATTGCTAAATGTCGTTTCATAATTTATATTATTTTTTTAATTTATTTTTAAAGTTGGTTACCGTCTTATTTCACTGAAGTTGGGCAGCCATCATTTTCTACTGGTCCAGGAACTGTTACACATTTGTCGTACAAATCAATTACCCCATCCAAGTCTAAATCAAGTGCAACACCAGCACCATCAACTCTTGCTCCAGCTGGAGTGTCTAATTGTCTATCCCAATCATCACAAACACCATCGTTGTCTTTATCACCGTTTTCACAAACTACCAAATCTTCAGAATTGTTTTCAAGAACTTCTGTTCTGTAGTATACTTCTTGCAATGGGTCATGCCAAGCAAGGTGTGAGGTATGTTTTCCAAGTTTAAATGATAAACCTAAGTTTACTGTTACCATATCATCTGAATAACTGTCATTTATCAGATTATATTGTGGAGCACCTTCACGCGTCCAACCGCCTCCGTCAAATTCTTCGTCACCACTTTTAATATACATGGCTCTAAGTTCAACATCAATAAGTTTTGATGCTTTGTACTTTAAACCAAGCCCTGCTTGCATAAAGAAAGATTGGATTCCCAAATCCTGATTAATTTCTACAGGAATTCTTGGTGGTGTAGTGCTCCACCTTGACGTGTCTCCATCAATAAGCTCGGTATCGTACCCTTGAAGTCCAACACCTGCATAACCGTGAAGTGCCCATCTGTAAGGAGATTTGTTATCTACTCTTCTTAAAAGATTAGAGAAATTGATGTCCCCTAAAATGGAAACTTGTTGGAATTTTGTATAGGCATCTGCAACACCAGCACGAACGCCTGCTGCACCTGGAAGTTTACCTTTTTGGTTGGTTTTCCCCATTTGGTACATCACGCTTAATCCAAATGTGTGTGAAATTTGTTTGTCAATACTTGCGTATGCATTCCACCCCCAATTGATATCGTCTCCGTAAAACGAAGTTAAATCTCCATAAGCCATAAACGCCGGACCACCTCCTATAGAGATCGACCAATCGTTAAACTTTCTTGCTTGATTATTGAATTCTTTTACATTGGCAGAACCAGAAGAAAAAGTGTTGGGGTAGGTACCAGAATCAACAATAGTACTGTCCTGAGCATACAAAGCAATTGGCAGAGACATCATTAATAATAAACTTAATTTCATAATTTATGTTTCTATTTGGTCAATAACAATTTTAGAAAAATCACGTTCTTCCAAATGCTTTAAATGCGGAATTTCTAAAGTTCTGCATTTAAAAATAATTCCCGAATACTTTACAATATCAATATCAATAATACGATCTGTATAGTATCCACGTGAAGATGAATCTTCTGTTCGCCCCATTGATTTTTCAATCTCTTTTACTACTTTAAGCAGTTGTATAGGCGAAAAAGAGGTATTAATCCGTAATGCAAAATTAAGAAAATAATTGACACTGCAAAATTCAACTGGTTTTGTTTCAATTATTTCGCTTTTCCTTAATATATTGCCGACTTTATTCTCTAGCAGTTCTGTAGCTTTTAAAAGGTTTGCTTTTCGGTCGCCGATATTCGAACCTAGTAACAAAAGAGCGGTTTGCTGCGACATATTGTAAAATACTATTTTAATGAAAAATTTTTTTAATTCGGTTCTAGCGAATATGGTAGCTATTGTGTTACTGTTATTTTTGTTCTCTTTAATGACAGTAGCAGTATTGATGATGAGTGCTTTGGGCAGCAATTCGAGTGTAAAAGTAAAGAAAAATTCAGTTTTAACACTTGATTTTAGAACCAATATTATTGATAGCCCTAGTGAAGAGCAAGACGAAATGTTCTCATTTGGAAACAAAAATAAAAACGTAATGATTTACGATGTTTTGCGTGCTATCGATAAAGCAAAATCAGATTCTAATATTAAAGGAATAAGTATTGAAACCGATAATATTTCTGCAGGGATGACGCAATTAGATGATATCCGCAAAGCACTGGAAGATTTTAAAAAATCTGGGAAATTCGTTTTGGCATATGGAAATAGTGTATCTCAGGGCGCGTATTTTTTGGGTTCAGTTGCGGATCAATATTATCTGCATCCTGCTGGAGGAATTGAACTTAAAGGTATGGCTGCCGAAGTAGCATTCTATAAAGATTTTACAGATAAATACGGAATTGGCGTTGATGTAATTCGTCATGGAAAATACAAATCTGCTGTAGAGCCCTTTCTAAGAAATGATATGTCCGAAGAAAACAGAGAGCAGCTTTCCGTTCTGTTAAATGATATTTGGGGGCAAACTTCTACAAAAATTGCGACTTCTAGAAAGTTAGATTCTTCAACGTTTAAAAAAGCAGTAGATAGCTTATATGGTTTTATTCCAGAATTAACGCTTGCTAATCGGTTAACCGACAAATTGCTTCAAAAATCCGAATACGATGATATCCTTAAAAGTAAACTTCAGCTTGACAAAAAGGATAAATTAAACAAAATTTCGTTCACTAAATATATTGATTCTTTTAGCTCGGATGATGAAAATTCAGATGATCAAGTGGCGGTTTTATATGCGTCAGGCTCAATTAATGATGGTGAAGGGTATGATAATATCTACGCGAAAAATTTCGTGCAACATGTTCGGAAACTTGCGGATGACGATCACGTAAAAGCGGTTGTCTTTCGCATCAATTCACCTGGAGGAAGTGCAAATGCATCAGATCAAATTTTGTTCGAACTTCAACAACTTCGTAAGAAAAAACCGTTAATTGTTTCTTTTGGTGATTATGCGGCTTCTGGCGGATATTACATCGCAATGGCGGGAGATAAAATTTATTCGGAACCGAACACCTTAACGGGATCTATTGGGGTATTTGGCGTAATTTTTAATTTTAAAGATTTGGCAAATAAAAACGGAATTCATGCAGATGTGGTGGAAACCAACGCGAATTCTTCTATGTACAGCACCTTAAGAGGTTTAAATCCTAATGCTGTTGGAGTGATGTCGAGAAGTGTTGAAGGAACATACAAAAGATTTGTTGACCACATTACCAAAAATAGAAAGAAAACATTTGCCCAAATTGATGAAATTGGTGGCGGTAGAGTATGGAGCGGAACACGCGCTAAACAATTAGGTTTGGTGGATGAATTGGGAACTTTGCAAGATGCAATACAATATGCTGCGAAACAAGCGAAGCTTTCCGAATATAATGTAGGCGCTTATCCAAAGAAGAAATCGCAATTTGAAATTCTTTTCCAAGATACTGATGAACAAGATATTTCTGCGAAAATTTTGAAAAGCAAATTGGGAGATGATAAGTACAAAACTTTTGAAATGCTTACCAATCCAAAATTTCAAAACTCTGTTGTTATGGAACTTCCTTACCGCTTAAGTTTTTAAATAGGAACGATTACGAAATCCGTCTCAGTAAATGGGGCGGATTTTTTTGTGTTTGTATTTTCTGTCTTTAATTCCGAATAAAGGATTTTGAATTAGATTTTCTATTTTTGCGAAGCATTCCATCATGAAGAAACTCACCGTATTTACACCTACTTTTAATCGCGCGCACTTGCTTCCAAGATTGTACGAAAGTCTTAAAAAACAAACATGTCAAGATTTTTTATGGTTGGTAATTGATGATGGTTCCTCGGATGATACGAAAACACTTCTTCATTCTTATATAAGTGAAGCTTTTTTAGAAATTAAATATCTCTATCAAGATAATCAAGGAATGCACGGTGCACATAATACGGCGTACAGAAATATAAAAACAGAATTAAATACGTGTATCGATTCTGATGATTTTATGCCTGAAAATGCAGTAGAATTAATTCTTAGAGAGTGGAACTCAATTTCAGATAAGGAAAAATTTGCAGGATTGATTGGTTTGGACGCGTACATTGATAGTGGAAAAATCGTTGGAACAACACTTCCTGATCATGAAATTAATTTTTTAGAATATTACAATTCGGGAGGAAGTGGCGATAAAAAATTGGTCTATAGAACGGATGTAATTCAGTCCGTTCCCGAATATCCGGTTTTTGAAGGAGAAAAATATGTCGGCTTAAGCTATAAATACATGTTGGTTGAAAAAAAACTGGTTACGATAAATCAAGTTTTGGTAATTGTGGATTATCAGCCTACAGGATCTTCGAACAATATGTTTCGTCAATATTTTAATAATCCGAAAGGTTTTGCTTTTTTAAGACTAGAACAAATGAAACTCCCAATGCCACTAAAACGCAAAGTGATGGATGCGATTCATTATGTTTCCAGTTCATTATTGTCAAAAGATCAAAAATTCCTTCGCAAATCTCCTCAAAAATTACTCACCTTTTTCGCAATCCCTGCAGGAATTGTTTTATATGCGTTGGTGCGATTTAAAAATAGAAACCGAACTTTTTCTCGAGAACTTTAAAATGTAAACGTTCATCCAAGTGCATAAAAAAAAGATATTTCGCGTAGCTACAGTTTCGATGTCTCTTGATATTCTTTTGAAGGGGCAATTGAAGTTTTTGCAACAATATTACGATATTACTGCGATTTCGGGAGCTGATGAGCATTTGGATGAGGTCGAGAGAAGAGAAGGCGTTCGAGTGAAAAATATTAAAATGAAAAGAGAAATCTCCGTGTTTAATGATGTGGTTTCTTTATTTCGATTGTATTGGTTTTTTCGTAAAGAAAAACCTGCGCTCGTTCATTCCATTACACCCAAAGCGGGACTGTTAACTATGATTGCGGGTAAAATGGCAGGCGTTCCTGTGCGGATGCATACCTTTACGGGGCTTGTTTTTCCGGCAAAATCTGGATTTAAAAAGCGTCTTCTTATATGGATGGATAAACTTCTTTGTGCTTGTGCAACGCATATTTATCCCGAAGGAAAAGGGGTGAAAAAGGAACTTCTGCAATACCGAATTACCTCTAAGCCTTTATCGATCATTGCGAACGGAAATATTAACGGAGTCGATCTTACGTATTTTGATCCGTATTTATTTTCCGATGAAGATAAAATCGAGCAAAGACAAAAATTAGGAATTGAAAAGCAAGATTTTGTGTTTGTATTTCTGGGTCGTTTGGTTCGCGATAAAGGCGTTGCTGAATTGGTTGAAGCATTTACAAAGCTCAATGCCACTGGTAGAATAAAACTATTATTGGTAGGTGATTACGAGCAAAATCTTGATCCGCTACCCGCAAAAATAGTTTCGGATATTGAAATGTATCCCGATATTATTTCCGTCGGATTTGTGAAGGATGTTCGTCCCTACTTATCGATTTCCGATGTCTTGGTGTTGGCGAGTTATAAAGAGGGTTTCCCGAATTCGGTATTGCAAGCTGCGGCAATGGGTTTGCCATGTATTGTAACCGATATTAGTGGGAATAACGAAATTATTACGCATGGTGATACCGGTTGGATAATTCCGGTTCGCAATACGGAAGCTTTGCAAGAAGCGATGAAAAAAGCATTGGTAGAGTATAAAAGAAATGCTCAGTTCTCTCAATATACAAGGCGTAAAATTGCACTTCTTTATGAGCAATCCGTGGTTTGGAATGCGCTCCTTTTCGAGTATCAAAAGCATTTAAGGTAGTTTTTTTCATTGTTAATTTTTTGTGGTTTTTTGTGTTGATATAAATTATGTTTTATAGTAAACGTAATTTATTTGCGAAAAGTAATATATAAATTTATATTTTTGCAGAATTATGTAGTGTTGCAATGCAAGCGTGCTCAAAAACATAAAAACAATGAAATCAAATTTATTCTTTCATGCGGCGTTCTGCCGTGTGTGTACTCTATTCTAGTTACTGCTGGGATCTGTCATGTTTGGGCAGGCAACACTTGCTCATTTTCCTTTGGCGGGAAACACTAATGCATCAACAAATAATGTTGGAGCTTCTGTTGCTCTTTTTGCTTCAACAACATGGAATGACAATCGTGTATATTTTGATGAAGAGAATGATAATGTTGTTTTAACTGCGAATACAAGCACCCATAATGATCTTTATGTCTCGTTTAATACTCAGGCTGATTTTCCTTGGTATTCATTTTATGCAGACTTAATTGTTGAATATAGGACAAATGCAAGTGCTGCATTTACTACAGTTGAGACAAGAGCTATTGGTGAGTCTTTAACGCTTAGAACATTTGATTTGCCTGCCGGAGTCAATAATCAGAGTTTTTTGCAAATTAGGATACGTGTTAATTCGGGTCTTTGGGGGATGATATGGTGTGGATCAATGATTTAAAGTTGCTAAAAAAGGCTGCTAAAATCATAGTTTATACTGTTGGGAACGTTCCTATACCTCATTTGTCTTCTGCTTCAATGGCTTTTACATCTGATTTTGGTACAGTAGATCCGACGGATCCTCATCCAACATCTACTTTTCGAGTAAGGAATTTTCAGGGTACATCAGGTTCTACATTGAATGTAAATAGTATTGTTGTTGAAGGAAGTCATCCTGATGATTTTTTGGTTGCTCCTACAAGTCTTAATAATATTGCAAATGTGACTACAATTACTAACGACAGTAACAATTTTAAGGCTTTTACGGTTACTTTTAATCCTCAAGGGGATGGTGTCAGGACGGCAGAAATTAAACTTTATTCAAATTCAGCGCCTAGTCCTTATGTTTTTACGGTAGTTGGCATTGGTGCTAGTTGTTCTTTGGAAAGTAAAGCGCATGTTATAAATACTTCAGGTGTTGGAGGGATTAATATATTGATGTTCGCAATAAGAATTATTACGTAGAATATAAAATAGGGGCAAATTCGGGAAATCAATTAGTGTTGGATCAATTTTCTTTTCAAACATTAGTATGGGATAATTCGCCTTTGAAGTTCAGTGTGTACTATTCAAAAACAGGAAGTTTTTCAGGAGAGGAAGTTTTGTTAGGAGATGGAGATGTTTCTACCGATAAACAAAATTTTCAGAAACATGAACTTAAATTTCATGATATGATTGTATATCCCAGCGAAACGTTATCCGTTAGAGTGTACTTTTTTAATTTACCACAAAATAATTATTCTGCATTGTTTATTGGCGGAGGAGAATCGTACGGTACCGAGTTTTGGGGGAGCATCCAAAATGTAATCGATTGTCGTGGCGAAGTTACTTGGGATGGTAAAGGTTGGAGTACAATTCAAGCTCCACAAACTGATCAAAAACTCATAGTAAAGGGAGATCTTAAGGTGGTGGAAAATCTTGTTGTTTGCAGTTGTGAAGTAGATAGTGGCAAACTTTATGTAAAATCAGGAAAAATTTTAACCGTAAAAGGCTCGATTGCTAATAATACAAGTGATTCCTCTAGTGTTGTTGTGGAGAGTGGGGCAAATTTAATTCAATTGCAGGATGATGCTGTTAATACCGGAAAGATTACCGTTCAAAGGGATGTAAGTGATGTTACGAATGTTATTAACGGTACGCAAGGATACGATTATGTGTATTGGGGTGCGCCGGTAACAGGGCAAAATATTCGGGAGTTTTCTCCTGGAACACCATGGAATCGTCGTTACGAATACCGAGAATCTGATGATATGTTTACGCCAACTTCGGATGCGGAATTTAAACCTGGCAAAGGGTATGCATTGCGTGCAGAAGTAGGTCAGGAAGATACATCCACGCCAGCGTATAGCAAAACGTATAAATTTAAAGGAGTACCGAATAACGGGCAGATTTCTGTAACGTTAAAAAAGTCCGCCAATACAGTTTCGGGAGGTACAACCTATACACATGGCTTTAATTTAATTGCAAATCCATATCCTTCAAATATCGATTTTGATGAATTGTATAATTTGAATAGTGATGTCATTTATAAGTCGGCTTGGTTGTGGACCAATAACAATAATCAAATTTACATGGAAGGATCAACCTATAATGGAAATAATTATGCAGTTTTTACAGGTACTGGAGGTATCCCTGCAACTTTTTCCAATTCTGGTAAAGATGATGTTACCGTTCCGAATGGAGTGATTTCTGTGGGGCAAAGTTTTATCGTTCAAGTGAAGAGAGGTGTTGGTGAATATAATTTTCATTTTGCAAATAAATCCAAGGATGGTTCAATGATTCGAGTTGGGGATAAAGGGCACTTTTATCAAAGAAGCACTTCCTCTGCAAAAAATCGTTTTTGGTTAGAGTTAGTATCTCCATCGCAAATAATCAACACCCAGTTAATTGGTTATATGGATGGAGCGACGGATGACTATGATCAGGATTTCGACTCGGAAGCTTTTGGAGTAAGTTCAGATCTTTTCTATAGTGTTCTAGATGATAGAAAATTGCTAATTCAAGGAAAAGCCAATTCTTTTAAAACGGAAGATGTGGTGTCGTTAGGCGCTAACATTTTTAGCAGCGGCGAATATATCATTCGATTAAAACATCCAGAAGGAATTTTTGAAAGTGACCAAAATATCTACTTGAAAGATCTTTTGCTCAATACCAATACAAATTTAAAGGATGATGAATACCGATTTATAGCGGAGCCAGGATTAATTGAGGGGCGTTTTCAAATTGTTTATGAAAACGAAGCAACATTAGCAGTTCAGGAAACCTTGGGTGATGCTGTTCAAGTATTTCGAAGTGGGGAGCAATTTATCGTTCGCTCTTCTACAACTAAAATTGACGAAGTTGAAATGTACGACATTAACGGACGTTTAATTCATCAAAGCAAAGTCGATGGTTTCGAAATTTCATTAAATGGAAGTGCTATTCCCAACGGGATTTATATTCTTAAAATTAAACAAGCTGATCATTTTACCACTAGGAAAATTCGGAAATAAAAATTGAAATAAAAATTGAAAAAAGTCACTCTCATTGGGGAGTGATTTTTTTTTGTGTCCATATGTGTTGTTATTTTCAATCGTTCTCATTTTAGAATGTTTGGCTGGTTTCGTTAATTTATTGCGTTTGCTTGCTGGTTTTTGAATGTTTCTCTGCGGTTATATTATGTAAAATTAAGATTTAATGAAAATTCCTAAATTTACAATATTCACAAAAACACACATAACGATGAAAAATAATCTATTCTCTGCAAGGTGTTCTTGCGTTGTAACGGTACTCTTGCTGTTTTCTTCAATTGAAGTTTCCGGGCGAAGTCGTAAATCTTTAATTGAAAGTAACTTGCGTCAAGTAAATAAAACGGTACAAATTCATCCAAAGAATAATTGTAACGATAGTGTCAAAAGAATACGATCTGCGCCAATTTTCAAAGAAAACAAAACAATAAATGATGGAGTAAACGAGATAAATGGTCGAATGTTATCGTACGTTGATGGTGATTTTAAAACCCGTTCAGATGGTATTTGGAGCAATTCTTCTTCTGATAATACTTCTGAAATGTGGATGGAAATGATCAATGGGACTTGGGTGGATGTATTGGGATATCCTGCATATAATAATTCTTTAAACAGTATTTACATAGCGCATAACGTAACCCTAAATGGAAATAATTCTGCCAAAAGTATCACCATAGAAAATGGAGGTCAATTAAGTACGAGTACGGTTTCGGCTACATTTAAAAATCTCTTAGTTAAGAATGGTGGAATTTTTAATAAACAATCCAACGGAACTAAATTCGATTCTGATGGTATTTTAGAGGTGGAAGATGGAGGAACGATGACTTTCAAAAGAACGGATTCTACATCGCATTCAGCTAATCTTTGGGCCGGTACAGAAAAATTTCATCCCAATTCTAATTTCATAATTGTAGAAACGGATGAAGCTACAGGTGATGGAAGGTTAATCACGGAAAATATGAATAGTATTTCAAAGTTTAACGGCGCATATTTTGGGAATGTTATTGTTGAAATGACCAAAGGGAAGTTTCCAATTTTGCCCAATTCTTTTAATGGAGTGCTCGCTGCTGGTGATCTGATTTTTAGAAAGAGCTCTGATAATGGCGCTCTCTTTAGTGGCGATTATAATGCAGAAATAAAAGGGAGTTTAATAGTTGATGCTACGTATAGCGATCGTGTTTTACTTTATAATCCTAACTCTAATTCTTCGTCAACACTCAACGTCAACGGAAATATCATCAATAACTCTAACATCGCATTGGTTTCTATTGGTAGTGGCTTTTTTCATGTAAATCTAAAGGGTAATTTGTATATTTCTGCAGAAGGAGGCTTGAATTCTTCATCATCGCTACTCAACTTTAATTTTATTGGCACCGAGCAAAACGTGGAAGTTGCGAATCAGTCTTCACTTGCAGCAATTAACTTTGCTGTAAAAAATGGCGCGTACGTGCGCTTAAAAAATCAAAACCTCAATCTTGGAACCAATTCGGTTTTCAATGTAGAAAGTGGTGGTATTTTTGATTTTGGCTTCAATTCTTTTGGGAATGCTTTAAACGTTCTTAGTCATGGGAACGGGCAGAAGTTTAACGCTTTATCAGGTTCCATTCTTAAAATTACCTCCCCATTTGGAATTACCAAAACAGCAGGTGTTGGAAATGTGCAAACCCCTGTGTCGAATAGGAGTTTTCATCCACGTGCAATTTATCACTACAAAGGAAGAGCAAATCAAGTTACTGGTAATGGATTACCAAGTGGTATTACAGGTCGAGTAATTGTAGATTTACAAACCGATGAAACGAATGAAAATCTTACTTTCAATTCTTCAGGAACCACATCTTTTGGAACTACAAACGAAATAAATGGTGTTTTAGAGATCAGAAGAGGAAAAGTAATCGATGCTCCAAGTTCAGGTTTTAGAAATTATTCAGGAACGATCGATGATGATAATGATGGGGAAAATGATCCTCAAAGAGGGGATTTGGTAATGACAGGTGGTCGATATGTAGTATCTGGAGGTGGAACAAAACCGGCTTTGTCAGGAACCTATACATTGACTGGCGGAACAGTGGAATTTGCAGGTTCATGGAATACTAGGATTAGGGTAAAACCTTTATACAATTCAATTGCCATTTCTGGTAGTAATATTGTTGCTGGAGGTAAAAATTTAGAGGTGAATAATATCACGAAAATTTTACAGGATGGAAAGTTAACAATTCCAGAAACGCTCGATAGCGAAAGTTCATATGTGCTTACTTCTAAAAAAGGACTGTTGAATGAAGCTGGTGTTTTGCTTTTTGGTAGTGGAGCGCAATTAATGCAAGATAGCGACGCAATTAATGAGGGGGAAATCAGTATGCTGCGTAAAACAAAAATGCAAAAAATGGATTATACCTATTGGAGTAGTCCTGTTGTCGGTCAATCCCTATCGACCTTTTCCGTTGGTACACCTTGGAATCGTCGCTATGAGTATCGAGAGCAAGACGATCTATTTACCCCCACTTTAGATTCGCATTTTCAACCTGCAAAAGGTTATGCTATACGAGGGAAGGATGCTTGGGATACGACGACGGAAGATGTCTTTGCTTTTTCAGGGATTCCAATAAATGCGAGTACATATAGTCAAAATGGAGGTGAGGTTGATCTCGTAAGACAAATACAAAAATCGAAAAACACATTTATTAATGGGGAGGAGTACGAACATGGATATAACCTCATCGGGAATCCATATCCATCGAATTTGAGTTTCTATCAATTTTTAGATAAACCGGTAAACGGATTGAAAAATGCTGACATTATTCATCCAAAAGCATGGCTTTGGACTAATGCAAGTCCGCAATTGTATATGGAAGGCAGTACCTATAACGGAAATAATTATGCCATAATTTCATATGCGGGAGGCGTGTCTCCAACCTATCAAGCGCCAAGTGATGGTGTTAACCCATTTACTCAGTATTTGCCAACATCGTCTATTAAAGTTGGACAGGGATTTATTGTTCAAATGAAGGGAAATCCTCCTACAGGTGATATCCCAAATACGGCAACATTGCGTTTCAGTAATGATATGCGTGATACTAAACCAGGGGTATTTTATAACAATGTTGGTCTTGCTCGGTCGCAATCAATAGATCGCTATTGGTTGCAACTTAAATCCCCATCAAATATTTACAATACCGTACTTATTGCCCACACTGAAAATGCAACAGATGATTATGATGAAGAGTACGATGCAGAATTATTTTCGATTGGACAGGACTCTTTCTATACAGAAGTTGATGCTTTTAAACTACAAATTGATGCTCGTCCTTTATTTCAAAGTTCGCAAATTATACCTTTGAGTACGCAATATTCGGAAGATGGAATATATACAATAGTTTTACAAAAACCAGAAGGAGTGTTTGAGTCGTTACAAGATATTTATTTAAGGGATAAACTTTTGGATGTTGTTGTGAATTTAAAAGTTAAGGGTTATAATTTTTTAACGAATGCAGGTATTGTGCAGGGAAGGTTTGAAATTGTTTACGAGCCAAAAAATACTTTAGGATTGTTTGAGAATTATAATAATGCGGTTGGAGTGATTCGAGATGGAGAAAACTTTATTATACAATCCTCCGATATTATACACGATGTTGAGATTTATGATGCTAGTGGAAGATTAATGCAAAAAGTAGAAGCAAACAAAAAACAAGTTTTAATCGATGGTAGTTTGTTGAATACTGGCGTCTACTTTCTAAAAATGTATAGCAATTCTGGTAGTGTTTTTAAGAAAGTTAGGAAGTAAAATCCAAGTGAAAAAAAGTATATATTTGCAAAGTATTGGTTTTAAAAACAAAATGGCAAAACATTGTACAGTGAGCATCCGAATGGTAAAAAGAATTTTAATAGTACTGATCCTTAATTGTACGGTAGTTCTTTATGCTCAAGACGAAAATGTGTTCGCTGAATCAGAAAAACAAGCACAAACCGAAAATACAAAGTCTGAATCAGTTTCTGATATCGAGCCAAGTGAGGAGAGGAATTCGCCAGGAAATCCGGGTGGGCCCGTTTCCATTGATGAATATCTTCCATTACTTTTTCTAATAGCGAGCGGGATTGCGGTGTTTCCATTGTACAAAAAGAGATTTTCTAAAGTTAAGTAGTTTTGTATCTAATTCTTACAGGTAATCAATAATTACTGCTCTTTTTTAAACATATCGGTATTATGCATTCATTATAATACTTTTAATGAATATTTTAGTATTTCTAAATTTCTCTTAAATCCTTCGAAAATAAGCAATGCAACTTTGCAGTCTTTAATTTAATTCACCATTTATCTTTGAAATTTTAAAAAAAAAATATATTTTTATCCATTGTTCTGAAACTTAAATTTACGTTCTCTCGAAACGTTCAATAGTACTATAGATTAATGGGCTACATTAGGAGTATTAAAAAAAGAATTTATAGCGGAGATAATTCCGTTAATATTACCGATATACGTTATTTGCCACGTTGGGTGATCTTGCTTATTGATGTTGGTATTCTTGCTTTTTCAATTTTGTTGTCGTTCATCATTTACCAAAGGATTATCCTTAATGGCGATTATCAACTTGGTTTAGCGCAAACTTTTTTTATGTTGTTAACGGTAAACATCATTTATATGGTTGTTTTCCGTACGTATGCAGGGATTATTCGTCACTCCACCTTTACCGATCTTTTCAAGCTTTTGTTGGCGAGTATTTGTACGATTGTTACAATGCTAGCAATTAATCTGCTGGTTTATGAAAGTGCGGGTTCCAAACTCTATCCATCATTGCTGCTTGTGGTGTACTTTACGATATCGTTCATGATTCTTTTTGTTTTTCGATTTTTAGTGAAAGAATTTTTTCACGTCGTAAGAGAATTTAGAAGAAGTACATTGAAAAAACGAATCCTTGTCCTCGGTATTGAAGAACAGTCCATCGCCATTGCCAGAGCAATTTTGGATAATCCGCATCTGCCTTATCAAGTGGTGGGATTTTTAACCCAAAGATTGGATTCTAAACGGGCGAAAATTTTAGGAAAACCGATTTATTTTAAAGAAAAACTGGAAGAAAATACCAAAGAATATTTAGGAATTGATGGGGTTATCATCAATCGCGAAAATATTACTCGGGAAGAACTCGATTTATGGATCAATCTTTTTTTTGAGAAAGATTTGCAAATCTTAAAATCGCCTTCTGTACAAAAATTAAGAGAGAATGATTTGGGAATTAATATTCGAAATCTTCAAATTGAAGACCTTCTCAACCGTAAGCCGATCAAAATTGTAAATGATGAAATTGAAGAAAGACATCATGGCAAAAATATTTTGGTAACGGGCGGAGCAGGATCTATTGGAAGTGAAATTGTTCGGCAAATTGCAAAATTTGATCCTTCCCTAATTGTCGTGCTTGATCAAGCGGAAACGCCGCTGTACGAAATTGGTTTGGAAATGACTGAAAAATTTCCGAAAATCAATTTCAAATTTGTGATGATTGATGTTGTAAATTACGACCGAATGGAACAGCTTTTTGAAAAATACAACTTTTCAATGGTGTACCACGCTGCCGCATATAAACACGTTCCTTTGGTAGAAGAAAATCCACATGAAGCCATCAACACCAATGTTTTAGGAAGTAAAAATATTGCGCTTTTATCAAGCATGTATCAAGTTAATCGTTTTGTAATGATTTCCACAGATAAAGCGGTAAATCCTACAAATGTAATGGGAGCAACAAAACGTACAGCCGAACTGTTTGTGCAATCTTTACAAAATATTCCTGGGAATACCACCAAATTTATTACCACTCGTTTCGGGAATGTTTTAGGATCCAACGGTTCTGTAATTCCTTTGTTTAAAAAACAAATTGAAAACGGTGGACCGATTACCATTACCCATCCCGATATTGTACGGTATTTTATGACAATTCCTGAAGCCTGTGAATTAGTTTTACAAGCAGGAACAATGGGTTCAGGTGGAGAAGTTTTTGTGTTCGATATGGGCGAACCTGTTAAGATTCTGGATATGGCGAGAAGGATGATAAAATTGTCGGGCTTTGAACCCGAAGTAGATATTAAAATTATTTTTACAGGTTTGCGTCCCGGCGAAAAACTTTATGAAGAATTACTAACCGATCACGCAAAAACGCTTCCAACACCCCACGAAAAAATTATGATTTCCAAAGATACCCCGATGGAATATGAGGAAATTAATGCATTAGTTAACAAGTTGATTGAAGCACTTCATACCGAAGAGAAATTTAAAGTGGTTCGTGTACTGAAAAAAATTGTTCCAGAATTTAAAAGTAATAATTCAGTCTATCAAATGCTGGATTAACAATTTAGTAATGAAAAAAAGTAAATGCTACCAAATTCAAAGTAGTATAAATTGTATATTTGCAAAAACCGAAATTAATATGAAATTGAAACATATTTCAATTCTTCTATCTTTTATTGTACTTGCATCCTGCAAATCTTTCCAAAAAAACAAAGATGTCGATGAGTTCAACTACATGCAGAATATTGAAAATATCGCTACTGAACATTCGAGTACTACCAAAAACACCATTCAACCAGGCGATCAATTGTTGATTAATGTTACCGCAAAAGATATGGCGGTTGTGGCGCCTTTTAATCAAAATTTTTCTTCTGCAAATAGTATCAGAAGCACAGAATCTCCAGGAGGAAATGCCGTAAATCAAGGCATGAGCAATTTTTCCGGACCACTTTATGTGGTGGATGGCGATGGAAATATTTCTTATCCAATTCTCGGCGAGATCAATACTACCGATAAAACGATTTCTGAACTGAAAACAGAATTAGTCAATAAAATTGCCTATTATGTGATTAATCCAACCGTAAATATTCGTTTGGCAAATTTTAAAGTTACCGTTTTGGGAGAGGTGAATCGTCCAGGTGAATATACGTTATCCGATGGCGAAGGCACCGTTTTAAATGCTTTGGGACTTGCTGGTGATCTTACCATGTATGGCGTTCGCGATAACATTCTGGTAATTCGTTCCGTTAATGGAAATATTGAAAAATCAAGAATCAATATTCTAGGAGGCGATTTTATCAACAGCCCTTACTATAACTTGAAACAAGGAGATGTTATTTATGTGAACGGTAACAAAACACGCGAAAAAACATCCAAACTAGATCCAAATACACCTATTTATATTTCTGCTGCCGGAATTATCGTAACTATTCTGGCGCTTGTGTTCAGAAAATAATCTTTTAGCGAGCAAATGAGTACTTCAAAAAATAATAAAGTGGCTGAAGAGCCAAGCTTAAAAGAATTAGCAAAACCTTATTTAAAAAAGTGGAAGTGGTTTATTTTTATCCCAATACTCTTAGGGATTTTAATGTATCTTTTTCTAAAAACATTATCACCACAATACAAAATTGAATCTACCGTACTGATTAAAGATGCGAAGTCTAATGGATCGATGTCTTTATTAAAAGATTTATCGGGAATGGGAGGACTTTCCAGTGATGGTGTAGATAATGAAATAGAAATCTTCAAGTCGAAAAGCGTGATGAAAACGGTCATTAAAGAATTGGCCGTTGAAACGTCAGTGTTTAAAAAAGGCTTTTTTAGAAATGATGAGGTGTATGGACAAACTTCGCCGATACTCGTAAATGTACTTAACGAAAAACCCGATGAGAAATTTTTCGACGATCCCATTGATGTAAAAATCGATGCAAACACGCTCACACTAAGTTCTAAAGAATTAGAGAAACCGATTAAAACGCAATTCGGAAGAACAATAAATTTGCCGTTTGCTAACATTATTATTCTTAAAAATAATAAATACGATGTTCGTAAAACCGATGACGAATATCTAAAAGATTTGCAAATTGTACTAAAACCGCTTGAAAAAAGTGTGCGGGATTATCAAGGTTTGTTGGATGTTGAACGTTTGAATAAAGATGCGACAGTTATTTCCATTTCCATGAAATATCCTGAAGTAGAAAAAGCCAAAGATATCATCAACAGAGTTGTTTCCGTTTACAATCGTGATGCCTTGAACGATAAAAATGAGGAATCCAAAAAAACAGCCGAATTCATCGAAGATCGTATTGTACAAGTTGGTAACGATTTGGGATCTATTGAAGATGAAAAAGAAAGCTTTAAAGAAAAAAATAGCATTACAGATATCGCTACCGAAGCGGAAATTAGTTTAAAAGCTGTCGCAGAAGGAAAAGGCAAGCAGATGGAAATCCAAAATCAGTTGGGACTTACCAATTCGCTACTTTCGTACGTTCAGAAACAAGGCGCTTACGAAGTTTTGCCTTCCAATATCGGACTTACAGATAATACCTCAAACACGGCAATTGCTTCTTACAACAGTTTGGTGCTAGAAAGAGAGAGACTTCTTCAGAATGCAACGCCTCAAAACCCTTTGGTTGTTGAAATTTCAAAACAAATCAACACATTACGCCCATCGGTTGTGCAAAGTTTGGTGAAAAGTCGCGGTGCATTGTTGCAATCCATCGGAAATTACCAAGCAGAAGAACAAAGTGTGAATCAAAGGATTTCTAAATTTCCTTCACAAGAAAAAATATTCCGTAATATTGAGCGTAACCAAAGAATTAAAGAGAATCTTTATCTCTTCTTACTTCAAAAAAGAGAAGAAACGCAAATTGCTTTGGCCGTAACTGCGCAAAAAGCAAGAATTATCGATTATGCGTATGCTTCCGACAAGCCAGTTTCGCCTAAGAAACTATTACTATTATTTGCGTCGTTATTACTTGGCGCAGCAATCCCATTCGGAATTATTTATTTGCGTCAGATTTTTGATGATAAAATTGCAGGTCGAGAAGATA
>JAFAGO010000056.1 GCA_023422635.1 Bacteroidota bacterium
TATTGTTATGTCAATGATCTCTTCTTCTTTTCGCTTTAATCAGTCACTCTCTGTCGTTGTTTCTGATTTGCGAGTGCAAAGGTAAATGTTATTTTTAATATGACCAAATGTTTTTTGAAGTTTTTTCGGTAACTACTATCTCTATTTAGCAATACCTACTCGCCTCACCAACTACTCAATCTATCACCTTCGCCCCCCTCTTTATCGGGACTGCAAATGTAAGAACTTATCACCAATATCCAAACTTTTTACATAATTATATTCAACTAATCCCTCAACCATCTGAATGTGAACTACAAAAGTTTGCAGGCGAAAAGATAGGTTTCATCAGTTAAGTGAATAGATTGAGTGGAAATCGTAGAAAATCGTGCGCGAAAACAATAAATATCAATCTCCCTCGACTACTTGGATTGCCATTTCTTAATCATATTATAGAAAAGGTAGCCGAAAAAATTCATTCTATATCAAATAAATATCGGCAACTTATATAATATTGAATACATCACACAGAATTCAATATATTTGCAGCTATGGAATACAATACAGAAAGAACTCACCTTAATATGCCAGAATATGGCCGCATCATCCAGAGCTTAGTGGAACGATGCAAAACCCTTGCTGATGAAGACAAGCGAAATGAAATGGCCACTGCCATCGTAGATTTCATGGGACAAAGAAACCCTCAACTTAGAGACGAAGAAAACTATAAGCATAAACTATGGGATCACCTTTACATTCTTGCAGACTATGAATTGGATGTAAAAGCTCCCTATCCTATCGTTTCTCGAGAAGAATTAGCCACAAAACCTAAAAGAATGGAATACCCTAAATTGCAAGGCGATTTCAAATTCTATGGTAAAAGTATTCTACAGTTAATTGAAAAGGCAATTGAATTGGAGGAAGGTGAAGAAAAGGAAGCGTTAATTGAGGTGATCGCCAATAACATGAAAAAATCTTATAATGTATATAATAAGGAACATGTAACTGATGATGTAATTTTCCGCCATTTAAAAGAACTTTCAGAAAATAGGCTTGACCTTACTAGTATTGATTCGTTAGAGAAAAGCAAAATCTATTACAATCATAATAATAGAAACAACAAGAATCAGAAAAACCATAACCACAGACGCAACCAAAATCAAAACCAAAATAAAAAAAGAAAATAATGAGCGGAACATTTCAAATTAGAGGAGGCAAAAAACTGCACGGAGAAATTACCCCTCAAGGTGCAAAAAATGAAGCCTTACAAATTCTTTGTGCCGTTCTTTTAACTGATGAAGAAGTTCGCGTTCGAAATATCCCTGATATCCACGATGTGAACCGCCTGATCGAAATATTGGGAGATTTTGGAGTAAAAATTACAAAAAACGATCACGGCGATTATACCTTCAAGGCAGATAACATCAATTTTGATTATATAAAATCCAGCGAATTCAAAAAAGATGGCGCCAAATTGCGCGGTTCTATTATGCTTCTCGGTCCCATGTTGGCACGTTATGGAGAAGCATATATGCCAACGCCTGGTGGCGACAAAATTGGTAGACGCCGTTTGGATACGCATTTCCAAGGATTAGTAGAATTGGGAGCAGAATTTAGTTATGATGAAGAAGAATATTTCTACTCTTTAAAAGCAAAAGAACTTCAAGGGAAATTCATTCTATTAGAAGAAGCATCTGTTACCGGAACTGCAAACATTATAATGGCAGCGGTAATGGCAAAAGGCAAAACCAGAGTATACAATGCCGCTTGCGAACCTTATTTACAGCAACTTTGTAAAATGCTAAACCGAATGGGCGCCAATATTTCAGGGATTGGTTCCAACCTTTTAACCATCGAAGGCGTGGATCATTTGCATGGTACAGAACATACGATGCTTCCAGACATGGTAGAAATTGGTTCATGGATTGGTTTGGCAGCAATGACAAAATCCAACATTACCATTAAAAACGTACACTGGAACCAGTTGGGAATTATTCCTGACGTTTTTAGAAAGCTTGGAATTATTATCGAACAATCCGAAGACGACATGATTATCCCCGCTCAAGAGCATTACAAAATTCAGAAGTTTATTGATGGTTCTATCTTAACCGTTTCCGATGCGCCATGGCCTGGCTTTACCCCAGATTTACTGTCCATTGTTTTGGTCGTAGCCACACAAGCAAAAGGAACAGTGCTGATTCACCAAAAAATGTTTGAATCCAGATTGTTTTTTGTAGATAAACTAATTGATATGGGCGCACAAATTATTCTTTGTGATCCTCACCGTGCTACCGTAGTGGGATTAAATCACGAATATCCATTACGTGGAACGACAATGACTTCACCAGATATTCGTGCAGGGAACGCTTTATTGATTGCTGCTCTTTCTGCAGAAGGAAAATCTTACATTCACAACATCGAACAAATCGACCGTGGATATGAAAATATTGATGGAAGGTTAAAAGCATTAGGTGCAGATATTGAAAGAGTGTAACAATTATACAGCTCGTCGATGAGGATAATCAATAAACGTATTAAGAACTCTTGAATGATTTAAGTAAAACTCAAGATCTTGATGTTGATTCAATTCCGTATCGATTAGCAATTGTACTTTCCCGAAATTTTTTCCGCTGTAAAATTCAATTTCAGCATTTAAAATTCTGTACGTAATTCCAAATTGATTATAAATCGCATTCAGAAGAGATTCGAGTGCGATTTTCCCATTTAGTTCAATTTCAAGCAAAAGCGTTCTTTTCGCATTTCCTGAAAGTTTCCGTGTTGTTTCGTTCGAGTTAATCATGATATTTTTTTAAAAAATTTTTAAATAAAAACAGGCCTCACGAATGGTGAAGCCTGAAAAAACAAACCTTTATCCCATTCTATTTATAAAAATTGAACATTTTCATTATTCTATGACAAGAAGTTCTATGCATTGGGATGATAATAATGAGGCAAAATTGTAAATAATTATTTAGTACACCAAATTAGTAGACTAATAAATTTGAAAATATTTTCAAACTACTACATAATAAATTGATTTACAGTGAAATAATTTTTCCGTATAATTTTAGCCCCAAAAATACTTGAGCATAAGTCACCTTACTTTTCTTCAGCGTATGCTACAAAATCGTTACTTTTGTAGAACGAAGAAAAAGTAATTGTACCATGCCAAATATCTCACAAAGGGCGCAAAACATGCCTGCTTCACCAGTTCGAAAATTAGTTCCCTACGCTGTAGCTGCAAAACAGAAAGGAATAAAAGTATATCACCTCAACATCGGACAACCTGATATTGAAACTCCAGAAACTGCTTTAGATGCAGTTAAAAATAATCATCTCAAAATTTTAGATTATTCCCTTTCCGAAGGAGGTTTTGAATACAGGGGTGCACTTCGCGATTATTATCATTCTTTAGGATTTACCGATCTTACAACAGAAGATTTTATCGTGACGAATGGAGGTTCGGAAGCTTTAAATTTTGCGATTTCTACCTTATGTGACGATGGAGACGAAATCATTATTCCAGAGCCGTATTACGCCAACTATAATGGTTTTGCTGGTACTTTTAATATCAATGTAGTAGCAGTTCCTTCCACCATCGAAACTGGTTTTGCACTTCCACCAATCGAAGATTTCGAAAAAAAAATTACAGAGAAAACTCGAGCGATTATCATTTGTAATCCAGGAAATCCTTCAGGATATTTGTATACGAAAGAAGAATTGCAAAAACTCGCGGATATTGCGTTGAAATACGACATCACAATTATTTCAGATGAAGTGTATCGTGAATATGTGTATGATGGAAAGCAACAAACCTCGATGTTGGTATTCCGTGAAGCTTCGGAAAATGTGGTCATCATCGATTCCGAATCCAAAAGATATTCAATGTGTGGAGCGAGAATTGGTTGCTTATTGACGCGTTCGCAAAAAATAAGAAAATCAGCAATGCTCTTTGCGCAAGCAAGATTAAGTCCGGTTCTTTTAGGGCAAATTGCAGCAACTGCAGCGCATGTAAATGATGGAGCTTATATTAGAAGCGTTCGTGAAGAATATACAAAACGCAGGAATTTGTTGGTCGATTTACTCAACGGAATTCCTGGCGTAATTTGTCCGAAACCAAAAGGCGCTTTTTATTGTGTTGCTGAACTTCCTGTAGACGATACTGATGTATTTGCACAATGGCTTTTGGAGCATTATTCTTACGAAAATGAAACCGTAATGGTTGCTCCCATGGGCGGTTTTTACTCCAATCCGGAGCTAGGAAAAAAACAAGTGCGTATTGCCTATGTTTTAAAAGAAGAAGATTTGAAAAGAAGTGTGGAGTTGCTGAATGATGCGCTTCAAAAATATAAACTGGAATTCGGATTGTAAATGCAGATACTTGAAAACGTTTCTTTAAAACCGTTCAACACTTTTGGCGTGTCGGTTTTTGCACAATATTTTTCTGAAGTTCATTCAAAAGAAGAGCTTTTGGAAGTGTTACAATTTCAAAAGAGCAACCAAATTCCTCTGCTCTTTTTAGGTGGCGGAAGTAATGTTTTGTTCACAAAAAACTTTGATGGAATTGTTGTTCAACTTAATTTAAAAGGAATTACAGAAGAAAAAATAGATGATAACACCATTTATGTAACTGCAGCAGCGGGAGAAAATTGGCATCAATTCGTTCTTTCAAATCTCGATAAAAATTATGGAGGTTTAGAAAATCTTTCTTTAATCCCTGGAAATGTTGGCACTTCGCCTATGCAAAATATTGGAGCATACGGAACGGAAATTAAGGACATCTTCCACTCCTGCAAGGTTTTGAATATTGAAACGTTAGCAATTGAAGAATTTGATAAAGAAAAATGCAAATTTGGTTACCGCGATTCTATTTTTAAACAAGAAGGAAAAGGAAAATATGTGATTCTGGAAGTCACCTTTCAATTAACCACAAATCAACATCGAATTTCGGTAGAATATGGAGCAATTCAATCTGAATTGGAAAAGATGAACGTCTCAAATCCTACCATAAAAAATGTTTCAGACGCGGTAATTGCTATCCGACAAAGCAAACTTCCAGATCCGAAAGTATTGGGCAATGCAGGAAGCTTTTTTAAAAATCCAACAATTCCGCTGTATCATTACGAAAAACTTCAAACTTCATTTCCTGAAATTCCAGGTTATCCAAATGGTGATTTTGTAAAGGTTCCAGCAGGTTGGCTTATTGAAAAATCGGGTTGGAAAGGCAAACAAATTGGCAATGTTGCAACGCATCATCTTCAAGCTTTAGTCATTCTAAATGCAACCGGAAATGCAACGGGAAGAGAAATCTTCGACTTTTCACAACTGATTATTGATGATATTTCAGAAAAATTCAACATCACTTTAGAGCGTGAAGTCAACATTATATCGTAATGATCGGTTAAGGTTTCTCTCAAAAAAACGTTTTGTAAAAATTAAAATTCGTAGACCCATTCAATAAGACATCCCGAATTTCCGGTGCAATAATTTTTCGATTTCGTATTTATCTATAAATTATCGTTATTTGCTCTTTATAAAGCTTTAGAATTTGTTCTATCGCCTAAAAAAATAGAAACAAGATGAAAATAGCGGTACTTGGAGCAGGAAAAATGGGACTTTCGTTTTCAAAATCGTTTTTGAAATATGAACTCATCAAGCCTGAAAATCTTTTATTAATAACAAGACATACTGAAAGAAAAGAAGAAATTCGTTCGCTTTTTCCTCATTCTGAAATCGCTTCGTTTTCTGAAATTGAGGTTCTTAATGCGGATCTCATTATCATTTCCGTAAAACCACAAGATTTTAGCTTTGTCGCGGCGAATCTTCCTTTCAAAATTAAAGAAGAAATGTTGGTACTTTCTATCATGGCAGGAATTTCCATCGAAAAAATTCAAACAGCTTTACACCACAAATTGGTGGTACGGGCAATGCCAAATTCTCCCACTTTAATCGGAATGGGAATTACAGGATATACCGCAGCAGAAGGAATTACCGTAAACCAGCTGATGCAATTAGAACGTTTAATGAATTCTACAGGAAGATCCGTTTACCTTGAAAACGAAAGTTTATTAAATGGCGTAACCGCACTTTCTGGAAGCGGACCTGCGTACTTTTACTATATCATTGATGCGATGATAAAAGCAGGAACAGAAATGGGAATCGACGAAAATTTATCTAAACTTTTTGTGAAACAGACGATGCTTGGCGCATATCATTTGATCAATAATTCCGAAAAATCGTTAGAAGAATTAATTAAAGATGTTGCTTCTAAAGGCGGAACAACCGAAGCTGCTTTGCAAATATTTAACGAGCTGCAATTAAAAGAAACCCTACAAAAAGGAATTTTTGCTGCCGAAAACCGATCAAAAGAACTCAACCAATAAAATATGAATTTCGAAACTACGCTCGACAAAACAATTGATCTTGCTTTGGATAGCGCTATTAACGCACTCAACAAAAATCAGGATTTTCAACCGATTTGTTTCCTTGTAAATAAAGATTGCACAATGACTTCTGTTCTTCCAGACGATAAAAACAACGAGTTGGATACCACTTATTTATTAGACTCATTTAAAGATTTTGCGGCAGAAAAAATCGAGGAACCAGAATATTCAGGATATTGCCTCGTGTATATTTCAGAAATCAATCTTGAAAATGAAAAATCCAATGCCATCACCTTATTTCTCAAGTTTAAAAACGACAATCTTCCTTTAAAAACCAGAATTTATTATTTCCCCTACATCATCAGACAAGAAAAACCTGAGATCCTTTTCGATCTAGCGTTTGCCAGCGAAGCATAACGAAATCGTTCATCTTTCAACCTATAAAATTATAGCTTTTTCAAAGATTCTAAAAAGTATTTTTTGAATTGAAGTGAACTTGTTCAACTTTGATTTTATATTCTTTTCATGATAAGACGTTATAATTTCATCAAAAAATTAAATTCAAAAGAAAGTATCGAGTAGCGGAAAATCAGTTGCTATAAACCAACAATCAAAACAAATCTTCTGAATTGTCAAACGCTACCAAATACGTATCTTTGCGCAAATATTTTACCTATGGTATCTACAGAAATAAAACTCAACACTATACCTGAAGCCATTGAAGACTTGAAAAACGGAAAAGTAATTATCGTTGTCGATGATGAAAACCGTGAAAATGAAGGCGACTTTCTATCGGCTGCCGAACTCGTAAACACCGAAGTAATTAACTTTATGACGATCCACGGAAGAGGACTTATTTGTACCCCACTTCCCGAAAAAAGATGCGACGAATTAGGGCTTGATGTAATGGTTACCAGAAGTACAGATCCTAAGGAAACCGCATTTACTGTTTCTGTTGATTTGCTTGGACACGGCGTTTCTACAGGAATTTCCGCTGCAGATCGTGCAAGAACAATTCTCGCTTTAATGGATGATCAAACAAAACCAACGGATTTAATGCGACCTGGACACATTTTTCCACTTCGTGCAAAAACCGGTGGCGTACTAAAAAGAGCGGGACATACCGAAGCTGCAATCGACCTTACGCGTTTAGCTGGTTTGAAAGAAGGCGGCGTAATTTGTGAAATCATGAATGATGATGGTACCATGGCTCGACTTCCAGATTTGATGCAACTTGCAGAAAAGCTCAACGTTAAAATTATCTCAATTGAAGATCTTATCGATTATCAATTGAAAAAAGGAGATCTTATTAACCAAATCGAAAATCGCAAAGTAAAAACCAAATATGGAGAATTCGATTTTCATGCGTTTCAAGAGAAGTATACAGATCAAATTCACTTTGCCATCACCAAAGGAAATTGGGAATTGAACGAACCTGTTTTGGTAAGAGTTCAAAGTTCAAGCACTTATTTTGATGTTTTGGCGCGCTTGGTGAATGGCGAACAACCTCAGTTGAAAAAGATCACCGACATGATTACTAAAGAAGGTAAAGGTGCGTTGATTTTCATTAACAACGTTTCTAATGCAGAGCAAACAATGCGGAAATTACAACAGTTTTTGGATTATCAAGATGGTAAAGAGCAACAACCAACCATTGCGGCGAATTACGTTGAATACGGAATCGGAACTCAAATCTTAAAGAAATTAGGCATTACTAAATTTAGAGTTATCACACAAAATCCAGATTTAAAACCACTTGTTTCTGGTTATGGCGTTGAAGTTACAGAAATGGTTGAATTAATTTAATTCTTAATTTCAAAGATAAAAAAATCCCATCTTAAAAAAAGTTGGGATTTTTTTGTTGATATGATTTTGAATGTAATATTAAGCAAGTTGGATATGCTCAAAATCTCTAATTCCATTTAAGAAATCTTTTACGCTCATTCTTTTTTTACCTTCTAACTGAACCTCGCTTAGATAATAAATTCCATTATTGGTAAAAATTTTAAATTCGTTTTTGGAGATTTCTAAAGTTCCCGCTTTTTGTTGATGTTCCGCAATTTCGTACTTCCCTTCAAATATTTTTAAACCTTTAGTTTCTTCCCCAAATTTCAATGTGGTAAAAGCACAAGGATACGGCGACATTCCTCTAATAAAATCGAAAATCTTTTTAGAATCCTGATTCCAGTTTACTTTTAAATCGTCTTTAAAAATTTTAAATGCATTTTTAGGATGCTCAACACGAGGTTGCGGCTGTTCTTGAATTGTTCCTTCAGCAAGTCCATCAAGCGTTTTCACTACCAAATCAGCACCCAAATCCATCAAACGATCGTGCAACTGTCCAGCATTTTCATCGGCCGTAATTTCAAGTGAATCTTGAAGAAGAATATGACCTTCATCAATCTTCTCATTAATAAAAAAAGTTGTTGCTCCTGTTCTTGTTTCACCATTAATAATGGCATAATTAATAGGTGCCGCACCTCGGTAATCCGGCAATAAAGAAGCGTGCAAATTAAACGTTCCCAACTTTGGAATTTCAAAAAGCATTTTTGGCATCATACGAAAAGCAACCACAACAAAAACATCCGCATTTAGCGTTTTCATTTGCTGTAAAAATTCGGGATTCCGTAGTTTTTCTGGCTGAAAAACGGGCAGTTCATTCGCAACTGCAAATTTCTTCACAGAAGATTCGGAAAGTTTTTGCCCACGCCCCGCTTGTTTATCCGGCGCAGTAACTACCGCTACAACTTCATGTTCCGATTGATGAATGGCGCTAAGCGCTGCTGTCGCAAAATCTGGTGTACCAAAAAATACAATTTTTAAAGAATTCATAATGCAAAAATAAGGTTAAATATGGACTTTTCGCACCAAAAAAGCAGTTTCTAAAAAACGTTTATCAAGGATCAGTGAAGAACAATTTCTAAATCCATTTCCCCGTCGATTTTCTATGAAAGAATTATTTTCCACGAAAAACACTTACTTTTACAGAAGATTTCTCAAACTTATGAAATATCTATTACTCACTCTCATTTCTGCATTTTTGCTATCGGTTTCGTGGCCGACTTATGGCGTTCCATTCTTCATCTTTATCGCGTTAGTTCCGTTATTGATGATGGAGCACGATCTCTCGAAATTCTCCACCATTAAACATAAAAGTTGGGCGGTTTTTGGACTTTCTTATTTATGTTTTGCTATTTGGAATGTTGTAACAACAGGTTGGCTTTACGGATCTAAAAATCCAGATGGAAGTCATTCTCTTTTGGCCGTTTTATTCCCCGTATTGGTGAATTCTCTTTTGTATTCACTCGTTTTTCAATGTTACCATTGGTACAAAAATTATAAAGGCACCTATTGGGGATTTGCATTTTTCATAGCCATTTGGATGAGTTTTGAAAAGTTCCATTTGTATTGGGAACTCAGCTGGCCGTGGTTAAATTTGGGAAATGTTTTTTCGGAATATCCCAAACTAATACAATGGTACGATACATTAGGAGCAACTGGCGGAAGCTTTTGGATTCTTATTGTTAATCTACTGTGCTTTTATACGCTACGAATTTGGGAGGCAGGAAGAAAAAGAAAATCACTGATTACCAATTTGGCTCTGGTTGTGGGATTAATTGCGATTCCGATGCTTGTTTCAATTTCAAAATACCATTCCTTTAATGAACAACCAATTGGCGCTATAAACGTTTTGATGCTGCAACCCGATTTAGATCCGTATGCTGAAAAATATTCTAAAGACAGCACCACTATCTTAAGCGATTTGCTCGATTTGGCTGAAAAAAATTCCAGTGGGAAAATTGATTTTTACATTGCACCCGAAACTGCTTTGCCGGGTTATGGAAGTATTTCAGAAACAGGATTAGTGCACAACACATTACTCAATTCCATAAAAAATTTCCTTGCTCAGCATCCTCAATCGGTTTTTGAAACAGGAATTTCTTCTCATCGTTTTTTTTCAAATTCTGAAAAGCCCGATAATGCCTACCAAACCAATCAAGGTTTTTGGATTGAAGGTTATAATTCGGCAGCACAAATAATTCCCAATCAGCCAGTAGAAATTTACCACAAAGGCAAGTTGGTTCCTGGCGTGGAAATTTTTCCGTACATGAATTTCTTAAAACCAATTTTAGGCGATGCAATGCTGAATTTAGGAGGAACTGTTGCTTCGTTGGGAAGAGGACCGGAACGTTTGGTATTTAGCAATCCGTACAACGCAGGAAAAATGGCACCCATCATTTGCTACGAAAGTATTTATGGTGAATATGTTACAGAATATGTAAAAAACGGCGCGAATTTCCTAGGAATAATGACCAATGACTCTTGGTGGGGCGTATCGGAAGGTCATCAACAATTATTATCTTATGCACGCCTTCGAGCCATTGAAACCAGAAGAGAAATTGCAAGAGCAGCCAACAGCGGAATTTCAGCGCATATTAATGCTTTAGGTGAAGTGGAAGAAGATACATTTTATGGCGATACCACCGCATTATTTGCTAAAATTAACCTTTATACAGGAGAAACATTTTACGTAAAATCCGGAGATTTCCTCTCAAGACTTTGCATTTTTGCATTAGGATTTTTACTCTTCTATCCTTTGGTTGTGTACTGTCGAGACCGTTGGGCAACACGCAAACAATAAATCGCTGCATTACATTGTTACAACGATTTAAACGGTTTTTAAATACTCTAACAGAATATGATAGAAGTACCCTATAATTTTAATGATGCATTTTGAACACTTCGAAAAAAAGAAAGTAAATTTTTATAAAACATTTGTCCAAATAAAATATTCTTACTATTTTTGCACACTCAAAATGTACACAAAGTAAATAAGAACATCGAGATATGTCAAGAATTTGCCAAATAACAGGAAAGCGTGCAATGGTTGGTAACCACGTTTCTCACGCAAACAACAAAACGAAAAGACGTTTTGAAATCAACCTATTGGAGAAGAAGTTTTACCTTCCGGAGCAGGATAAGCACGTTACGTTGAAAGTTTCTGCCCACGGATTGAGAGTTATCAATAAAGTTGGTATCGAAGAAGCAATTGAAAGAGCAACTAGAAACGGATTTATTAAATAAGTAAGAAATCATGGCAAAAAAAGGGAACAGAGTTCAGGTAATCCTTGAATGCACTGAACATAAAGAAAGTGGGCAGCCAGGAATGAGCAGATATATTACCACTAAAAATAAAAAGAACACTACCGACAGAATGGAGTTGAAAAAATACAACCCTGTTTTGAAAAAGTACACCGTTCATAAAGAAATTAAGTAATCACCTATAAAGATTTGTAAACATGGCAAAGAAAGTAGTAGCAACGCTTCAGTCTGGACAGTCAAAGAAAATGACTAAAGTCGTGAAAATGATTAAGTCTCCTAAAACAGGTGCTTACGTTTTCGAAGAAAAAGTGATGAATGCTGACGATGTAAATGATTTCTTAAAGAAATAATTCTACACCGTTAATCAAAATAAAAAACTATCCAAAAATTTGGGTAGTTTTTTTGTTATCTTTGTTTACCCTAAAATACGCATTTTCAAAATCGTATATAAATTCGTAAATCATAATTAATCAAGATGAGTTGGTTTAAAAATATATTTGGTAAAGAAGAAAAGGAATCTTTGGATCAAGGATTAGAAAAATCCAGAACCGGTTTTTTCGAAAAAATGACCAAAGCCGTTGTCGGGAAAAGCAAAGTAGATGATGAAGTGCTCGATAATTTGGAAGAAATCCTCATTGCTTCCGATGTAGGTGCCGCAACCACCATTAAAATTATTGAACGTATAGAAGAACGTGTTGCTCGCGATAAATATGTAGGGACCGATGAACTCGACAGAATTCTAAAAGAAGAAATCACCGCATTACTTCTAGAAAATCCACATGCCAACACCGGAAATATTGATGCTTCAAAAAAACCGTATGTAATTATGGTGGTGGGTGTAAATGGCGTGGGAAAAACTACCACCATTGGAAAATTGGCCTATCAGTTTAAAAACCAAGGTAAAAAAGTGGTTTTAGGTGCTGCGGATACCTTTCGTGCTGCAGCGGTTGATCAGCTCACCATTTGGAGCGATCGCGTTGGCGTACCGATCGTGAAACAAAATATGGGTAGCGATCCTGCTTCCGTTGCCTTCGACACCTTACAAAGTGCCATTGCGCAAGATGCGGATGTGGTTATTATCGACACCGCTGGGCGACTTCATAACAAAGTAAATTTGATGAATGAGCTTTCTAAAATTAAAAGAGTAATGCAGAAACTCATTCCCGATGCGCCACACGAAATTCTTTTGGTATTAGATGGATCTACCGGACAAAATGCATTTGAACAAGCGAAGCAATTTACAGCAGCAACAGAGGTAAATGCTTTAGCTGTAACAAAACTTGATGGAACGGCAAAAGGTGGAGTTGTTATCGGAATTTCAGATCAATTTCAAGTACCCGTTAAATACATCGGTGTGGGCGAAAAAATGTACGACCTGCAAATCTTTAATGGGAAAGAATTTGTAGACTCATTCTTCACTAGAAACTAATTTTTCCAAAAAATTAACCTTTTGTTATATAATTTTAAGAAAACGATTTGAAATATTCAAAAAGGCATACATTTGAATATAATAAAAATAACAAAACAAATTACTAATTTAAAATTATAAACTATGGGTATTTTAACTTGGATCATCTTTGGTCTTATCGCAGGTGCATTAGCAAAATTTATTATGCCAGGCAACCAAAACATGGGTTGGCTTTGGACCATTATTTTAGGAATCGTGGGTGCGTTCGTTGGTGGATGGATTGGAAGTTTCTTTGGATGGGGAACCGTTGACAGTTTCGACTTTAGAAGCATGATTCTCGCTGTAGTCGGCGCATTAGTTGTTCTCTGGTTATATGGATTAGCTACCAAAAGGTAGTACGATCGCTTTAAAAAATAAAGGTCGCCTCATTTTGAGACGACCTTTTTTATTTGGTTTAAAAGTCTTTACGTATTTACTAAATTTATATCTTTAAGATTATTTTATTGAATGTCCGATATTAATCATAGTAATAAAATCCAAAAATTGTATTCTCTTTTCGACAAAGGAAAAATCTCTGATTATAAAACAGATTCTTCATTACGTTTTGCTTTATTCTGCATGACGAATTTCAACTTATTACTTAAAACGGATATTCCTAATTAGTTATAAATAAATTAGAAAAACAAATTTACCCATGAAAAAACTCTATCCTTTATTTCTTATTGCTCTAATATTGATTACCAATTGTTCTCAAGCATCAGCGCCAGCAGATCCAATTCCTAAGCACGACACCTTTATCATCCCTTCTCAACACCTTGGTGAGGATCGAACCATCAATGTTTGGATTCCAGAAGATCATTCTGAGCCACTTCCTGTATTGTATATGGCTGATGGCGGATTGAAAGAAGACTTTCCGCATATTGCCAACACGCTTGCAAAACTGATTAAAGCAAAGAAAATAAAGCCCGTGATTTTAGTGGGCATTGAAAACACCCAAAGAAGACGCGATTTAACAGGTTTTACCGAAATAGAATCCGATAAAAAAATTGCGCCCGTCGTGGGAGGTTCAGAGCATTTCAGGGCATTTATTAAGGATGAACTGTTCCCAGAAATCAACAAGCGTTACAAAACCAATAATGAAAAAGGCATCATCGGTGAATCTGCCTCTGGACTTTTTGTGATGGAAACTTTTTTTCTAACTCCCGAAATGTTTGATTATTATATTGCATTTGATCCATCGCTATGGTGGAACAATCATTATTTGGTGAGAACAGCAAAAGAACATCTTGCAAAATTTCCTAATCAACCGAAAAAGCATCTTTGGTTTGCAGGTTCGAAAACAGAAGATATTTCGCCCTACACCAAGCAACTTTCCACAATTTTAACTGCTGAAAATCAGCATAATCTTGAATGGAAATATTCCGATGAGCCCAAAGAAAAACACAAAACTATTTTTAGAGCCACCAAAGAAAAAGCATTGATTTGGACGTTGGGTGGAAAACAATGATGCAACAATGTAAAATTTAACTATTTCAGAGATGCACTGCGTCGGGCGTTTTCTAAGAGTTCTTGATATTTTAGCTCCAAGCGCTTTGCATTTTCGACAATATCGTACCCTTTGTTTTTGATGATTTCATATGTATCTTTTCTTTCATACGCCGAAAAATCGAGAATTTCTTTAGCCCAGTATTTAGCTGATTTTTTTAATTCTATCTTTTTTACATTGTCTGGAATTAGAATAGCTTCATCGGGAACGCCATCTGAAATTACACAGCGAAGACCTGCGGCTTGTGCTTCTATCATCGAAACTGGCAATCCTTCAAACAAAGATGGAAATAGAAAAACATCCATCGCTTGTAAAATTTCATTTACATCTGCTCTTACTCCAAGTAATGTAACGTGTGAATTTAATTGTAAAGAATTAATTTTATGTTCAATTTCTTGTTTTAGTTCTCCATCACCAACAAGGTACAAATGCACATTTGGGTTAATTTTAATCACTTCTGAAAAGATCTCCAAAATAAAATGATGATTTTTTTGAGGATTAAAACGTCCTATATTGATGATATTCAATTGGTTTTTCGATTGTAATTCTTGCTGTATTGGTTTTCTAATTGCAATATTAAAAGAAAAATTCTTTGCAAGAATTGCATTTGGAAGAATCACAAAGTTTTGAGATTTAAACATCCACTCTCCCGCTTCCTGACCACAGGCAAAAAACTGATTCGCAACTTTTGGAAATTGATTGTTTAGAATCTTTCCCACAAAAAGTTTTGCTTTATCATCATCCAAACCACTTATATGGCAATGAATGATGCGAACTGGAATTTTATATTTCTTCGCAAAATATAACGGGAAATAGCCAAAAGAGTTTGTATGAACATGTACAATATCGTACTGATGATTTTTAAAAAAATGATTAATACCCATTAAATATTTTACAAAATCTAAAGGTGAGTATGATAATTTTGAGATTCTAAATATTTTTCCTCCTAAATCTTCTGCCTCCTTTTCGTAGTATCCATCCTCACGCTGCAACAAAAAATCGAATTGAAACTTCTCACGATCAATTTCCCGCCAATAATTCATGATCATCGTCTCTAAACCTCCTGTATTAAAGACGGTTAACACGTGCAAAATTTTTATTTTCTTCATTCAGATTTAATCAGATTAGTGTATAAGTCAAGATATTTGCTTGTCATTTCCTCAATATCATACATTTTCGCTCTTTCCTGACATTTCAAAACAACGGTTTCATAATATTGTGGATTATTTTCAAGTTCCAAAATAATGCTAGCTAACTCTATATGATTACCTCTTTCAAATAATAAACCCGCATCTTCAATAAAATTTAATCCAGATACATTTGAAGCAATAAAGGGTTTCCCTGATGCCAAACCTTCTAATGCAGATAGTGATAAACCTTCAAAATGAGAGCTCATAACAATGTAATCACTAGTTTTTAAGATTCTATAAACATCGCTTCTGTTTCCTAAAAAATGAACTCGAGTTTGCACGTTTAGTGAAATAGCGAAGTTCTGCAATTCACTTTTCAAAGCGCCTTCACCGAGAAGTAATATATGAAAATGCGATGGTAACATTATTAATGCTTCAATAAGTGTTTTATGGTCTTTTTGAGAAGTTAATCTCGCAGCCATAGTGATAATTTGGTCGCTAACCTGAAAACCTAAATCAATCTTAGAGTAAGGAATAGATTTATGCAAAACTGTATAATCAAGTCCATTTTCAATAATATCTAATTTAGATTCCTTTACATTTAAATTTTCTACTACAAAATTTTTAACATCATTAGTAAGACAAACAATTCGATCATATCTACTATACATCCATCTTTCTAAGTATTTAAAAATAAAATGACTAGCTCTTCTATTTTGGGAATTATGCTCTGTAAACAAAATCGGAGTATCCGAGTAAGACAGCTGATTTGCAAGTGCTACATAATAGGATGTCGGAAATATATGAACGTGCACCAAATCATACTTTTTTAGATAGGGAATGATCCTGAATACATTAATAGGATTCCACCTGTTCCCTGTTGTCAAAGAATGAATTCTGCAATTGCTAGATGCTAACTCAGCATAAAAAGGGGTTGCACTACCATCTAACAATAGTACATCTACCTCAATATTTTTTTGCAACAAGTTTTTAGTAAGATTAACAACAAAACGAGCACCGCCACCTGTTGGTAAACTATCTATGATTTGCAAAATTTTCATAACTATGCTAAATTAATTAAAAAAATGGTCAGCATATTAATTTATAATTGATTTTGCTTGTAACTATTCCTTAAAAACATTTTGTAATATATTCTTCAACATTATTTAATGATGCAGTACAGAAAATAAAGATACTTTTTTTTACAATTTATATTTATTAATTTATTTAGGATTAAATACTCCCTTTTAAAAACATCAAATACGTAAACAGGTAATAGCAAAAAAGTACAATTCCAAAGACGCGGTACTGATCATTCCACAATTTATAGCGAAACATTGGATATCCAATAACTGCAGCCATCAAAAACCAAGAGAGATACGCGAACCTATTGGAAAAATTGGCTCTAATAACCAATATCCAAAATGCATTGGCAATGGTATAGATTCCAAATAAATGAATATAGAATTGATCTGTAATCCCTTTTTTAAAAATAAAATACCAACCTGCTGCCACCGCTGTTGCCGAATAAATCAGAAAATCCCAACGAAACCCAACGATTGCTGCTTGATCATCTACAATATCTTTATTTGTGAGATATCCTCTAACCCTATCTTCAAAACCAATGGTACTAAACAATGTTTCGAAATAAGTACCTCCAAAAAATGAAAGCGGTATTGCAATCAACCATATTTGAATGTACAATTTTGGATTTTTATATTGAGCAGCTACAAAATAGGCAGCAATTGGAATTACCATCGATGCATGCATGGTAAAGGAAAGTGCAAATAGACAATATAAAACTATTTTCCTTTCATAATATAATAAGGCCGTAATAAAAATTGCTGTCGCTAAACCGTTACGAATTCCATTTGTTCCATAGGACCAAAAAACAAAAGATCCCACAAACATGAAAAAACCGAAAAACCAATAACTCCCAAAAAATTTTCTTGAAAAAAAGTAACATGGAAGAATATAAAGAACATCCACAAGTAAAAAAAAACTATGCGCGGACATTATTTTACTGCACCCAAGTAGGAAATAATTAAATAGATAGTCATCCTCAATTTTTAACTCCTTTCCTGCCTGCACCATTCTAAAACCATTTGCATACGCCGACATATCCCCAAAAATTAAGCTGATGGGGCGCAATCCCATATAGAGAATTACAAAAACTAAAAATGAGCTTCCAACAACTTGAAACAAAACAACGCTTGAGGGATTCTTAATATCAAACATCATGGAGTGCAACCAAATCATCAATGAAATAGCGAACATAGAATGGTAATAAAAACCAGTGTACGATTGAAGCGGTATAAAATCAAACATATAAATGATTGATTTTTGTTGAATATTTCAGTTTTTTAGAATTAAATTTTTTCAAAATTAACTATAAAAATGTACACTTCCACTAAGTTATTTTTGCCATTTCCGATTTTTTGCAGGAGTTAAAGAATAAATAAAATAAAATAGTCTATAAAAAAATGGAATATTTAGCAAAATGAATTTTAGAAAACTGACTCTAAATTCCATATCCCAAGTGTTGGTCTTTCTAAGTTGTTTTTTAATATGCGTAATGATATCCGTTTGCATAATATTTTCCGCACGCGCAGCTTGAAGTAATGTAATTAATTTATTAACATAAAAAAATTCAGCACCAGAATTCATATTTTGTGCTTCCACAATTTGTTTTATTCGTAATGAAACCTCAAAAATATCTTTAGCCATATCTTCTGTGAATACGGATTGTGAAGCCGACGCTACATTCTGAAAATATCGATATTTTACCACATCTTCAAAAACGGAGATTTGAGCATTATTAAATGCTTCTACATTAAATAGCAAATCTTCATTCCATTTTATACCTTCTGAAAAACGTACCTTAGAAATAATTTTTCTTCTGTATAATTTAGTCCAAATCCCAGGTTCAATGAGTTTTCCTTCCAAAATTTCAATAATGCCTTCATTGTGGTTTTGTACTAATAGCATTCCTGTATTGTGAAATGGAATTACCTCTACATTTTTAACCCACTCAAAACCACAATGGGAAATATCTGCATTGTATTTTAAAGCGTTACTCAGTAGAAATTCATACATATCTGGTAAAATTTCATCATCCGCATCTACGAAACCGATAAAGTCTCCATTTGCGATTTCTAAACCGCGATTTCTTGCTGCAGAAACTCCAACGTTTTCTTGTTGAATTTTTATAATTCGAGAATCAGTTGATGCGAATTTTTCAATAATATCCCAAGATTGATCCGTAGAACCATCATCAACCACAATAATTTCTAAATTTTGATAGGTCTGCGATACAACACTTTTCAAACATCTATCCAGATATTTTTCGGCATTGTACACAGGAATAATGATGGAAATTAAAATATTCATTTAAAGATTTTCAAATAAATTTTCAACTGCTTTTACTGTTTTATCTTTAGAAAAAAATGCTCCTCTGTCCAAAGCTTGCTTTTTATAATGAGATAATTTATCCGGATCACTCAAAAGTTTCATTAATCCACTATAAAGTCCATCTGTCGTATTTTCTGTAACAATTCCATATTCATTTTGATTTCCTAAAAGTTCCTTAGCACCAGAACAATTGGTGCTTACCACAGGAATTCCCAAAATTAGAGCTTCTGTAACTGCGGTACTAAAACCTTCTCTTCTAGATGAACACACATATAAATCGGATTTTGCAATAAAGCGATACGGATTTTTATGAAAGCCTAACAATTTGAAACTACTTTCAACTCCTAACTCTTTAATTCTCTTTTCTAGGATTTTTTGCTCTGTTCCTATTCCTAAAATAGAAATAGAATGTTCAAAACCTTCATCAATCAACTTTTTATTAACTTCCAATAAGCGATCAAAACCTTTTGATGATTCTAACTTTCCAGCGCTTATCAAATTAATCTTAGCATTAAAAATAGCAGAATCTATCGCTTCTTTTCCTAATTCTATAATCCTATCGGACTCATTGGTATTGTACAAGACATCAACGGGAACTTTTGGCTGTATTGCTTTTACAAATTTGTCTTTTACCATTTCGGAAACGGCGTTAATTTGATCAAAACGATTGTAATACTGTCTTGCTTCTTTTAAGCTTCGAAATCCAACTTTTGCTGCTTTTTCATCATTGGCTTCTATATGAAACCATGCTATTTTTTTAGTTTTGGGATGAGTACATCCAGAAATAATTCTTGTAGCGGGACCTTCCAAATAAGAAACTAAAACATCATATTCTTCTTTAATAAATTTTCTATAAAGGACTTCAGGAGAAAACAAATTGAAATAATAGGTATTTCCGCGAAAAATATTTTTGTATTTGAACTGATAATTTACCGATGGATTTAAAAATTCCTTATTTACTCCCACATCAAATATAGAAAACAAAGTGATTTCATATTTTGATTTATCCATATTGTTGACAAGATTCACCAGTACTTTCTCTGCACCGCCGTGCATAAGTGTGGGAATCATGAAAAGTACTTTGGTTTTCAAAATGTCGAAGTTTTTATTTATAGTTTTTCAGAATGCAAAGATTACTCATTTTTCGAGATAATTAAATTACAAAACAGTACAATTACCATCAGATTAAATATTCACCAACAAATTTTCAATCTCTTTGATTTTCTTTTTGGTGACTGTAACATAAATATCACCTTCTCCTGCAAAAAACAAAAGTTCGTCGCCTCTTTTTAAAACAGATGAAATATAGCGATAACCTGGAACCCTTCCTCTTGCTCCCATTCCGGAAAAAATAGGTTTTGAGGTCATCTTTACAGGTAATTTGGTTTCTTTATCTATCAAAACTGCCCAATGATAATAACATCTTCCTGTAAGTTGAAATTTTATTTGATGAATTATCACCAACCAATACTTCTCATCAAAATCAATTGGATTGGTGCTAAATGAAACCCGAGTTCCAAATCCTCCAGGATCTTGAATCTTTGCGCTTAAGTCTTGATTTATAAAAGTTTTAAATCGCAAATCATTTTCATCATCTAATTCCAAAACGCGATAGGGATGTAAGGAATAGAACAAAAAAAGTTCGTTTTTATATTCTTTGTATACCCAATTCTTTTCAACGTCTTCAATTGGAAAATCCAATTGCGGAAAACCGATAAATTCAATTTTCTTTGCTTTTTCATCAAAGAAAGATAATGCCGACTTTACTACAGTTTGCTGACCAGAAAGAATTTTCTGCTTAACAATCCAACTGTGATTGACCATTTTTTTTCCTTTCCACCAAAACATTCTACAATCTTCGATGGCGTATTCATCCTCATTTCCAAAACCTAAGAATTGTGTAACTATAAATGAATCTTTTGTTTCTAATGTTTCACTATTCAAAAGAAAAGAAACTGGATTTCCTTGTAAATAATACTTTTGCTTTTTTCCTTTTGCTTTATACCAAGGCAAAACTTGTGCTTTGGATAATAGAATTAAATCATTGTTTTCTAATTCTAAAACTCCAGGATTAAATGCTCCACCTTTAAAACCCAATGTTCCTGGTTTTGCAACGACCTTGGAATTCAGGATATTTCTAAAATAAGCAGGATATCTAGTAAGTGTTCCTACTACAAATGGTCGAGAATAATGGTAAAAGTCATAACATTTCAACAGACTTTTTTTCAAAATCGGAAATTGATTAATTTTTGAAACGATCATTTGTTGAATTTTCTGCAACACTACTTAACTATGAGTTATTTACTACTTGTTTTAAACCACGGTTTTCGATTCTTTTTTCATTAAAATTTCTTAGCAGAATGCATAATGTTGGAGAAAGAGCAAATAGCTTAAACCAAAAAATATCTTTCCAATTCCAAGAATTATAATTTTGAAAACGATTGTATGTTTTAATATTGTGAAATATTCTATCTCTGAAAATCTTATGCGAATCAATGTCTTTTCGATTTTCAATCTGCTGATAATGAAATATTGATCCCATACAAAATTTCTCAATCGCTAAATTTACCAAATTAGGAAAATTCGTTTTCATATACTGAATTCTTTCTTCCAATGCTTGCAGACCATCCAAACGTTTTAAAGAGTATTTTCTGCCCATAATACTTTCCGATTGTTGTCTATAGAAATACAATACATCAGAAATTTTTACAATTTTTTTTGCATTTCCAAACACTTGATAGGTCCAAAATTCATCGTCTATTGTTTTGCCAGTTGGGAAATGAATATTTTCAATCACCTCCTTTCTATATAATTTATTCCAAACAACTTGTTTGAGTTGTTCTTTCATTAATAATTGTAATGCTTTTTCAGTGTTATAGATTTCGAGAGTTGCTTTTGCCGAAGTATCTAATTTCTTTATTTCATCTAAATTCTTAAAAGCTATAAAATTGCAAGCCACTATATCTGCCTTTTCATGTAGGAGAACTTCGCACAAACTATCATAAAAATTTAATGCTAAATAATCGTCACTATCTAAAAATGAAATTAATTTTCCCGTAGCATAATTTAACCCCACATTTCGTGCTTCTGCAGATCCTGAATTTTCTATATTAACAACTTTTATTCTTGCATCTTTAGTCGCATAATTTTCACAAATTTTTGGACAAGTGTCCGTAGAACCATCATTCACTAGAATAATTTCTAAATTTTGATACGTTTGATGGATAATACTATCCAAACATTGTGGAAGAAACTCTTCAACGTTATAAATGGGGATGATGATGGAAATGGTAGGCATAAAAAATTAAATTCTAAACAATCCTATTTTTCGGAACACTTTAAAAATAAAGGAAGCATTGTATCCATCCAATTCTTTTTGCAAAGCCCAGTCTCTTCTACTGATTAGGGCTTTTTCTACATAAATATCTTCAATGTTGATATTTCTTCTACGTGCCGCATCAATAATGGTAACCCAATACCAATAAAACGCTTTGTCTTGGTTGGTAGTCATAGAAATCCCTCCACTGTGAACACGATATTTATATAAAGTTTTGTCCACATAATAACAAGGCCCTACCTCATATAATTTTAAAACCAAATCTTTATCAATTGCCCGCTGCAAATACGGATCAATTCCTAATGTCTTATTATAAAGTGATTTTTTAAAGCTTAAAAAGTGATTAATTCTACCATCAAAATCAAAAAAATAAGGATCTTCATTCTCTATCTGTTTTGATTTATTTTCACGTTGGGTTTCCAGCAATTCGTTGCACCAGTATAAATTAGAATATATTATCGTCGCCTCTTTCCGATTTACGTGTTCTGAAACCATAACCGAAAGGGCTTCTTCAGTAAGCGCATCATCAGGATCCAAAAACCCACAAAGCTCACCGTTAGCAAGTTCGACACATTTTCTTTTGGTATAGCCACAACCTTTGTTTTCTGAATTTTCAAAAAAATGAAAACGAGAATCCTCTCCGATCATCTTCTGGATCACATCAACAGAATTATCCGTAGAACCATCATCCACAATAATAACTTCCCAGTTGTCATAGTTTTGTGCAATAATGCTATTATAACAATCCTGAAAAAATTTTCCATTGTTATAATTGGCGATTAATATTGAAAATAGCGGATTTTTAGATTTCATTTTTTTAGTTTAATGTCCCAATTTCAAAACCAAAATTCGATAATATAAACTTCTTAATAACCTCAACTGATAATTTTTCTTTTTGAATAGTATAAGATAGTATTTCATGAGTAGATAATCCATGGAAGATATTGTATTCGTTTGCTTTATTTGATCTAATAGTTGAATATTCTCTTCATAAGTACAAAAATTTAAAAAAAAGAAATAATCTTTTCTATACAGATCTGCGATAGGTTGAAGATTACCGATACTCTTCTCTATTTCTTTATAATAATAATTCAAAACTCGAATTCTATCCTTGTAAAGATTCCCGTTTTCTGTACTTTTTTTGGTAGTATTACTAGTGTGCGATCGCATATAATTGCAAAATTTGGGTAAGTATTGAATAGAGCTTTTTAAAGCAATACCAATATACACAAAGCGATCACCTGTATTTTTAAATTGACTTAACTCTACAAAATCCAAAGCCAAAAGGTTTGATTTTCTAAAAAGCACACTACTTGCATTCTCAATCAAAAAATCGCCTATTAGAAAATCAGAAAGGTTATTATTATCTATTTTATTATCTGCTTTTGCTAATGCTAAAAAATGTGCTTTCTTGATTTGTTCGGTAGTGGTAATAAAGTCTCCATTTTCGTCTACTGTTGTACTCGCTGTAAAAACCATTCCTGCATTTTTAGTAGTATCTAGAACAGCAACAGTTTCCTTTAAAAAATCTTCGGTTGAATAATCATCACTTTCTGCAATCCAAATATATTCTCCTTTTGAGAGATGAATTCCCTTAATCCATTGCTTGAAAACACCACCGGAATTTGTATCGTTGTAAATAATTTGAGAAATCTTTGGATGATGTCTGTAGCATTCAATAATTTCTCTACTATTATCTTTAGAACAATCATCTAAAATGATGACCTCAAAATCTTGATAACTTTGCGCCAAAACCGTGTCGATTCTTTGCTTTAAAAATAAAGAATGGTTGTAATTGGGAATGATGATGGAAACGGTTGGCATTTCAGTGTTAATGGCATTAAATAATTTCCGTATAGTAAAGAAATATTAGCATTTAGATCCGTGTGCAAAAAATATTTAATTGAATATCAAAAATATTTTCCTCTTCGTATTTTAAAAATGGGTAAACTTTATTTTCTCCTGCAACTCTAATGTAATAATGAAATCCTTTGTTTTTAAGCAAATTCAAAATATCACCCAAATTTTGCTCATGCTCTGTAAAACCGTGATATTCTAAAAAAAGCAATTTCACATTACTGAGGTGTTCCTGAATATCAAAAATTAATGTATTTTCTGCACCTTCAATATCAATTTTTAAAAAGTCAATTTTTTGATTTAGATACTTCTTAAAATCAATCGCTTTTACTGAAACAGAGTTTATATTATTTTCGTGAACTAATTTCCCCGCTAGGCCTCCATCTCGTTCAAATTTCAGAATTGTATCTTCTGTCCAAACAGCTTCATTATGCAATTCTATTAATTCATTATTATCCATTGTTGACAGATTTTTACTCAACATTTCAAATATTTCAGTATCAGGTTCAAACGCTATTATTTTCGCTTGAGGAAATAATCTCCTAAAATAAAGTACACTTAGTCCAATATTAGCACCACAATCTATGATTAAAGGATGCTCTTTATTTGTTTCAAACCGATATACTTCCTCACCAAAAACTTCATCTAGAGAATGTAGGAAACTTGTATTGCGAGAAAATAGAAAAGGTTTTGAAAATAAACTTGAACTTCCTGAACTATATCTTTCTAAAGAACTAATCCTTCTTCTTTCAAAATCGGAAATACCAGTTTTATCATCAATTTGATGCCTATTCTTATAAACAAAAAATTGTTGTTTAATATTCCATAAAAGCAATCGAAAATCACTTACCATATAGTTCTCCTTCACTTTAGTTAAGAATTTTCAATCCCATGTATATCTTCCAAAAACTTGTCCGTAATCATAATCCCCGTGCTTAGATAAATATGAACTAGAATCAATGATGAAAAAATTGCATACATCCTCAACATTATGATGTTTCATTACTCTTGGTTCATTTATGAATGCATTAATAGTATAACTACCCCTAACAAGCGTGTTTGCTTCAATACATAATATTAATCTTTCTTTCAATGTTGGATACTCACAAGAAAACACACGTCTTTTTTTATAATCAAGAATTGTTACAAAAAAATTAGTATTTGGAATCTTATTTTTTAATACCAAATCAAATTGCAAATAAATTTGCTCGTTATAATGAAATTCATTCTTGGTATCTCCTTTTTTATCGACAACTTTTATTTCCTGAATATAAAGCTGTCTATTTTCAACTGTTTCTGAATTAGTATAATATGGCAGTGTATTTTCATCTGCAATATATTTTGAAACAGCTTCCCGTATATTACCTGAAAAGTCCACCAATCCGTTTGATAAAACAATCCCATAATTGCAAAGACCAGAAACAGCATTTAAATCATGACTCACAAACAAAACCGTTCTTCCTTCTCCTTTGGAAACGTCGTCCATTTTCCCTAAACATTTCTTTTGAAATTCGGCATCACCAACGGCAAGAACCTCATCTACAATTAGAATTTCAGATTCTAAATGTGCCGCAACTGCAAATGCCAAACGCACATACATTCCAGAAGAATAGCGTTTTACGGGTGTATCAATATAGCGCTCAACGCCTGCAAAGTCTACAATCTCGTCAAACTTTCTTTTGATTTCCGCTTTGCGCATTCCGAGGATCGCACCATTGAGAAAGATATTTTCACGACCTGTCATTTCAGGGTTAAATCCTGTTCCTACTTCTAAAAGCGAAGCAATTCTTCCATTTACTGCAAAATGACCAGTGGTTGGTTTGGTAACGCGACTTAATAATTTTAGTAAGGTAGATTTACCAGCACCATTTCTTCCGATAATGCCGACTGCATCGCCTTTTTCAATTTCAAAGTTGATGTCTTTCAACGACCATACATATTCGCTTTCGCCTTTTTTAGAACGATCGTTGGATTCTCCAATTTTAAGGAAGGGATCGTCTTTGCCTCGAATTCTCTCCCAAAAACGGTTGAGATCATGGCTGATGGTGCCCGTTCCAGTTTCTCCCAAACGATATTGTTTGGAAATATTGACGGCTTGTATGGCGATGTTTTTATTCAAAGTTTTTGTTTTTTAAAATGATCCTTCGAGAGCCTCAGGATGATATTTTACTCTTTATTACTCGCTTGGATTAGAAAGTGTTATCCTTCTTTCCTTTCGACAAGCATCCTTCGAGAGCCTCAGGATGACATTTTACTCTTTATTACTCGATTGGATTAGAAAGTGTTACCCTTCTTTCCTTTCGACAAGCATCCTTCGAGAGCCTAAGGATGACATTTTACTCTTTATTACTCGATTGGATTAGAAAGTGTTACCCTTCTTTCCTTTCGACAAACATCCTACGAAAGCCTCAGGATGACATGACATGCTGCTTTTATTTTTGTTGATGCTTCGACAAGCTCAGCATGACATTCTCTTGTACCAATGTCTTCTTTCTTCTTTCCTCTATCCTCTATCTAAACCGTATCCATAAAGTTCTTTTCCACCTTATTAAATATCAACGTACCTAGCATTAAAATACATAGAATTATTCCACTGGAAAATAATAAATCGATTCCGCTAAAACTTCCAACTCCTAAAAAAGCATATCGGAAACATTCAAATATAGGTGAAAGCGGATTGGCATATAAAAAAAATTGGTATTTCTCTGGTATTGCAGAAACAGGATAAACCACTGGAGTGATGTACATAAAAAGCTGTATTCCGAAACTTAAAAGGAAGCTAAGATCTTTGTATTTGGTCGTCATCGACGAAAAAATCATTCCTACTCCTAATGCAAATAACGCCATTAAAACTACAAGAAATGGAGTAATAATGATCCACCAATTAGGATGTATGGTATTGGTAAAAAAAACAAAATAAAGCCAAATTATAAGAAACAAAACCAACTGAACAGCAAATTTCATTAACGCCGAAACAACAATACTCAACGGCATAATCAATCGTGGAAAATACACTTTGCCAAACAAATTGGCGTTAGCCGTAAATACCGTTGAAGTTTTCGTTAAGCTCTCAGAAAAATAATTCCAAATGGTGATTCCTGATAGGTAAAAGAGAATTTGCGGAGCGCCATCTGTGGACAATTTCGCAATGTTGCCGAACAGAATCACATAAATTAACGTGGTTAACATTGGCTGCACTACAAACCAAATTGGACCTAAAATCGTTTGTTTGTAGAACGTTACAAAATCTCTTTTCACCAGCATTTGCAATAAATCACGATACCGCCAAACTTCTTTCAAGTTTACACTAAAAAGCGAATTTTTGGAATCAATGATATACGAATCTTCTGTTTGCATGTCCACTAAAAATTAAAAGCTTACCCTCTGATATATCTTCTCACAGATTCGCCCATTTTTTGCCATTTTGTTCGTGGCTTTTCTTGTCCGTACACATAATAGCCATAGCCGTATTTTTTACCATAGCGGCTATTTTGTGGATATACATTATTAAGCACAAACGAAATATTTTTAATATTGTTCGTACTCTTAAATTCGGTCGCAAAAGCAAGCATTTCTTTTTCTGTATAACCAGATTTTAAAAGATACAACACGACATCCGCATGTTTTAAAATATTAAGCGTATCGCTCACCAACATTACGGGCGCAGAATCGATAATAATATAATCGTAAGTTTCTCGAAGTCGTTTCATCATCACATCAAACTTTTCCATATCGAGCAAATCATTAGGATTCGGGGCAATTGCTCCACTAAACAATACGCTCAAGTTTTCTGTAACATTCGAATGAACAATATAATCTTCTGGTTGGTCATCATCAGAAATCAAATAATCCGTTAGTCCAACATTCTCACCTTTAATAAATCGATGCAATTGCGGGTTTCGAATATCGGCTCCAATAAGAAGCACTTTGCTTCTCCACGCTAAGGTAAGAGCCGTATTCATGGCAATAGTTGTTTTGCCTTCACCTTTTATAGATGAAGTAACGAGAATAACATTTCCATTGGATGGCGAACTATTGACTTTTGTTTTCAGGAGGTATTTTAAATTTGATGTTAAAATTCGAAAAGACTCAGCGAATGGTGAAAAATCTTTGGGATTCACAATCGCGCGCTCTTCTGATTTAAATGGAATTTCTGCAATAACGGGAATATCCGAAACCAAGGATTGAATTTGAAGTCGTGTATATACTTTCGTATCGATGGTGTTCATCACAAAGAAAAAAGCAAGTGGAAGTAAAAACCCAATCGCCAATGCACTCGATGTAATTTGCTGCCGGTTAGGCTTTACTTGGCCTGTTGTAAACGCTGGATTAACAACCTTTGATTTTGGCGCGGTAACGGCAAGTGTAATGGCATTTTCTTCTCTTTTTTGCAAAAGATAAAGATAGAGTTGCTCTTTTAATTTCTGGTTACGATCAATATTTCGGAATATTTTTTCTTGCGTTGGATAGCGATCAATTTGTCCCTTACTCACGTTTAATCGTGCTTTTGCTTGTGCAATTTGAAGGTTAAGCGTTTCACGAGATTCTACTAAATTTTTACGCACCAAATTTCGAAGTTCAGTAACTTGTTTGCTCAGTTCAATTACGGATGGATTTTCTGGAGTGGCTTGTTTTAACACACGATTTCGAGTAAGAAGTGCTTCGTTATACGCTGTTACATATTGTTCGGCAGCACTCGAAAGCCCCATATTTGATGGCAGAAGTTGTTCTGTTCCTGAAAGTGCATAAATGGAATTCACCAAATCGAGCTGGGTGGAATATTCTACCATCTTTTTGGTATAATCATCCGCGTTTCCTACCGCAATTCCCGCTTGCGTATCCAAATCGGTAATTTCGTTGTTGCGTTTAAAACTTTCTTTTTCGCTTTCAATGCCAGAGAGATCGTTGGTAATCACCTCTAATCGATCATTGATAAAATTTTGAGTATTTTGCGCTTCTTGATTTTTATCTTTAACACCATCGATATTGTATTGCTTGGTAATTTCATTTAAAATATCTTCACTCTTTTTCGGAACGGCTCCCACCAAAGAAAGTTCCATTAAAAGACCTTTATTTTCCGGTAACGCAACACTTACAGAATGCTCAAGTGTAGACACAACTTGAGGAATGCTTCGAAATACCACCTTCACAGAACCAGAAAAAGAATTCCTTCCTTTACTCTCTAACTGAATGGTTCCAAAAGGAAGTTGAATGGGCACACCAAATGAAAACACTTTTCCTTTCGATGGACCTTCAATAATTCTAAAGCGCTGACTTCCCGCGGAAGAAATTACAATTGAGCTGCCAGAAAATGTATCTGCATTTTTAAGAGAAAGAATTTTACCGGTTAATGGTGCATCTTTGTAAAGTTCAACCTCCAGAATTTTTCCAATACTGTAGAAAGCTACATTGAGATTTAAGTTTTCTGCAACTTGAGTTAGAATTGGTTTTGATACAATAACAGTTGTTTCCCCTTGAAGTTCATTATCTCCACTAACGCCCATCCCAAGATTTTTAAGATCGCTGAGTGCGGAGTTTTTATTCTTCGACTCCAAAAGCATTAAAGAGGTTTTACTTAAATATTGCGGCAATACATATCGCAAATAGATTTGAGAACCGATATAAAACAAAAGCATGATAAGCACAAACCACGGCCATTTTTTAAGATAGCGACCGACCTCTCTTTTAAAGTTTACCTGCTTATTGCGTTCCGCTTGGTTATCGAGCAATTCCATACATTAAAATATCGTCTTCTATCGTGTTAATCCTATAATCAGTCCTACAATTCCTAAAATCGAGCTGCCAAGAGTAATGATAAGCTGGCGATTTGGATTGGTTGTATTGGCCGAAATTTGCTTGTTTTTATCTGGTTCAACATATAAAATATCATTTTGCTGAAGATAATAGTATGGAGAATTTACAATGGATGCCTCAGAGAGATCCAAAGAAACCACTTGATCTTTCCCTGTTTCTTCTGAATATCGAATGAGCTTAACGTTCGTTCTGTTCGCAGAATCGTTCAAATCTCCAGCAATCGCAATGGCTTGAAAAATATTAAGGCGTTCGTTCGGGCTAGATTTTTGTCCAGGTCCTTTTACATCACCCAAAACATAAATGTTAAAATTCTGTAAGGTAATACTGACCATGGGATCTGTTAGGTATCTTTTCAAACGATTTTCTAAATCATTCTTCAGCTGCTGCTTCGTCATTCCTTTACAATATACATTTCCCAAAACGGGAAATTCTATCGTTCCATCTGGGCTTACGACATAAGAATTATCGCTATTTCCGGAAGCTCTACCATCAGACGCGGAAGTTTGATTCATTGAGCTTTTATTAAACGGTTTTACCGCAATGGCATCAAATGCAGTAACATTGATGGTTAATATATCTCCTTCTTGAATATGTAAACCTTCGTATCTCGCTTGCGAAACTTCGTTTTGAAAATTGTCATTCGAAAAATACACCATGTTTTGCTTTGGTTTACACGACTGTACCAACACTATCATCATCAACATCAAGAGGGCATTTCTTTTGTAAAAAGAAACATCACAAGCAGGTAATGCAAAAGCAAAAATGCGTTTATTTATGGAGAAACGATTGAATCGGGTATACTTCATTTTAAGTGATCTTCAAAGAATTTTATCTAGCGAATATCCGTTAAATAATAGTTGATTCCCAAGGCAATATAGCGGGTATAAGTGTTGCGATGTGTATAATCGGGATACACTTTGCTAAAACCACGGTCGTACCGCAGAAACGCTTCTGATTGAGTTCCAATCCTTAAACCTGCGCCAAAGGAAATTCCGTATCCGAATGTATTAAATCTTTGACCTAAGCCAAATAAAGTGGGATCTAGACCAGCATCTGTGACTTCTTGAATGGCATTACCTTCTTTTACTTTGTTGAACACCAGATATTCAAATTTAGGACCTGCAAAAAAGAAGATATCTTTCTTAACACCATTACTAGTAAGGAAATACTTAATATAAATAGGAACTGCAATATAGCCCATATCATACGTTTCTTTACCATTTTCCATGACATCGTCCCAAGCACCTCGTTCCCCTTGTTTGCTAAATTCAAGTTGTGGTTGAAGGTAAAGCCATGCAGAATCAAACACATCATTTTCAACAAGACTAATGCTTGTGAATGCACCTACTACTCCACCCCATCCTGCTTCGGAAACGCCGTGAACACCAACAATTGATCCTTTATTAACTGCTCCCGTAACACCAAACTTAACCGTTTGAGCAGCGACAAGTGCGCTCAATGTTGTGAAAATCACCAACAACACTTTAGACATTCGATAGGTTTTTACAAAATTTTGCGGAAAATTACCACTTTTTTAGATATTCCGCTCAAATATGAGTTAAAAAAAAAGATTTCAGTCGTAATATATTGATATTTCCATTTACAACGCAACTCTTTATTTTTCTGTTTCAAAACAAGTTGAGTTCAATGTTAGTAAATCGCATCATTGCGAATAACGATGAAATTTAAGACCTTTTGGAATCAATCAAAACCCTTAAACCATACATTTTATGGATTAACCGGCATAAAAAAAAGACCAGATGAACTGGCCTTAATATAAAAAACAAATAGTATAAAATTCAGATAAAATCAACCATTAAACAGTGCTCTACCCTCCATTAATTCGTTTACTTTTTTCTTCACCCCTTCGATTACTTTTTCATCGCTAATATGATCAACGACTTCTGAAATTAAATCCGCAACGGTTACCATATCTTCCTCATTTAATCCTCGTGTGGTAATTGCTGCTGTTCCTAAACGGATTCCCGAAGTGGTAAATGCTGACTTATCATCAAAAGGAACCATATTTTTATTACAGGTAATATCGGCTTTCACAAGTGCTTTTTCGGTTTCTTTACCATTCACATTCTTATTTCTTAAATCAATAAGCATTAAATGGTTATCGGTGCCGCCACTAACAATTTCAAATCCTCGATCAATCATTGCATTGGAAAGTGCTTGTGCATTATCAATCACTTTTTGTGCGTACACTCCAAAAGCGTCATCAAGCGCTTCTCCAAACGCAACAGCTTTGGCAGCGATTACATGTTCTAAAGGTCCGCCTTGGATTCCAGGAAAAACAGCACTATCCAAAACAGCACTCATCATTTTCGTTTCTCCTTTTGGAGTTCTATGACCGTAGGTATTTTCAAAATCTTTACCCAACATAATCATTCCGCCTCTAGGACCGCGAAGCGTTTTATGCGTGGTAGTAGTTACCACATGGCAATGTTCAAACGGAGAATTAAGAAGACCTTTTGCAACCAAACCTGCTGGATGTGCAATATCTGCCCACAAAGTTGCTCCAACTTCATCTGCAACTTCTCTAAATTTCTGATAATCAAGATCACGGGAATAGGCGGAAAATCCAGCAATTAAAAGCTTAGGTTTCACCTCAAGCGCTTTTTGTCGCATCGCTTCGTAATCAATTCTACCGGTTTCTTTTTCTACCCCATAAAATTGAGCATTGTATTGAATTCCACTGAAATTAACAAAAGAACCGTGAGTTAAGTGCCCCCCCATTGAAAGATCAAGTCCTAAAACAGTATCGCCAGGTTGTAAGCAAGCCAAATAAATTGCAGCGTTTGCTTGAGATCCAGAATGTGGTTGAACGTTGGCATATTCCAAACCGAATAAAGCTTTCGCTCTTTCAATGGCAAGTGTTTCCACTTCATCTACTACTTCGCAACCGCCATAATAGCGTCTTCCGGGATACCCTTCAGCATATTTATTGGTAAGTACGCTTCCCATTGCTTTCATTACATTGTCGGAAACAAAATTTTCGGAAGCAATGAGTTCGATGCCGTGTGATTGACGGGCCCTTTCTTGCTGAATAAGTTCAAATATTGGATCTTGGCTCATGGATGATAATTATCAAGAATTATTGCCCAAAAATAATGCTTTTTTTCCTAAACCACGAATACAAAAGGTTTATTATTGAATAATTTTACTAAAAAAACCACGCCAATAAAATTGAAAAAGAGATGAATTCAACATCACAAATAGCAAGCAATCAATAGCTTGATCGCTGTGTTGAAAATACATTTCAACAAACCTTTCTTTTCATGAAATACATTCTAGTTCTATTCTGTAAATACTTTTAAAACTACAATTCAAAATGTTGTAACCGATAAAAATCCTTTAAGCAAATTCATTATTCCTATTAGCAATCGTTCAAATCTTTGAAGTTGCATTTACGATAATCCCAAAAAAACTAAAAAAAGAAGTATAATTTAGATAGAAATAATTGATAAAACAGATCAAATTCACCACAACGAAACCGAGAATAAAAAATTGAATAAAAAATTCAAATCTTAAAGAATTTTATATATTTGCAGCAGCATAACAATAATTAAAAATTAAAATACTATGTCAGACATTGCATCAAGAGTAAAAGCTATCATCGCGGATAAGCTTGACGTTGAAGAATCAGAAGTAACTCCAGAAGCTAGCTTCACCAACGATTTGGGAGCAGATTCTTTGGATACTGTTGAGTTAATCATGGAATTCGAAAAAGAATTCAACATTCAGATTCCTGATGACCAAGCAGAAAAAATTACTACTGTTGGACACGCTATCGCTTATATAGAAGAAGTAGTAAACAAATAAATTCTCGCGGGAAAGCTATACAGGTATGGAATTAAAAAGAGTAGTTGTTACAGGATTTGGCGCCATTACGCCTATTGGCAACAATGCAAAAGATTACTGGGAAAACCTAATAAAAGGGGTGAGCGGAGCTGCTCCAATTACTCTTTTTGATGCCTCCAATTTTAAAACAAAATTCGCCTGTGAAGTGAAAAACTTCGATCCACTTAATTACTTCGAGAAGAAAGAAGCTAAAAAGCTGGATCGAAACTCACAGTTCGGATTAATTGCTGCAAGAGAAGCCATTGAACATTCGGGCATTCTTAATGGCAATATCGATAAAAACAGAGTCGGAGTAATCTGGGGTTCAGGAATCGGCGGCCTTGAAACTTTTGAAACAGAAGTATTAGGTTGGGCGAATACTGAAATACCAAGATTCAATCCATTCTTTATACCCAAAATGATTGCCGACATTACTCCAGGTCATATTTCTATTGAATATGGTTTCCACGGCCCAAATTACACCACGGTTTCTGCGTGTGCATCTTCTGCAAACGCGATAATCGATGCTAAAATGCTTCTTCAATTAGGAAAAGCAGATGTTATCGTATGTGGAGGTTCTGAAGCTGCAATTACAGCAAGTGGCGTGGGTGGTTTTAATGCAATGATGGCACTTTCGACAAGAAACGACGATCCTACAACGGCTTCTCGACCATTCGATAAAGACCGCGATGGTTTTGTATTGGGCGAAGGTGCTGGATCAATAATTCTGGAAGAATACGAACATGCGGTTAGTAGAGGCGCTACCATTTATGCCGAACTTAAAGGCGGCGGAATGAGTGCGGATGCGTACCACATGACGGCTCCACATCCAGATGGCTTAGGCGCATTCTTGGTAATGGAAAACTGCTTGAAAGACGCGGGTGTTTCCACCGATGAAGTCGATCATATCAACATGCACGGAACTTCAACACCGTTGGGTGATATCGCAGAATCAAATGCAATCTCAAAATTATTGGGTGATCACGCTTACGACATCCAAATCAATTCAACAAAATCAATGACGGGGCATTTATTAGGCGCTGCTGGTGTAATTGAAGCGATTGCCGCTTTAGGAACCATCAGTAACGGAATTGTGCCACCTACCATCAACCATTTTACAGATGATGAGCGAATTGATCCACGACTTAACTTTACCTTTAACGAAGCTGTAGAGAAAAATGTGGAAGTGGCGATGAGTAATACATTTGGTTTCGGAGGACACAATGCTTGTGTTCTGTTCCAGAAAATATAAGGTGATGTATGGAGTTGCAGAAGTATATTTCTAAATTCCTTCCGAAAAGAAAAAAAATATCTGAAAAAGATCAGCAATTCTGCTCAGAATTGTCTAAAATCATTGGGTACGAAGTTCATAATATTGAATTCTACCGTGAAGCATTTTCCTTGAAATGCGCTGATCATCGGAAACATAAAAACTACGAACGTCTGGAATTTCTAGGCGATTCTGTTTTGGGTGCCATTATCTCTTGCCATCTTTTTACCATTTATCCGGATGCAAATGAAGGATTTCTTACCCAAATGAAATCCAAAATTGTCAACCGAAAAAATCTTAATAAGCTGGGTGAAGAGTTACATCTTACAGATTTAATTATCAACAACACAGGTACTTTAAGCGAAAATATTAGCGGAAATCTTTTTGAAGCATTAATTGGAGCCATTTACTTGGATTACGATTATGAAATTTGCAAAAAGATTGTACTCGAGAAAATATTTACGCCAGAGCAAATTAACAAACTGGAAAACAAAATCGTAAGCTATAAAAGTTTGTTGTTGGAATGGAGCCAGAAAAAGAAAGTCAGCATTCGATACGAAACGTCTGAAGAAATACAAGCCAATAAAACTTTAGTATTTCGATGTTATGTTTGGATGGAAGGCCAAAAAATTGCCAACGCTACCGAAACTTCAAAGAAAAAAGCTGAAGAAAAATCGGCACAACGCGCTTTTTATATGTTGAACAAAAAAGAAAGCATTCTTGAAAACACTAAAACTCATACTTGATCAGGTAGAAGAAAGCGACAGAACCATTGGTTTGGTGCGCCTTGTAAAAAAAATTCCAGATCATGAGTTTGTATTTCAAATTAACAGATGTAACCCTTTCAATTTCAAAAGAATAGAAGACATTCACATCAAAGGAATGTATTTCGATTATGTCTTTACAAGATTCGAAGCCTATTCAAAAGATCGCAAAACCTGCATTTGGTTAATTGCCAACAAATGTTCCGAAAGCCAACAGAAATTAGAAGTTGTTGAACTCTTTAGCAACGAAACTGAAAGCCGCAATTTAATGCCAGAAATGGGCGATGTAGATTATATCCTCACAACATCCGACTCAATTCACGATTTTTCATTAATTTTGCTGCCGGAAAACCTTGCCTTCCAAGTGCAAGATTTCAATTTAAGTTCACAAGATGAACTGTATCATTTAATTCAATATTATGAATAAATATATTAAAAAAACAAAAATTATTGCCACCTTAGGTCCGGCATCATCTGACCGCGAAACGATGATTAACCTCATCAAAGCAGGGGTAGATGTCTTCAGAATAAATTTTTCTCATGCCGATTACGATTTGGTGAGAAGAAACGTACAAACCATCCGCGATATCAATGCTGAATTTGGATATTCAGTAGGAATCTTGGGTGATCTTCAAGGTCCGAAACTTCGTGTAGGCGTTGTTAAAGAAGGATCTTACCTTAACCCAGGAGATATCCTGACTTTTACAAATGAAAAAATTGAAGGGGATTCTAACAAGGTTTTCATGACCTACCAACAATTTCCAAAAGATGTAAAAGTGGGTGAAAGAATCCTAATCGACGATGGAAAATTAGTATTAGAAGTTACAGAAACCAACGAAATTGATACTGTTAAAGCGAAAACCATTCAAGGAGGGCCACTGAGTTCCAAAAAAGGAGTGAACCTTCCGAACACGAATGTTTCTTTGCCAGCTTTAACTGAAAAAGATATTCAAGATGCGAACTTCATGTTGGATCTTGAGTTGGATTGGATCGCATTATCGTTCGTACGTCATGCACAAGATATTATTGATTTAAAAAAATTAATCGCAGATCATCCAAAAGGAAAAGAATTCCGAACACCAATTATTGCTAAAATTGAAAAACCAGAAGGCGTAAAAAATATCGACGAAATCCTAATGGAATGCGACGGTTTAATGGTTGCTCGTGGAGATTTAGGAGTGGAAGTTCCAATGGAACAAGTTCCTGCAATTCAGAAAAACTTAGTTGAAAGAGCGAGATTCTTCTCTAAACCAGTGATTATTGCTACTCAAATGATGGAAACAATGATCAACAGTTTAACGCCAACAAGAGCAGAGGTTAACGACGTGGCAAACTCTGTATTGGACGGTGCTGATGCGGTGATGCTTTCTGGTGAAACTTCCGTAGGGAAATATCCTGTTGAAGTAGTACAGAATATGGCGAAAGTGGTAAAAAATATAGAAAAAACGAACTTCTATAAAAGTAACAATGCGCCTATTGAACATGAGTTTAATTGCATTGATGAGCGTTTTATAACCAATAGAATTTGTCTTGCTGCGGTAAGAATTGCCAAAACAACCAATGTTGAAGCAATCGTTACGTTAACCTATTCTGGTTACACTGCTTTCCAAATTTCAGCACATCGCCCGAATTCTCATATTATTATTTACAGCTCGAACCTTCGTGTTATTACTATGCTTAATCTTCTTTGGGGAGTTCGTGCATTCTATTATGATATGAATAAATCAACCGACGAAACCATCGTTCAAGTGAACACATTAACACAACATTTTGGTTTTGTTGAAGCTGGAGATTTTGTAATTAATCTTAATGCAACACCTGCACACGAAGCTGGTAAAACCAATACGCTTCGTTTAACCAATATTTAATTCTTAATTGAATAAAAATTAAAAAGTGGAATTCAGCTTGAGAAAGTTTGAATTCCACTTTTTTTTGATTGTAATTGATGCGAGTATTATTTCTTTTTAGAGCATTCTACTCGCTCTCCGCTTCTTCAATCACTTCTCGAATTCGATCATATTCAAATCCACGTGACAATAAATAGCGGGTAGTTTTGATGGATTTTTGATAGGCTTGTAACCCTTTTAGATTATCGAAATAAGAGGTATACAGCTTCTTTAAAACCGATTGATAATCTTCATCATGAATTTCATCCATTGATCTTTGAATTAATTTTTCATCAATCTGTTTTTGTTTCAAGTGAAGTCGAATTTTATTCTTACCCCAATTTTTAATATAGAATTTCCCTCGAATATAACTTCTGGTATAACGCTCTTCATTCAGGTAATTTTCTTTCATAAGAAAGAGCAACAATTCATCTTTCGCTTCTGGAATTAAAAGAAAATCCCTCATCTTTTGCTCGACTTCAAAGTGACAACGATCTTGATAGGCGCAATAGTACATCAGCTTTTGTTTGATCTCGTCAAAGGTAAACGACTTCTTTTCTTGATTCATCATAATGCAAAATAACATCATTCAAAATAAAATAGAAAATCAATCGAATTTTCTCTTCTATTATCAATGATTAAGGGAAATAAAAAAATCTAATCTTTAGAAGTATTATTTTTTAGAAAAGTAAAATGATTGATGAGAATTCTAATTTCGTAGAATTGAAAATCTTCAGTCAAGGATTTTTTCCATTCACCTAAACTTTTTTCTTCACTTTCTCGCTTGAATTCTTTTTCAAAAATTTTAATTTTTTCTTTCGGAATCACGCGTGAAAGATCCAAGTTTCCTTGCTCCGCATATTTTGCTAAATGACCATAAATGGTCTCATTTACCAAACCTCGCTCTTTTGCGATTTCAGGTATTGTTTTGCCATTTTGAAATAGCTCAAAAGAGAGTACTTGCGAAGGTTTTTTATTTACCGCTAAAGAAACTTCAGTTTCCTTGGATGCTTTGAACAAATTTTTTTCAAGCAACTTTGTCGTTTTTAAATCATCCAAATATTCCTTCACATCATCCAAAAAAACGCGCATATCTTCGTTAAACTGCTTAAGTCCTTTAATGCCTTTTGTTTCCGCGTAGAACTGTTTCAGATTTTCAAAGATTTTCTCATTAACTTGCTGGAAGAAAAAGTTCACCGCGCCTTCGGATTTTGTTTCAACATCAGACCATAGATCCTCTCCCACTAAGTGCTTTTTGGTTTTTTGAAGAAGTACTTTCTCAAACTTTTCAAACACTTTTAGTAGTTGTGTAGAATCATTTTTCAAGCCGAAATACAGCGCTTTTGCTTTTTCTTTATCGATGTTTTTTGAAACCAAAGCTGCATTGTACCATTTTTCAACGTCAGCCCGAATCCAACTGCAATCCGTTCTTCTCAAAACCTTCTGAACAGCAAAATCAAATTTTTCTGATTGAAGAATTTCTTCTACTTTTTCATTGGCGTTGGTTTCCGACTGAAATTCTTCAACGCGATGATCGCTAAAAATAACATCTGCGGTAATTTTAGATTTTAAAACAATTCCTTCCAACGTTCTACATCGCGAAAGCGCAACATAAACCTGTCCAGAAGCAAAAGATTTACCGGCATCAATAATTAAGCGATCAAAAGTAAGACCTTGACTTTTATGGATGGTTACGGCCCAAGCCAAACGTATGGGATATTGCTCGAAGCTTCCGAGTACATCTTCTTTAATATTTTTATCGGAATCTAGCGTATAGGTTTTATTCTCCCAAACTTCCTTTTTCAGTTTATAATCTTCGATATCGCCTTCAATTCTTACCCAAATTTCTTCGTCATCCAAATGAACTACTTCCGCAAGTTTGCCGTTATAATATTTTTTTTCTGAAGTGGCATCATTTCGAATAAACATAATTTGAGCGCCTTCCCTAAGCTCAAGCGTTTCTTCGTTTGGATATTGATTTTCTTTAAAATTCCCAACCACACTTGCTTTGTAAAAATGTGCATTTCCTGATAAATCGGCGAGTTTTTTTTGATTAATTTCGTCCGCCATTTTATTGTGAGACGTTAAATAAACGTATGCTTCATCATTAGGTTCAAAGTTGGGAATATAACGCTTATTAAGTTCATCAAAATCAACATTAAAGCGATCGCCATCACGAATGGCATTCAGAATATTTAAAAAATGTTCATCTTTTTGACGGTACACTTTTGTAAGTTCAATGGTGATTAACGGTTGATCTTTCAACGCGTAACTATCGAAAAAAAACGGAGATGCATAATATCGATTCAACAAATATTCATCCCGAACAACAGGCGGAAGCTGATACAAATCGCCAATGAACAACATTTGAACTCCTCCGAATTTCATTTGATTTCTGCGCACCTGTCTTAGCGCAAAATCCATCATATCCAAAACGTCAGCACGCAGCATTGACACTTCATCAATAATAATGATTTCTAACTCACGTAAAAGTTTCAATTTATCTTTTCGATATCGAAAATGCTGCATTAAATCAGGAATATTATTCGCAAAATTCTGATCGATACGGTCTAAGGTTGGAATAAAAGTTCTGAGCGGAAGCCCAAACATGGAGTGAATTGTGGTTCCACCGGCATTAATCGCAGCAATGCCTGTAGGCGCCACAACTATATATTTTTTCTGAGTTTTATTTACGAAGTTATTAAGAAAAGTGGTTTTACCAGTTCCTGCTTTTCCGGTAAGGAAGATGCTTCTGTTGGTGAATTCCACTAAATCGAATAGAGAATCGTTCATCATTCAAAATTAAATAAAAACTTCGTAATTAATTTTTACAGCGTTACATTTTTTTATAGGTTTACAAAAAAAACAATGAAAAGCATTTTCGGAATATTGGTAATGAGCGCTCTACTCTATTCTTGTGGAGCAAAACGAATGCATGCTGATGATTTGCCGAAAGACATTTCTGAAAAGCCAGCTCATGTACATACCTCGGAAAACATAAATACCGATCAAAATGAAATGTTTGATCCCAACGATGAAAAGAAAATGCAAGATCTGCTGAATGAAATTGATGCTTTAATTGTTGCAGAAACCTGCTCTAACGCAGCAGATTGGAGGATTTCCCCATTGGGAGCAAAACCTTGCGGCGGACCATCGAAATACATTGCTTACCCAAAGGCAAAAGAAAGTGAAATATTGCCTAAAATCCAGCAATACAACGCGCTTCAAAATGCATACAATAAAGCGAATAATTTAAATTCTGATTGTGCTATTGTTCCACCACCTACAGGAATAGAATGCGAAAATGGTCGCGCAATTTTAATTCAATCAAAACCCAACCCATAAAATTAACGTTGAGTAAGAAAAAACGATGAAACTAATTCTTTTCTATTTGTACCAGGACGAATATTTCACATAGTTATTGGCAATTCTGTTGACTTCGCCCTCCAGTAATTCTGCAGAAATATCTTTAATTTTTCGTGCTGGAACGCCGCCCCAAACTTCACCCGATTTAATATGAGTGCCTTGTGTAACTACAGAACCAGCGCCTACAATAGAGTTTTCTTCAACCAAACAATCATCCATTACAATTGCGCCCATTCCTATTAAAACATTATCTTCTATCGTGCAACCGTGCACAATCGCATTATGCCCAATAGAAACATTATTGCCAATTTTTAAAGGGTATTTCTCGTAAGTACAGTGCAACATTACATTATCTTGAACATTTACTTTATCACCAAGATGAATAAAATGAACGTCGCCTCGAATTACTGCATTATACCAAACGCTACATTCTTCACCCATTACCACATCACCAATTATGGTTGCTGTTTCTGCTAAAAATGTACCTTCTCCAATTTGTGGTTTCTTGCCTAAAAGTTCTTTGATAATTGCCATTTTGTTGTGTATTGGAATTTGTATCAATATAATTGACAAAGTCTACCATTGCTTGATGGTGTTCTGCAGTCAATTCTCTATTTTTGTACTCTCAAATTTACAGATAAAATGCGACAAATCCATATAGAAAGCACAGCAAATCCAAAGGTAATGAAGTTCGTTGCCGATTACACCTTAATTCCTGGTTCGTTAGAATTGGACCGCAATTCGGATATTTCAGAAATTCCAATTGCGCAAGAATTATTCAATTATCCATTTGTTTCCCAGATTTTTATCACCGCAAACTTTATTGCCGTAGCAAAAGAAGACACCGTTGAATGGGATGCCGTTTCTACAAGTTTAAAAAATGTAATTGAAGACGAATTATTAGCAAATCCACGTATTTACGTTCAAAAAAGAAAAGAAGTTTTCCCAATTTATGCGGAAATGACGCCTAATCCGAATGTGATGAAATTTGTTTCTTCTAAAATAATATTAGAAGGATTTGTTGAAGTAAAATCTCGTGATGAAGCCAATGATATTCCTTTAGCGAAAGCGATTTTAGATGAATTTAATTTTGCCGAAGAAGTATTCATCTCCGATAATTTTGTAGCGGTTACCAAAAACAATTCGGTGGAATGGCACGAAGTGATGACTCCCGTTCGAAGCCTAATTGCAGAATATTTACAAAACGGAGGAAAGGTTTCCAACATTGCGCCTCAGCAACACGAAAGTCCAGTAGAAAAAATTATCAATCGCGAATATACCGATGATGAGCAGAAAATATCAGATATTTTAACTGAATATGTAGCGCCTGCTGTGGAAAATGATGGTGGTAAAATTTCCTTAATGGAATATGATCGTGAACAAAAAACTGCTAAAATGCTTCTTCAAGGTGCATGTTCTGGTTGCCCAAGTTCCACCGCCACGCTTAAAAATGGAATTGAAAATATTTTAAAGCAATTTGTTCCAGATTTAGTGGAAAA
>JAFAGO010000057.1 GCA_023422635.1 Bacteroidota bacterium
GAGAAAAGATCTATACGTATGCGACTGTAATATCGGCGGTTTTCAGTATAATGATTAATTATTTTGCGATTCAAAAGTTTCAACAAAATGGTGCTGCCGTAATTGCTATTTTATCTGAATTTTTTGCAATTGTCGTTATGTATATTTACGCTAGAAAGAATAATCTTGTTTTTAATATCTTTAATAAAAATACCTTTAAAGTTTTAGCGGTTAACAGTATTATATTACTATTGTCCTGCTTTATGATTGGTTCTCGAGTACTTAATTTGGGAAATTTTCTTCTTTTTACGTTGGTGTTTTTTACAATTTATGTGTTCTCACTAATTTTGGTTAAAGAAGATATACTTCAAGAAAGTCTTTTGAAATTGAAAACTAAATATCAAAAAAAGAAACATGATCATTTATAGTATAATTGCGATCATATTACTCTTTGGAGTCTTTCACTTCGACATTCGGAAGAATAAAGTGGGTTTAGGAGTGTATTATTTTATCACATTTGTTATCATGACATTGATGACCGGATTACGGTATCGTGTGGGAGGAGACGCTTTGGTGTACGAAAATTATTACTCCATTTACCCAGACCTTAAAAATTTTATTCGATTTTTAAAGTTTGGAAATCCTTTAGGGTATCAACCTCTTTGGGTGTTATTTGTGTCAATCTGTAAGACTTTTGATCCAGATTATTATTTTTACCAGTTTTTTCATGCCATCTTTGTTAATTCCATTCTTTTTTGGTTTGTTAGAAAACAATCCAAATATCCAATGAGCGTAATGGCGGTGTTGTATTTTCTATTGTTTTATTTTTATTTCACTTTTGAAATACAGCGAGAGATTATGGCGATTTGTTGTTTTCTTTTGGGGTACAATAGCTTTATGAATAAGCGGTGGTTGCCCTACTACTTTTTTGCTATATTGGCATTTTTATTTCACATTTCTGCAGTTATACTATTTGTGTTGCCATTTTTTAGACTAATCAGATTTAATTATACATTTATAATATTTTTCCTTTTGATATCACTTCCTCTTATTTTTATGAATTCGCTATTCTTAAGTATTTTGGGGCCACTTTTGGTGACGGAGCAAATGTCAGAAAGAGCAGCAGTGTATTCAGACGTTAATTTTAGTCTCACTGGTATTTTTACTTTTTATTTTATTCGAGTTGTTTTGTTTTTACCCATCATATTTTATAGCTCTAAAAGGAAACTAGAGTACAGTTGGCTTTTTTCTGCACTTTTGATTATTTCTGTATTATCTCAATCGCTCGTTGGGATGGAACGATTATTAAATTATTTATTTATCCCATACATTGTACTATTCGTTAATTTCATTTATGAAGACAAAATAGGACTTAAGTTGATGTCCTTCAAAAAGCGAATAATCATTTTTGTATGCTTTCTCCATTTGTTTTTTGTTTTAGAATATAAAATTTTTATTGCAAAGGATCTTAGGAAGGGGTACTATTCTGTATTTTTCCCTTACGAAGATGTATTTGATAAGCAGCGAAGTATTGAGAGAGAAACGTATCTAATTAATCTGTGGAAATAAGGTTTGCAAGATTGTACTTCATCACAGTTTTAGGATGCAGGAAATTGAAGAGCAATTTTAGAACCTTTACTAATTCGAAGAAATATCTATTACAAGACTATGGAAAATCTAAGTAAGGTAAAACTTTCGATTGTAATTTTAACCTATAATTCTTCTGATCTAATTGCAAATTGTCTTGACTCAATTGTGCAATACAATGATTTAGAACCTGGAGAATTGGAAATTATTGTCGTTGATAATAGTGCGTACGAAGATACTCAATTGTTAAAAAAAATCCTAACGGCATACCCATCCGTAGTTTTTATTGACAATGAAAATTTTGGTTACGGACAAGGGAATAATCTTGGAATCGCCAAAGCTAAAGGAAAGTACATCTGCGTTATGAATCCGGATATCGAGTTGATTATGCCCATTTTTTCCGAAATGGTAAATGAGCTTGAAAGCAACCCGAAGTTGGCAATGGTGGGTGGAAATCAGAAAGGCAGAAGAGATCTATCGTTTTACATTCGTCAAGAGTATGAAGTACCATTAATAATGCCGTATTTAACCGTACTGATCAACAAACGAAAACTATATTGGGAACGCTTTATGTTTCTTTCAGGAGCTTTGCTTTTTATCAATAAAAAACATTTTGAAGATATAGGATTATTTGATGAAAACCTATTTTTATATTCCGAAGAGTCGGATGTTACGCTTCGATTTCTTAGGAAAAATTACCATACAAAATTCCGTAAAGATTTGGTGTATAAACATTTAATTGACGAAAGAAAAGAACTCAGTAAAAATACCTTTGAAGAACTTTTAAAATCGAATTATTACTATTTTAAAAAATATAATTTTAATATTAATCGGTTTATAAACAAAAAAATTATTAGCTTTAAATTCTTGTATTATCTCACCGCTTTTAAAAGTAAATCCAAAGCGCAGAAATATAAAAATTATTACCAGATTTACGAAAATTCGAAACACAACAGAAAATGAGAATATTTCTACTTGCGCTATTTTTCGGTCTTTTTATTACTTCTTGCAGAAATTCTGATCAAGAACAAGTAGATGACGTTTTTATGCGTAATGAGAAATATGATTTCCAAGGATTGCAAATTATTGCCCATCGCGGTGTTTGGAATTATTTTGGAGGGGTGGGGAATTCCATGGGTGCTTTTACAAGGTTTATGAATTCGGATGTACACGGAATGGAAATGGATATTCGTATGTCCAAAGATTCTGTTCTCTATGTGTATCACGATGCCGAGATTAATAAGCATAGCATTGAAAATACGCCCTCTGAAATTCTTTCACAGCAGAATATTTCTTCATCAGAAAAGTTGCCCAAATTAGAAGAAATGCTATCTAGTTTTGGCGATAATAAAACCAAAACGCTCTTTTTTGATGTTAAAGAATCAATGAATCCAAAGTATAATAAAGCCGTAATTATAAAGCTGCTGCAATTGTTGGATCAATATCAACTTTCTTCCTCAAACAAGATCATGGCTTCGGAAAGAACAATGCAAAAAACATTGAAGGACTATAATCACAAATACAGTAGTGTATTGCTTACTTCCTCTCCAAATTTTACAGTAGAATCCTTGCTTGCTGATAATTTTAGGGAGGTCGCCGTGTCGATTGCTTTATACGATTCGCAACCTGAACTCATGCAACAATTGAAAAATAACAACATAAAAATCCATATATGGACGGTGAATGATCTTAATAGAATAAAGACAATGCCGGGCCAGAACATTGCTTCTGTAATTACAGATTATCCATTGGAAATAATGGAACATTATAAATAATACTTCATGCAAAAAAAAATCGCAATTATTGGTGCGGGAAGTTTTGGTACTGCTTTAGCGCAAGAGCTTTCAAGAGATTCCAAAAATAGTGTTACCCTTTTTTTAAGAGATTCTAACCTCAAAGATAAAATCAATAAAAAACATACCAATGATCGGTATTTTAAAGATAAATTTCTAAACGTTTCGATTACTGCAGAAACCAATTTTAAAAAATTAATCGATTATAAAATCATCTTTATCGCTGTTCCCAGCAGTGTGATTTATGAGCATTCATCACGATTTATCCAGTACGTTCATCCAGAAGCGCTTTTAATTAATCTTGCAAAAGGATTATTAAATGGTGGAAAAACGGTAGTCGACTTTTTTAAAAGCGAGCTAAAATTCAAAAATATTGTTTCGCTTAAAGGACCGTCTTTTAGTGCAGAAGTTTTTAATAACGAAAGCACTATTTTAACCTTGGGATTCAGCAATTATCAGCAATTAAACATTGTAAAGTCGATTTTAAAAAACACCAACTTGTATATCGATTTCACGAACGATATTAAAGGGGTTGAATTCTTAAGCGCCATCAAAAATATTTATGCCATTTATATCGGGAATACCGATGCGCAATTCAATTCTCAAAATACCAGATTTTTGGTTCTTACCAAATGCATGCGAGAAATTCGGATTTTAATGAAATACCTCAATTGCAAAGAAGAAACGTTGCTGCTAAGTTGTGGTGTTGGCGATGTTTTTCTTACTGCACTTAATGATTTAAGTGTAAATAGAACTTTAGGATTACTTGTAGGTAAAGGATTTTACGGAAAAGATATCGAATTTGAAAATAAAGTTTCAGAAGCCTTAAAAACGATGCGCTTTTTGAATGAAACACTAAATGAAAAGTTATTGAAATCGTTGCCCGTTCTACAATCTCTTATTCGATTTTTTATTACCAAAGAAAGCGAAACTTTAAGTGTTGATTTTAAAAAGCTTTTAAAAAATAAATTTAAAACGGTACTTACCTACGGAACCTTCGATTTACTGCATTACGGGCATCTTGAAATTTTACGAAGAGCAAAAGATTTCGGAGATCGGTTAATTGTTGGACTTTCCACCGATGAGTTTAATTTGCAAAAAGGCAAAAAATGTGAATTCAGTTACGAGAAAAGAAAAGAATATCTTGAGTCTTTAGAATATGTAGATATGGTAATTCCTGAAACACGTTGGGAACAAAAAACAGATGATGTGCGAAAATACAATGTAAACTCCTTTGTGATGGGAGACGATTGGAAGGGGAAATTTGATTTTCTTGAAGAATATTGTGAGGTCATTTATTTGGACCGTACAAAAGGAATTTCAACAACAGCCCTAAAATCCATTATTAAAGATCAATCATGATTAGAAAATTGTTTCAAATCTTTTTGGAAACGCTAAATCGCTTTGTTCCCGTAACCAAAGATAAAGTTATATTCGTTCCGTTTCCCAACACCGAGCCAGGAAGTATTCGAATGGCCAACTTTATCGTAGAAAATTACAACGATAAAAAAGTATATTACGTTGCCGATATCAAATACGATGTTCCCGAAAAATTGCTGAATCCGAAAGTGAACATTATTAGAAGAACTTCTCGACTACAGCGCGAATTTTTACTGAATCTTTTTTCGGCAGAATATATTTTCCATTCCAACGGGTTAATTTTAAATAATCTTCCCTCATCACAAACGGTAATTAATTTATGGCATGGGCTTTTGTACAAAAATGTCGGAATGTTATTAGGTCGCGGAAAGCTTAACGCAAGGTATACGGTTGGTACTTCAGAAGCATCTCAAATTATGTTTAGCAAAGCATTTGGTGTACCACAAAAAGACGTTACAAAATCGGGATATCCCAGAAATGATTCTTTATTAAAAGGGAAAGCCGAAAAGGAAGAGATTATTCAAAAACTTGGACTTAGAAAGAATTATCGAAAAATTATTTTGTGGATGCCAACCTACCGTAAAAGTGTAGTCGGCGATTTTCGAGTGGATGGAACAGAAGTGGGAAACCCTTTTTATATTAAAAATTTTGATGTTCAGAAATTCAATTCACTTTTAAAAGAGCAAGATGCTCTATGCATTGTAAAGCCACATCCCATGGCGCCAATTTTACCAAAAGATGAAAATGTTTCCAATATTTTGTTTGTCGATAATCATTGGATTTATGAAAAGGGATTGGATTTATATGAATTTGTTGGTGCAACGGATATTTTAATTTCAGATGTTTCCTCCATCATCATCGATTATATGCTTTTGGATCAACCCATCATTTGTATTAGTGAAGATTTTGAAGCATATAAAAATTCTAGAGGTTTTTATTTTGAAGATACAGAAAGTAAAATTCCTACCGCAGTTTTAAAAACAAGTCAAGATTTTTTTAACGCACTTGAAAATCTGTTGGTTACCGGAGAAGATCCGTACACCGATAAACGATTGGCGTTAAAGAAGTTCTTTTTCGATCATTACGACGATAAAAGCACAGAACGGCTAGCGCATATTGTTTTTGGGAACAAATAATAAATGCCTTTGTTTTGTATTTTTGCAATAGCATGCGTTTTAGCAAGAGTTTGCACTTTTAATTGTCTATCAACTATTTTATGAACATCATCATTAACACTTCTACACTCAGTGCATCGGGCGCCACGCAAGTAGCGACGTCCTTTATTACGGAATGCAGAAAATTTAGTGAAAACTCCTATCATGTTTTTCTTAGCGAAACGGTTGCCAAGCAAATTTCAGTAAAGGATTTTCCAGATAATTTTTCGTTTTATACCTTCGAAGGGCATCCCTTATATGGTGCGAAAGGTTTTAGAGTTCGCAAACAATTACAAAAGCTCGAAGCGCAAATTCTTCCCGATGTGGTGTTTTCAGTTTTTGGTCCATCCTGGTGGAAACCAAAAGCTCCGCACGTGCAAGGATACGCGTACCCATATTATGTATATCCCGAATCGCCGATTGTAGATAAACTTACTTTTAAGGAGAAGTTGAAACTTTCGCTGTATAAAAAGTTACACTTACATTTTTTGAATAAAGATGGAAACTGTTTCGTGTCGGAAACGCAGGATGTTTCTGAGCGACTTCAAAAGCTTTTACCCCAAAAGAAAAATAAGTTTTATGCCGTTGGAAATACGTGCAGCAGCAACTATTACGATTTTTTGAAGCAGCCGAAACACGAAAACCAAAATATTCTCCCTATAAAAAAGCAAGGCGAATTTCGATTTTTATCGTTATGTACCTATCACTTGCATAAAAACTTGGAAATTCTAAATAAGGTAATTCCTCGTTTGAATGAAATTTGTCCGCATCATCAAATTAAATTTGTTCTAACTTTAGATCATGAAAATTTTTACACGAAGTTTACAGAGGAAGCCAAATCTTCTATCATCAATTTGGGGAGAATTGATGTAAAAAACTGTCCGCAACTGTATTCCGAATGCGACGCGCTTTTTCTTCCTACCTTGCTCGAATGTTTCTCTGCCAATTATCCGGAAGCAATGGTGATGGAAAAACCAATTTTAACTTCGAACCTTTCTTTTGCAACTACGGTTTGTGGAGATGCAGCAATGTATACAGATCCTTTAAACGAAAGTGAAATTGCAGAAAAAATCATACAATTATATCAAGATTCAAATTTGCGGAAATCTTTGGTGGAGCGAGGTAAGGAAAGACTTAAAGATTTTCCAAGTGCGCAACAACGGGCAAAGGCGTATTTAGAAATTTGCAAAATAATGTCTCGATTGTAGTTTCTAATAGCATAAATTTTTGAATGTAAAGAAATAGAATTGATAAAGAAGAGTATTCCTACTTCTAAAAATAAAAGGAAATAGCAAAGAACAATGAAGAATATTTTAATTACTGGTGGAGCTGGATTTATTGGCAGTAACCTCGCCCTAAAACTGATTGAAAAAGGGTACGTGGTTACCGTTTTAGATTGTCTTTCAGAACAAATTCATGGTCAACAACCAGAGGTCAATTCTCCTTTGTATTTACGTATTAAAGATAAAGTTCATTTTATAAAAGGCAATGTAACTTCCGCAGAAGATTGGAAGAAAGCGCTTGAAGGTCAGGATGCCATCGTGCATTTGGCTGCCGAAACTGGAACTGGACAATCCATGTATGAAGTGCAAAAATATGTTGATGTAAATATCAGCGGTACAGCATTGATGTTGAGCGTTTTGGTTGATGGTGATTACCCTGTAAAGAAAGTAGTGGTTGCCTCGTCAAGAGCAATTTATGGTGAAGGAAAATATCTGAGTACAAATTTGGGAGCAGTGTATCCCAATCATCGCACCTCGAAAGAACTCGGTAAAGGGAATTTCGAAGTTACCTATCCAAATGCTGAAGGTTTAGAAGTGGTTGCCACCGATGAAGAATCAAAAATTCATCCATCATCCATTTACGGGATTACCAAGCAAAATCAAGAGCAAATGGTATTAACGGTGTGTCCACCAATGGGGATTGCTGCTGTGGTTTTTCGCTATCAAAATGTATATGGTCCTGGTCAATCACTTACCAATCCGTACACGGGAATTCTTTCTATTTTTTCTACACAAATTAAAAACGGAAATGGGCTCACTATTTTTGAGGATGGAAAAGAGTCACGCGATTTTGTTTATATTGATGATGTTGTGGATGCAACTATTGTTGGTTTAGAGAATAGTGCCGCAGATAACAAAATTTTCAATGTGGGTACCGGTGTTGCAACAAGTGTTCTTACCGTGGCAAATGAACTGATTAAGAATTATAAAATAGAAGTGCCAATAACCATTTCTGGGAATTATCGCTTGGGTGATATTCGCCACAATTATGCGGATCTTACCAAAATAGAAAGCCAATTAGGGTTTAAGCCAAAGGTAGATTTTCAACAAGGATTACAAAAATTTACAGATTGGGTGAATACTCAGAAAATTCAAATCGATCGATATCAAAAATCAATTGATGAAATGAAGGCCAAAGGACTCTACAAATAATACGCTTTAAATTGATTAAAATTTTTTCCGAAATTTGTACAATAGGCACTTCAACACTTCAATCGTTTAAAGAATTTTATAAATGACACTTCTTAAAAGATATTCCCTCCTCACCTTAATCCAATTAATATACTTTAAATTACGTACCTATTTGGTTTTTCCACAAGCCAAAATAATACGTTTCCCCATCGATATTCGTGGGAAAAAATTTATGAAAATCGGAAAAGGGTTTACAACGGGTTATGGATGTCGATTAGAAGCGTATCCCGTACATGAAAAAGAAACATTGTTTATAGGTGAAAATTTTCAAATGAATGATTATGTTCACATCACCGCAATGGAAAAGGTAACAATTGGGAATAATGTTTTGCTTGCAAGTAAAATTTACATTTCCGATTGCTCGCATGGAAGTTATGCGGGGGATGAAGAAGATTCTTCGCCAATGCAAATTCCCAAAGAAAGACCACTTTTTGCAAAACCGGTTATCATTGAAGATAATGTTTGGTTAGGTGAATTTGTTACCGTGCTTCCTGGAGTTACGATTGGTTTTGGTACCATTGTTGGCGCAAATTCTGTGGTTACAAAATCGTTGCCTCCAAATACCATTTGTGTGGGAAGTCCAGCGAAGCCTGTGAAAATTTTTAATTTTGAATCCCAAAAGTGGGAAAGAATATAATGATGAAAGGGAGTTGTAAAGTTTCTGCGTCTGTCGTATTGTACAGTCATTCTTTTGAAGAAATCAGTTCGCTTGCACTGCATTTATTACAATTTAATGAGGATATTACGCTTTATTTAGTTGATAATTCGCCAGAAAACAAATTGCAAAAACTCGAGCAGATTAGTGAAAATATCCAATACTTTCATTTTCCAGAAAACCCAGGTTTTGGCAAAGCGCACAATTTTGCGATTAGAAAAGCTATGGAGAACGGCGGGAAATATCATTTCGTAATCAATCCCGATATTGAATTTACGGAAAATCCGTTGTCGCCAATGCTTGACTATATGGAACTTCATCAAGATGTAGGAATGATGATGCCCAAAATTTTAAATAAAGATCTTACTCCACAATATTTGCCTAAATTGCTGCCATCTCCTTACAGCGTAGTTCTTCGTAAACTAAAGAAACCCGATTTTTTGTATCAGAAATTCATCAATAATTATGAACTTCGAAATGTACAAGAAAATGAAACGTATGAAGCGCCCATCCTGTCTGGTTGTTTTACCTTGTTTCGGTTAGAGGCGTTGCAAGGGATTGGATTGTATGATGATGCTTTTTTTATGTACTTTGAGGATTGGGATATTTCGAGAAGGATGAATGAAAAATTTAAAAATATCGTTTATCAGAAAGCTGCCGTTGTCCATCATTACGAATCTGGGGCGAATAAAAATTCGAAATTATTCAAAATATTTCTTTCGTCAGCATTTACCTATTTTAGCAAATGGGGCTGGATTTTCGATAAAGAAAGAGCAAGCATCAACCAAAAAACATTGGCCCAGTTTAAGTGAAAATTTAAAAATACATGTCATGAAAAAATACGATTCATTTTTTGCACTACTTTTCAGCTTTTTTGGATTCATTTTGAATGCCCAAATTCCAATAATGGCATTTTTTGGAGTGCAATCCACAAATGTTGATGACTTTAAGACGTTTAGGAACGCGGGATTTACTATTAGTTTTGCTATCTATGAAGATAATGAGCAAGGAATTAAAGCCTTAGATGCTGCCCAAAAAGCTGATGTAAAAGTTATTTATTATACCGATACTCTTGCCTACAAACCTGATGTTACCATTAAGTTAGTGAAGAATCATCCTGCACTTTATGGATATTACGTATTTGATGAACCTTCTCCTAAGCAATTTAATATGGTTAAAGAACGAATTAATAATTATTCGCGATTTGATGATACAAAGATGTTTTATGTAAATATGCATCCGAACTATGCTCCAAAATCAGCTTTGCAGGATATGTCATACACAAGTTATGTAGAATCGTATATGCGTAACATTCCAATAAAGACTATATCTTTTGACAACTACCCTTTGAAAAATAATGTCATTGACGCAAATTGGTACAGCAATTTAGAGGTGATCCGTACGGCAAGTTTAAAATTCAATAAACCTTTTTGGGGATTTGCAAATGCCACGATTTTTGGTCAATATAAGCAACCCACTTTGGCAGGTTTAAAACTTCAACAATATAGCAATCTTCTTTATGGAGCAAAAGGACTTCAGTATTTTACGTATTGGACACTTGATACTGATAATTGGAAAAAAAGTGGCTTCAGTTATTCTATCGTTTATTCCAATGGAAAGCCAACACCAACCTATGCTATAGTAAAAAATTTAAATGAAAATATTCAGCGTTTAGCTTGGGTTTTTACAAATAGTAAAGTTACAGACGTTCATCATGATGGGAATTCAATTCCAGTAGATACTTCGAAACTGCAATCGGTTCCGGAAAAATTTTCTGTTTTTAATCCTAGTAAAAGAGAGGTTTTGGTTTCGCAACTTCAAAATGGCAATCGATATTTTGTTGCCGTTCAAAATAAAAACATCAATTCCAGTATTATTTTTACGTATAAAGCAAATGCAGGCGTGCAAATTGTGGACAGTAATACAGGAAAGATTAAAAATATCAAATCTTCACAAACAACATCAAAGATTCTTCCAGGTGATCTTCTGATTTTTACATATACCAAATAAATGAGCATTACCATAACTGGAGCTTCGGGATTTGTTGGACAAAACTTGATAGAATATTTAGAGCAACAACATCTTGAGGTAAAAACACTTTCCTTAAGAGATCCAAATTGGAAAATGAATTTAGACAAAAATTCAAACGCCATTATTCACCTTGCTGGGAAAGCACACGATACGACAAATACTTCTGGAGCGGAAGAATATTTTCGGGTAAACAGCGATTTAACGATTGCTTTGTTTGATGAATTCTTGCATTCAAATATTCAAGATTTCTTTTATTTTAGTTCTGTTAAAGCCGTTGCGGATAGTGTTTCTGGAATTTTAAAAGAAAACCAACAAGCGAATCCTTTAACTCCTTACGGGAAGTCGAAGTTTGAGGCTGAACAATATGTATTAAGCAAAAAACTTCCAGAAGGAAAACGCGTATTTGTAATTCGACCTTGCATGATTCACGGTCCAGGAAATAAAGGCAATCTGAATTTGTTGTACAAAGTTGTTGAAAAGGGCGTGCCTTGGCCTTTGGCTTCCTTCGAGAATAAACGTTCATTCTTAGGAATTGATAATCTGAATTTTTTACTGGTAGAAATGTTACGAAATGTGAATTTACCATCAGGTGTGTATCATTTCGCAGATGATGAAACGTTGTCCACCAATGAAATTGTCACTTTAATTTCGAGTTCGTTGGGTAAAAAATCTCACTTATGGAAAATTCCTGTTTCCATTATTCAATCTTGTGCAGCGATTGGCGATTTTCTTCATTTGCCATTAGATTCTGAACGATTAAAAAAACTTACTGAAAACTATGTAGTTTCCAACCAAAAAATCAAATCCGAATTAGGGATCAATGCTTTACCTTTGTCTGCAAAAGATGGATTAAAGAAAACTATCGAAAGCTTTAAAGAAAAAAAATGATGTATTTTTTAGTTTTTCTACTGTTGTTTGCCTGCGAATTATTGTATTTTAAAATCGCCGATCATTACAATATTATCGATAAACCCAACGAAAGAAGTTCTCATACAAAGATCACCTTGCGAGGTGGCGGAATTATATTTTATTTTGGTGCGTTGCTTTTCTTCGTGCTTTCTGGTTTTCAATATCCGTACTTTTTTGCGGCACTTACTTTAATTACCATCATTAGTTTTCTCGATGATATATTTACGCTTTCGAATAAAATTCGAATTGTTATTCATTTCGCGAGTATTTTTCTGTTATTTCAGCAAGTAGGAATTCTTACCCAACCGATATGGGTGATTATTTTGGCTCTTATCTTTTGCGTAGGAATTATAAATGCCTATAATTTTATGGATGGAATTAACGGGATTACAGTCTCCAATAGTATAGCTGTTCTTGCGTTATTAGGCGTCGTTAACAATAGGGTGACTTTTGTTGATCAGAATTTAATTGTGTATGCCGGAATTGCAGCTTTGGTTTTTGGATTTTTTAATTTTCGTCAGAAAGCAAAATGTTTTGCTGGAGATGTAGGTGCTGTTTCAATGGCTTTCATTATCTTATTTTTATTGGCTAAACTCATTTTTGTTACGGGAAATTATATTTATATTTTATTTCTTGCGGTATATGGAATTGATGCTATTTGGACGATCGTTCAAAGATTGTTGAAAAAAGAAAATATCTTCAAAGCACATCGTACCCACCTATATCAAATTCTCGCCAACGAAAATGGAAGTAATCCATTGCTGATTTCTGGTTTATACGGATTGGTACAATTGGGAATTGGTTTTATCGTTATTTTTTTAAGTCAGTATTCCGCGCAATTACAAATGTTTGCTGCATTTATTTTGCTTTTGGTCGGGAGTTTTGCTTATTTACAGTATAAAAATAAACTCAGGAAAAAGTATCATCTAAAATAAATGCTATGCATTATCCCTTTTGGAAACGCTGCTTCGATATCACTTTTGCTTCATTGGCACTCCTTCTTTTTCTGCCTTTGATGTTGCTATTATATATCGCTTCAAGTATTGATGTATCTTCTTCTGGGTTATTTTTGCAAAATAGAGTAGGACAGTTTGGGAAAAATTTTGTTGTTTACAAATTTCAAAGTATTCATCCTAAAACGAGAAAGATTTCGTGGTACGGAAAGGTATTGAGAAGATTTAAATTAGATGAACTTCCCCAATTGTTCAATATTGTAAAAGGAGACATGAGTTTTGTCGGCCCAAGGCCAGATGTTGAAGGCTATTACGATCAATTAAAAGGAGAGGATCGCCAAGTTCTCCAGCTTAAACCTGGACTCACCAGTGAGGCAAGCGTCAAATACAGAAATGAAGAAAAGCTATTGCTGCAACAAGATCATCCGCAACAATATAATGATGAAATTCTTTTTCCAGATAAAGTACAATTAAATCTCGCGTACATGAAAAACATGTCGCTTAAAAATGATTTAAAAATTATTTTCCGAACAATAATTACTATTTTTGAATAAATTACAATAAAAACGTATGAAGTTAATCGAAACGCCACTTAAAGACTGTTACATAATTGAACCTACTGTTTTTGAAGATGAACGTGGCTATTTTTACGAAAAATACAACGAAAAAAAGTTTGAAGAACTTACAGGTTTGAATGGGCATTTTGTTCAGGATAACATTTCTAAATCGTCCTATGGGGTTGTTCGTGGCATTCACTTGCAAAAAGCAGAATACGCACAAGCAAAATTGGTTTCTTGCCTTGAAGGTAAAGTTTTTGATGTTGCAGTAGATCTTCGTCCAGAATCTCCCACTTATGGAAAATGGTATGGTGTGGAACTTTCTCCTGAAAATAAATTGCAATTTTATGTTCCAAGAGGTTTTGGTCATGGATTTTCGGTCTTAAGCGAAACTGCAGTATTTGCATATAAATGTGATAATTTTTATAAAAAAGAGGCTGAAGGAGGTTTAATTTGGAACGATCCAGAAGTAAATATCGATTGGAAAGTTCCTGCGGAAGAGGTAATTCTTTCTGAAAAAGATAAAGTACTTTCCACATTCGCAGAAAAAGCATTTTTATAAAATTTCACCTATTGATAAAAGAAATGAAGAACCGGAAATCGGTTCTTTTTTTATTCCTACATTTGCACCCTGAAAAACAAGACTATGCGTACAAAGTCCACAGGAAAAAAGAAAATCAATATTGTAACCCTCGGATGCTCCAAGAATGTGTATGATTCTGAGGTGTTAATGGGACAACTTAAAGCCAACGGAAAAGAAGTCGTACACGAAGAACGCGGCGATATTGTTGTAATTAACACATGCGGTTTTATTGATAATGCTAAGGAAGAATCCATTAACACGATTCTGGATTTTGTGGAAGCCAAAAACAGAGGTGAAGTTGAAAAAGTTTTTGTAACAGGTTGCCTTTCGGAAAGATACAAACCCGATTTGGTTAAGGAAATTCCCGATGTTGATCAATATTTTGGGACACGCGATTTGCCTATTTTACTAAAACATTTAGGTGCAGATTATCGCCACGAACTTGTTGGTGAACGATTAACAACTACACCGAAACATTACGCATACCTTAAAATTTCAGAAGGTTGTGATCGCCCATGTTCTTTTTGTGCGATTCCGCTGATGAGAGGGCAACACATCTCAACGCCCATTGAAAAATTGGTAATTGAAGCACAAAAACTTGCAAAAGGTGGAACAAAAGAATTGATTCTTATTGCGCAAGATCTTACCTATTATGGGTTGGATATTTATAAAAAACGCGCACTCGGTGATTTGCTGAAAGAGTTAGTAAAAGTTGAAGGAATCGAGTGGATTCGTTTGCATTATGCGTTCCCTACAGGATTTCCTCAGGATGTTCTCGATATTATTAAATCCGAACCTAAAGTTTGTAATTATATTGATATTCCATTGCAGCATATTAATACGGAACTTTTAAAGTCGATGCGTCGTGGGACAACGCATGAAAAAACAGATGCGCTTTTAGACCAATTTCGCGAGAAAGTTCCCGATATGGCCATTCGTACAACACTTATTGTAGGATATCCAGGTGAAACTGAAGAACGTTTTCAAGAAATGAAAGATTGGGTGAAGAACCAGCGTTTCGATCGTTTGGGATGCTTTACGTATTCTCACGAAGAAAATACACATGCCTATCTTTTAGAAGATGATATTCCACAAGAGGTAAAAGAAGCTCGAGTAGAAGAAATAATGGAATTGCAGTCGCAAATATCTTGGGAAAAGAATCAAGAAAAAATCGGGAAAGTGTTTCGATGCATTTTTGACCGAAAAGAAGGGGCTTACTTTGTTGGCAGAACAGAATTTGATTCTCCCGATGTGGACAATACCGTTCTCGTTTCTGCGGAAAATACCTACCTCTCTATAGGTGAATTTGCAAATATTCGAATTACTGAAGCGGAAGAATTTGATTTATATGGTGAGATTGCTGAATAGACAAGTGTTCAATCGCCTACTAATAACAGATCCTGCAATTTAACTTGCGGGATTTTTTATGCCTTTACTAAAATTGAGGTATTTAAAACAAAAAGAAAATAAGATTCTATAAATCGTTGATATTCAGTTGTTTTAATTAAAATTTAACATAATATGTTAAATAATTTAACGTTTTAACAATTGTTTTAACGTTTTTTAACACTATGGTTTAAATGGTTGATTTTCAATGTTTAAAACTTAATTTTAACAATACGTTAAGAAATAATTAAGATTCATTAAGAAGGTAAATTCGCTTCCCAAAAATCTGGGAATATCTTTGCCACGTCAAAACCCCCAAATTCAAATATGATGAAAAGAGTCATTCTCGTAATCATTATGATGATTTCAACACTTGGTCTGTATTCATTCAAAAACAGTACCAATGATGCGAAAACAAGTTTTGCATCGTACTACCACGATAAATTTAATGGTAGAAAAACGGCAAGCGGAGAAGTTTTCGATAATTCGAAATTTACTGCAGCCAACATGAGTTTGCCTTTTGGAACCTTGGTGAAAATTACCAACCTTAGATCTGGAAAAAGCGTAGTAGTACGCGTTAACGATCGAGGACCATTCCATAAGTCAAGAAGCTTTGATCTTTCTAAAGCAGCTTATGAAGAAATCGGTCGCCTTGAAAAAGGAACTATGCCGATCGAATATGAAATTATCGATTAGATTAATTTTTTACGTAGTTAAAATCCAGCAAATTCAATTTGCTGGATTTTGTTTTTATAATCGATTTGATATGAATTTGTCATCAAAAAAAATTAGACTTCAATTAATATTGGGCAATGGTCGGAGTGTATAACATCTTTTAAAATTACAGACCGTTTTAGTTGAGATTCTAAAGTTTCTGTGATAAAATGATAATCGAGTCGCCATCCTTTATTTCTTGCTCTGGAATTTTGTCGGTAACTCCACCATGTATATTGATCGGGGTTAGGATTTAGAAATCGGAAACTATCAATCAGTTTACATTCTTTCATAAAATTCGTCATCCATTCTCGTTCTATCGGTAAAAAACCAGATACATTTTGCAAGCGTACGGGATCATGAATGTCAATGGCTTCATGACAAATATTGAAATCGCCTGATATCACCAAATTAGGAATGCTTTTCTCTAGCTCCTTTATATACTTTAAAAAATCGTAACAGAATTCTAGTTTGTAGCCCAAGCGATCGATATTGGAGCCGCTTGGAACGTATACGGAAATTACTGAAAATTCATCGAAGTCGACTCTAATAATTCTTCCTTCGCAATCGTATTTTTCAATGCCACAGCCGTAGACTACGTTTTTAGGTTGTACTTTCGTGGCAATTCCAACACCGCTATATCCTTTTCGTTGTGCGGGGAACCAAAAACTTTCGTAACCAATTTCTGCAAACTTTTGGCGGTCGATTTGGTCTGCCATCGCTTTGCTTTCTTGAATGCAAATTACATCGGGGTTTGCAGATTGTAACCAAGTGGTGAAATCTTTATTCAGAACTGCACGAATTCCGTTTACGTTATAACTGATGATCTTCATACCACAAAAATACTATATAATCGTGGAAAACTAGGACACAAAAAAAGGGCGAAAAAAACCTGAAGATTCTTCTCGCCCGCCCAAACTAAATAAACTATGAAAAAAACTATTTGGGTTCTAGTATGCTGATGGGAATAATACATTCTTCAAGAGAAATACCACCATGCTGATAGGTTTCTTTATAGTAATTTACAAAATGATTATAGTTTTTTGGATATGCCAAAAAGGTGTTGTTTTTGGCAAAAATATATTTTGAACTGATGTTTCCTTTTGGAAGAAATATCTTTTCTGGCTGCGTAACCGCCCAAACTTCTTTATAGTCGTAGGTTAAACTTCGTCCTGTTTTGTAACGAATATTCGTTGAGGTTTCTCGATCGCCAACTACCTGACTTGGTTTTTTTACATAAATCGTTCCGTGGTCTGTAGTAATTACAAGTTTGAAGCCATTTTCGGCAGCGAGCTTAATAATTTTCAATAAAGACGAATTTTCGAACCAATTATAAGTAAGCGAACGGAACGTTTTATCGTCTCGAATTAACTGATCAATGATGTGATTGTCGGTTTTTGCGTGAGAAAGGATATCGATAAAATTGTACACAATTACTAATAAATCGTTGTTTTTGTGCTGGTTAAAGTCATCAAAAATTTTTCTTTCAAAATCGGCATTTAATATTTTTAGATATTTCATGGATTTTGAGGAAAGACCTAAACGCTTCATTTGATCTTCTAAAAAATCTCTTTCATATTCGTTCTTGTTGCCTTCTTCATTGTCATTAAACCATTTATCGGGAAAACGTTTCTCTATTTCGGAGGGCATCAATCCCGCAAAAAATGAGTTTCTCGCATACTGCGTTGCTGTTGGTAAAATGCTATAATAATAATCTTCTGAAACTTTATTGTAGAATTTCGTAAAGAGTGGTTCAATCACTTTCCACTGATCGTAACGTAAATTATCAATCATTAAAAGAAGAACTTTATCTTTTTCTACTGCAGGCTTCACTTTATCTTTGAAGAGCGTGTGGCTCATCATTGGTTTTTCATTGCTGTGCAACCAATCTTCGTAATTTTTTTCGATGAATTTAGAAAACTGAATGTTGGCTTCTTCTTTCTGAGATTGCAACAAATCAGCAAATTCACTATCAAAAACTTTATCAAACTTAATTTCCCAATTCAGGATTTTCTTGTAATATTCAGCCCAATCTTGCCAAGTTCTTAAGTAGGAAAGCTCCATAGAAAGATTACGGAATTCTTGTTGATATTGTTGTATCGTTTTCTGTTCCACCAAATTATCTTCTTGTAGATTTTTCTTTAGCGAAAGCAGAACCTGATTAGGATTCACTGGCTTTAATATATAATCCGAAATTTGCGAACCGATGGCTTGTTCCATAATATGCTCTTCTTCGCTTTTTGTCACCATCACAATTTTCATTGAAGTATCTTTGTCCTTCAACATTGGGATGGCTTCCAAACCGGAAATTCCTGGCATATTTTCATCTAAAAGGGCAAGCTGAAATTTTTCTCCATCAATAATTTCCAAAGCTTCATTCACATTGTTTACAGGAGTCACTTCGTAGCCTTTGTTTTCCAGAAAAACAATATGCGGTTTCAGCAAATCGACTTCATCATCAATCCATAATATTTTCGACATAAAAAATGATATTAAAATTAAGGGTAGTTCTTGTTGAATTTTAAACATCAAAAATACGACCAAAAGCTCTTAAATATTGCCCAAAAAACCGATGTAAACCGTTAAATTTGAGTTAAACCTGGCAATCGCATAAACTTCAAATACGATAAAACTTTCTGAAATGAAAATCTTACATTTGCCAGTATCATTTATCAACTATAATGACCAATAAACTCAAAATTTTCAACGATCCCGTGCATGGTTTCATTCGCATTCCGTACGAAATCCTCTTTGATGTCGTTGAGCATCCTTATTTTCAACGCTTGCGCAGAATTTCACAAACTGGTTTGCTCAGCACGATATTTCCTGGAGCTACGCATACACGTTTTCATCACGCTTTAGGAGCAATGCATCTAATGTTTACAGCACTTGATACACTGCGATTAAAAGGAGTTCAATTTAGCAAGGAAGAAGAAAAAGGCGCGTTATTGGCGATTTTAATGCACGATATTGGGCACGGCCCTTTCTCGCATGCGCTTGAAAATATGTTGATGGATGATTGGCATCACGAAAAGCTTTCGTTATTGCTGATGAATGAACTGAATACTGTTTTTAATGGTGAAATGGATATTGCGATACAAATGTTTCAAGGGAAATACCATCGTAAATTTTTTAATCAATTAATTTCTTCTCAGCTCGATGTTGATCGTTTGGATTATTTAAAGAGAGATAGTTTTTATACCGGTGTTTCTGATGGAAATATCAACGCACAACGAATTATTTCAATGATGAATGTGGCAGATGATGAGTTAGTGGTTGATGCGAAAGGAATTTACTCCGTCGAAAATTTTCTTACCGCCAGAATGTTTATGTATTGGCAAGTGTATTATCATAAAACGGCTGCTTTGGCAGAACATCTTTTGGTTAAGATTTTAGATCGCGCAAAGTATTTGGTTTCTGAAGGATTTCCTTTGAATGCGCCTGGAAATCTGAGCTATTTTTTACATAAAAATAAGTTCGAAAAAGCGACCACTGAAGATATACAGCGTTTTACACAATTAGATGATAACGATGTTATTCAAGCTATGAAAGTTTGGCAATTTTGTGATGATCCCGTGCTTGCCTATTTCTGTTCATGTTTGATGCAACGCCAATTTCCGAAAACATTAATATCATCAACGCCATTTGAGCAGGATTTTGTAGAAGAAATGATTGCGAAAACCAATACACATTTTGGGATTAAGAATGGTGATTTATTGGTGGACGAAATCTCTCGAAGTTTGCTCCCTTACAATCGATTAAAGCAGCCGATCTATCTTCTTCATAAAGATGGTGAAAAAGTAAAGTTGAATGAATCTGAAAATCAGATACTTTCGTCATCGATTACCACAGGAAATACAAAATTTATACTTTCTTTTCCTCGAGAGATTCAGCATAAAAAATAGGGAGAAAAGTTGGGCTATTTCCCGAATTTCTTATCTTTGCAGGATATGGAATTTACAGCTTCGCAGATTGCAGGCCTCATCAACGGAACAATCATTGGGAATCCGGATACTGTGATTACCGGTGTTTCGCCGATTGAGAGCAGTGAGCAAGGGCATTTATCATTTATTGCTCAGGAACGTTTTGCTCATTTTCTTGAGACAACAAAAAGTTCTGTTCTTATTGTATCTAAAAATTTAATTACCAAAAACGATTACACCTCAACGATTATTGCTGTTGATGATGCATATCTTTCTTTTCAGGTTTTAATGAATCTGTATCAAGAAATGCAATCAAAAAAAACAGGAATTGAAGAAGGCTCTTTTTTGCATGAAACCGCTGAAGTAGGCAATGAAGTCTACATTGGCGCTTTTACCTATGTTTCAGAGAAAGCAAAAATAGGCGATGGAACTCAGGTTTTCCCCCAAGTCTATATCGGCAAAGGCGTGAAAATTGGTAAAAATTGCAAAATCGATAGCGGTGCTAGAATTTACGATTATTGCATCATTGGTGATGATTGTATAATTCATTCCAATACCGTAATTGGTGGCGATGGATTTGGATTTCAACCCACTTCTGATGGCTTTAAAAAAATTCCACAATTGGGGAATGTTATTATTGAAGATCAGGTGGAAATTGGATCCAATTGCTCTATAGATCGTGCTACAATCGGTTCCACAATTATTGGTAAAGGAACTAAAATAGACAACCTTATTCAAATTGCACACAACGTCAAAATTGGTAAAAATAATGTAATAGCAGCGCAGGCTGGAATTGCAGGATCCACTACAATTGGCGATTGGAATCAGATTGGTGGACAGGTAGGAATTGTAGGCCATATTAAAATTGGCAATCAAGTAATGGTGCAAGCACAAAGTGGTGTAAACGCCAATGTAAACGATAAAGAAATTTTATATGGAAGTCCTGCAATCTCGGCAAGTGATTTCCGTAGAAATTATGTGCATTTCCGCAAGTTTAGTGAAGTTGTAAAACGTATTGATACTCTAGAAAAAAACTCAAAAGATCATCCTAATGAGTGATAAACAAAAAACCCTTAAGCAAGAAGTAACCCTTTCTGGAATTGGTTTGCATACCGGTAAACAGGTAAGTCTTACCATTAAACCAGCAAAGGAAAATACAGGTTTCGTATTCGTGCGAACCGATTTAGAAGGACATCCGCAAGTAGAAGCCGATGTTAATTATGTTACCACAACAGAACGTGGAACAACTTTGGAAAAATTAGGTGTACGCATCCACACCTGCGAGCATTTGCTTGCCGCATTAGTAGGTTGCGATATCGACAATGCTATATTAGAAATGAACAGCGCAGAACCACCAATTTTAGATGGTTCTTCAAAATTCTTTGTTGAAGCCATTGAAAATGTTGGAATTGAAGAACAATCCATTCCAAGAGAATATTTGGTGATTAAAGAAGTGCTAAGTTATATGGATCCAAATACGGGATCCGAAATTACCGTGATTCCTTCCGATACCTATGAAATTACCACAATGGTAGATTTCGGTACCAAAGTGTTAGGTACTCAAAATGCAACTTTAAGAGATATTTCGGAGTTTAAAGATGAAATCGCTTCTGCTAGAACATTTAGCTTTCTTCACGAACTTGAAATGCTTTTGGACGCGGGATTAATTAAAGGTGGAGATATTTCGAATGCCATCGTGTATGTTGATAAGGAATTAACGCCTGAAACTTCAGAAAAACTTAAAAAAGCATTTGGTAAGGAAAATGTTTCCATTCGTCCAAATGGTATTTTAGATAATTTAACCTTAAACTATCCTAACGAAGCCGCTCGCCATAAATTATTAGATGTTATTGGAGATTTGGCTCTTGTTGGAGTGAAAATTAAAGGAAAAGTAATCGCTACAAAACCTGGTCATTTTGTAAACACGCAGTTTGCAAAAAAACTAAACCGCCAGTGGAAACTTCAAAAAAAGAAAAATGTGCCCGATATCGACTTGTTAAAAGAGCCGGTATTTGATATCAATGGAATTATGCGTTTACTTCCGCATCGTCCACCATTTTTATTGATCGATCGCATTATGGAACTTTCGGATTCTCATGTTGTCGGCGTAAAAAATGTGTCGATGAATGAACCCTATTTTGTTGGTCATTTCCCAAAAGAACCGGTAATGCCAGGTGTTCTTCAAATTGAAGCCATGGCGCAAACAGGCGGAATTTTGGTACTTGCCAATGTTCCAGATCCCGAAAATTACTCAACCTATTTCGTGAAAATGGATAAAGTAAAATTCAAAAAGAAAGTAGTTCCCGGCGATACGCTTATTTTTAAAATTGAATTAATAGAACCAATCAGAAGAGGAATCGTACATATGCAAGGATACGGCTATGTCGGCGATTCTGTAGTGGTAGAAGCCGAATTAATGGCGCAAGTTGCAAAATCCAAAACAGAGTAAATGATTCACCAATTAGCAGCAGTAGATCGCAGAGCGAAAATAGGGAAAAGTGTAGTGGTAGAGCCATTTACCACCATTGCGGCAGATGTAAGTATCGGCGATGGAACGTGGATTGGATCGAATGTAACCATTATGGATGGAGCAAGAATTGGTAAAAATTGCAAAATTTTTCCAGGAGCGGTAATCTCTGCAATTCCCCAAGATTTAAAATTTGATGGGGAAGATACCCAAGTATACGTTGGTGATAATAGCACGATTCGTGAATGTGTAACCATTAACCGAGGAACCAAAGCATTAGGATATACCAAAGTGGGAGATAATTGTTTAATCATGGCAACAGCACACGTGGCACACGATTGTGTTATCGGGAACAATGTTGTAATTGCAAACGGATGTGGAATCGCAGGTCATGTAGAAATCGGCGATTTTGTAGTTATGGGCGGCTTAAGCGCAGTTCAGCAATTTGGCAAAATCGGTAAACATGTGATGGTTTCTGGAGGAAGTTTGATCCGAAAAGATATTCCACCGTATGTAAAAGTTGCCAGAGAACCGATTTCCTATGCAGGAATCAATTCAGTTGGATTGCGGAGAAGAGGATTCACCAACGAAAAAATATTTGAAATTCAAAAAATATACAGATATATTTTTCAAATGAAACTCAATGTTACCCAAGCAACATCTTACATCGAAAAAGAAATGTTGCCTACTGCGGAACGCGACGAAATTTTGGAATTTATCCGTAACTCACCAAGAGGAATTATCAGAGGATACGGAACCGGAAAAGAATAATCCTCAATATTTATAATAAACATTAAACTTAATAGAACTGAATGGCAACAACAGCTGATATCAGAAAAGGTCTTTGCATCGAGTACAGCAACGACATTTACAAGGTAATCGAATTCTTGCATGTGAAGCCCGGAAAAGGTCCGGCTTTTGTGCGTACAAAACTTAAATCAGTAACCAACGGAAAAGTAGTAGACAATACCTTTTCTGCGGGGCATAAAATTGAAGAAGTAAAAGTAATCACGAGAAAATTTCAATATCTATATGATGACGATAATGGTTTTCACTTTATGAATAACGATGATTTCTCTCAAATCTACATTAATAAAGATATGATTGAGAACGCACAATTCATGAAAGCTGGTGAAGAAGTTACTATTATTTTAAAAGAAGTTGACGAATCTCCACTATCTGCCGAAATTCCACCAACCGTATTTCTTGAAGTTATTGAAGCAGAACCAGGTGTAAAAGGAAATACCGCGACCAACGCACTTAAAAATGCAATTGTTGAAACAGGTGCTCGCGTAATGGTTCCACTTTTCATTGAAGCTGGCGATAAAATTAAAGTAAATACAGAAGACGGTTCTTATATCGAGCGTGTAAAATAATCAACAATACAACAAAAAGTTCAGCGATCGATCATGCTGAACTTTTTTCATCTTTAGGAGTATGAATTTTCAACAACCACAAACGCTTAAAACAGTTGCTAATCTCATTAAAGCCAAATTTGTTGGCGATGAAGATTTTCCTATTTTAGGAACCAACGAAATCCATATGGTTCGTCCAGGAGATATTGTTTTTGTTAATCATCCAAAATATTACGATAAAGCTTTACAATCGGCGGCAACCGTAATTCTTATCGATAAGGAAGTAGCGTGCCCAGAAGGCAAAGCGCTTTTGGTTTCCGATGATCCATTTCGTGATTTTAATGCGATCAATACGCATTATACCAAAATTTTCAACTTTAAAGAAGAACTTCATGATGTTGAAATCGGTGAGAATACCTTTATTCATCCCTCTGCAATTATTGGCAATAATGTAAGGATTGGTAAAAATTGTCACATTTTTCCCAACGTCGTGATTGGCGATCGTACGGAGATTGGCGATAACGTAATTATTCAGAGCAATACTGTTTTGGGTGGCGATGCATTTTATTATCGAAAATTATATGGAAATTTCGATCGTTTAATTTCAGTCGGAAATGTTGTTATCGAAAATAATGTAGAAATAGGAAACGGATGCACGATCGATCGTGGAGTAACGGCATCAACCATCATTGGTGAAGGATCGGTATTGGATAATCAAATTCAGATTGGTCATGATACCATTATTGGCAAAAAAGTGCTAATTGCATCGCAAACGGGAATTGCTGGCTGTTGTACTATTGAAGATGAAGTAACCATTTGGGGACAAGTGGGAATGGCTTCGGGAGTTCGCATCGAAAATGGGACAGTTCTTTTAGCAAAATGTGGTGTAAACCGCGATTTGAAGAAAGGAACGTATTTCGGTCCAATTGCAGAAGAATTCAGAGACTATTTGCGTAAAGAAGTAAAACTGAAAAACTTGTAGTAAACCTGATTTTTATTTTTTAATCAAATTTTTTTAAACTCCAAAATATCAGTAAATTTGCGAATAGCAGATTTTTAATCAAATAATAAATTATACCTACTATGTCAATATTAGTAAACAAAGATTCTAAAGTAATTGTTCAGGGATTTACCGGTAACGAAGGAACTTTCCACGCAGAGCAAATGATTGAATACGGGACCAACGTGGTTGGAGGAGTAACTCCAGGTAAAGGCGGAAGCGAGCACTTGGGGAAACCGGTTTTCAATACCGTTGCAGATGCTGTTGAAAAAGCTGGTGCTAATGTAAGTATCATTTTTGTACCGCCAGCATTTGCTGCAGATGCAATTATGGAAGCTGCGGATGCAGGAATAAAAGTAATTGTTGCGATTACCGAAGGTATTCCAGTTGCCGATATGGTAAAAGTAAAAGCATATATTGCCGATAAAGATACAAGATTAATTGGGCCAAACTGCCCAGGAATCATTACTTCAGAAGAAGCAAAAATTGGTATTATGCCAGGTTTTGTATTTAAAAAAGGAAAAGTAGGTGTCGTTTCAAAATCAGGAACATTAACCTATGAAGCTGCAGATCAAGTAGTAAGAGCTGGTTTCGGAGTTTCTACTGCTATTGGAATTGGTGGAGATCCAATCATTGGAACTACTACAAAAGATGCTTTGGAACTTTTCATCAACGATCCTGAAACAGAAGCAGTAGTAATGATTGGTGAAATTGGAGGTTCTTTAGAAGCAGAAGCTGCAAGATGGTATAAAGCAAGTGGTTCTACAAAACCAGTCGTAGGATTTATTGCGGGGCAAACTGCACCTAAAGGAAGAACAATGGGACACGCTGGAGCTATCGTTGGCGGAGCTGAAGATACCGCTCAAGCGAAAATGGCCATTATGAGAGAAAATGGAATCCACGTAGTTGATTCTCCTGCAGATATTGGCGAAACAGTTGCTAAAGTTTTAGGATAAAAACACAAACACAAAAACTCAATACATGAAAAAAATAATTTTAAGCATTGCACTTTCTTCTGCAGCTTTGCTATCCGCTCAGGTAGATTTTAGTTCTACCCGATTTGGGATTACCGCTGGTGGAAACTATTCAAGAGTGAGTAATGCACACAATCCTTCTGGGCCGCGTTTTACAATGCAGGCGGGAGTATTGGCATTAATTCCGATTGATAGTAATGATCAATTTTACATTCAACCAGAAGTGGTGTACTACGGAGCAGGAGAGTCTGGAAAAGATAACAATGTAAAAGGACAACCTGGTTATGATGCTGTTTATGGTAACAGTTACATCAGTGTACCTCTTTATTTTAAAGGATATTTTTCTGAAGCAGAATCGGAATTCTTTGGAATGATTGGTCCACGATTTAACTTTTTAGTCGGGCAAACGATTAAAGATCCAGCAAAACCTTATTATGATACCGATGTCACTCAAGAAGGCACTGGAGCAAATGGGAAAGCCAATTCTTTTAATTTTGCAATTGGTGCTGGAATAGGATATAGTTTTAAAAGACAGTTGGAACTTTCCGTACGATATGATTTGGGACTTTCCAATACGTACAAGGGTTTAATGACGGAAGGAGGAAGCGATCCCGCGATTGAGAAAAAGAAATCAGAACAGGTGCTCAGTGTTGGACTCAGCTATATTTTCGAATAAATGTAGAATCCCGGTTTTCCGGGATTTTTTTTGGCCTAGCATTTAACAAAACTTTAAAATTTGTTGTAGAATATTTAACGCATCACCTCCGTTTTTTAAGAGCATTTGTTTTTACATCTGTCAAAATAAAACCCGATAAACGACTCATAGTGGTTATTTATCGGGTTTGTCAATTTAATGGGAACAAATTCATTTACTCTAATCTATCTTTCAAAAAGAAAAAAGCAGCTTCTTTATAAAACTGCTTTACTTCTATTTTTAATTCCAAAGATTTGGATTTTTATTTTAATCTGAAGGTTTCTTTCTAATGATTTTAACTTGATTTAATCCATTTCCAAAGCTCTTTTAAAGTCGCCTTATTTCCATACATTAAAATTCCCACTCGGTAAATTTTTGCAGCAATAAAAATCATCGCAAAACAAGTAATTAGAAGAAGTGATATAGAAAGAACCAATTCCCAAACCGGAACACCAAAAGGAATTCTTGCCGTCATTGCAATCGGTGACGTGAAAGGAATAATCGATAGCCAAAAAGCAGTTGGACCATCGGGATTATTGATGATGGTAAAACTACCGTAAACGCCTAACATCAATGGGATAATTGCAAATAAGGTAAATTGTTGCGTTTCTGTTTCATTGTCGACAGCGGAACCAATCGCGGCGTACATTGAACTGTAAAAAATATAGCCAAGCAAAAAGAACGTTATAAATACGAAAATAATTAATGGATAATTTAAGTCCAGTAAAGTATGAGAAATTGTTTCGAAAATTTGAAGAATATTCAAATTGCTAAATGCCGGATTATTTTGCATAGCGGCAAATCCAGTATTGAAAACCAAAGCCGCAGCAACCGACATTGCAATCCATACAATAAATTGAGTAAGTGCTACAAAAGTAACTCCAAGAATTTTCCCTAACATCAGTTCAAAAGGTTTTACGGATGATATTAGAATTTCAACCACACGATTGTTTTTTTCTTCCAGAACACTTCTCATCACGCGCACTCCATAAATAATAATGAACATAAAAACCGCGTACATCATCACCATTCCCAATCCTGTTTTAACGCCAAACATTACATCAGAATCGGTTTTGTTATTGTCCACCACATTTTTGGTATACAAATCGAAACCTTTATCTAGATTTTGAATTTGCATTTCGGTTAATCCAAGACTTTTGATTTTTTCTCTTTTAATTCCTTCAATTAAATCGCTTGTAATTTTTGTTTTGGTATCAAAACCAATTTTTTTGTTAATGTACAATTGGGTATGATTTTCTAAAGCATCAAAATTTTGATCTTTCAATGCGGGAATAATCAGCAAACCATCGGTAGATTCCATTTCTTTTAAAGAACTTTTCAGCGAAGCTTCTGTATTAATCGGTACAAAAACGTATGTAATTTTGTCGGTGGATTTTAATGTTGTTTTAAAAATTCCACTTTTGTCGACTACATTAAACGTATGTTTGGTTTCATTGGCTTTCATCATAAAAGTAATCAGGGCACCAAAAGCAATAAGTAGAATCGGGGTAAATACAGTTAGAAGTACAAAAGATTTCTTTTTTACTTGCGTAAGATATTCTCTTTGCGTTATGAGGAAGATGTTTTTCATTTTTTTGAAATTCTTAAAGCGTTTTACTTACTGCGCTAATAAATACTTCGTTCATGCTTGGGATTTTTTCGTCGAATGAACGTATTTTTCCAATTTGAAGAATTTGAGCAAGAAGTTGATTATGATCGTTGTCGTTTTGAAGATCAAAACTTAAAAGTCCATTTTCTGTTTTTTCGTGGAGAAGAGGAATTTGATGTTTAAAGATGGAAAATTTTTCAGAATCCACATCTTGAATAGTTACACTGAAAATATTTTTTTTGAATTTTTCGCGAACATCAAAAACTTTACCGTCCAATATTTTATGCGAATTATTGATTAAAGCTACATAATCGCACATTTCTTCAACACTTTCCATGCGGTGAGTGGAGAGGATAATGGTGGTTCCGTTTTCTTTTAATTTTAAAATTTGATCTTTGATGAGGTTGGCGTTTACAGGATCGAAACCAGAAAAAGGTTCATCGAGAATTAAGAGCTTTGGCTGATGAAGAACAGTTACCACAAACTGAATTTTTTGTGCCATTCCTTTAGAAAGTTCTGAAAGTTTCTTCTTCCACCATTGATCGATATTCAATTGTTCAAACCAATATTTAGCTTGTTTTAGAGCATCGCTTTTGGACATTCCTTTCAATTCACCAAAGTACAGCAGTTGATCGCCAACAGTCATATTTTTATACAACCCACGTTCTTCGGGCATATAGCCAATTTGTTTGATGTGTTCGGGATTTAGTAGTTCATCATTAATCCAAACTTTGCCAGAATCGGCTTGCGTAATTTGATTAATAATTCGGATGAACGTTGTTTTCCCAGCACCATTCGGACCAAGAAGCCCGTAAATACTACCTTTGGGAACGTTTATACTGAAATCCTCTAACGCAATTTTTTTACCAGCATTATAGGATTTTGTTACGTGATCTGCTTTTAGCATAAGAGTAATTGAGTTGTGTTGAATAAAAAGTTAGTACACCACTTGTTATATTTGTTACGTCGTTGCTGGAGGATGTCCCATTTTTTTTTGATGAGATTCTCTGTTTCGACGCTCGCTTCGCTCGCGCCGTAATCTTCAAAAAATAATTTCTTTACGAATGTTCAGCGAAATATTGGGTGTAAAATTCCTTGGCTTCTTGAATGATTACATCCATTTCTTCAAGGGTGAAAATTTCTAGAAACTTTTTACGGAAATCTTTAAAATGTGGAACTCCACGGAAGTAGTTGGTGTAGTGTTGGCGCATTTCAATCAGGCCTAAGCGTTCACCTTTCCATTCGGCACTCCATTCGGCATGTTGGCGAACAGCGAGCAATCGATCATCAATTGTGGGTTCGGGTAAAATTTCTCCTGTTTCAAAATAGTGTTTCACTTCATTAAAAATCCAAGGATAACCAATTGCTCCACGCCCAATCATAATTCCGTCGCAATCGTATTTTTCACGATATTCTTTGGCTTTTTGAGGAGAATCAATATCGCCGTTGCCAAAAATTGGGATTTCGATATTTGGATTGTTTTTAATTCTTGAAATATGGTCCCAATCGGCTTCACCTTTATACATTTGTGCACGCGTTCTTGCGTGAATGGTAAGCGCTTTTATACCTGCTTCTTGTAGGCGTTCTGCAACTTCATCAATATTAATCGAAGGAATATCCCAACCCAAACGGGTTTTTACCGTAACAGGAAGATGGGTGGAATTTACAACTGCTTTTGTTAGGCGAATCATTAAATCTACATCTTTCAAAACGCCAGCTCCTGCGCCTTTGCACACTACTTTTTTTACAGGACAGCCGAAATTAATGTCGACCAAATCGGGTTCAACGGTTTCTACAATTCTTGCGGACATGGCCATGGCTTCTTCATCACCACCAAAAATTTGAATTCCAACAGGACGTTCATAATCGAAAATATCGAGTTTTTTGCGGCTTTTCATTGCGTCGCGAATCAAACCTTCAGAAGAAATAAATTCTGAATACATCAAATCTGCACCGTGCATTTTGCAGAGTTTTCTAAAGGGCGGATCGCTTACATCTTCCATTGGTGCAAGAAGAAGCGGGAAATCCGGCAGTTCTATATTTCCGATTTTTACCATCGTGCAAAGGTAAGGAATAATGTAGCAATAAATCAATTTCGCATTCTAACCCAAAAATACTGAGCAATTTCAAAGTGAAATTCAAATTGCTTATTGATTTTTAGAGCTTTTTTTGGAAGCTAATTAAAGTACGATATTCCTCGATGGTTCTTTCTTTACTAAAGAAGCAAATCTCAAAAATTTTGAATAGACATTTAGAAAGAAGCCTTCACCTGCATACTTCCGATATGAATGGTTCGTTCGCCGGAATTTCTTCCTTCATAATTAAGATTAAGAATGATGAAAGAATTGAGATTTTGTTGCAAGTACACGCTCCAGACTTGGTTTTTCCCTGCTTTTAAACCATCCAGCATTTGATTGCCCACGATGGAAAAACTTTCTCCAGTGAAATCATTATTGATGAAGGAAAAGGTTGCTCGAAGGGAAGTTTTTTTTCGTTCCCATTGCAAAGCTCCTGTAATATCAAAGGTTTTTAAAAGTTCATCTCCATCAATTCGTGTCTTTTGTTCGTACGCACTTGAAAGTTCGGCTTGTACAGCTGCGTTTACTTTATAGGTTGCTTTTGGGCGCGTTTCGAGGTTTCGCAGAACATAATCTCTTGAAGAAAACATTTGCGACGAATTTTCAATATTCACCAACGCATTTTCAAGATCCATCCGGAAATCTTTGTTGAACCAATAACCAAAAGTAAGTAGGTGAGAGGTTTGATTGCGTACTTCGTTGCTGAAATTTGCATTGATTAAATTTTGATTGTCGATGAAGCGGTAATTTCCATTCCATCCCGATTGATCTGTAGAATTGAATTGTGCAGATGCGAGGAAATTTTGATTCTTTAGAATTTGATTGTCGTTTTTCTCAAATGGATTTAGCACCAAAACCTTTTCTTTTTTATAATACGAATTTTGAGAGTTCAAGGAAATATTGAAATTCCAACGTTTTAAAAATCGATTTTGAGAATTAAAAATTACCGAAGGATTTACGAACAAAGCCAACGTCATTTTATTTTTGTTTGAAGGAATATAGGTGGTAGTATTGGTGTACACTCTTATATATTGTGCGAGATCGGCATATTCGGCCACTTCAAATTCATCCAACTGTTGAACGCCATCGCCATTGTAATCAGTCCATTTATAAACGCCTTGACCATCGGTTACTTTAATATATTGAAATTCCCTTTGCGCTTCCTGTCCATTTCCCAATTCATAAAACGCTTGAAGTCGCATTCCATTTTGGAAAAGTTGCTGATTGTACAAAATATTACCTACCACAAAATCTTGATTAAATCCTGTATTCAAGTCTTGATTTTGATAATAGAATTTACGATAATGAATCAAAGCGCTTAAAGTAGTTTTTTCGGTTTTAATAATTTCACTTTCCGCCATTGCACCCAAAATGTGATTCATATTTTGCATATTGTTGTTACGAATAGAATCGTTATCGCGTAGGTAAATTCGCATTGAAAGTTTTGTTCTGGAAGAATCTGCGATTTTCTTTTGTAGAAAAATTTCTTTCCAACTAAAACTTGTGGTATCGTACAATTGGGTTTCGTTGTATTTTTTCTCGTTATGTTCCATACTTCCGCCAATTCCCCAACTTCCTTTTTCGCCGTTGAGTTCAGTAATTACTTCGCCCCGAATAAATTTTGTGTTGAGGTCGGTAGCATTTGTATTGAGGTAAGAAAATTTTCCGCTCGAAGTTATTTTCCCTTTTTTAATGGCAAAATCAAGATCATTTTTAATTCCTTTATAGGTGTTTTTTTCATCTAAATAATTAATTCGGTAATTAAGAAAGGTGTTGTTTCCCCATTGATTAAGGAAACTTCCGATGAAACGGTTTTGCGTTCTTTGGTTGAATTCCTGAAGTAAATTAAAATCTCGAGCGAATTCCACATCATTAATTCGATCAAGAATATGAAACCTTCCCGAAATATGTTGAAATTCAAAACCAGGCGTTCCTTTCCAATTTTTGTTTGAAAATGTTTTTGAAGCATACAGGCGACCTGCAAAACCTTTATTTTCATTTGAGTCTTTTGAAGAAAAAAGATTGATATCGTAATTGCTAATAGAAAAATCTGCGCCCACTTTTCCGTCCTTCAACTCGTATTCGGAATTGAAGGATAAAACTTGCGTTTGTTGTGGCGAAGGCAATTTTCGAACAGCGCGATAACTTCCTTGGTTGGGGCCAACATATTCAAATACACGTCCATTATTGGTGGTTTGCGCAATATTGTAATCTCCTAAATTGGCACCAAAATACGTGAAGGAAACTTGGTATAATGTTGCGCTTTCGTTATTGGACAACTGATAATAGTCGCCAAACGCACCAGAATGTTTTTCGTAAAGTATTTTGTTCACATCATATTCTGTAACCACTCCGGAAGGTGCGTACATTTCGTTCTCATTATTTCCTGCATTTGCAAGAATTTGTTGATCTTCGTCGGAAAGATTTAAAGAAAGAGGCGCATTTTTGTTATCGTTCTCCATAAACCAGCTCATTCCTACCTTTAGTTTTTCCCTTTGATGTTGCAAATTTCCAGTGAAGAGGTAACGAGAATAGTTTCTGTTGGTATAATTGTAGGAAATGGTGATGAAATTCTGCTTGAAAATAGGTCGGAAGCTGGTAAAAGTAATTTCCCCAGTGTTATAATTAATAGTGTAGTCTTGGTTTTCGCCCCGCTTCATCAAAATACCATCAATATAAACTTGTTCGGATCCCGAAATAATCGTAATGAAAGTTTCGCCGTTTTTTCCTGTTAAACGATAAGGACCTTGATTCCCTTCCACACCTTGAAACCGAATTCGATGGAATTCACTTCGGGCCACTCCTGCAGAAATATCCAGAAACGTTGTATTGTCTTTTCCGAATTGGGTTTGGTATTGAAGTCCCATACTTCTCCTTTGATAGCGAGCAAAATAGGTGCTTTCATCATTTAAATCTAAATGTCCGGCGCGTATTACGGAATGGTTTTTAATATTTAGCTGCATGTAAATTTTATCAAACTCGTCCAACGTTTGCGTATAACCATCAGCTTGAATCGGGAGGTTATGGTCGGATATAGATGCTAAAATGGAAACATCCGAAGAAAGTTTACCCGTAATTTGTAAATCCATTGAGCTTTGTACAGACGAACCCTGGTTGTTGCCAAAAGTAATTCCTCTTATAATTGAACCTTTTGAATTCAAATCTCCAAGGATTTTTGAACGCTCATTATTTTTAACAATAATTCCTTCGTCAAAAATGGGTTGTTCTTTCAACTTCACATAGTTGGCAGTATCTTTCAGAAAATAATCTTTCTCAAATCGCTCTGCAAGTATGGAGTCTTTTTCAAGAGAATCTTCTTTGATGTTTGGGTTCTTCCACGAGAATACCTGAGCACTGAAAAAATTCAGTACGAAAATGCATAATAAAGAAAGTAGAATTTTCCCTCTCAAAGTTATCCCCAAATATTCGGTAAAATAACGAAATTTCCTTTGTTTTATTGGAAGACACATTGGATGAATACGCATTCAATTGAAAAAAATGAAACCCAAAAAAGAAAACTTTGCAGCTTTGTGTTTTTTACCTAAATTTGAAACATTACTTTTATAAATAGAAAAAAATGAACACACCAACGGAATTAAAGTACACCAAAGATCATGAGTGGGTACGTATTGAAGGCAATGTAGCAACAGTCGGAATTACCGATTATGCTCAAGGGGAATTGGGCGATATTGTTTTTGTAGATGTAGATACCGTGGATGATGAATTGGGTGCCGGTGATGTTTTTGGTAGTGTTGAAGCTGTAAAAACCGTTTCGGATTTATTTTTACCAGTTGCAGGAACCATTATTGAATTTAATGAAGCATTGGAAGATCAACCCGAGTTGTTGAATACCGATCCGTATGGAGAAGGGTGGATTGTAAAAGTTCAAGTAAAAGATGGTTTTGATGTCGCAGAACTTCTTTCAGCAGAAGATTACCAAGCCACACTTGGATAAAATTTCGACAATATTTAGAAAGATTTTGCCCATTTATTGGGCATTTCTTACTTATATGCTCCTTAAGCCTGGTGTAGAGAATAAGGAATATTGGTTTATGTTTAGCGGGATCGACAAGCTCGTGCATGTTTCCATATTCGCAGCTCTAGGATTTATGTTTGTGGCGGCATTTCCCAAAACTAAATGGTACATCTATGTCTATATAATGTTGATTTATGCATTTCTTACAGAAATTCTTCAAGATGAAATGCATTTGGGAAGATCACTTGAATTTTTTGATATTGTTGCAGACGGTATAGGATTCTTTTTCGGCTACCTTTTCTATAATATGATTAAGAAATGGCTGTCCAAGTAGTCGAGGTAGATTGATATTTATTGTTTTCGCGCACGATATCCTACGATTTCCACTCAATCTATTCACTTAACTGATGGAACCTATCTTTTCGCCTGCAAACTTTTGTAGTTCACATTCAGTTGGTTGAGGGATTAGTTAGATATAATTATGTAAAAAGTTTGGATATTGGTGATAAGTTCTTACATTTGCAGTCCCGATAAAGAGGGGGCGAAGGTGATAGATTGAGTAGTTGGTGAGGAGAGAAGGTATTGCTAAATAGAGATAGTGGTTACCGGAAAAAACTTCAAAAAACATTTGGTCATATTAAAAATAACATTTACCTTTGCACTCGCAAATCAGAAACAACGACAGAGAGTGACTGATTAAAGCGAAAAGAAGAAGAGATCATTGACATAACAATA
>JAFAGO010000011.1 GCA_023422635.1 Bacteroidota bacterium
GTTCTGTTTGTGATTGCACTAATTGTAAGTCTTGTAGCGAACGGAGGGCGCAGAACAAAACTCCTTAAAATTTCGACAACCATCACAATGATTTTGTTCCACTTGCAATTTTTGGTGGGAATTATCATGTTAGTTTTTACATCAGGTTTTACCAGCACAATTAGTGAAATCGGAATGGGCGGACTAATGAAAAATGCAGATTTGCGTTTTACATATATCGAACATCCATTTTCGATGTTGATTGCAGCGGTTTTAATGACAATCGTTAATAAAAAAGTAAAAACAAACGAAAAAATAAATACAGGAATCGTGATCATGGCAGTTATTGCCGTTTTACTATTCTCGTATGCAGTTCCATTTGCAAAATTGTTTAACTAAAATACCTTTAAAATTTATGAAAATAGCAGTAGTTGGCGCTACCGGTATGGTAGGGCAGGTGATGTTGAAAGTCCTTGAGGAAAGAAATTTTCCTGTAACAGAACTTATTCCCGTGGCTTCAGAAAAGTCCGTTGGTAAAAAGGTTGTTTTCAAGGGGAAGGAATATGAAATTGTATCCATGCAAACTGCTATTGACCGAAAACCTGAAATCGCAATTTTCTCCGCAGGAGGTGGAACTTCTTTAGAATGGGCTCCAAAATTTGCAGAAGCAGGAATATTTGTTGTAGATAATTCTTCAGCTTGGCGAATGGATCCTACTAAAAAATTAGTCGTTCCAGAAATCAATGCGAATGAACTTACCGAAGACGATAAAATTATTGCCAATCCTAACTGTTCTACCATCCAATTGGTGATGGTTTTGGATCCGCTTAATAAAAAATATGATTTAAAAAGAGTAGTGGTTTCTACTTATCAATCCGTTACCGGAACAGGAAAAGCAGCTGTAGATCAGTTAAACGGAGAATTAAATGCTGCCGTTTTGAAAGATGGTTCAGAGGTCGCAAAAGTATATCCATACGATATTTTCAAAAATGCACTTCCACAATGTGATGTATTCGATCAAGATGATTACACAAAAGAAGAACTTAAATTGATGCGCGAACCTAAAAAAATCATGAGTGATGATTCTTTTGAATTAACAGCAACTGCGGTGCGCGTACCTGTTCAAGGTGGACACTCTGAAAGTGTAAATATTGAATTTAATACTGATTTTGACTTGGATGAAGTTCGTAAAATTCTAAGCGAAACTCCAGGCGTTGTGGTGATGGACGACGTGAAAAATGGCGTGTATCCAATGCCTTTGTATTCCGAAGGGAAAGATGAGGTTTTTGTAGGGAGAATACGAAGAGATCCTTCGCAACCGAATACTTTAAATTGTTGGATCGTCGCCGATAACCTTCGAAAAGGAGCTGCCACAAACGCGGTTCAAATCGCTGAATATCTCATAGAAAATAAACTTGTATAACTTAATGCTCACTTTTAAGTGAGCATTTTTTTTATTAGATACGTCTTACTTTCAAAAATTGATTTTTAAAACAACATGTCACCGAACATACAACTGGATAAACAAAATTTTGCATTTCAACGCAATGTTGCCATTATAGGGATTCTACTCTTTGTGGGGAAACTCGTTGCTTGGCGATTAACAAATTCCGATGCCGTTTTCTCGGATGCAATGGAAAGCATTGTAAATATTATCGCTGCTTTTATGGGGCTTTATTCGTTGTATTTAGCGGCAAAACCTCAAGATGAAAATCACCCTTACGGACATGGAAAAGTTGAATTTATTACCTCTGGAATTGAAGGTGCGCTTATTATTTTCGCTGGTATTATTATTATCATTCAATCGATAAATTCTTTGCTTAATAAAAATGTTCCTCAAAAATTGGATTGGGGAATGGTGATTGTTGCAGCTACCGCAATCATCAATTATGTAATGGGCTATATTTCTTACAAAAAAGGACTTAAACAAAATTCGATGGTGTTGCAAAGCTCAGGTAAACATCTTCAGAGTGATACGATTACCACAGCTGGGGTGGTGTTGAGTTTAATTGTGGTTCACCTCACGAATTGGTTTTGGTTAGATGCGGTTGTAGCGCTTGTTTTTGGTGGATACATTATGCTGGTAGGCTATAAAATTGTTCGTAAATCACTAGGCGGAATTATGGACGAAGCAGATACCGGAATGTTAGAGCGATTATCCTCTTTTCTAAATCAAAATCGTCGGCCAGAATGGATTGATATTCATAATATGAAAATTCAGCAATTCGGAAGCCATTTGCATATTGATGCTCATCTTACGTTGCCGTGGTATCTCGAACTTCGCGAAGCTCATCAGCAAATGGAGAAATTGATTCTTTTAATCATAGAAAATACAGATCGGGAAATTGAATTTAATTTTCATATGGACGATTGCAAGCCTTTTTCATGCGAAATATGTCAAATCGAAAACTGCCCGGTTCGGGAACGAAAATTTGTTGGAAAAGTGGAATGGAATGCCGAAACCATTTCTCAACCTGATAAAAATACAATTGAAAATCTTACCGCTGAAGCATCTGTTTCCGATAGTAAAAAAGCGGAATAATGAGCAGCAGAATTAAAGGTTGAATGACAAATCTTCGCATATAAAACGAGAAAAGATACCCAACTTCAAAGCGAGAATAAATGCAATACAAATAAATAGGAAATGTAATTGCAAAAACCAAAACGATTAGCAATACCGCTTGAATAGTCCAATCTTTTCGTTTGAAAATAAAATGAACGATTGTAGCGGAAAGGAATAGGTTAAGTCCAAACCTAAAAATATAGTTGATGATTAATTTGCCCCATTCAAATTCTGGAAACGTTGCTTTTTTCGTTGCCTTGTGAAAGTATTCTAAAAAAGGATCGTAAAATAGCTTGTCCTCTAAAATGCGAACAGCGATTAAACCAAATGCCGCGAGAATGATGATTAACCAATTAAGAATTTTCATTTTTCAAAGCAAAAAATTTAATCCAAATTAGCCAAAGAATCACAACGCTTCCATAAATAATGGCAGGAAAAAAATAATCATGCGCAATTTTCATGTATTTGGGATGTTCGATGATCACGTAATTCAATCCCACAATTCGCAGCACATTCATCACGTGTAAAGCAAGTAAACCCAAAATAACAAAAACATAGGTTTTGAAGCCTTGGTAAAAGGCAAAAATAAAGGCAACAAAAAGAATCATAACCGATATGGCATTGCAACCTTCCACCATTCGGGATACATACACATTGTTAATGTAAAACCAAGTAGTTTCGTATTCGGGCTGATCGACTAAAATGGTGGAATAGCCCAACACATCCTGAATTTTAGCACTTTGAAACGCCACCCATTTGGAAGCCGGATCAAGACCAGCGCCATTGTAAAAATTAAGGTAAAACTGATAAATGCCCAATAAAACCAAGTAAATGGCAATAAATCGAGCCAAAACAATCAGCACGGGTTTAAAATCCTTTAACATCTAACAAAGATATGAATTCGGATGCAAATTCGTACTTTTGTACAGATTCTCAAAAGAATAACTTTAATGCTTTCAACTGCACCGGAAGAATTTTTCAAAAATTTTATCAAATCGCAACCATCGGATTTTTTCCAACTTCCGCAAAGTGGTTCTGCGCGGAAAAATTTCATAGGCGAATTTCAAAATGAAAAATTCATTATTACCGAAAATGAAAACGTAGAAGAGAACAATTCTTTTCTTTATTTTTCGGAAGTTTTCGAAAAACTTCATTTAAACACGCCGAAAATTCTCGCTATTTCTGCAGATCGTACCATTTACATTCAAAGTTTTTTGGGGAGCGAAACCCTTTCAGAGATTATTTCAAAAGAAGGCCTTTCCGAAAACGTTAAATCGTTGGTAAAGCAAACGCTACAAAAATTATATCAGCTGCAAAGTGCCACCAAAAATCAAATTGATTTTTCCAAAACCTTCGAATATCAAGCTTATGATGAGCTTCCTATTTCGCATGATCTTTTTTACTTCAAGTTTATGTTTGCAGATCTTTTGGAGGTTCAATACCACAAATCCAAACTGTTGAAAGAATTTAAAAAGCTAGTTGCTCTTGTAGAATCTTGCGAGCCAAAAGGCGTAATGATTCGTGATTTTCAGTCGAGAAATATTATGGTGAACTCCCAACATCAAATTAGTTTCATCGATTATCAAAGTGCAATGAAAGGTCCGTTGATGTATGATGTAATTTCATTTTTATATCAAGCAAAAGCGAATTTTTCGGAGGATTTTAAAGCAGAAATGCTCGATTATTATTGCCGTTTGTGGAACGATAAAAATACCGTTGAAGATCTTCAAAAATCTTTGAAACCTTTGCAATTGATGCGTTTTCTTCAGGTTTTAGGAGCGTACGGCTATCGTGGGATTGTTCAGAAAAAGCCGCATTTTATTCAAAGTATTTCGCAAGGCGTTGATAATGTTTTCCAATTTTCTGAAAATTGGCAATTGATGTCGGATTTTCCAGAACTTAAAAAAGTAATTGATCAATTGTACAAAAGCAAAAATGAAGGAAGAATCAATTCTTTACATCAGTAAAAAAACAATTATAAATCAATAGAATATTCTAAATATGAACCAAAAATTAAATATAGAAATTCATAGTTTTTCTTATAAAAAAGGTGGATATCCAAAAGATTCTACAGGAAATGGAGGTGGTTTCTGCTTTGATTGCAGAGGAATTTTGAATCCAGGAAGAATTGATGAATACAAACCTCAAACGGGAAAAGATTTGCCCGTTCAAGAGTTCTTGGAAACGAAAACAAGAATGCCAGAATTTCTGGAAAACATTAAGAATACCATTTCCATAACCATCGAAAATTATTTGGAGCGTGGTTTTGAAAATCTTCAAATTAACTTCGGCTGCACCGGTGGTCAGCATCGCTCCGTATACAGTGCCGAAAAAATCGCTGCGTTTATTCGTGAGAAATATCCTCAAGCAGAAGTTCACCTCACCCACGATGAACAACCACAACTGAATTAGTTTACTTTTTTGTTGAATCATTTTTAAATTGTAACAGAATTCATGAAAGCACTTATATTCGCGGCTGGTAAAGGCACGCGACTAAAACCATTTACCGATCAGCATCCGAAAGCGTTAGCTGTTGTTAATGAAGTTCCGTTGCTGGAGCGAAACATTCGCTATTTGCAAAGTTTTGGGATTAATGATTTTGTAATTAATATTCATCATTTTGGAAATCAAATTGTTGAGTTTCTAAAGAAAAATTCAAATTTCGGAGCAAATATTGAAATTTCCGACGAGTCGGAATCGCTTTTAGAAACGGGTGGTGGTTTGGTTTTTGCTAAAAATTTTCTCAATCATGGTGAAGATTTTTTGATCATGAACGCTGATATTTTAACCGATATGAATATCAACGATTTTGTTAAGAATCACATCGAACGGAACGACTTTGTCACATTAGCAGTTTCTGATCGAGTAAGTTCCAGAAAGTTACTTTTTAATGATGAAATGGTACTTCGTGGTTGGTTAAATGTTCAAACCGGCGAGCAACGTCTAGCAGAATTTAACAAAGGTTTTAAAGCGTTGGCTTTCAGTGGAATTCATTGTGTGAGTCCAATGTTGTTTGATAAAATTAAACGAACCGGGAAATTCTCAATTATGGAAGAGTACTTGGATTTAATGCATCATGAAAAAATTCACGGTTTCGAACATCATTCTCAATTAATTGATGTTGGCCGACCAGAATCGGTGCTGGACGCAGAAAAATATTTTAAATAAAAGTTATGAGTAAAATAAAAAGAGATAAAGGCTTAACCAAAGAAGTAGCAGGAAATGCTACAGAAATTGATCAAAAAATTAAAGAACATTTTTTAGAGAAAACTTGGGATGAAACCATTACCAAAGACAGTTGGATGGTGTTTAAAATTATGTCGGAGTTTGTAGATGGTTACGAGCGTTTGGCAAAAATTGGTCCTTGCGTTTCTATTTTCGGATCTGCGCGTTTAAAGGAAGATGATCCTTACTATGAAGTTGCCGTAGAAATTGCCGAAAAAATCACTCAAATTGGTTTCGGAATTATTACCGGTGGTGGTCCCGGAATTATGGAAGCGGGTAATAAAGGCGCACGAAAAGCAGGAGGAAAATCCATTGGTTTAAATATTGAACTGCCTTTTGAGCAACATTTCAATCCATATATCGATAAAAGCTATTCTATGGACTTTAATTATTTCTTTGTGCGCAAAGTAATGTTCGTAAAATATTCTCAAGGTTTTATCGTGATGCCTGGTGGTTTCGGAACTTTAGATGAACTTTCTGAAGCAATGACTTTAATTCAAACCAAGAAAATTGCGCGCTTCCCGATCGTTTTGGTCGGTTCTGAATTTTGGAACGGCCTTTTGGATTGGTTTAAAGGAACGCTACTGAAAAATGGAATGATTCATGAAGAGGATTTGAACCTTTACCGCGTTGTAGATACTGCCGATGAAGCAGTGGCACATATTAAAGCTTTTTATGATAAATATACCATTAATGTAAACTTCTAATTGGCATATTATTTGAAACCTAATAAGGAATTTAGCTTATATTTGAAAAAAATTAATTGAGATGAAGAAATTTTTATATTTATCAGGTGTATTAACACTTTTTGTGATGATGAGTTTCGCCATAGCAGATTTTTATTCATCAATGACGAAAGTTGATTATGTTGAGGGAAGTAAAACGTTGAAGTTTACCACCAAAATGAATAGCACCCACGTAGCTGATGCGATCAAGATTAATCCGAATACCGCAGGTTTTGAAGCTGCTGTAAAACAATATGTTAACAATAATTTTTCTGTTTCGGTGAATGGTGCTTCTAAGAATCTTACTTTTACAGGAAGTCACGTAAATGGTGAATCTGTTTGGGTGTATTTCGAAGCTACTGGGGTTTCTGATATCAGCTCCTTAAGAATTAAAAATGCCCTATTAATTGGTACTTTTCCGAAACAAGTAAATATGGTAAACGTGGCTTATAAAGGCAAACAAAAAACCATGAGTTTCCAAAAAGGGAAAGAAGTAAATGAAGTGAGTTTCTAGGAGCAACTTTTAAATACAAAAAAATCCTTCGAATTTTTTCGGAGGATTTTTTATTTTTATGAACTTCACTTTCTATTCAAAATCTTGAAGATCAACTAATTTTCGGTAGATTCCATTTTTTTCGTAAAGTTCGTGGTGATTGCCTTGTTCGATGATTTCTCCACGTTCCATCACTACAATTACATCTGCTTTTTGTATGGTGGAAAGGCGGTGAGCAATGACCAGCGAAGTACGGTTTTTCATCATTTTTTCTAAGGCATCTTGTACCATTCTTTCTGATTCGGTATCTAAAGCAGAAGTGGCTTCGTCCAAAATCATAATTGGTGGATTTTTCAACACGGCGCGCGCGATGGAAACCCTTTGTTTTTGGCCTCCCGAAAGTTTATTTCCATCATCTCCAATATTCGTGTGGTACCCGTCAGGAAGTTGCTGAATAAACGAATCTGCGTTGGCAATTTTAGCGGCTTCTACAATATCGGATTCGGAAGCTTCTGGTTTTCCCATCAAAATGTTATTGTAAATAGTATCATTGAAGAGAACAGATTCCTGGGTAACCATCCCAAGAAGATGTCGATAGTCCTTCAATTTCAATTCTTTGATGTTGATTCCGTCAATTAGTATTTCACCTTCAGAAACATCGTAAAATCTGGCAAGCAAGTTGGCGATGGTGGTTTTTCCACTTCCAGATTGTCCAACTAATGCTACTGTTTTCCCTTTTGGAAGGGTAAGATTAAAATTCTTTAAAATTACATTGTCTCGGTCATAATAAAAGCCGATATTTTTAAATTCAATTTGATGCTGTAAATTGTCGATTCCAATTGGGTTTTCGGATTCATCAACTTTCATATCATAATCCAACACTTCTGAAATTCGGTCTAAACTTGCCATTCCACCTTGGATTGAAGATATCGCGTTCGATAATTGTTTTGCAGGAGCAAGAATTTGAAAGAAGAGCGCAATAAAAGCTAAAAAGGTTACTGGATCGTCGTTGGAACCGCTTAATATATTATTTCCCGCGAACCAAGTAATCATCAGAATCGTGATCGAACCTAGAAATTCGCTGGCTGGTGAAGCCAATTCACGTCTTCTGCTCATGCCAATCGCGAAATTTTTCCAGTTGTCCGTTGTCGTGTTGAAGCGTTTGCGTAAAATTCCATCTGCGTTAAAAATTTTAATCACTTTTGATGATTTCAGCGTTTCGTCGACCAACGAAAAAAGGTTTCCTAATTCCACTTGCGCAGAATGTGCTTGTCTTTTTAAACTTTTCCCTACCCACGAAATAATTCCGCCCATGATTGGGAAAATCAATAGGGAAATCAAAGTCAGCTTTGCATCAAGAATAAATAAAGTGATTAATGTTGAAATAATCATAAATGGCGAATTCACCAAGTCTACTAATGCACCCATAATGCCACCTTCTACGGCACCAATGTCATTTGATATCCGCGACATCATATCGCCTTTACGCTGTTCGGTAAAAAACGAAACAGGTAGTTTCAGAAATTTTTCATACATCGCAGCACGAAGATCTTTGGTAATTCCTACACGGTAATTCACCAACAAAAATGATCCTAAATAGCGAAAAATATTGCGCAGTAAAAATGCAAATGCAGTAATTCCACAAAGCCATGCTAATACAGTTGTAGCGCCAAATTCATTAATGTATAGCTGTATTTTGTAGTAGGCAAGATCTTTTATATAATCAAAATAGTTGCCCATTTCGCCGTTGTATACGGGCGCTTTTGAAACATCTACACCTTTGTCTAATTTAAAGAGAATTCTTAAAATTGGCAGCATTGTTATAACTGAAAATATGCTGAAAGCGGAATAAAGAATGTTAAAAAATATGCTTCCGAAGAAGTATTTTTGATGGGGTTTGGCAAAGTTTAATATTCGTTGCAGTGGCTTCATTCAGTGGAATTGAGCGACAAAAGTAATGAAATTATAAATAGCACATTATTAAAAAACAGCTTTCCAAATAGGAAAGCTGTTCTCACTCAAAAAAATCGTTTCAGGGTTTACCGAAGTCTGTCTACAGATTTTACAAGCCGGTCGTCTTTACGAATATAAAAGTTGGCGATAAGCAAACAAATAATCGCAAGAATCGGAAATATTGGCTCAATACCCTTCTCAGGAATTTCAATTCCTCCGGATAAGTTGAGTAGCCAGTACACCAGGAAACCAATCAACAAAGCGTTTATAATAATGCTGATGTTGTTCAGCAATAATTGTCTTTTTCTGTTATTAAAACTAAAAATGCTAAAGATTCCAACAATTCCCAGAATAAAGCATCCTATCGAGATTAAAGGGAAATTACGATCCCCGAAAACAATAACATCTTGTCCCGTTACAAATAAAAAAACGGAGGCCAATACAGCCAGTGCCATCCAAACGGTTTGTATTCTTTGAAGCATTTTCGTTTTTAAAAGTGTTACAAAAATAAGGTAAATTTTGCATAATTCAAAAATTAGTGTAGATTTGCATTACATTTTCATTGAAAAATAAGGTCGCCCGACCTGTGTTTTTTTCCTTACTTATATATAAATACATTTTTACATACTTACATTTTATGTTTAACATTGAAACGTTACGGTCAAAATCCGATGTGGATTTGACTAAAATCTTAAAAGATTTGGGCGTTAAAGTAGCAAAAAACAGTTCAGAAAACGATAAAATTTTTGCAATTCTTGATTTTCAGGCTTCTAATCCTAAACTTGCAAAAGACTATTTCAACGCTACAGAAACACCAGTGATAGAAAATACAGCTGCAGAAACGCCAGCGCAAACGGAAAAACCTCCTCGTAAAACCAATACCAGAAAAACAACAGCCAAAGCGAAAGCGCCTTCTGCACCAGTTGCAGAACAAGAGGTTGCTGTTGAAGAAGTTGCGGTAAAGGAAGTTCCACAACCCTCCGAAGAAAAACCTGCAGCGCAGAAAAGAAAGCGGCAACGTGTAGCTGCCAAAGCTGATGCTGATAAGCCTGAAGAAATTGCTGATGAAAAATCCCAACAAAAGGATCAAGCTCAAGTTGAGGTAAAACCACAAGTTGCACAGCAGAGTCAGCAAACTCAAAATCAGCAAAATCATCAGAACCAGAAAAATAGAAACCAACAGAACAATAATCACCAAAACAACGGGAATAACAACCAACGCAATCAGCAAAATAATGAGCAGCAGGAAGAAACAGAACCTGTAAAATCATTTAGTTTTGATGGATTGGTAACCATTGAAGGTGTTTTAGAAATTCTACCAGATAATTATGGATTCCTTCGTTCGTCGGATTTCTCGTACATCTCTTCTCCAGATGATGTGTATGTTTCTACGGCGCAAATTCGCAATTATGGTTTAAAAACGGGTGATACTGTAAAAGGAATTGTTCGTTTACCAAAAGAAGGAGAAAAATATTTTTCTCTGCAAAAACCCACAGAAGTTAACGGTAGAGATTTAGATTTTATTAAAGATCGTGTTGCTTTCGAATATTTAACACCACTTTTCCCTAAAGAAAAGTTTAATCTTGCTGGTAAAGGCTCAACCTTATCAACGCGAATTGTAGATCTTTTTGCGCCTATTGGTAAAGGGCAGCGTGCGATGATTGTGGCACAACCCAAAACTGGTAAAACAATGTTGCTAAAAGATATTGCAAATGCCATTGCAGCCAATCATCCTGAAGCATATATGATGGTTCTTTTGATCGATGAACGTCCTGAAGAAGTTACTGATATGCAGAGAAGTGTGGATGCAGAAGTAATTGCATCAACCTTTGATGAATCTGCAGAAAAACACGTAAAAGTGGCAAATTTGGTTTTGGCAAAAGCGCAAAGAATGGTAGAATGCGGCCACGATGTGGTGATTCTTTTAGACTCCATTACGCGATTAGCAAGAGCCTACAACACCGTAACACCCGCTTCCGGGAAAATTCTTTCTGGTGGTGTAGATGCCAATGCGCTACATAAACCAAAACGTTTTTTTGGAGCTGCGCGAAAAATTGAAGGGGGAGGATCGTTAACAATTATTGCCACTGCTTTAATTGATACAGGTTCAAAAATGGATGAAGTCATCTTTGAAGAATTCAAAGGAACCGGTAACATGGAACTTCAATTGGATCGTAAAATCGCCAATAAAAGAGTATATCCTGCTATTGATTTGGTAGCGTCAAGCACCAGAAGAGACGATTTACTTCTTGATGATGTTACGCAGCAACGAATGTGGATTTTAAGAAAATACCTTGCCGATATGAATCCAATTGAAGCAATGGAATTTGTGGAGAAAAACATCAAAGGAACATTAAACAACGAGGAGTTCCTAATGAGTATGAATAAATAAGAAAATCTCGATATAGAAGGCCATCCCGAAAGGATGGTTTTTCTTTTATCTATTATTGCTATAAGATTTATTAAAAATATTATAATGAAATCTTCATTACAAAATACTACATTTGGAATATTAAATTTTAAATAATTATATCATGCCATTTGAATTACCAAAATTAAATTATGCCTATGATGCTCTGGAACCAACTATTGATGCCAGAACAATGGAAATCCATTACACAAAACACCATCAGGCTTATGTTGATAATCTGAATAAAGCAATTGAAGGTACTGATCTTGAAGGTAAATCGATTGAAGAAATTTGCAAAACAGGTACCGATAAAGCTGCTGTAAGAAATAATGGTGGAGGTCATTATAATCATACGCTTTTCTGGGATATTTTAACTCCCGGTGGAAGCAAAGAACCTGTAGGGAATGTTAAAGCTGCAATTGAAGCGTTTGGCGGTTTTCAAAAATTTAAAGAAGAATTTTCTAACGCTGCAAAAACAAGATTTGGTTCTGGATGGGCTTGGCTTGTGAAAAATAGCGATGGTTCAGTAACGGTTTCTTCTACACCGAATCAAGATAATCCTTTAATGCCGGTTGCCGATGTGCAAGGGGTTCCAGTACTTGGACTTGATGTTTGGGAACATGCATATTACCTAAAATATCAAAATAAAAGACCAGATTACGTAGGCGCTTTTTTTGATGTAATTAATTGGGATAAAGTGGAAGAGCTTTTCAATAAATAGTCAAAACTAATCCATAAAAAAGAGGTTCGAAAATTTTTCGAACCTCTTTTTTTTCTTTATTGCCATTCAGCTTTGCTGATTCCATTTAGTTTTAAACCGTACTTCCATTGAACAAATACAAAAACTTGATACAATTTGTAATCGAATTTTTTACCGTAATTTTCGTTGGGATCATACGATATTGAACTCTCAATAATATTTCGATACGTGCCAGAATAATAATAACTATTCCATTCAGAAACTAATAATTGATTCCTATTCTTTAAAAAACTCTCAGAATACATCGTTATTGGTTTTGCTACCGCATTTAAGAAATACGTATAATTGCTGTCTAAAACTTCAAGATCCCATTCTCCTTCCTCGTTTTTTTCTGGTGTTAATGTTTGTTCATTCGTTTTTGCATCACGTGTTGGTTGTGTTGAGCAAGAACAAATCAGTAAATTAAAAATTAGAAGAAAAGGAAGCGCTTTCATTATAAAAGTTTATTAGGGCATTTCTCTCTGAATTACAACAAAAGCAGGGAAGTGATCACTATATCCTCCTGTGTAACGGTCGCCATCCCAAGAACGAAGCGGATATCCTTTCCACTGTCCAGCAGGATTTTTTAAATATTCAGGAGCGTAAATTTCAGTTTTATAAACTTCATATCGTGTAGGATCTTGATCCAGAACCAAATTTTTCGAAACAATAATTTGATCAAAAAGGTTAGGTGCATCTCGGTAAGCCAATGAAGCAACTCCTTTTTTATAAGGTTTGTACATCAGGTTGAAATAAGGATATTCATCTGAAAGTTGTTTTTCATCACCAACTGCTTTCAAATAGTTTTTCAAACTTGGGCTCACGGGGTCGTCGTTAAAATCTCCCATTGCAAAAAGTTTAATGTTAGGATCTTGCAAGCGGAATTTATCCATTTCTTCTTTTAGAGCAGTTGCTGCAGCATTTCTTTTTGCCATCGAAATAGCTTCACCACCTCTTCTTGAAGGCCAGTGGTTCATGAAAACGGCAACTCTTTCACCATCCAATATTCCGTAGGCGACTAACAGATCTCTGGTATATTCGCGGTTTCCATTTTCGTTAAATAATTTTAACTCTTTCTTGTAGGTTTTAATAGGGATGAATCTTTTCTTTTGATAAATTAGGGCAACATCAATTCCACGATAATCGTACGAATTAAAATGAATAATCCCATAATCTCCTTTTGCTAAGGCAGGTTGTTTTATTAAATCTTCAATTACTTTTCTGTTTTCTACCTCAATTAGTCCCACAATAGTAGGAAGCGTTTTCGTGTACTGAGAACCCAATTCAGCGATTACTTTTGCGGAGTTGGCTAATTTTTGATTGTAAACCTTACTGTTGTAATTTTTTGAACTATTCGTAGTAAACTCGGTATTAGAACCTTGAAAACGAATTACTTTTTTGCCAATAAGTTCTTCATCTCCCCATTGTCCCTTGTAATCTTCGGTTGTTTCTAAAAACTGCAAAGAATCTATAGGCACACTTCTATGGAATTTCGGATTAGAAACGGCTAAAGTCCCGTCGATATAATCTGCAGATGCCACAGTGTCCCAAAGGTTTTCAACGTTGTAAAAACCAATCGTTGCAGTAAGTCTTTTTTTCTTCTCCTGCGCTTGTAAACCAATGCATAGGAGTAGTAGAATAAAGATGGATGTCTTTTTCATTATGGAAATTTTGTAGAGAGCAAATGTAGTTATTTTATTAAATATGGAAGCGAAATAGATACGATTTTGGTGTTGTAAGCCGTATTCAAAAAACCAAATTTTGATGTTTTTGCTTGGCTTAAATTATTGATCGGCAATGTGTTAATGACTGTTAAATAAGATTCTAAATATTTGTTAAATATTGGTTACATTTGCGACAGTAAAATTTTAATAAATTCTTGGAAAATTTTATTAGTATGACTAAAAAAATATTAGGACTGTCTTTTTTGATGGTGTTTTCGACTATCCTTATTCAGGCCCAAACAACTTTGTTTGGTTATGTGAAAGATAATCAGGGCAATATCATCGAAAATGCAGATGTAGATTTGGCTGGAACAGATCTTAGAGTAAAAACCGATAAAATCGGTTATTTTCAGCTGGTAGATGTTCAAAATGGATCTTACCAGTTGGTGGTTTCAAAAATTGGTTTTGAAACAAGACTTGTAGAGGTGGGGATTGCAGATGAAAAAAGAAAAGATGCAGGAATCATCCAATTGGGCACCACAGCAGGTTCTGCTGATATGGGGGTGACCATTCTTGATGACGCTTCGGCGGATGACGATGGAAGTTCAATGCAGCCAACAATTGGTTTGCTGAATTCTGGTAGAGATGCATTCTCCAGAACAGCTGCATTTGAATTGGGGGCCTATTGGTTTAGACCTCGTGGTATGGATAACCGCTACAACGATGTTTTATTCAACGGAGTTGCGATGTCCAAAAATGATGATGGTAGAGTTGACTTTTCCAATTGGGGAGGTTTAAACGATGTTACCCGCTATCCTTATGAATTGGCAGAGAACATTTCGCCATCCGATTATATTTTCGGAAATATTGGTGGGGTAGTTTATTATAATACACGCGCTTCTAGCTTCAGAAAACAAACTTCGCTTGCTTATTCATTAACGAATAGAAGTTACGATCACCGTTTAATGGCAACCTATTCCTCAGGATTATCCAAAAAAGGTTGGGCGTTTACTTTTTCAGGAAGTAGAAGATGGGCAGAAGAAGGCGTAATTGATGGTACCTATCAAGATTCTTATGCATACTTCGCAGCAATCGAAAAACAATTCGGATCAAAACATTCCCTTAACTTAACGGCTTTTGGTTCGCCAACATACCGTGCTTCAAACAGTCCAAATACACAAGAGGTATACGATTTGATGGGTAAAAATTACAACTCTTATTGGGGATGGCAAGATGGCGAGAAAAGAAATGAAAGAATTCGTAAAACATTCGAGCCAATCTTTCAACTTTCTCACTACTGGAAAATTGGAAAAAACTCTAATTTAAATTCAACAGCTTCTTATCAGTTTGGTACGGATAGAAGAGGTCGTTTAGATTGGTTTAATGCATCAAGTCCAAGCCCAACCTATTACCGTAACCTTCCAAGTTACCAATGGGCGCCAGCAACCTATTCTGATAGTGATGGTGGTTTCTCTATTACTGATGCTGAATATGCTGCGTACAGTGGGTTGTACAATCAATCGGTACAAGAATGGCAAAATGGTACGGCGCAAACGCAAATTAATTGGGATAAATTAATTCAACAAAATTACAACCAGAACTCAAGAGGGGCTAGCGCTTCTTATTACACCGTTCAGGATGTGAATGACGATAAAACATTTAACTTCAATACCCACTTCGATACCTTTTTAAAACCGAACTGGAAATTGAATGCAAACTTGAGCTACCAAAACTTTAGTTCAGACAATTATAGAAGAGTAGATGATCTTCTTGGAGGAAATTACGCTTTAAATATTGATGATTTCGACCAAAGTGGTTTAGGATATCAAAGACAATACAATGTTGATGATGCTGAAACTAAAGTATACGAAGGCGATAGAATTGAATACAACTATATGTTGTACAGAGATAATTACACCGCGAATGTTTCTACAAACGTTACGGTAAACCGTTGGAATGTTACCGGATCATTATTAGCAAACTATAGTGAATCTTCTCGTGATGGAATGTACAGACACTATTTGTATCTAAACGATTCTAAAGGGAAAAGTGATACCTATAAATCTTGGAACTTCGGTGTAAAAGGTAGAGTAGAATATCGCTTAGATGGTAAAAACTTCATCGTTTATGATGGTGCACTTTATTCATTGGCTCCAACTTTAAATGAAATTTTTGCGAACCCAAGACTTTCCAATCTTATTACTCCAGATTTGAAAAGCCAAATTATCAACTCAAACGATTTAAGTTTTGTACACCGTGGTCAACTTCTTAAATTGAGAGCTACTGGTTATTACAACACCATTTCGAATGCTACAGAAATTTCAAGATATTACGCACAAGGAGTTGCAGAAACTACAGAAACTGCAGTAACCAGCAATGATGTATTTGTTTCCGAAATTCTTTCCAACATTGAAAAAGAATACATCGGTGGAGAATTAGGTGCGGAAATTAAAGTGACACCAACAGTAACCGTTAATGCAGTTGCAGCATACGGGCAGTACACCTACAAAAACAATCCTAACGTATATTTAACTTCCGATCGATTAAATGGTATTCAAAATCTTGGCGCGGCTTATATTAAAAACTATAAAGTTGCAGGTACACCACAACAAGGATATTCATTAGGAATCCGTTATAACTCTCCTAAATATTGGTGGGTTGGAGTTACCGGAAACCTTCTTGCTGGTAATTATTTAGATTTCTCTGCATTGCCAAGAACTGCAAACTTTATTTACCAAGCAGGATCTAACATTCCTTACGATAATGTAACTGAGCAAAATGTACGTGCATTATTAAAACAAACCAAGTTAGATGATCAGTTTATGCTGAATGCCAATATTGGTAAATCTTTCCTATTAGGTAAATACAGAATGGGAGTTAGCTTTATGATCAACAATATCTTGAACAACCGTAACTATGTAACCGGAGGTTTCGAACAAGGGCGTAACGCTAATTTCGAAGATGCATATTCCGATTCATTTAGACCAATCGGTTTGTTCTCTCCAAAACTTTGGTACGACCGCGGACTTTCTTACTTCACTAATGTTTATCTAAGATTCTAATTAAAAAAAATAAATTATAGATATGAAAAAATTTCATTTACTTAAATTATTCACGCTAGCCTATGCGGTATTTACCATTAGTGTTGGTTGCGTTCATGATGATGATTATGCTTTGCCTCCAATCGAGTGCAACGATTTTACCGACACCAAAACCATTTCCGATATTAAAGCACTTTATACCGGATCCACAACAGAAATTACCGAAGATTATGTATTGGAAGGTTATGTAGTTTCTTCAGATGAAACGGGGAATATTTACAAAACGCTTTATATTCAAGATGCTCCAGAAAATCCAACTTCAGCTCTTACCGTTAGTGTAGATGCTTCGGATATGTACACTAAATTTCCTGTAGGTTCTAAAATTTTCATTAAAGTAAAAGGTCTTTACCTTGGGGCTTACGGTGGCGTGATTCAACTTGGAGGAATGACTGTTGATGAAAATGGTGCTGCAGAATTCGGAAGAATTTCTTCGACCAATTTCGAAAACAAATTCTTCAAAGGTTGCGAAAATTATGAAATTAAACCTGTTGAACTTTCACTTAGCGAAGTAAACGACGATCTTATCGGTGCACTGGTTCAATTGAAAGATGTTGAGTTTGTTGATGGAGTTCTCGGGACTACTTTTGCGAGCTACCAAACAACAGTAAATAAAAATATTGAAGACTGTACAGGTCGTACAATTCTTTTAAGAAACAGTGGTTATTCTACGTTCTATAATGTTCCACTTCCTGAAGGTAAAGGTCCAATGACTGCAATTTTAAGCAAATACAATTCGGATTACCAATTGTACATCAGAGGAGTAGAAGATACTGCGGGAATGACCGGTAAAAGATGCCATATCTTCAAAGATTCTTTCGATAACTTCTCCAATTGGTCAATTGTAAACGTAGTTGGTCCTAATCAATATTGGAAAATCTCAAGCCAAGGTGCAAGCAGCAACTACGCAATTATGAATGGTTTCTCTGGAAGCGCAATCGCAAATGAAGATTGGATTGTTTCTAAAGAAATTGATCTTTCGGATTATTCCAACGTAACGCTTTCATTCCGTACAGATGTTCGTTACAATGGTAATGCTTTGCAAGTATTCTTAACAGATAACTATACAGACGATGTAGCAACAACCACTTGGGATACTGTAGATGCAACTATTGATACCAATACAGGAGCTTGGGGATTTGTAAGCTCTGGCGATGTTAATCTTGATGCTTACGCAGGTAAAAAAGTGCGTTTAGCATTTAAATATACTTCAGATACTTCCAATGCAGCAACTTGGGAAGTTGATGATGTTGTCTTCACAGGAAACTAATTCTGTATAAAATAAAAAAGTGAACCACCTCCAATTGAGGTGGTTTTTTCGTATGTGAAAATTGTGGACCACAGGTAAAAAAGCATTCTTGTAAAAAAACGTAATTTTGCAAAAACAAACGGTTTCGGAAATTTCCCCTAACCGCAATTCTGTTTTTATACTTTTGAAAATGCATCTTAAAAATTTCAACGAAACACTACTCCAGGATCTTATTCGCAAAAACTTCGGTAAAGAAATAGATGATAGTATCGAGCATCATCAACATACACATGTAAAAGGCGCTGCTGGTTCATCGGCCTCCGTTTTGGTTGCAGAGTTGTTTTTATCTCACCGAAAAACCATTCTTTATCTCGTGGACGATAAAGAAAAATCCTTGTACGTAAGCGCTGAAATGGAAGATTTTTTGGGTAAAGAACATGTTCTATATTTTCCAGCAACGCACTTAGAACCGTATCAAACAGAAAAAACACAAAATGCCAATCTCGTGCTTCGTACCGAAGTTGTTAACCGACTTAGCGTTTTTACCGCACCAAAAGTTATTGTGGCGTATTCAGGAGCGATTTCCGAAAAGGTTTTAAAGAAGGAAGATTTCAAAGCAATTTCATTAAAGATAAAAACGGGAGATGAAATTAATGTAGACATCGCCGAAGTGCTTACCGAAAAATACAATTTCCAAATGACAGATTTTGTTTCTGAACCTGGAGAATTTTCGGTGCGTGGAGGTATTGTTGATGTGTTTTCCTACGCAAGCGAAGAACCTTACCGAATTACGCTTTTCGGGAATGAGGTGGAAAGCATTAAAACATTTGATATCGAAACCCAACTCTCAAAAGAGAAAGTGCAAAGTTTTGAGCTGGTTTCCAATATGAATTTTAGTGTTGGCGGTGTGAAAGTTCCCTTCTTCAATTTACTGCCGAAACAAAGCATTGTGGTGAGCTCCGATTTGGGTGCAACCATCCATCAAATGGAAACTTTTTACCAGAAAGCAGAAGATAAATTTGAAACACTCAGCAAAGAAATTAAGCATCAAGAACCTGCTTCACTTTTTTTATCGAAAGATGAGTTCGAACTTGAGTTAGAAAAGTTTTCAACACTTGATTTTTCAAATTTTACCCCATCTGTTTCCAAAATTGGGAATCACAGCAATACCATTCTTTTAAACCAAATTCCCCAACCGCTTTTTCATAAAAACTTTCAACTTTTAGCTGAGGATTTAACCGAGAAGAAAGCACAAGGATATGAGGTTTGGATTTCTTTTTCTTCCGAAAAACAGTTGGAACGTTTGCAAAGTATTTTCGAAGATTTGGAGCATGACGTTTTGTTTAAATCTTTCCTTTCTGAACTTCACGAAGGTTTTGTAGATGTTAAAACCAAAGTTTCTGTATATACGGATCATCAAATTTTTGATCGTTTTCAACGGTACAAACAGAAAAATGCTTTTGCAAAATCGGAGCAGTTAACCCTTAAAGATTTAATGTCGCTCAAGGTGGGGGATTATATTGCCCATATCGATCACGGAATCGGAAAATTCATGGGATTGGTAAAAGTGAATAATAATGGGAAGGTGCAGGAATGCTTTAAATTGGTGTATAAAAATGGAGATTTGTTGTATGTGAGTATTCATTCCCTCAATAAAATTTCGAAATACAATGGTCCGGATGGTAAAGAGATCGTTCTCAATAAATTAGGTTCGCCTTCTTGGAAAAATCTTAAGCAAAAAACAAAAACCAAGGTTAAGCAAATTGCATTCGATTTAATTAAACTGTATGCTCAGCGGAAAACGGCAAGAGGATTTGCTTTTGCGCCAGATTCTTATCTTCAAAATGAATTGGAAGCCAGCTTTATTTATGAAGATACCCCAGATCAAGAGAAAGCTACCATCGACGTTAAAAACGATATGGAAGCCGAAACAGTGATGGATCGCCTTATTTGTGGAGATGTGGGATTTGGAAAAACTGAAGTTGCCATTCGTGCTGCATTTAAAGCAGCAACCGACGGAAAGCAAGTGGCCGTTTTGGTGCCCACAACCATTTTGGCATTTCAGCATTTCCGAAGTTTTGCAGAACGTTTAAAAGAGTTCCCCGTAACCATTTCGTATCTGAATCGTTTCCGTACCGCAAAACAAAAATCTGAAACATTAGAAGGTTTAAAAACAGGAAAAGTAGATATCGTAATCGGTACGCATCAATTGGTGGGTAAAGAGGTGAAATTCAAAGATTTAGGACTTTTGGTGATTGATGAAGAACATAAATTTGGAGTTTCGGTGAAAGATAAACTTAAAACCATGAAAACCAACGTGGATACGCTTACCCTTACTGCAACGCCAATCCCAAGAACTTTACAGTTTTCTTTAATGGCAGCACGAGATTTGTCGGTAATAAAAACACCACCTCCCAACCGTCAACCCGTGGAAACGCATATTGTTGGTTTTGATGAAGAAATTATTCGTGATGCAGTTTCTTATGAAATTCAAAGGGACGGACAAGTGTATTTCATCAATAATCGTATTGAAAACTTAAAAGATATTGCTGGCATGATTCAGCGATTGGTTCCCGACGCAAGAGTAATCACAGGTCACGGACAAATGGAAGGCAAGCAACTCGAACGCAATGTGCTGGATTTTATGGAAGGAAAGTACGACGTTTTGGTTTCGACCACGATTGTAGAAAGCGGTGTGGATGTACCCAATGCCAATACCATTTTCATCAACGATGCACAAAGATTTGGTATGGCAGATTTGCACCAAATGCGTGGTAGAGTTGGGCGAAGTAATCGCAAAGCATTTTGTTATTTAATTACGCCACCTTTTGATATGATGACTTCCGATGCCAGAAAAAGATTAGAAGCCATTGAACAATTTTCCGATTTGGGAAGTGGATTTCAAATTGCTATGAAAGATTTGGAAATTCGTGGCGCAGGCGATTTGTTGGGAGCCGAGCAAAGTGGATTTATTAACGAAATGGGTTTCGAAACCTATCAAAAGTTAATGCAAGAAGCATTGGAAGAATTAAAAGATGATGAAGAATTTACCAATCTTTTTGAAAATGAAGAAGAACGTAAAAAACTTTTCAAATCCAATAAAGACGTCAATATCGATACAGATTTGGAACTCATGTTGCCAGATTATTATGTTTCGTCCACCGAAGAACGTTTGTTGCTGTATCAAAAATTGGCAGATATTCAAGATCATCAAGAATTGAAAAAATTCGAAAAGGAATTGGAAGATCGATTTGGTATTTTACCCGAAGAAGCAGTAAATCTTTTGAAATCCATCGAACTTAAATGGTTGGCTTGCGATATTGGATTTGATAAATTGGTGGTGAAAAACGGAGTTTTCTTGGGCTATTTCCCTCCAAATCCTCAAGATAAATTTTATCAAACCGAAAAGTTCAAAAAGGTTATTCAATATCTTACACAGAATCCTTCGGAAGCAACTTTAAAAGAAAAAGACAAACAATTATTGATGAGAAAAGATGGTGTAACCTCCGTTGAAGGCATTAATAGTTTGCTTCAAAAGATGTTGTAAAGCTGTATAGTAAACATTTCGAAATGTTTACATTTGTTGATCGTTTTTGAATAAATACATATGGTGCGGAAGTTTGTAATGCTTGTTTTTGTGGTTTTTGTATTGCCGTTATTCTTTTCGCAGGTTAAGAATGATTCTGAATCTCAAGTTGTGTCAGTACTTAAGAAAGCAGTATCATCACAATATTCGGATTGGGATGAAGCAAAAAAGCAAATTGATCTTGCGGATAGAATTTCCGAAAATTCGAATAACAATGAGGTGAAAGCACGGTTTTGGTTTAAAACGGCAAAACGATAACAACAAAACTCATTAAAAAATAAAGATTTTTAGAAAGGCCTGAACATTGTTCAGGTTTTTTTATGTTACATATGGCTAAAATTGAGTTCAATTTCTATTTAGTCACTATTTCAGTGGGAACTTCCTTTCAGCAGTTTTTAAAATACACAATAAAATCCTTTATTTTTCATATTGATTGATACTTTTTCTAGCGTCAAAACGTTTCTTTTTTAGATTTTGGATTGAATTTCTTTACATTCTTTTTAAAACATTATAATTATTACATTTGCAATAAATGAAATCTATGAATAAGCATTTCCCTATTTTAGCAATTCTACTGAGTGTTTTTGTGCTTTTCTCTTGCGATTCTAAAAGAACGGAAGAAGGAGATTTGCTGTTTGGTTTGGACGATGGATCGGTTACCGATGATCCTTCAACACCAACAGGAGAACATACTAAACTGTTAAAAAGCTACACTTTTACAGATGTTGATGGTGAGATAACTTCGGCAACATACACCTATAACGGCACAAACTTAATTTCTTCCACCTTTACTGAAGACGGTGAAACTACCGATTTTAAAGTGATTTACAATGGAAGTCAGATTTCAAATATAGAAATGACGTACAATGATGGAAGCAGTATTTCTACTGGAAGTTTTGCGCTTGAATATTCTGGCACGCAACTTATCAGTTCAAAGGGAATGTTTGAAGACGAGGGAACTTTAACTCAAATTGAAAATGAATTTGGTTACGACGATGGGAAACTTTCCGCAATTCAAACCAAATACATCACAGAAGATCCTGGAAACCCAGATGCCAATATTACGGTCATGCAATTGAACAGTACGTTAAACTTTACGGCAAATAACATCGGTTTTTGGAAGCTTACCACCACTTATCCAGAAAGCCCTATTACCCTACCAGATGTGGTGCTTGAAACTACGTTTTCTGATTTCGATTCCAATAAAAATCCGTTCAATACGCTACCGGAAATTTTTACTATTGCTACCGCTCATTTTACAGTATCAAGCAATTCTATTATAGGATTGTCTAAAAACAACTTTAAGAATATAAGTGTTTTAGTGATGGGAACAAACAATGTAGCTGAACTTAATTATGAATATGATGGTGAAGGCTATCCTACAAAAGCAACATCAGCTTTGGGAACCTTTACCTACGAATATATTCCAAGATAAAAACCTATGAAATATTTAATCGTCGGCATCGGCAATAAAGGTGAAGAATATAAAGAAACCCGGCATAACGTCGGGTTTAAAATTGTAGAAAAAATCGCAGAAAAACTTGATGTTTATTTCCAAAGTGCGAATTTTGGTTGGGTTGCGGAAGGAAAATACAAAGGTAGAAAAGTGTTTTTGCTAAAGCCAGATACGTACGTAAATCTATCTGGAAGTGCCGTGCGTTTTTGGATGCAGAAAGAAAATATTCCTTTGGAAAATATCCTGGTGGTTACCGATGATTTGGCGCTTCCTTTCGGAACTTTACGATTGAAAGGTAAAGGATCCGACGCTGGACATAATGGGCTGAAAGATATCCAGAACAAATTGCAAACCCAAAATTATGCACGTTTGCGCTTTGGTATTTCGAGTGATTTCGAAAAAGGAAGACAAGTGGATTATGTTATTGGTGAATGGAGCGATGAAGAGAAAGAAAGCCTCTATTCCAGAATTGACGTATTTGCCGACGCAGCATTATCCTTTGTTTTTGCTGGACTTTCCAATACCATGAATAGCTTTAACGGAAAATAAAAAGGAGCCGAAAATACATTCGACTCCCGAAGAGAACTATTTTATAAAAAATAGAAAAAAGCTTCGTTTATAGCCAGGTTACAACACCTGTTTCAACATCGTAGTTAGCGCCTACGATTTTTATTTTTCCTTCTTTTTCAAGCTTTCTTAACGTGGAACTTTGGTGGCGAATATCATCCAAAGATTTTTCAACATTGTGGAAATTAAGGCGCTCTAAAAGATCTTTATTTTTGGAGGAACGCTCTTCGCCATCTTTAATAATATCATTAATCAAAGGATCGAAATGATAAATTAAATGGTTAAGATTGTCCATTCCTAAATCTTCAATTTCGGCAGCGTCTAAACCTCCTTTCAGTGCGCCACATTTAGAATGACCAAGAACAACCACCAATTTGGATCCGGCAACGTTACAGCCAAATTCCATTGATCCTAAAATATCTTGATTTACAAAATTTCCCGCAATTCTGATGCTAAAGATATCGCCCAGACCTTGATCGAAAACCAATTCTGCGGAAACACGACTATCAATGCAGCTTAAAACCACTGCAAAAGGCCATTGTCCTTCTCTGGTGTCGTTTACTTGTTCCAATAAATTACGATTCACTTTCAGGTTGTTGACAAATCTTTGGTTTCCTTCTTTTAAAAATTGAAGGGCTTTATCAGGAGTAATCGTTGCTTGAGTTTCTAATGTATGTGCTTTCATTTGTTTAAAATTTAAATAGTGTAAAAATGCTTTTCCGAATAAAATTCATCGGAAAAAATGGGGTAAAATTTTTGGTTTTGATGAGGTTACATCGCTCTTCTGTGTTTGATCACAATATGCGAATCTTCATCTTTCGCGTAATCTTGATAAGAAGTTCGGAAACCAAGAAGTTCAACTTCAATATTCTCTTCTTTTGCGCGAACATTAGCGAAATCTTGTATCATCTCCAAAACATCGGTAGTAATGTAAGAGGTTTGTCTGGCATCAAAAGTTATTTTCGATCCCGGTTTAATGTTTTTCAATGTTTTTTTGATGGCTGCTTTATTCAAGAAAGATACTTCCTCGGAAAGTTTGATGGTGAATTCGTCTGTGTCATCTAATTCTTCTCTACTTAAATAATACGCACGCTTCATATTTCCTTGTAAGATGTAGAATACGGAAATCGCAAGTCCAATCCCAACGCCTTTCAATAAATCGGTAAAAACTACAGCAAGAACAGTTGCAACGAACGGGATAAACTGGAATTTTCCTAAATGCCAGAAATGCTTGAAAGTAGCAGGTTTGGCAAGTTTATATCCAACCAAAATTAGCACAGCTGCAAGCGTAGCCAAAGGAATTTTATTCAAAATTACAGGAATGGTAAGCACACAAAGAAGGAGCAAAACACCGTGAATAATTGTAGAAACTTTTGATGTAGCACCTGCATTGGCATTTGCCGAGCTTCGAACAACTACTGAAGTCATTGGTAAACCACCGATTAATGCACTGGCTAAATTTCCAATACCTTGCGCTCTTAATTCAAGGTTGGTATCGGTAATTCTTCTTCTTGTATCCAAACGATCGGAAGCTTCAATACATAAAAGCGTTTCAATAGATGCTACAATTGCAATGGTTGCACCTGCGATCCAAACTTGTGGATTGGTAAATCCGCTGATATTCGGGAAGGTAATCATGTTTTTGAAATCTTCCGTGGATTGTGGTACAGGTAAGGTAACCAAATGTTCCGATGAAATCGCAAGTGGACTTCCAGTACGAATGAAAATTTCATTGAGAATAATTCCTGTAGCTACTGCGACTAAAGCGCCGGGAACAAATTTTAATTTCTTTAAACTCGGAATATAATCCCAAGCCAATAAAATTGCGATTGATACCACAGTTACAATTACGGCTCCAGGATGAATGGCTTGAAATGCTTCTGTAAAAACGCTAAAGTTGATGCCATTATCGAAAAGGTTCTCTTTACCTTCATAATCCTTGTCGAATCCTACAGCATGTTTCAACTGCTGAAGAATAATTATTACACCGATACCGGCTAACATTCCTTCAATAACATTATTCGGGAAATAGTTTGAAATACTTCCTGCACGGATAAATCCTAGAATTAATTGGATAACACCTGCAATTAATCCGGCACACAAAAAGAGTTCGAATGCACCCAACTCGGTAATCGCAGAGAAAACAATTGCGGTTAATCCTGCGGCTGGTCCTGATACTGAAATGTTGGAGTTACTGATGTATCCTACAACAATACCTCCGATAATCCCGGAAATAATTCCGGACAATGGTGGAGCTCCCGATGCTAATGCAATACCTAAACATAACGGAAGAGCCACTAAAAATACTACTAATCCAGAAGGAAAATTCTCTTTAATTCCTCCAATTAGCGATGATGCTTTTTTCATAATAAATACAATAATTCTTTTCGACAATTAGTGAATTGCCATAAAAAAGGGAAAACTTAAATCAATGTTGAATGAAGCACAACGTTATTTTGTGCTAAGTTTTTTCGCTAAAGATTAAGCTTCTGGAGGAGGGGAGGTAATGGAAATGTAGGGCGAACGTAGAGTGTTTTCGCTCCAAGTAATAAAGTTTTTTGGGTGAGTATCACCCTCGAAAAATTTAATAAATTCGTGAACGTCAATTGTTTTAGGAACCGCCTTTTCTAGACAGATAGTGCTAAATCCATGATTTTCTTCTTCATTAAGAACCACATTCATTTGCTGAAAATTCCAATCGAAAACGGCTGCAAGGCTTGGCAATGCAGTAAAGTTTAAGAATATCAGCAAAGTTATTAGGCTCCTTAACTTCATTATTTTTTGTTCTTCATCATCCAGTTAGAGCTGGTAAGATTGTAGATTTTTTGTATATCGTTTAATATGCTCTGGAAATCAATATCCAAATCAATTAATTTTCCGGATCTTAAATCGAAAACCCATCCATGTACAATTGGGAATTCGTCCAAAATATAACGTTCCTGCACGCAGGCCATTTTAATCACGTTAATGCATTGTTCTTGCACGTTTAATTCAACCAAGCGATCGTACTTTTTAGCATCGTCTTCAATCGCATCCAATTCTGCTTGGTGAAGTCGGTACACATCACGAATAGTTCTTAACCAAGGGTTCATCAACCCTAAATCTTCTGGAGTCATCGCTGCTTTAACGCCGCCACAGTTATAGTGACCACATACAATAATGTGCTTCACTTTTAAATGCTCTACCGCATATTGGATAACGGCAGTTGAACTCATATCCAATGTGTTTACCACATTTGCAATATTTCGATGTACAAAAACTTCTCCTGGCTCAGCACCCATTAATTCTTCTGCAGTTACACGGCTATCCGAACAGCCAATATAAAGAAAATCGGGACTTTGAGATTTTGACAGCTCATGAAAAAAATGAGGGTTTTCAGAGATTTTTTCCTCTACCCACTTTTTATTATTTTCAAAAATTATTTTGTATGAGTCTGCCATAAAGTATCGAATTAAACAATGATTTATATATTTACAAAAACGTATGCTTTTTTAAATATAATAGACTGAATCAATAATTATGCAAATGTAATGCATAATAAATAAAAAAACGAGGAATTAACAAAAGTTTAATATAAAGATGGAAATTATATAAAAGCGTTCCTTTTCAGATAGGATTTTTGGTAATTAAGCGGTTAGTAGATTATATTGTGTTATTGATGTAACCTTTTGTCGCTGAATTATTTGCGCTTGCGCTTGCAGGATTTCCAACAACAATGGAATTATCGTCAACACTAAAATTAACATACGCGTTGGGTGCAATCAAAACATTATTTCCTATTTTGATGTTTCCCACGATTACGGCATTGGCGCCAATCCAAACTTCGTCACCAATTTCCGGAGCTCCTTGTTTCTTGCCACGGTTTTGTTGCCCAATGGTTACCCCTTGCGCGATATTGCAATTTCTCCCGATTTTCACCTTTGGATTAATCACAACTGCACCCCAATGTCCCAAGTAAAATCCTTCTCCAATTTCCGTTTCAGGATAAACCTGAAATCCATATTTAATCTGATGTTTTCGCAAAACAAGTCTCCAAAATATTCCTTTTAAAGATTTTTTTGAATATTGCTGGCATTTTCGTAAAATGAAAACAAAATGAAGGTTCGGATTGATGCATTTCTTCCAGATTTCAAGTAGGGAAAGCCATCTTCCGCTTTCGCGATAGAAATCTTTTTGGATGATGCTTTTTTCAGACATAGAACAAAGGTATAAGAAGATGAACGAAAGAACAAAAAATAGAGTGAAAAGATCAATGAATAGATGCTGTGTGATCGTTTATCTATGATATTTTGAATCACGGTATTGTTATTGAAAAGAAGTTAAAGATCGTCCAGAATTTGTTGGATTTGCTTTACGGAATTTTCGAGATTGAACGGCATTTCATAGTCTTTTAGTTGGTTTTGATACGTTTTGAAACTTTCAGGATTTTGCAATGCCTGTTTCATTCCGTTATAAATTCCTTCTTCTGAATTGTCGACAATTAAGCCAAGTTTTCCGTTTTCCAGCATTTCACGAACGCCCGAAACATGGGTAGCAATGATGTTTTTCTTTAATGTAATCGCTTCAAACAAAACGGTGGGGAAACCTTCGTA
>JAFAGO010000015.1 GCA_023422635.1 Bacteroidota bacterium
GATATGTTGTTTCGAATTTCGGGAGGAATCTATTATCAAGCGCCATTTTATAAAGAAATTAAAGATTTAGAAGGGAATTTTAATTCGGATATTCAATCGCAGCGCTCTATTCAAGTAATTGTAGCGAACGATTATGAATTCAGAATGTCGGATCGGCCTTTCAAATTAACGACGGAGGCGTATTATAAAAAATTGGACCATTTAATTCCTTATTATTTGGATAATGTTCGAATTCGCTATAGTGGTGAAAATAATTCAGAGGGGTACGCATATGGATTGGATACGCGACTTTTCGGGGAATTTGTGCCAGGAGTTGATTCTTGGATTTCAGCAAGCTACGCACGAGTATTTGAAAATATTGATGGTCGCGGAGAAATTGAACGACCTACCGATCAACGTTTCCGCTTCTCGTTATTTTACCAAGATTATATGCCGAAATTTCCAAGTATGCGCGTGAATCTTACCTTAACCTACGCGAGTGGATTGCCGAATGGAGCACCTTTATTTTCCGATCCTTATTCTTTTAGAAGAACGTTGCCTTCTTACAAAAGAGTCGACATTGGTTTATCTAAAGTATTTATTGATCAAAAAGAAAACAAAGTTAAAAGTGGAAGTTTTTGGAGTAACTTCAAGGAGTTAACTTTAGGTGTACAAGTGTTCAATGCTTTTAATATTAACAACACCATCGCCAATCAATGGATTACAGATGTTTCATCAAGTTATATGTATCCAGTTCCAGTGCGATTAACAGGTCGTTTTTTTAATGTAAAACTCGAATTTAAATTGTAGAGATACCAACTGAAATAAAAGAATCCCGGCGTTGACCGGGATTTTTATTTGATACTAAACTATGTTTAATGATATCTCTTATTTAAGAATTGAAATTAATTTTTCTCTTGCTAAGATTTAAGAACCGAATGACCAATAAAATAGCAGAAGTCGTTAGTCCTAAACCAAGTGCAACCCACATTCCGAAAGCGCCCATTTCCATCGTTACACACAAAAAATAGCCCAACGGAATGGTAATAACCCAATACGCAATAAAAGTAAGAATACTTGGGATCTTAACATCTTGAATTCCCCGTAAGCAACCTAATGCCACCACTTGTACACCATCCGAAAGTTGAAATAATGCTGCGATTACTAATAATTTTGCAGCCAAATGAATCACTTCAACTTCATTGGATTGTGTGAAAAACGTTGGAAAAATATTTCTTCCCAATATAAAAATAACGCCACAAATCAACATAAAGAGGAAGACAATTTTTAAATTATTAATGCCTTGATTTCGAAGTTCAATAAAATTACCTTCTCCAAGTCGGTTCCCAATCATTACTGTTGAGGCAACACTAAAACCAATGCAAAGATTAAAGGTGAACGATGCCATACTAAGCGCAATTTGATGCGACGCAATATCGTGTGCTGAAATTAAACCACAAATAAAAGCAGCCGCAGCAAAAGCCGTTACTTCAAAAAACATTTGTAAAGCAGTGGGAATTCCAATCTTAATCATTTTTTGAAAAAGCGGTTTTGAAAAAAGTTCAAATTTCAAACTGAATTCCGCAATATATCTTTTGGTTGTTTTTTCTTTTTTCAAAACATAATAAAGGAAAATCATCATAAAAACTCTTGAACACAAGGTGGCCAAAGCCGAACCTTGAACGCCCATCGCAGGCAAGCCAAACATTCCTTTAATAAAAACGTAGTTTAAAGCGATATTAATTACGTTCGCGATAATTGTAGCTTTGGTAACGCCAATGGTAAATGATAAACCTTCCGAAGTTTCACGAAGCGTTTGAAAACCCATAAATGGTAAAATGCTGAACGCCATAATATGAAGAAACGAAATGGTGTCAGGAATAATTTCCGGTGGTTGCTTCATGTGGTAGAGCAGTGGCGTTGCAGCCAATAAAAGCAACATCAAGATGATGCCAACAATCATATTGATAACAAATCCGTGTCGGGTAATTCGGTTAATTTCCTGATGGTCATTTCTGGCTTGAGCTTCCGAAACCAAAGGTGGAATTGCGAACGACATTCCCAACGCAAAAACAAAAATACTCATAAAAATAGCATTTCCTAAGGAAACGGAAGCAAGTGCATTTGCACCTAAAAGTTTACCAACAATAATGGTATCGAAAAGGTTTACGGAAACCTGTCCGAGTTGCGTAATCATAACGGGAACCGCCAGTTGAAGGGTTCTTTTTGTATATTGGGGATTAAGAATTTGCACAAAAAAAAGTTTGCGGCAAAATTACCGCAAACTTTTGGTTTATTGATATGTATTTGGTTTTTTATTTTCGAACAAAGCTCGTTACGTCTTCCTCAGTAACTGGATTTCCTCCCAGGATTACAAGTCTTTCTACCACATTTCGAAGCTCACGAATATTTCCAGTCCAAGAAAAACTTTGAAGTTTTTTTATGGCGGATTCATCAAATTCTTTAGGCGTTGTTCCGTGTTCTTCACCAATAACTTTCGTAAAATGTTCCATTAACAACGGAATATCTTCTTTACGATCATCCAACGGCGGTACGTAAATTTCGATAACGGAAAGTCGGTGGTAAAGGTCTTCTCTAAATCTTCCTTCCTGGATTTCTTTCTGCATATCTTTATTGGTTGCAGCAAGCACGCGCACATCTACTTTAATCTCCTTGTCGCTACCAACGGGGGAAACTTTGTTCTCTTGCAAAGCGCGAAGCACTTTCGCTTGTGCGATTAAACTCATGTCGCCAATTTCATCGAGAAATATAGTTCCATGATCCGCCAATTCAAATTTTCCTTGTTTGTCTTTTATTGCTCCCGTAAAAGATCCTTTAACGTGACCAAAAAGTTCGGATTCAATGAGTTCCGATGGAATTGCGGCGCAATTAACTTCAATCATCGGTCCTTTTGATCGGTCGCTTTGCGCATGGATTGCGTGTGCTACCAATTCTTTACCCGCACCATTTGGACCGGTAATTAGCACTCGCGCATCCGATGAGGCAACTTTGTCGATCATATCCTGAATTTTTTTCAATTCAGAACTGTTGCCAATCATTTGGTATTTTTTGTTGACTTTCTTTTTAAGGGTTTTGTTTTCAGATTGAAGTGTTCTATTTTCTTTCGAAAGAATTCTTTTATCTAAAGCGTTTTTTACGCTGGTAATCAATCTGTTAATATCGATTGGCTTCGAGATAAAATCGTAAGCACCATCTTTTAAAGTCGACACTGCAGTATCAATATCCGCGTGGCCGGAAATCATGATAAATGTAGTATCCGGTTTCATGGCTAAACTTTGTTTTAGAAGTTCAGTTCCTGAAAGTTTGGGCATTTTAATGTCGGAAAGTACCAACGCAAAATCTTCTTTTTCAATTTGCTTGTAGCCTTCAAGTCCATCTTCCGCTACAGAAAATTCATACTCCGGAAGTTCTTCCGATAAAATATTTTCTAATACGCCCGAAATGGCTTTTTCGTCTTCAACAATTAAAATTTTCTGCATGTCGCGAATGTGTTTGTATTCTTTTTTAGTATGTTTTTTATTGGGCATCAATAATTATACCTAAGTTAAGGTTGTTGATAATTTCTGCGACCAAAAATGGCTGATCCTACGCGTACACAATTGGATCCACATTGGATTGCCAGTTTAAAATCGTCACTCATTCCCATAGAAAGTGTTTTTAATGGCGCTTTTTGGGTGAATTCATCAAATATAGTTTTCAACGTTTTAAACTCGCTTTCAATTTGTTGCTGTTGATCGGTGAAGGTGGCCATTCCCATCAACCCTGCGATTTCAACATTGGGGTACTCACCATTTAAATAGGCATCGTAAAGTTGTTCGGCTTCTCCTTTTTCTAAACCAAATTTCGAGTCTTCTTTCGCTATTTTAATTTGCAGAAATACTTTAATTTTCCGTTGATGTTTTTCGGCTTGTTTGTCAATTTCTTTTAAAAGCTTATCGGAATCCACACTTTCAATCGTATCAATAAATTCTGCAATATATTTCACCTTATTGGTTTGCAAGTGGCCAATCAAATGCCACTGAATATCTTTCGGCAACACCGGGTACTTTTCTGTAAGCTCCTGCACCTTATTTTCTCCAAAAACACGTTGCCCCATTTGATAAATTTCTTGAATTGATTCCGCAGGATGTGTTTTGGATACCGCAACCAATTGTACATTTTCTGGCAATTGTTGTTGTATGTTCAGGTATTGCTCCTGAATTGAAGTGTAAGTCATAGTTATTGTGGATTAAAAAAGGGTGATTTCCCCATTTTTTAGCATTCAAATATAAATAAATTTGTTCTTAAATGGACGGCGTTGAAAGATGTGAATTGAATATTCACTTGAAATTATTTTTAAAGCGTATTTCTAAATTATTGAAAGTGATTTTTTTAACGTTTGAACTTCTTTAGAGAAAGTTAAAATCATTGGAATATGGTTGGAAGAGAAAAGCTACATAATCGTCATTATAAAAATTTGAATTTCAGAATTGTAAAGGTGATTTTTGACGTGGGAATTTTGTATCCAGTGCGATGTTGTTTGATGTTTCTTTTAAAATTTTCTTTAAAATAGTAATGAGTAACGAAGTAAATATGTGGATTATTCTTGCAAATATTGCTGTTTTACTAGCGATTATTACGTTGTTTTTAAATTATTCCTTATTTTTAAAGAAAAAATCGAAGTTATATTATTATAAAATATTGAAAGAAACTTCTTTCGAAAGAGAATTGGCAACATCAAGAATGGAAATGAAGGAACAAACACTTCATTTTGTCGGTCACGAACTTTACGATGATTTGGGACAAAAGCTTTCTGCAGCGAAAATTATGACCAGTCAAAGTTTGATGATTAACCAGAATAGTCGCGAAATCAATCAAAAAGTTCATGATCTACTTGGCGAATGTATTCAGGATATTCGTAAGCTCTCGAAAACATTCAGTTTGGATGATGCGGTTCATTTTAATTTTTTTGAAGCAATTAAAAATGAAATTCAGAAAACAGAAAAATTTTATGGTGTTGAAATTCAGTTTAGAACGAATACAAAAGATGTTGATTGTAATGAACAACACCGATTGATTTTATTTCGAATTGTACAAGAGTGCATCGCCAATATATCGAAATATTCTAATCATAAAAAAATAAGCATTGAATTGAACGATTCTGCAGAAATTTTAAGGATTGAAATGCTTCATAATGAAAAAGGATGGTTAATGAGCAATAAACCTGAACTACAAATGTCGATGTACAATATGAAAAAACGAGTAAAAATGATCGGAGCAAAAATTCTTGTTAACGATTATAATGAAAGAGGAAGTTCTGTTTCGATTATCTATAAAAAATAAAACCATGGCTACAACCAAAATTGCAATTGTTGACGATCATCAGTTGGTTTCCAAAGCAATTGAAAATATGATTTCTTCTAATGAAAATTTAGAGGTTGTGATGAATTGCAATAACGGAGAATCTTTTTTGAAAGCGTTAGATGCTTCTGAAATGCATCCCGAAGTGGTGTTGATGGACATCAATATGCCGATTAAAAATGGGGTAGATACTACTTTTGAAATTGCCGAAAAATATCCGGGAATCAAAGTGATCGCGTTAACAATGGAAGATAACGAAAACACCATTATCCAAATGCTGACGGCGGGAGCAAAAGGATATTTGCTTAAGGATATGTCGCCAGATCTTTTATTTAGCGCTATTGATATTGTGGCTAAAAATGGAACTTTTTACACCGATATCGTTACCCAAAGTTTACTTAAAGTAAAATCGCAGGAAAGCATATTAAAAACGATTCTGAACGATTTACGAGAACCAGAATTGGAATTTATGCGTTTGGCTTGCTCCGAACTCACTTACAAAGAAATAGCCAATAAAATGTGCGTGAGCCCACGAACCATTGATGGCTATCGCGATGCTGTATTCTTAAAACTCAACGTAAAAAGTAGAGTCGGAATTGTGTTGTTTGTGTTGAAAAATAAGCTTTTGTAAAATAGGGTGATTTCACCCTTTACTCGTATTGCTTAAATTGGCAATTTTGTACCACAGAAACACAAATAGTGAGAAAAAACTTTTACCGGTTTTTACCGGTTTTTTTTGAAATCGAGGTAACTTTTTACCATTCCTTATAAAGTGTTTTCCATTAGTTTGAGTTCGAAAATTAAATTCCGATTTTAGGAAGGAGAACTAATAACCACTCTTCATATTTTTTCAAATGCAGTAAAACCATTCGCGCTTCGGATGGTTTTATTTTTGGGATAATAGTCGTTTTTTCAAAAGCTTCATCCCTTGCGTTGCGGTCATTTTAAAATTGTTTTCAGCTAAGGTAAAGGATTCATCAAGGTTAGGATCAATCACAAAAACCTCGCAATTTTCAGGAATGTAATGGATTAAGCTTGCGGCAGGGTAAACTTGCATTGAAGTTCCTATCACCAACAATACGTCTGCATCCGACACCTGTG
>JAFAGO010000041.1 GCA_023422635.1 Bacteroidota bacterium
GATTGTCCTTGGTTACCATTGTTTTTGATGATGGTATTGATGTGTATTGGGCAAGACAACAAGTGGCAGAGCGGCTGCAACAGGTTCAGAATGAAATTCCGCAAGGTATCGGAACACCGCAATTAGGACCGATTTCAACCGGTTTGGGCGAAATCTACCAATATGTCGTTCGTCCTAAAGAAGGTTTTGAACAAAAATATGACGTTACCGAACTCCGCACCATTCAGGATTGGATTGTGCGTCGGCAGTTACTTCAGGTCAAAGGTGTGGCAGAAGTCAGCAGTTTCGGCGGTAAACTGAAGCAATACGAAATTGCCGTGAATCCCGACCGGCTCAATGCTTATGGCATTACCATCAATGATGTTTTTGATGCACTGAATGCCAATAATCAGAACACCGGCGGTGCTTATATCGAAAAAGGGCCAACTGTTCTCTACATCCGGAGCGAAGGTTTGGTGGGCAATATTGAGGATATTCAAAACATTTCCATTACCAACAAAAACAACGATGTACCGCTGTTTATCCGCGATGTAGCCGATGTGAAAATTGGTTTTGCCACCCGTTACGGAGCGATGACTTACAACGATCTGGGCGAAGTTTCCGGTGCGGTGGTAATGATGCTGAAAGGAGCCAACAGCAGTCAGGTCATCAAAGATGTAAAAGCCAAAGTGGCTCAAATCCAGAAAACCCTGCCCGAAGGCGTGGTGATAGAACCCTTTCTTGACCGTACCAAAATGGTGAATAACGCCATCAGCACGGTTGAGAGAAATCTTCTGGAAGGTGCTCTAATCGTGGTGTTTGTGCTTGTTTTGTTTCTCGGAAATTTCAGAGCCGGCTTACTCGTGGCTTCGGTGATTCCGTTGGCAATGCTTTTTGCCATTTGTATGATGAACCTTTTCGGTGTGAGCGGCAATCTGATGAGTTTGGGTGCTCTGGATTTCGGATTAATCATCGACGGAGCGGTCATTATCGTGGAAGCCGTCCTGCATCAACTGGCACTTAATCCCAAGTTCAGGAACCTGCTGAAAATTCCGTCCAATGATATGGACAGTGTGGTCACAGAATCTGCCGGAAGAATGATGAACAGTGCGGTTTTCGGACAAATTATCATCTTCATTGTATATATTCCGATCCTAACATTGCAAGGCATCGAAGGGAAAATGTTCCGCCCGATGGCAGAAACGGTGGCGTTTGCATTATTAGGTGCATTTCTGCTTTCCCTAACTTACATTCCGATGATGAGTTCGATTTTGTTGAAAAAAAGAAGTTTAAAACCTTCGTGGTCGGACAGGGTAATGAAAAAAGTGGAAGCACTTTATTTAAAAACTTTGCTGAAAGTTTTACGCATTCCGAAAACCATTTTTGCAATCATCACCGTATTGTTCATCACGGCAATAATTCTGCTCAGCAGGATGGGTGGCGAATTTATTCCGTCTTTGGAAGAAGGTGATTTTGCGGTGGATACCCGCGTTTTACCCGGCAGTAACCTTACCACCACGATTGAAAGTACGCAAAAAGCGGCCCATATCTTAAAAACCCGCTTCCCCGAAGTGGAAAAAGTGGTCACCAAAATCGGAAGTGGAGAAGTGCCAACTGATCCGATGCCGATGGATGCTTCGGATATGATGGTCATTCTGAAAGACAAAAAAGAATGGACTTCTGCCAAAACATTTCCTGAGTTATCAGAAAAAATGAGCAAAGCTCTGGAAGATGTGCCAGGTATTACGGTCGGTTTTCAGTATCCGGTGGCGATGCGTTTTAATGAACTGATGACCGGTGCAAGACAAGATGTGGTCATTAAAATATTTGGCGACAATCTTGATTCTTTGGTGCAAAATGCCAACCAACTCGGTAAAATCATTGAAACGGTAAAAGGAACGCAAAACCTTTATATAGAGCCGGTTTCCGGGCTTCCGCAGGTAGTGGTAAAATACAATCGTCCCGTGATTGCTCAGTATCATCTTTCTGTTGCAGATGTCAATCGTGTGATTAATACCGCTTTTGCCGGACAGAGTACAGGTTTGGTTTTTGAGGGTGAAAAACGCTTTGATATGGTAGTACGCCTGAATGCCAGTGACCGAAAAAACATCAATGATATTCAAAACCTATTGGTTCCAACACCTGCGGGCAATCAAATCCCGCTCAATCAGCTGGCAACCGTAGATGTGGTGGAAGGTCCCAATCAAATTCAGCGGGAAAATGCACAACGCCGGATTGTCGTCGGCTTCAATATCAAAGACCGTGATGTGCAAAGCATTGTGGAAGAATTGCAGCAAAAAGTGGACAAGGAAATTAAACTTCCGGCTGGCTATTCCATTACGTATGGCGGTTCTTTTGAAAATCTGAACAATGCCAAACAACGGTTGATGATTGCCGTTCCGCTGGCATTGGCATTGATATTTGTATTGTTGTTTATGGCATTCAAATCCATTAAAGAAAGTCTTCTGATTTACACCGCCATTCCGTTGTCGGTCATCGGAGGTGTATTTATGTTGAATTTACGCGGAATGCCTTTCAGCATCAGTGCTGCCGTTGGTTTTATCGCTCTTTTTGGCG
>JAFAGO010000023.1 GCA_023422635.1 Bacteroidota bacterium
ATCACTATGGTTGAATTGCGACAAATTTTCCGTTTTCTTTTTACATGAAAAAAGAATTAATATCAGAAATAACACAGAAAATTTCATCATCAAAAATACTTTTAAAGTTCGTCATCAAAAGAAAATGCAAGGAGAAAAAAGAGTTGTAATTCATTCCAATATAAAATGAATCAATACACTTAAAGATCGGTAACTTTTTTCCCAAGCTTGTATACCGTTCCCCGAAATGCCGCCACATTTTCTGAACGTTGATTTTTAATCGTAATATCGTAAACAGCAGTTTTATTGGTATCTGAAAACAATATACTTTCCGCAAAAAGAACATCATTTTCCCGCACGGCTTTTGTAAAACTAATAACGCAATTCAATGCAACCGACGCGTCGTTTGTATTATTAGAAGAGAAACCTAATGCAGAATCGGCAAATGCAAAAGTAACGCCTCCGTGAACCGTTTTCAAGCTGTTGATCATTTCTTTGCGAATCGGCATCTTCAACAAACAATATTTCTCTTTAACTTCAATGATTTCAATACCTAACCATTGCGAAAAATGATCATTTTGCAAAAGAAATTTTGCTAATTCTTCTGAATTCTCCATCGAATAACCGTTAATTTTATTTTGATACTACTTATCTAAATTCTGAACATTAATGAAAATTTATTTCCCTTCAAAAATTGGATTTCTCTTTCCTAAAAATGCGGCTACTCCAGCTGCAAAGTCATTACTTTCACCCGCCAATTGCTGATATTGCCCTTCCAATTCTAACTGTTGCACCAAAGTATTGTCGTATGAATGAAGAAATGCGCGTTTTGTTAAACCTAAAGATTTTGTTGCCTTATTCGAAAGTTCTGTTAGAAGCGCTAATGATTGGGTTTCGAATTCTTCATCAGGATAAACTTCTGCAACAAGTCCCAGTTGCTGTGCTTCCTTCGCATAAACTTTTTTACCTGTAAACGCCAAATAACTTGCCGTTGCTCTTCCTAAAAGTTTTGGTAAATAATACGTTCCTCCAGTATCGGGAATTAAGCCAATTCCTGAAAAAGCTTGAGAAAAATAAGCCGATTCCTTAGCCACAGCAAAATCGCAAATTAACGCTAACATTGCGCCAGCGCCCACCGCAGCACCATTAACAACAGCAATTACAGGTTTTTTATTTTTAACGATGGACATCACCATCGGGTTATAATAATCAGTTACAATTCTTTGCAGCACATTAGTTTCGGTTGATTTCCCAAAAAATTCTATCGCACTTTTAAGGTTTTGTCCCGAACAAAAAGCTTTTCCTCTTCCTGAAATCGCAATGCAACGCACGTTTGGATCATCATCGCATTTTTCCATCAGTTCGCGAACTTCTTTCACAACCATTCTATTTAATGCATTAAAAGTTTCAGGTTGATTAAAATAGACGATAACGAGTTTTCCATCATTATGCGTTTCCACATCAAATTGTGTAAAATTGTAGGTCATTGTTTGTTTTTTTTATTTCTTGTACTAATATAATGTAAGTTTACGAAAATAACGAAAAAAATCGTTATGACTTCCATCTTAATTCACTCAATATTAAAAAGATATAGAAGCGCTTATGAGGCACGAAATGAACTATTGAAAATTTAAACCTTCGATATTTTATTCCCCGCGATATACACTTCACTGGGTTTTAAACTTCCTTGATGATAAAGAATATCTTGAAAATCATCCGTGTTAAACACCACAAAATCCGCAATCATTCCTTTTGCAATCCTACCACGATTTTGAAGATTCAACGCTTTTGCTGCTCTAAAAGTGATCGCGGCGAAAACTTCAGCAGAACTCAACTTTTGGAAGGTCGCTAAAACAGAAGCTTGCGTTAACAAATCACCCATTGGCGCTGAACCGGGATTCCAATCGCTTGCTATGGAAAAAATCGCTCCTGAATCCAATAATTTACGTGCTGGCGCAAAATTTTCACCCAAACCTAAACTCGCGCCAGGAAGCGCAGTAGCGACGGTTTCCGATTGCGATAGAAAATCAATATCCTCATCAGAGGTGGCTTCCAAATGATCCGCTGATTTTGCACCAACTTCTACAGCTATTCTTGAACTTCCTGGCGTAAATTGATCGGCGTGAACGGTAAGATCAAAACCCATTTCTTTGGCCTTCAATAAAAACATTTTGCTTTCATCTGGCTGAAAAGCAGATTTTTCAATAAAAATATCCACACGATTGGATAGATTCTCTGATTTAACTTTTGGAAGAATTTCTTCTAAAATATAAGTAAGATATGCCGAATTGTCTCCATCAAAATCTCTCGGCTTTGTGTGCGCTGCAAGACAAGTTGAAACTAAAGTCGCCGGTGTTTTTTCTTGGGCTTTATGAATAACTCTCAGCATCTTCAATTCATTTTCTACATCAAGGCCATAGCCGCTTTTCACTTCAATCGTTGTAATTCCTTGATGAATTAATTGTTGAATTCGCTCTAACAATTTTTCTAAAAGCTCTTCTTCAGCTGCCTCGCGTGTAGCCGTCACCGAGCTCCATATACCACCACCCTTTTCGGCGATTTCCAAATATGTTTTTCCAGAATTTCTCATTGCAAAATCTTTTGCCCGCTTGCCTCCAAAACAAATATGGGTATGAGAATCAACAAAGGCAGGAAGAACCACTTTCTGACCATCCAATTTTTCTAATTCAAACTGTACGGATTCCTCTTCATCGAATAACTTACCATTAAAAAAATCTTTGTAAAATCCCACTTTTTCTACTTTCCCATTATGAACTAAAATTCCTCCTTCATGGATAATTTCTAATTGTTCATCGCAGAGCTTTCCACGAAGTGACAGATGATTTAACGTAATAATCTGTTTAAATGGACCTATTAATTTCATTGACTGAGTTTTCGTAAAGATACTCAAAATGCATCCAACCAAAACTCCGATTCTTTCTTAAAAAGTCTTATTTTTGACTAGAAATTATAAAAAATGCCTGACTTTCTGCATCCTGATAAAGATAATTTTTCGCGTGAAGACCTTATTATAGAAGAGCAAATACGGCCACAAAGTTTTAAAGATTTTGCTGGACAACAGAAAACGCTTGATAATTTGGAGGTTTTTGTTGCTGCCGCAAAAAATCGTGGCGGTGCGTTAGATCACGTTCTTCTGCACGGACCTCCCGGATTGGGAAAAACGACGCTTGCCCATATTATTGCCCATGAATTAGGAGTAAATTGTAAAGTTACTTCCGGTCCTGTTCTAGATAAACCAGGAAGTTTGGCAGGATTACTAACGAATCTAGAGGAAAATGATGTGCTCTTTATAGACGAAATTCATCGTTTATCTCCCGTTGTGGAAGAATATCTGTATTCCGCAATGGAGGATTATAAAATCGACATCATGTTGGAAACAGGCCCGAATGCGAGAAGTGTTCAAATTGGGCTCAATCCATTCACTCTTGTAGGCGCAACCACAAGAAGCGGAATGCTTACCAAACCGATGTTGGCACGTTTTGGAATACAATCCAGATTGGAATATTACAATACAGAACTGCTCGGAATGATTATTGAAAGAAGCGCCCGTGTTTTAGGAATAAAAATATACGAAGACGCCGCACTCGAAATCGCAAGACGAAGCAGAGGTACGCCGAGAATTGCGAACGCCTTATTGCGCAGAGTTCGTGATTTCGCAGAAATTAAAGGAAACGGAGAAATTGAGATTTCAATTACCAAATTCGCACTCAATTCTTTAAATGTTGATGAATACGGACTTGATGATATGGACAATAAAATCATGAAAGTAATGATTGAAAATTTCCGCGGCAAACCAGTCGGCATTTCTGCATTAGCAACCTCGATCGGAGAAAATCCCGAAACACTAGAAGAAGTGTATGAACCTTTTTTGATTCAAGAGGGTTTTATTATCAGAACGCCCCGCGGAAGAGAGGTTACCTCAAAAGCATATCAACATCTCAATATTGTAAAACCTAAAAATCCAGGGGAATTGTTTTAGAGGCGCGAGCGAAGCGAGCGTCAATTCATCGTTCTATTTTTAAAGAAAATTCCTTACTTTAGTACAAATAATCATGTATGAAACTATACCCTATTCAATGCGGAAAATTTAAATTAGACGGCGGTGCAATGTTCGGAAGCATTCCAAAAACATTGTGGCAAAAAACAAACGCTGCCGATGAAAATAACCTCATCGAACTTGGAACACGCTCGCTTCTTATTGAAGATGGTAAAAAACTCGTTCTTATCGATTGTGGACTAGGAAATAAGCAAAACGAAAAATTTTTCAGTCATTATCATCTTTTTGGAGACGATTCATTGGATAAAAATTTAAAAAAATATGGTTTCGTGCGCGAAGATATAACAGATGTTTTTTTAACGCACCTGCATTTCGATCATTGTGGTGGCGCAATCGAATGGAATAACGACAAAACGGGTTATCAGCCCGCTTTTAAAAATGCGCAATATTGGTCCAACGAAAATCATTGGCAATGGGCAACAGAACCAAATCCGAGGGAAAAAGCAAGTTTCTTGAAGGAAAATATTTTGCCTATTCAAGAAAGTGGACAACTTAATTTTATTCCGCTTCCTTCCACAGGAAATTATGCTTTCGCACCAGATTTAAAGATGGATATTATTTTTGTTGATGGGCATACCGAAAAACAAATGCTTCCCGTAATTCGTTATCAAGATAAAACCATTATTTTCGCCGCAGACTTAATTCCTACGTACGGGCACATTCCTCAGGTATACGTTATGGGCTACGATACTCGACCGCTTCTTACTTTAGATGAAAAAGGAAAATTCCTAAAACAGTGTATTGATAATGAATACCTCTTATTTTTTGAACACGATGCTCATCATGAGTTAGCAACTGTTAAAATGACTGAAAGAGGAATTCGTTTAGACCAAACCTATCGCTTTAATGATATTTTTGGATATTAATTCATTCGACTATCATTTTATTTTTTTTGGATGTCCTTTAAGCGTACATCGAAACAGAAGAAGTAGTAAAACACAACAAAAAAGAAAATTAATTTTATAGTATATTTGAAAAACCATTAACAAAAATATGGAAGAACAATTGCCCACAGAACCGGAACAGCCGGAACCCGAGCCGAAAATTATAGGTCTTACCGGAGGAATTGGCTCTGGAAAATCAACCGTTGCTGCATTTATTGAGAACAAAGGTTATCCCATTTATTACTCGGATTTACGTGCAAAAGAAATTGTAAACGAGAATCTGGAGTTAAAAAGCAAAATCATCAATATTCTTGGAGAAAAGGCCTACGATGAGAACGGACTTTACAACCGGAAATATGTAAGCGAAAAGGTTTTTAATAACGAAGAGCTTCTTCATCAACTCAATACCACCATCCATCCTGAGGTTCGAAAAGATTTTGAACATTGGATTCAGCAACAAAAAACAACATTTATTTTTAAAGAAACAGCACTTCTATTTGAGCTAAAGCTGAATTTAGAATGCGATAAATCTTTATTGGTTACTGCTGACGATCATTTACGAATGAAAAGGGTTATGGATCGCGATGGAAAAACATACCGACAAGTAGAAGCCATAATGAAGAACCAAATGCCGGAGAAAGACAAGTGTAAAATTGCTGACTACGTTATTTGCAATAATACAAATCTTGAAGATTTACAACAAGAAACACTTGTGATCATTGAGCAAATTAAAAAAGACTTCGATAGCGAATAGCAGTTTAAACAGTTTCAAATAAAATAAATAAGCCCCGAAAATTTCGGGGCTTATATTGTTCTATAAGAAAAGCTTTTCTATTTCTTAATAAATTTCACTTTAGAAGCGTTTCCATTATCATCAATTGAAATAATGTAAACCCCTTTTCCTAAACCAGAAACATTTACTTTACCGTCGTTAAGTTTTCCTTTAGCCACCACTTGTCCAGCAATACTGTGGATTGCATAGGTTGCATTTGCAGAAACTTTAGCAACATTAAGAACATCAGTTGCTGGGTTTGGATAAACGGATAGTGCTTTTCCTGATTGTGCATCAGAAACTGCCAAACTACCTGTTAGAACTACTGCATAATCTTCAACTTCACCATAGGTATACGTTCCACAAGGTTCAGTTTGAGATTGGTTATATCTCAACGCTACTCTCATTCTTACAGGCTTATCTCCACTGTATGCATCTGCAGGAACCGCAAATGTTTCAGTAACAGGTGTTGTTTTACTTGCAGGCGTCTGCATAATAATTTCATCAGAAGCAAAGGTTCCATCTCTATCGAAATCGATCCACACTGTAACAGCCTCATTATATTGTGAGCCAGTCCATGATTTTGCGATTGAAATCACATTGTTAGTAGATCCTTTAGCTAGTGTAATTAGTGCATTTTCGTTGCTGGTATAATCTGTATAATTTGATGCTCCTGAATTGTTGGAAACTTCAATTCCACCTTGTGGAGTTACTTTAACATTTGAAATAAATTCATCGTTAGAGTTTGTTGAACTCAAAGTACAATATTCAAGTAGACCTGTTACAAAGAATTTAGATTCTGTAAATTCACCAATTGTTCCTGAACATACTGCTGCAACTTGATACTCATATTGCTCACTTTCTTCTAATCCAGTTGCGGTATATGTATTTGTATCGACTTCTACTTCAGTCCACTCTGTAGCACTCGCTTTTTTATATTTTAAGACATAGGTAGCATCCTCAACTGCATTCCAGAAAAATGTTGCAGAAGATGAAGTAATATCGGTAACATTTGCACTTGCTGGTGCTTCACCAGAACATGCTTGAAGTGTAGTAACATTAGTTGCGCCAACAGCATAGAATACATTATTGATAGCACTTACGCGTACTATAGCAGTTGTACCCACAGTAAGTGAACCAAACTGTAAATCTTCTGAGCCATCATTAGGCGTTGATTCTTTTACCACTGTCCAACTCTCACCATTATCCGTTGTATAATCGATTTTTACATTCGCTACATTATAAGGTGCAGCATCCGTTCCTGCAACATCCCAATTGAATGGACCCTCAGCATTATTAAAAATCTCTGTAGATGAAACCTTAAATGGACCTGCAGACCCTACCGTAATTTTTTGTGCTCCAATACTCGTTTGTTGCTGAGCAACATCTGCATTATTATCTCTTACGGTAACTCTAAAATTCATGGTTCTCGCTACATTAGACACTGCTTCCCAGTTTTCAGCACTTGAAAGATTACCTGCAAGCACGCTTTCTAATTTAGGGAAATAACGATATGGCTCTGAAGTTCCAGTAATAGATCTAAATTTTGGACCTGTTGTATTATTCCCAGTTACATCCGTTACAGCTGATGTTGCACGATCATATTCTTCCCAAGTATAGGTAATAGGATCGTTTTCACTATCTGTGGCACTCGCTGTTAATTTAAACGCAGTTCCTTTTGGAATGGTTAGATCAGGAAGAGCAGCTACCACTGGAGGTGTGTTAGTAATCGGTGTATTAATATCGCAATTTTGAGAGTTTACATACGTTTGTACTTGCTCAATAGAACGAACGTGGAAATAAGGATCCGAATGCGCTTGAACATCTGCACTTGTTATCCCTGCGTAGCCCATAATGGTTGATCCCGATCCTGGCTCCATATGCGCCGTGTTATTGGGTGCGGAGTGCAAACCATGAGAGAATGTGTGATCTGCACCAAATTGATGCCCCATTTCGTGTGCTACAAAGTCAATGTCGAAGTTATCACCTTCTGGACCACCTGAACCAGGAGAAGTAAATGCACTTCCTTTTGCTTCACTATCACTGTTGCTTGATGGATTTCTACAAACATTACCTACATCACCAGCGCTACCGCCACCACCGGAACGACCAAAGAGGTGACCGATATCGTAGGCATCGTTACCAATAACTGCAGTTAAGTTTTGTTGAAGTTCAAGATTCCACGCGCCACTTGCTCCCGTACTAGCGTTGGAATAAGGGTCGGTGCTGGCATTGGTATAAATCAGTTCTGGGAAATCTTGCAAAAGCAAACGAATCGCAAAATCTTTTTCAAAAACACCATTTACTCTGGTCATTGTTGCATTAATACCTGCTAAAGCACCTGCAACCGTTCCTCCAAAATACTGCGTATATTCACCGGTAACAGAAATCGCCAAACGGTAAGTTCTGAACTTTTTATCATCCGCTTTTTGAAAATTAGTTACATCACTTGAAAAGTTCTTATTTTCCGCAAGTTTATCAATTTGGGATTTTGATAATAAAGACTCTGAACTAAGACATTCAAAAGCACCATCGGTTTTTTTACTTTTTGGAAATACTCCATAAACGGTGTTCTCTTTATTTTGAGGCTCAATAAACTGATAACTTCCGTTAGAAAACAACATCGATTCAAAACGATCTGGTGAAGTACTGAAACGTACAAATTTCGTTGGATCATCAATCCCCACACCTGAGTAAGAACCTAATTGATATTTATCCGCTAATGATTTCACCACGACTGGTGCGCTATAAACGGCAAATTTTTCAACTTTGCCATCAAGAGTTGGTAAGCTAATAACCACAGGTACCGCCCCTTTTCCTGCTTCTGTAGCCTTGCTCAATTGAGCTTTAAGAGATTGTAGATCAAGCGAATAATATTGCTTCACTTGAACTTCTGGTCTTTTCTTTTCACCTTGTAGCGTAGCTGGAGTCCACTGTGCATAAACGCCAGCAATGGTCATACTACAAAGTAAGGTGGTAAATATTTTCTTCATAATAACTAATTTAACTCGACTAAATTATGAAAAAAACGCAAGAAAACACTCACAAATATAAATAATTCACAAAAAACTCTGTTTTGAGAATTCGTTTAAAAATACGACGGAATTTTTTTACACTAGAATTTATACGCAATATTCCACGCAAATCCTATATTAAACTTTGTAGAACTTCTTCCAAATCCTGGAACAATCATCGGATAAATATCATCTTGTTTGGAAGTATAAACCATGTAACGCGGCTGCGCATTAACATCGATATAGAAATTAGAATCAAAAAGTTGAACACGACCACCGATGCTTCCTTCAAGCCAAAAGGAAACTTGGGAAGATTTTGGAAAAGATGTGGTATAATCTCCACCTTCAAATCCTCTAATTGGGACTGCTGAATATTCCTGCTTATACGTTGAACCCCCAATTTTTCCCCCAGCATAAAAACCATTAAAAAGGTTTTCTCGATCTTGAGCTAACATATAAAAGGCACCTAGTTTGGCGAAAATGCCGCTAGCATCAGCATCATAGTTATTTTTATCGTAAGTGTTTTTCTCAAAACCAGCTTCAGCAACTGCATGTAGATTTTTTTTAATTTCCGAAGAAATAAAACCTTGGTACACTTTACGATCTGAAAAAAAAGAAGTTCCAAAGTTTAGCACATCAACGCCCACCATGAAATTGGGTTTATAAGGCGACTTTGTAGTTATAGAATCTTTTTTCTGCGCGAAAATTAATCCAAAACATACACTAAAAAACAAGGTAAAGATGTGACTTTTCTTCATTTACAATTTCGTTTTGAACTTTAATAATGTTACTCACAGGATTCGTATTTTCAAGCTCTGGCTCGAAGTTTTTATACATTCGTTTTATTCCACAAGCTGGAGAAACGTACTCAGATTCCGTAGTATAATTGAGTTTGATTGTAGATTCTGGACCACTTTTGGTGAGCTGAATTCCAATTTCAGTAAATAGTTGATCATCTACCCGTAAAGGCACGAAAACGGAATCCACATCGGCAGCGCGAATCACCGTTTTTTCGCCCGTATCGTAAGTAACGTTTACATATAAAGAATCCAACGTTTTAACTTTACCTTCAGATGATCTAAATTTCATTTTTAACCGAGGTGTCGCTTCTCCACTAGTACAAATATCATCGTCATTCGAGCACGCAACGAAGAACATCACCGAAAGTATTGCTATTAAAAATATGGAAATCCGTAACTTCATCATGCAAGTAAAATTAGTTAATCCTTTTCAACAATGCAATATTTTCTACATGATGCGTTTGTGGAAACATATCAACTGGTAAAATTTTAACCACTTTGTATTGCTCTTTCATTAAAGCCAAATCCCGAGCTTGTGTTGCTGAATTACAACTGACATACACAATTTTTTCGGGCGCAAGTTTTAATATTTGTTCCACTACTTTCACATGCATTCCGTCGCGTGGTGGATCGGTAATTAAAACATCAGCTTTTGGGTGATTTTCGAGAAATTCTTCTGTAAAAACATCTTTCATATCTCCGCAATAAAAGGTACAGTTTTCTAAACCATTTAGTTTTGCGTGAGCAATGGCCGCATCAATTGCTTCAGGAACAGATTCTATCCCGATAACTTGTTTTGCATTTCTGGCAACGTATTGCGCAATGGTTCCCGTTCCGGTGTATAAATCGTAAACCGTTTCATCGCCTTTCAAATCGGCAAATTCAAGGGTTTTTCTATACAACTCTAACGCTTGTTTATAATTGGTTTGAAAGAAAGATTTTGGTCCGATTTTAAATTTCAACCCATCCATTTCTTCCATTAAGAATCCATCTCCGAAATAGGTTTGAATATCTAAATCGTAAATAGAATCATTCTGCTTGGAATTGATTGCAAAAAGCAAAGTTTTGATTTGTGGAAATGTTTTCAAAAGGTGATTGAAAATGAGTTCTTGGTTTTCTTTTTCTTCTCTAAAAAGTTGAAATAAAACCATCCATTCACCACTAGAATTTTGGCGCAACATTAATGTTCTTAAAAAACCTTCCTGATTACGAACATCAAAAAAATCAAGGTTTAAACGTTCTGCAAGTTGTTTAACTTCTAACCGAATGGCATTTGAGGGATCTTCTTGAAGAAAGCATTCTTTCAAATCAAGAATTTTACTCCACATTCCTGGAATATGAAATCCAAGTGCGTTACGATCGTTAATATCATTCTCGGAATTTACTTCTGAAAGCGTTAACCAACGCGCATTTGAAAAAGAAAATTCCATTTTATTGCGATAATAATACTGCTGAGCAGAGCCAAGAATGGGTAAGGTTTCAAAATCATCAATACCACCAATTCTACGAATATTATTATACACTTCGTCTTGCTTAAAATCCAGTTGTTTTTCGTAGCTTAAATTTTGCCATTTGCAACCACCGCAAACACCAAAATGCTGACATACCGGATCCACGCGAAAAAGCGAAGGTTCCAGAATTTCGACTGCTTCGGCTTCTACATATTTTGATTTCGATTTTTTAACTCTTGCATTTACCAAATCTCCAGGAACGGCTCCAGAAACAAAAATGGTTTTGCCTTCATCGGTTTTGCCAACAGCAACGCCTTTTGCTCCTGCGGAAATGAGCTGTATATTTTCGAGAATGATGTTCTTTTTTTTCTTCATAAATTTTTAATTGATCGAAGTCGGTTTTATAATTCATAAAAAAAGCCCTGCCAATTGTTTCGGTCAAGGGCTTTTATATGGGATAAAAAACGATTATTTTGCGTTTTGTGGTTGTGGCGCAACCAAATCGTTTTGTAAGTTTGCTTCTACTTCGTTAGTAGTTGGTGCTTTTAAGCCAGTAACTTTATCCAATTCTGGAATAAATTCAGGATCTGCAATATTAAAGAAATATCGACTGTTGCTTTTTCCATCTTTATCTAAAACGATAAATCCTGGCATTTTGAAAGCGTAAATGCCCCAATCTTTTGCTAACGAGGAATTAATACCGCTTTCCGCATACACATTTTTAGCGGTAAATCCTTTGAACATTGCGTTGCTGGATTTAACAAACTGATCTTTTGTATCGTCCAAATTAATAAACACAAAATTCATTTTTGATTTATAGAAATTAACAATTTCTTTTAGCGCTGGAACCGTAGTTTGGGCAACATAAGGATTAAAAGACGCATAGAATAAAACGGTTGTTGGCTTGCCTTTCACTTCATCTATCGAGAAGGATTTTCCATCTTGCGTGATCAACTTGCCTTCAAGTTTTTTACCATTATCTGGACCCGCAATTGCGAAAAGAACACGATCCATATCTTTTTTAACGGTTTGATCTTTAATTTTATCTTTTACAAGATTTTTCAACTCCAATTTTGCTTTTTCTTTAATGCTTGGATTGATGTCGAACTGGCTCATTACGAACGCTAACAAGTAATCTTTTGTAACTTGAGAAAGATCTTTACGCGTATCGAGGAATTTTGAGAAGAGTTCTGAATTGGTAGATTCTTCCTCTTTCTTCGTATTTCCCTGCGCAAATTTACTGTAATCTGAAGACAATTTATTCAGAAGATAATTACGGTAAAGTGGCATTTCTTTCACCAAACGATCGTTATCTTTTGTGAGTTCTTTTTCGTAATCTAAAAATTTCTGAGAAACTTTAAAGTTTGGATTTTGAACCATTAAGTGATGATTTTGAGAATATTGACTTAAAATCCCTAAAACGCCAGCGGTTGCTTCATCTTTTTTATAACGTATTACATCGCTATCAGCTCCCGATTTTTTAGCATTTTCTTCTACAATCGAAACAAGTTTTTCATTTACTTTCTGTGCTTCCTTTAAGAATGGCGCTTCATCAAGCATCATTATTTTCTGCATGTCAAGCGTAGCACCATATTCGCCAATTTTTTTATCAACCAATTTTAAGAAGTCGTTATTTTTCTGAACATCTCCTTGAAATTTAATATTATCGCCAAAGCCCATAGCAGTAGTATTAAATTGAAGTTTTTGTCCACCTTTTAAATACACCATATACTTGCTTCCGCCGTAGGTCATCATATACATTCCGTTTTTAGGTGCTTCGAAGCTCCCTTTAAAAACGCCATTCTTATCGGATCCTAAATTTACAAGTGGTAAAGTAGCGACGCCAGATGCATCAATAAACTCCATTCTTTCGAGAGGTGAACCTCCTGAAACTCTACCTTCAACTTCTACTTTTTTAGAACATGATAGGGTAAAAACTGCAAGTAATAGCAGCAGCAAATATTTTTTCATAGTGATTGCTAAATTTGCCTGCAAAAATAATCTTTTAATTAATTATTTTAAAATTAATGTATTGAATTGTGAAAGATTTAACAAGAAAAAAAGCCCTCTTGAAAAGAGGACCTTTTAATTTATCTGAAACGAGTACGATTATTTTGTATCAGCGCTTGCCACTAAAAATTCTCGGTTCATTCTTGCGATGTTTTCTAGGGAAATTCCTTTAGGGCATTCTACTTCACAAGCACCTGTGTTGGAACAGTTACCGAAGCCTTCTTCATCCATTGCTTTCACCATTTGAAGTACTCTTCGTTTCGCTTCTATTTTACCTTGAGGAAGTAAAGCATATTGAGAAACTTTTGCTCCCACAAACAGCATTGCAGATCCATTTTTACAAGTTGCCACACACGCACCACAACCGATACATGCGGCAGCATCCATTGCTTTATCTGCATCTTCTTTTGGAATTAGAATCGTATTAGCGTCCGTAGTGCTTCCCGAAGTATTTACGGAAATAAAACCACCTGCAGCCATTACTCGATCAAAAGCACTTCTATCAACCACTAAATCTTTAATTACAGGAAAAGCTGCGCTTCTCCAAGGTTCGATTGTAATGGTTTCGCCATCTTTAAAGTGGCGCATGTGCAACTGACAAGTTGTAATTCCCGTATCTGGACCGTGTGCTCTACCATTGATATAGAGCGAACACATACCGCAAATTCCTTCACGACAATCGTGATCGAAAGCGACAGGTTCTTTTCCTTCGTTTACAAGATTTTCATTGAGAATATCGAGCATTTCTAGGAATGAAGAATCGGTAGACACATCTGAAATTTTATAAATTTCAAATTGTCCTTTTGTTTTATTGTTTTTCTGTCTCCAAATTTTCAGAGTCAGATTAAGTCCTTTTTTTGCACTCATTTTCTTTCTGTTTTTTGGAGATTATTTATAACTTCTTGTTTTCACTTCAATATTTTCGTAAACCAAGTCTTCCTTGTGCAACACTTCTTTATTGATGTCGTCCCCTTCATATTGCCAAGCAGCAACATACTTGTAATTCACATCATCACGTTCAGCTTCGCCATCCGGAGTTGAATGGTCTTCACGGAAGTGACCTCCACAAGATTCGTTTCTGTTCAACGCATCAATTGCCATTAATTGTCCTAATTCTAGGAAGTCGGCAACACGGAACGCTTTCTCCAATTCGTTATTCATTTCGTTAGCATCACCTGGAACTTTTACATTTTTCCAGAAATCTTTGCGTACTTCTTCGATTTCTTTAATCGCTTCACGAAGACCTTCTGGTGTTCTTCCCATTCCCACTTTGTTCCACATAATGTTACCAAGTTTTTTATGGAAGTGATCCACAGAATAAGCTCCGTTATTATTGATGAAGAAATCTACTTTATCTTTAATTTCTTTTTCAGCTTGATCAAACTCTGGAGTTTCTGTTGAGATTTTACCCGTTCTAATATCAGCACTTAAATAATCTGCAATGGTGTACGGCAATACAAAATAGCCATCAGCCAAACCTTGCATTAATGCAGAAGCTCCTAAACGGTTCGCTCCGTGATCCGAGAAGTTTGCTTCTCCAATAACGAAACAACCTTCAATCATCGACATTAAGTTATAATCTACCCAAATACCGCCCATGGTGTAATGCACTGCTGGATAAATTTTCATTGGGGTTTCGTATGGATTGTCGGCTGTAATTTTTTCATACATCTGGAACAAGTTTCCATACTTTTCTTCTACCCAAGCTTTACCGAGTTTATAGATTTGCTCTGATGAAGGATTATGAATATTTTTTTCGAGCGCCATTTCGTGCCCTTTTTTGGTGATTTCCGTAGAGAAATCAAGGAATACACCCTCTTTAGTATCGTTATTTTCGATTCCATATCCTGCATCGCAACGTTCTTTGGCTGCTCTTGACGCTACATCACGTGGAACGAGGTTTCCAAATGCTGGATATCTTCTTTCTAAATAATAATCTCTTTGTTCTTCAGGAACATCTTTGGCTTTCATTTTCCCTTCACGAATCGCTACTGCATCTTCTATATTTTTAGGAACCCAAATTCTACCTGAATTTCTTAACGATTCCGACATTAACGTCAGTTTCGATTGTTGTGTTCCATGAACAGGAATACATGTTGGGTGAATTTGTACATAACAAGGATTCGCAAAATACGCCCCTTTTTTATGAATTTTCCATGCTGCAGAACAGTTAGAACCCATTGCATTGGTAGAAAGGAAATATACGTTTCCGTAACCACCAGTAGCCACTACAACTGCATGTGCAGAATGCCTTTCGATTTCTCCTGTAACCAAGTTACGAGCAATAATTCCTCTTGCTTTACCGTCTACAATTACGATATCCATCATTTCGTGGCGGTTGTACATTTTAATTCTTCCCTTCCCGATTTGACGGCTCATTGCGGAATATGCACCTAACAACAACTGTTGACCAGTTTGTCCTTTAGCATAAAACGTTCTTTTTACCTGAACACCACCAAAGGAACGGTTATCTAACTGGCCTCCGTAATCGCGGCCAAATGGCACCCCTTGAGAAACGCATTGGTCTATAATATTCGCAGAAACTTCTGCAAGTCGGTAAACATTTCCTTCACGTGCGCGGTAGTCTCCACCTTTAATGGTATCGTAGAACAAGCGATAAACGGAATCTCCGTCTCCTTGATAGTTTTTAGCAGCATTAATACCTCCTTGCGCAGCAATGGAGTGCGCTCTTCTAGGGGAATCCTGATAGCAAAAAGCCTTCACATTATAACCCTGCTCCGCCAACGTAGCAGCAGCAGAACCTCCTGCTAAACCTGTACCTACCACAATAATATCAATCTTGTCGCGGTTGTTTGGAGCAACCAAGTTCATGTGATCTTTATGATTTTTCCATTTGTCCTTCAACGGACCTGCCGGAATTTTTGGATCGAATGTATTCATCGTATATATTGGGATATTATTGAGTTATGTAATGAAAAATCGCTATGAAAATAAAACCTAGTGGAATTAGAACGGAGTACCAATTTCCAAATGCTTTAATAACAGGCGTGTACTTAGGATGTCTTGCCCCAATACTTTGAAATGAAGATTGGAAACCATGAGATAAGTGAAGCCCAAGCAATACAAATGCGATTACGTAGAAAATAACTCTCCACAAATCTGCAAATTTTGCGTGAAGCTCTTCCCAGAAACGACCAACATCATTTGGGTCGCCATTACCTGGAACATATTTATATTGCATCTCGTGAACCCAAAAATCATAAAAGTGAAGTGCCAGAAAAGCAAGAATTACAGCTCCAGAAATAATCATATTTCTAGACATCCAAGTGGAATTACTCGCTGCACCATTCACCGCATATTTTACAGGACGCGCTTTGTTGTTTTTTGCTTCTAAAACAAAACCCATTACAAAGTGAAATACAACTGCAAAAATTAAAATAGGTTGCATGAGAAACTGAATTAATGGGTTATACCCCATAAAGTACGACGCTTCATTAAAAGCATCAGGACTAAAAACAGAAATCATATTCACCGAAAGGTGCATCACCAAAAACAATATCAGAAACATCGCTGATATTGCCATCGCATACTTTCTACCAATGGTAGAGGAGAAGAATCCAGACATAGTTTTTCTTTAATTCGTTTTCACAAATTTAGGTATTGTGGACTTAGATTGAAAGTGAGAAATGTCAGAATTAAATAGTTTGTAACGCTTCTAAATAATAATTCCGCAAAATAATGCCTACATTTTTGAATTTTATTAGAAAATATACCCCAAAAAACCTAATAAGAATCTGAAAATACCACTCGCTTACCTTTTACCATAACTTCACCGTTCTCGATTGGTATCAATTCTGCTTCGCCTGCTCTTCGCGAAGATAAATAAGGATCAACTATATTTTTTTGAAGCGCAGAAATTTCAATTTTAGGATGAAAATATACTTTAACTTTTTTTCTATTCTTTTCAATAACAATTTCATTTTTAAAATAGTTGACTGCTAAAATTTCAGATTGGCTTTCGTGGTATTGATTTAAAACCAACCGAAAACTAAGAAAGAGTATTACTAAAGAGGAAAAAGTTAGAACATTCTTGATACTGAATTTTTGAAGCAAAAAACGCAGGAAATAGAAAATTCCAAAACAAATCACTACTTCAACAAAGCTCATCGGTATATTTTTATAAAATGCCACTTCTTGATCCGCAAACCAATGAATAATTTTCAGCAGAATTTGTACAACTTCATTGTAAATACCAAAGAGGAGCGGAACATAAAAATTAAGACTTAACAACAGCGTCATTACAAAGGAACTTACAATTACAATTTCCGAAAGGGGAACAATTAGAAGATTAGCCGGCAGCGACATCCACGAAAACTGATGAAAATAGAAAAGCACAAAAGGAACTGTAACCAATTGCGCAGCCGTGGACATCGAAAAAGCGTTTACGAAAACACTCTGAAGTCTATTTTTAGGAAACGGCAAGAATTTCTTTATCGCACTGTTCATCCAATAAATTCCAAAAACAGCAACAAAGCTTAACTGAAATCCAATATCAAAAAGTTGCCGCGTATCGAGAAAAAGAATGGTCATTCCCGCAAGAGATAGCGAATGCAGCATATCCGGCTTGCGCTGCAAAAGGATGTAAATGTAATACATACTAATCATTATGCACGCACGAAGAACCGAATTGCCAAACCCGATATAGAGCGAGAACATCCAAATAAAAATAAGACTGCTCAAAACACTAAACCTTCGGTATCGAATCGGTATAATACGTTCGAGAACGAGTGAGATCACCCAAAAAATAATCACAACATGCGTCCCAGAGATTGCTAAAAAATGCATTAATCCAGACCGATTAAAATCCTGAACGGCAACTTGCCCCATTTCTGTACGATCTGCCAAAATAATTCCCTTTAAAAAATTTTTACTCGAAAAATCAAGCGTAGATCGATCAATTCTTTGCAGAAGATGGAACCGATGTTGTTTGATTCGTTCTGCGATGGATAAACGATGCCGATCTGCAATTTCATAATTACCAGGAAGAAATAATTGATAGTACGTGTCCTGCCGAGCCAAATACTTTGCATAATCGAATTGGAAGTTATTGGAAGTTGAAAAAGGTTTGTTGATCAATACTTTCGCTTTATAAGCGTGCCTAAAATCCAACTCTGGTTGATCTTTAGGTACAGAAAGAACCGCATTTAATTTCTGCTTATCCACTTTGAACTTTACCATGTATCTTCTATTCTTTTCAGTGCTATTCAGTTTTTTATCCATCCAAAAGATTAATTCTTCAGAACTTTTCAATTGAGGAAGCACTGGTTTTGCGGTATAAAATGAATGCAAGACTGCTCCTAAAGCAATAAACAATAAAGACAGAAATACGGCACGCAGTTTAATTAGAATAACCGCCTTTATTACGATTGAAAGAATTAGAATAAAAAGTACTCCAAATAAAAAAATCAAAAGATTTAGAGGAATAAGGTTAAACTCCTCTAGTAAAATACCGCAGATAAACGCAAGAAAAAATATAAGAAAGGGCTGCTTACTCATTGTCTATCACTTTGAAGTTCAAATTAATAAAAGAGAAAACAAGGTAAAAGTACAAACCTAAAAAACCGTTAAAAAACGGTACAAAAAAAGCATTCTGAAATAGAATGCTTTTGGGGTGGATGATGGGTCTCGAACCCACGACCTTCGGAACCACAATCCGACGCTCTAACCAACTGAGCTACAACCACCATTTTGTGGATGCAAATATAGCACTTTCTTGAATACTATAAAATAATTCCATCAAAATTTTTCAAAGCAATTACTTTTTCTGTCGTAAAGCCCTCAGCATAAGTAACTCCGGATAATCTACCAAGGTCTTGAGCACGATATGTTAAACTTTCTAAGAAGTCTTTTGTAGCAATTGGAGTAACTGGTTCTTTGGAATTTGGATCATAAAACTGCGTTTTGTAGGCTAAACAAGCTTCAATCTTTTTATCTAAAAAACCAGTAATATCAATAACGAATTCAGGATTTATATGCTTCCATTGGATATAATGATAGATTTGTTTAGGTCGCCAAGCATTTTGTTCAACATTATTTTCATACGTTTGAACCTTTCTTAAACCTGCTAAAAAGCATGCATCAGAGACCAATTTCGCCGCTTTGGCGTGATCTGGATGCCGATCGTCAATCGCATTTGCGAGCACGATTTCTGGTTGGTATTTTCGGATGGCCTTAACGATACGCAAATGATATTCCTCAATATGTTGCAAAAAACCGTCTTTCATTTTTAGGTTTTCTCTAAACTCTACCCCAAGTATTTGTGCTGCATCGCAAGCTTCTTCTCTCCTTGTTACTTCTGTTCCACGAGTTCCCAATTCACCTTGTGTAAGATCAACGATAGCAACTTTTTTACCTTCGGTAATCAACTTGGCAATCGTTCCGCCACATCCTAATTCGACATCGTCTGGATGAGCGCCGATGGCTAATATATCAACTTTATAATTTTCTTTCATTGAATCAATCGAATTAAAAATCCGGCCTTAGTAGAGACCGGATTCGCGTAAATTAATACTATGTTTTATTGATTAAGCTGTGTATTCAGATTTACGGCATCTTGGTACGCTGGATTTAACTGTACCGATTTTGCAACATATTCTTTTGCTTTATTCAGGTTAGAATCTTTTTCAAGATATGCGATTGCAAAATAAGCATACGACAAAGATTCTTTATTAGCATCTAATTCTGCTGGCGTAACTTTCGAAATATACTTTTCGTAAGCAGCTTTTGCCATTTCATTATTTTCTGCTCTTTGGTAAGCATAACCTTGACTGTAATATGCTGGAGCCCAATCTGGTAAAAGATTGATCATTTTTTGCCAGCTTAAAATAGCACCATTCCAGTTTTCAACATTTTGATAAGCAGTCGCTAAATTAAACAAAGCATCTGTATCTTGAGGATTTGCTGCTATTTTCTTTTTCAGAGACTCGATTTCTGGACTTGTTGGTCCTGCATCTGCTGCTGCTTGAGTAGCACCTCCACCACCGGCAATTTTAGCAAGCTCTTCATCCCACTTCATTGTTTCGTCTTTGGCATTTTTTGCTAGAGCAATTTTTTGACGAGATTCGTTCAATAAAGCTTCTTTTTTAGCGGCATCAGTTTCATCCTTAGCAAGTCCAGCATCAATTAAACCAAGTAGACCTTGATCTGCCGGCTGTACTCTTGACGCATCAACGGTTGAAATAAATGTGTTCATATTTTGTTTTGCATTAGCAAAATCTCCATCACCGTATTCTATATATGCACGAAGTTTATATTTGATAGGATCTTCTACTTTATCAAAAATTTTATCAAGGGTAGATTTCGCGTTTGCGTAGTCATCATTGGTAAAGAAAAGTTTAGAAATTTCTAACTGAGTATACGGATCATCATCTGCATATTTAGCATAGTTTAATAAATCTTTTGTTGCTTCAGCGTTTTGCAAGTAACGAATATCATATCCTGCTCTTGCTTTATAAGCAGGCGCATAAGATTGATCTGCAGCAATTGCTTTATCGATATTTTCTTTCGCATTTTGCCATTGTTGCGCAGCCATCCATAAGGTTGCAATTCGGGTATAAACAGAAGCTTTGTTACGAGCAACTGGCAATGCTTTATCATAAGCGGACATTGCAGCTCCCGCAACTTGTGGACTATTGGTAATTTTCAAACGGTAAGCATCACCTAGCGTATAATAGTAATATGCAGGAACGCCAGTTTTTGGCGCTTTTTCGATGGCACGATTGATATAATCCACAGCAAGATCTGGGTTGCTATTTTTATCAAATAGGGTTAAAGCTTCCCCAGCACGATAAAGCACTTCAGAATCTTTACCTTTAGAATCTTCAACAATTTTCTGAATATCTGAAATCCCGGATTTATCTCCTTTACCTAATTTAATAGATGCAAGACCAATTTTATTTAAATAATCTTTTTTGTCAGCCGCAATCCCTTTATTAAAACTATCAGCTGCAAGAGTAAAATTAGGTTCAAATTGAGTTAAATATGTATTTCCGAGATAAAAATAATTTTCAGCATTAGGCGATGAAGCAATCATATCGGTAAAGATTTGCTTTGCTTTCGCGTATTTATGACTGTCAATAGCAGTTATTCCTTCTTGTAACGTTTGCGCTGAGGCATTATAGGAAAATACTGATAAGGCAGTTCCAACAACAATCTTCTTAGTCAAATTCATTTTATCCTTTATTTTTTGTTAGTTAACATTAGTGGTTTGTGATAAATTGGCAATTTCCAGACCAAATTACGGAAATCAAATTTCACATCCCATTTTTTTAATAAAAATTAACGCATTTGCACTTCTCTTTTATAGAGATTATAGGGCTGAAGTCCTTCTTTTTGAACTATTTTTTGACCTAACATTGTGCACGAATAGCGTACAAAACCATTAGCAATATTAAACCCACCTTCATTGGTTAAAAAGTACAGTACTCTTGTAAATGGGTATTTAAGAATTCGAAGATTCTCTGGTGTAATCGCGTACGTTACACCACCTTCAGTAACAGGAAGTATTTTAATTTTCGAGCGAAGTTCTTGAGATTCTTTATCGTAAGGTCTGCTAATGGTGTTATAACCGATTACGCCAATTTTGGTATTGAACTTCGATACTTCTTGAATTACTTTTTTATTCCCATTAATGATAGAAAATTTTAATTCTGCAGGCTTTCTGTTTAGCTTTTGCGCCACAAAGTTCAAATTACTAGAATTGGTACCATCAAAAACGAAAGGTTTATCTTCGGAAAGCAGTCCCGCTTTAATTTCGTCCATACTAATGGAATTTTTAGGGGAATCTGAAGGAACCACAAACACTACCGCATCTTCTGCAAAGCGGGCAGGTTGAAATTCCATACTGGTACGCTTTTTATACTCATCAATCTCCTGTTCGCTTAAATCACGAGACATTACAATTACCTTTGCTCTCCCTTCTAATAAATCTAAAAATGCCAAATCCTCTTTTTGAGTTTTAACCACGATTTCAGATTCGGGATAACTCATCATATACCCTTGTGCTAAACCTTCAGATACACTTCGAAAAGAATCATCTGAAAGAACGGTGAGTTTACCCGTATTGTAAGAAACTTTTGGCTTAGGTTGCTCTTTCTTACAACTAATGAACAAGAGGAAAAACGCAAAAAAAGTTAGAATAAACTTACTCATTCGATTTGGGTTTACCTTTATAAAATACTCTAGTGATTCGGAAAATTCCATAGAGTATAAGAAGCGCTCCTAAAGCGTAAGCTACACTCGGTTCGAGCACAATAACAAAGAATTTATAAATGATAACAACAATTCCTAACACAATGTAAAGAAACCCTGCTAAAGAAGATAACCATTTGAAAGTCATAGATACAAAAGTAAAAAAAATAAAAGAGAGAGACGTATTATCGTCTCTCTCTTTTTTAAATATTCTATAAGAATTCAGATTCTATTAATATTCGAACTGCATTGTAAGCGGCATTCTGAAACGATAACGTACTGATTTTCCATTAATCTTGGCAGGCGTCCATTTATTTTTAATAGATTTTACAGTTCTCACTGCTTCATCATTAAAAGTTTTATTTGAACCTGATGCCTTAACGTCGGTAATCGAACCGTCTCGCTCAACAATGAAGGTTACCTCTGTTTTAACGGTCCCTTCATCTCCGTCCATTACTGATGTATCGAATCCTCCTGAAACCTTATTCCTAAAGGAGTTGATACCTCCTGGAAATTCTGCAGTTTGTTCTACTTCGGTATATACCTGTGTTTCACTAACGTGCGGTTTAACTTCCACCGTTGAAGTTCTTGTACCTGTTGATGGTGGTGGTGGTGGTGGAGTATATCTTGGAGTTTTAACCCCTTCCTGAGCCACTACCCCTGTTGTTGTTTCCAACTGTTTAGAAATTGGTGGTGGTGGTGTTTCAATCTTAGGAGCTTTCACCGGTTCTGGCACAACATTCTGAATTACTTCTTGTTGTTGCACTTCCTCTTTTGGTGGAGGTGGTGGTGGAGCTGCTTCCGGTTCTTCCTCGATAACTGTTTCTTCTTCTGGAAGAATATCAATTAGCTTCGCATCAACTTCAACTTTTTCTTTTTCCGTCATTTGCTTAATTTTCATTACTACAAAAGGAGTAATAGAAGCAAATAGAAAGAGAACAGTTCCTACAATAAATGCTTTGGTAAGAATTCTCGGATATTTGGTACGAAGATCATAAGCACCATACTCTTTATTTCTATGCTCAAATACGATTTCATCTAAATTTAGATTCTTGTCGTATTCCACGTCATTCGTCATATCTATCTATTTAAAAATATTAATTTGTCGAGTTGTTTGGTGCTGAACTTACTGCACTTTCTCCCACTTTACTTTTGTAAATTGGAATTTCGTAAGATTTCAAATCGGTAACCCCATATCTTTCGTTTTTGGTGATCGCCATTTCATCCAAAATATCGACAAAATTTTTATATACTGCATCGTCTGTTGGCTTAATAATCACGGTAAATAAATCCTGATTTTTAGCCTTCGCTTTTGCGCTCTCAATTACTTTCGTAATTCCTTCTCTATCAAAAGTTGTCTCCATTAGGGTTTGATCATTCAACCCTGCTGCATCTTGCTGATGATAGAAAACTCTGTTATCTTTCCCAATAATGATACTGATTGAGTTACTAAGATCAATTTCAGTATCTGGTGCTTTCTGATTTTCTTTTGGTTTTGCGGGTAATCCCAAATCCATCACATTTGGTTTGCTGAAGGTTGTTACCAACATAAAGAATGTGATCAAAAGAAATGCCAGGTCCACCATAGGGGTCAAGTCAACGGAAGGGTTCAGTTTCTTGGAGCGAACCTTACTTCCTTTGTCACCACTATCTTTTACTTGTACTTCTGCCATTTCTTAATTAGTTATTTGATGTATTAACCTCCTGATTTGTAATCAGCCAAAATTTAAGAAAATCAATATCTCTTAGCCCTTCAAACAGCTGTTTAACTCTTGGGTATTTTGTTTCTGTATCTCCCTTGATTGCAAGCTTGTAATCTGGGTTGATAGTAAGACTTTGTTGTACCCAATCAATGAGCTGCTTGTTTGTGCTATCCATTGGAATTCCTGGAGCTTTGTATGCTTTTTGCTCATCTGGAGATAAATCTAAAAAACCTTTCAATTGGTTCATCGGAACTCCAACAGCCTTCACATTCACAAATGCGGCTTTTTCTTTATCTGTAAAAGTAGTATTATACTTTTTGCTCATATTATCCAGCAGTTTAATTCTTTCATTCCCGTTTTCAACAGGAGTAAAATAAAATCTACCGTCCGTTGTGCTAAGAATCGTCATTAAACTTCCCTCTGGAAGTAACTTTTCAGATATAGAAGATGGCGCATTGATGGTCTCCACATCCGGCTTAGCAAACTGAGCCGTTAAGATAAAGAACGTAAGGAGTAGGAACGAGACGTCGGTCATCGCCGTCATGTCCACTCGAATATTATGTCTTTTTGGTTTGACTCTCGCCATTATATTTCGATTTATTATTAAACTTCTTTTTCTGCCTTGAGCAACTTATTGCTCAACATCTTCTATTAATGGAATTCTGCAAAAGACTGCTGAATAGACATCGCGATTTCATCAATTTTGAATGTCATTCCATCAATTTTTGAAGTAAAGAAGTTGTAAAGAATAATCGCTACAGCAGAAGTACCAATACCTAAAGCTGTATTTACAAGTGCTTCAGAGATACCTACTGAAAGTTTAGCAGAGTCTGGAGTACCACCACCTGAACCTAATGCGTGGAACGCTGCAATCATCCCTAGTACAGTTCCTAATAGTGCTACAAGGGTTGCAACAGTACCTAATGTAGAAAGAATCATCATGTTTTTCTCTAACATTGGCATTTCAAGAGTGGTAGCTTCTTCAATTGACTTGTTCAAAGCTGCCATTTTTTGCTCTTTGTTCAGCGTATTATCTTTTGCTAAAACTTTGTAAGTAGTAAGCCCTTCACGTACAACGTTTCCAACAGTTCCTTGTTGTTTGTCGCATTCCTCAATAGCTTCATCTACTTTGTTTTGGTTAAGAAGTGATCTTACATTTCCTACGAATTTGTCAAGATTTCCTTTTCCTTGCGCTTTGCTAAGAATAAAATAACGCTCGAAAGAGAAAACGATTACAATAATCATAAAAGAAATAAGGATTGGTACGATAATACCACCCATGTAAATAATACCCATAAAACCTTCTGGAGAAAACTCAGAACGGTCAACATCCGTAAATGCTACAGATGCGGTATTAGCGAGCCTTGGATCGGCTTTAAAGTTACCAGGATTCCCTAGTACAAATAAATAAATACATACCCCGATCGCGATAAGAACAGGAATAATTAACGCAGGATTTAAACCTCCCTTCTTCTTTGGAGCCGCTTCTACGTGCTCATTTGAAACATTCATTTCCATATTAAACTAAATTATAATTGTTATAAAATTCGATTTGTAAAATAAAGTTAAAATAATTTCTCGTGCAAGTATTTAAACAATTCTTAATTAAAAATAACATTAAGAAGCTTCTAAATTTTTTAAATAATTAATAATTTTTTCAGAGATAATTAAATGGTTTTTCCACATATTCATAAAACGTTGAATTATTAAAAAAAAACTTTCAAGATATTATGAATTCGATAACCTTCTAAATTTTTCTAAAAATTATGTAACAATATTAATAATTTTTTTCGGTACAATAATTATTTTTTTCGGGTTATTTCCGTCGAGATGATTAATGACACGTTTTTCTTGTAAAATCAATTCCTCAATGGCTTTAGGATGCATTTCAGCGGGTAATAAAAGTTTGAATTTCATCTTTCCATTGAAGCTAACAGGATACTCTATTTCGTCTTCAATTAAATATTGTTCATCCAGTTGAGGGAAAGGTTCCTCTTCAACACTTTGTTCATTCCCCAATAAACTCCAAAGTTCTTCGGTAATATGTGGCGCATAAGGAGATACCAAAACTGCTAAAGGTTCTAAAATAGCTCTTTTGTTGGTTTTTAATTTCTGAAGCTCATTAACCGCAATCATGAATTGCGAAACAGAAGTGTTGAATGAAAAATTCTGAACATCATATAAAAACTTCTTTATAAGCGTGTGCAAGACTTTGTATTCCTCTTTGGTTGGTTGTTCTTCGGAAACCTGAAATTCTTCCCCATCAAAATAGAGATTGTAGAATTTCTTCAAGAAACCGTAAACACCACTTAACCCTTGTGTATTCCAAGGTTTAGATTGCTCTAATGGGCCTAAAAACATTTCGTACAAACGCAAACAATCCGCTCCATATTCTTCACAAATATCATCCGGATTAACGACGTTATATTTGGATTTGGACATTTTTTCTACTTCACGCTCGGTGATGTATTTGCCATTTTCAAGAATAAATTCTGCTTCTGCAAACTCAGGTCTCCAAGCTCGAAATTTTTCAACATCCAATTCATCTGAAGTTCCTTTAAGCAATGCAACATCAACGTGAATTTTTTGCGTTGAATAATCCCCTACCAAACCTTTTGAAACAAATTGATTCGTTCCATCAATTCTAAAAACAAAAGCACTCATTCCCAAAATCATCCCTTGGTTGATTAATTTTTGGAAAGGCTCATCTTGATTGATAAATCCTCGATCCTTCAAGAACATATTCCAAAAGCGCGAATACAAAAGATGTCCTGTTGCATGCTCGCTACCACCGATGTATAAATCGACTTGTCCCCAATAATCTGAAACCTCTTTTTGGCAAAACGTTTCGTTATCGTGCGGATCCATATAGCGTAGAAAATACCAAGAACTTCCTGCCCAACCAGGCATTGTTGAAAGTTCAATCGGGAAAATAGTTTCATTATTGATTAAATCTACATCAACAATTTTTCCATTAATTTCGTCCCAAGCAAATGTCTTTGCATTCCCTAATGGTGGATCTCCATCTTCTGTTGGTAAATATTTTTCCACCTCAGGAAGTTCAAGTGGCAATGCACTAACGGGTAAGGTATACGGCATTCCTCCTTTATAATAAATAGGAACTGGTTCTCCCCAATAGCGTTGTCTTGAAAATATCGCATCGCGTTGTCTGTAATTCGTTGTTCTGTGCCCAATACCTCGGCTTTCAATTTCGCTGATGATTTTTGATTTGGCATCTGTATAATTAAGACCGTCTAGAAATTCAGAATTTACACAAACTGAATCTTTAGAATCATAAGATTCTTCTTGTAAATCCACATCACATTGAATGACTCCAATGATTTCTAAACCAAATTTTTTAGCGAAACGGTGGTCACGATCATCATGCGCCGGAACAGCCATTACCGCTCCCGTTCCATAACCCATCAAAACATAATCGGAAATGTATACTGGTATTTTTTTGCCTGTAAAAGGATTTATAGCATAACTTCCTGTAAAAGCGCCGGAAACGGATTTTACATCGGCAAGTCGATCGCGTTCTGTTTTTTTAGAAGTTTCTTCAATATACGCACTAACCTCAGCAAGTTGAGCATCGGTTGTAATTTGCTCTACCAATGGGTTTTCTGGAGCTAAAACCATAAATGTTGCACCAAAAATAGTATCAGGCCTAGTGGTAAAAACTTCTATTTTTTCAATGGAATTATCAACTTCGAACACCACTGAAGCGCCTTGTGACTTACCAATCCAATATTCCTGCGCATCTTTTAAAGGTTGAGGCCAATCTAATTTTTGTAAACCTTGCAGCAATCTTTCAGAATATGCAGTGATACGCATGCTCCACTGCATCATTTTCTTCTGAAACACAGGATAACCTCCACGTTCGGATTTACCATCTTTCACCTCATCATTTGCCAAAACGGTTCCCAAAGCAGGACACCAATTAACGGTGGTTTCTGCACGGTACGCCAAACGATAATTTAAAAGTAAATCTTGCTGATCCAAATCAGAAGCATTCTTCCAATCCTCCGCAGTAAAATGTAATACATCGTTTTGAGCAGCAAAAAGATCTTTCGTTCCCTTTTCTTCGAAATGCTGAATTAAAGTAGAAATCGGTTCTGCCTGATCTTTTGATTGATTATACCAAGAATGGAAAAGTTCTATAAAAATCCATTGTGTCCATTTATAATAACTAGGATCCGATGTTCTTATTTCCCGAGACCAATCAAAGGAAAAACCAATTCTTCGTAATTGTTCTTCATAACGATTGATGTTATTTTCGGTAGTAATGGCAGGGTGTTGCCCTGTTTGTATTGCATATTGCTCCGCTGGCAAACCAAATGAATCATAGCCAACAGGGTGCAACACGTTAAAACCTTGATGCCTTTTAAACCTTGCATAAATATCAGATGCGATGTACCCAAGTGGATGCCCAACGTGTAAACCCGCTCCAGAAGGATACGGAAACATATCGAGTACATAAAATTTAGGTTTAGTACTAGAGTTAGAAGTTTTATAAGTTTGGTTTTCTTCCCAGTAATTTTGCCATTTTTTTTCTATCTGCTGGTGGTCGTAGAACATCGTATTTATTTAATTTAGTTGTTTGCCAAAGTAAAAATCTCCATTTTAATGCTTTAACAAAGTAATTGACTGCACAAATTTACTATTTTGAAGGGAATTCACAATTTTAATTATCGCCTCATTTTTAAAGAATAATGATTTTATAAAATCCTTCCGTTTTAGAATTTATTTACCTTTGTAGAAAATAACACAAATGCCGGAAGTTTCCATCATTACTCCCGTTTACAATTCAGCCCAATTTATCCGCGAAACGATAAATTCCGTATTAAACCAAAGTTTTACCGATTGGGAATGGTGTATTGCCGATGATGCATCTAAAGATCATTCCACTGAAATTATTAAAAGTTTTAATGATCCAAGAATTAAATTAATTGTTGCCGAGAAAAATGGTGGTGCAGGATTCGCCAGAAACCATGCCCTTGAAAAGGCTTCTGGAAGATATATCACCTTTTTGGATGCCGACGATTATTGGGAGCCCAATTTTCTTGAGGAAATGCTTCATTTCATGAAAGAAGAAAAAGCCGAGCTCGCCTACTCTAATTACGCACGTTGTGATGAAAACATGCAACCAAAGATTGACGATTTCAAGGCAGACACCGTTGTTACTTTTAACAATTTACTAAAAACATGTCGCCTTTCTTTACTAAGTTCGATGTACGATTCTAAAAGAGTTGGAAAAGAATTTTTTCCTGTTGGAAGCAAACGGGAAGATCACGTAATGTGGCTCAACCTTCTAAAAAAAATACCTGAAGGAAAACCACTACCAAAAACAATGGCCAAGTATCGAATGCACGCGACAAGCATTTCGAGAAAGAAAACCAATATAATGCTCGATCAATATTTGGTATATAAAGATTACATGAAATTTTCAACTCTGAAATCTTTATATTACACCGCAAATTGGGCCGTTAATGGCTTTATGAAATATTCAAAACTATTTAATTGATGCGTTGCTTGTAATCGCTCATCATTTTCTGAAAAACAATTTCTGCAGCGTTTGGTTGCATCATAATGAAGTTTTGGGCATTTTGTCCCATTTGTTTCATTAAATCTTCTTTTTTCAACAATTCAAGAATGTATTTTGAAGCAAAAAATTCATCCTCGAATGTTTTACCGCCTCTTCCTGCAATTAATGCATCGGCTTCCGGATTCTTTTTATAGTGATTTCCAAACAAAACAGGAACACCGAAAACAGCAGCTTCTAAAATATTATGCAAACCTGCAGAATGAAAACCGCCTCCTACAACAGCAACATCTGCATAAGAATATAATTTGGAAAGCAAACCAATACTATCAATAATAAGCACTTGCGCATTATCCATATAAAGGCGATCCAGCTTAATCATTTCGGAATATAAAACCGCGTTTGGAAATGCTTTTTTCAAAACCTCCACTCTTTTAAGATCGTGTGGAGCAAGGATGAGTTTGATATCCTTTCGCGAAGTTGCCAAAATTTCAGCAATCCGCTCTTCCGCTTGCCAAGAACTTCCAAAAACAACAGTCGTCATTTTTTCTTTAAAATTATTGATAAAAGGAACGGTATTATCTCTTTGTAAATTCTGCCGAACACGATCGTAACGGGTGTCACCAGAGGTGGTAGCATTTGTAATTCCGATTTTCTTGGCAAGAATTGATGATTTTTCGGTTTGATGAAAAAACCAATCGATATTTTGTTTTAAATTCTCTACAAACCACTTTCCGTACGGTTTAAAGAAAACTTGTTTTTTATAGAAATACGCCGATACCGCATATGTACTGGCTCCACTTTTTTTTATTTCTTCCAGAATATTGTACCAAAAATCATACTTAATTGTAAAGAATATTTCGATATTCAATTTGCGCACAAATTCTTCCGTCCAAGGTTCGCGATCAAAAGGTAGGTAACAAATTGCATCTGCAAAAGTTCCTTTTTTTCGAATATTTTCGTAGCCAGAAGGCGAAAAAAAAGTGACCAAAAATTGATGTTCAGGAAAATTTCTTTTCAATTTTTCCAATACCGGAAGTCCCTGTTCATATTCCCCTAAACTTGCAGCATGCATCCAAATTACAGGTTTATCTGATTGAATATTTTTTTCTATTATTTCACAGCTTTGTCTTCTTCCAGCCAAGCCACGTTTCAATTTATAATTAAAAACAGCTCCTATTTTGAAACTAGTTACGAAAAGACTGATAAAAATATTATAGATGCGTTTCAAAAGAAAAATTTAGCTTTAATGAATTTCGTGAATTTTATTTTTAGCGTAGATAAAATACCCTACAATGGTAAGCATCAAAAGTACCACTAAAACAGTGGAAATGCTTGAGAGTCTCGTGTAATAACCGTTTGCAACCAAAATGCTTTCTGTAGCAATATCAGCAATAAACAGTAAAATATAGATCAATATAATTTTTACGAATCGATTGGTGATTTGTCTGTTATGGTTCATCGCTGATGATTCCTTTATCATTTTAGCTTCTTTTTGCTTTGCAACATATTTCATACAATAGAAAATACCCGTTGCCACAACTGGAAGTGCAAGAATCCAAAATCGATTTCCATAAGAATCAGGTCGCCCATCAAGATTAAAATGAAGCGGAATATTTTTGGGCAACGACATTACATTAATCGCTGTAAAAAGCCAAATGTACACCAGCACAATAAAGCCGATCGAATTAAGTATTTTGTTTGCAACCATTGATTGAAAAATTATTCCGAAAGCACTCTTCGAACAAAACGAAGCTTGTGCGTGTGCTGATTGCGTTCGGTATTAAAAATTCCAGAACTATCCAGTTCATCAATTCGAACTTTGCCCGAACAATGGATAATTTGTTGATTTCCAAGCATAATTCCCACATGAACCACTTTCCCTTCTTCATCCTCGAAAAAAGCAAGATCACCAGGCACACTTTCTTCCACAAAAGTGAGCGCTTCGCCAACTTCTGCTTGTTGATCAGAGTTTCGTGGCAATTTAATTCCATGAACTTTAAAAACCAATTGCACAAAACCACTGCAGTCAACAGCAAAAAAACTTTTTCCACCCCATAAATACGGTGTGTTTAAAAATTCTTTAGCGATACGCACAATGCTTTCTTGCAACGAGCCATTGGGACGTGATGACCGAATTGGGAAATCTACTTCAGATCCTATCGATAGCAACAATTTGCCATTATCAACCGTTTCTGAAATAAAGTTTTCATGAACGATAAAATATGCGCGATTTTCCCATTGTTCTTTTGAAAGAAACTTGAGTTGTTGATCCGTAATCCATCCTTCATACCCATCAAAATCCACTCTTATTTTAAGCCAACCTTTTTGCTTTTCCAAAACCGTACAGGTTTCGCCGTACAAAAGCTGAGTAACCATTTCAGATTGCTCAAAAGGCGTTTCCCGAAGCGGAGCAACCGATACCGAACAGATCGCTTTATTCATGTGTTATGAGTGTCTTTTTGATGATAAGTCTTTTATTTTCGCCGAAGCACGTTAAGGCCATCTCGCAAAGGTAAAATAAGATTTTCGAAATCGGGATCTTTTGCCACAATTTCATTGAGCTCTTTTATTTTTTGCGTAGATTTTTGTTTTGGAGTTTCATCGAGCACTTTCCCGTACCACAAAACATTATCAAAAAGAATGATTGACCCTGAACGAGTTCTTGGCTTGATGAGCTTAAAATATTCTACATAATTTTCTTTATCCGCATCAATAAATACGAGATCAAAAACATCTTCTGAAGTTTTTAAGTAGTCCAATGCATTCTGTAATCGAAAATCGATTTGATTCGAAAATCGACTTTCAGCAAAATATTTTCGGGGCAAGTAAGCCAAATCTTCGTTAACATCAAAAGTAAGTAACGTTCCATTTTCAGGAAGTCCTTCAGCCAAACAAAGTGCAGCGTATCCTGTAAAAGTTCCGATTTCTAGAATTTTTTCTGGCCTCAAAATTTTTGATAACATAGAAAGTAAAACCCCTTGCTGATATCCAGAAATCATGTGTGGTTGCGTTGTTTTCTGATAGGTTTCTTTTCTTAATTTCTTGAGTAACTCCGGTTCTTCGGAGGTATGCAATTCTATATAACGATCCATTTCTGGATTTTGTTCTTCAAAAAAACTCATATAAAAAGGTATTGTAAATCAAAGATATAAAATAAAAAAACTTTGCCGAAGTATAACGCTCCGGCAAAGTTTCATCTTCGTCAATCGACGGTAGTTTTATTTAACAGGAGCAATATCCATCAATTTCATAAACTCATCAAGTTTAGGCATAATGATGATTTCTGTTCTTCTGTTCTCCGCACGTCCAGAAACGGATGCGTTGGTTGTTTTGGGATTGTACTCACTTCTACCTCCCGCTGTAATTCTATTAGGATTTACTCCAAATTTTGTTTGCAGGATTTTTGCAACCGATGTTGCACGAAGTGCAGAAAGATCCCAATTGTCTTTCGGTAAATTACTAGAATTCAATGGTACGTTATCGGTATTTCCTTCGATTAAAACAGAATATGTATCGTAATCGTTTACTACTTGCGCCACTTTACCTAACACTTCTTGCGCAGCAGGAAGAATATTGTAATCGCCTGTTTTATACAACATTTTGTCGGAAAGTGAAATCATTACCACTCCTTTCAACACTTTAACATTTACATCATCGTCTGCAATATTATCCAAAGAACGTTTTAGCTTGTTGGAAAGCGCCAAATTTAAACTATCGTTTTTAGAGTTGGTAGAAATTAACTGCTTAATATATTTGTTAGAAGAGTTGATTTCGCCCACCAATTTATCAATATTTGCAGAAGAAGCGCCTGTATTGCTCAAACACGCATCCAATGATGTTTTTAGAGCATCATTTTGATTTTTAAGCAAATTATTCTCGCTGCTTAATCCTGAATTTTGCGATTTTAAATCCTGAATTTCACGCTGTCTTTCTGCGAGATTTTCAATACTCTGTTTGTAATTAAGATTCAGTGCATCATACTGCTTTCTGCTTACGCAGCTCGCTAATGTTAATGCAGCAAAACCTAATGTAAAAGCTTTCAATAATTTCATAAAAAAGTAATTTTATAATATTTCAAATGTACAAAAACCTTTTTAAAAGAAGCTTTATCTTTGCCTTATTTAAGTTTATTTTAAGTTTTTTAACATGCTTTCTGAAAAGACTTTTCTTCAGCACCTCAACACAATTCTCAATCAAGAATCCAAAGTTAAAATTCTTCTTGCGGTAAGTGGCGGATCAGATTCGATGGTACTTTTGCATCTTTTTCGAATTTCGAATTTTGAATTTCAGGTGGCACATATTAATTATAAATTGCGAGGTGAGGAATCGGATTTAGACGAACAATTGGTGAGAATATACTGCGAAAAGCACCAAATCCCGTTGCATGTTTATTCCGTTAAAGAGGAAGAAAAGCCAGAAAATTCAATCCAAACTTGGGCGAGAGATTTGCGCTATACGTATTTTCGGAACATTGCAAAAGAACAACATCTTGATTTTATTTCAACTGCACATCACCTCAACGATACGTTAGAAACTTTTATTATTAACCTTTCTAGAGGCAGTGGAATTCGTGGTTTGAGCGGAATTCCTGAAAATGACAATCAAATTATTCGGCCGCTTTTGGGTTTTTCTAAAAAAGAAATTTTGGAATTCGCGGAGCGTAATGAAATTGAATTTCGGGACGATAAAAGTAATTTTAAAGATGATTATTTGCGCAACCAAATTCGAAACCACATTGTTCCGAAGCTTTTAAAAACCAATGCAGATTTTTTGACGAATTTCAGCAAAAGCATTCAACTTCTTAAACAAACAAAAACGACCACCGAAGAGTATATTGAAAAAATATACAACGCTATTTTTAAGGAAACATCTTCAGAAATTCGCGTTTTGAAAAATGAATTCAGTTCGCAAACTTCTTTTATTCAATTTGAATTGTTTAGAAAATTTGGATTTGAAAGCAAAAATGAAATTCAGAAAATGCTTACCTCCGAAAACGGAAGCACATTTCAATCGCCCAATTTTGATCTTTGGGTTGTTAGCGACGCTTTCATCTTTAAAGATGTAAATAAAAAAGAGCGCAAGGAAAAGAAATCGGTAACCTTTTCACATTCAGACACAAACAAAACCCTTTCTCTTTCTGAATTTTCAAAACTTAAAAAACCTTCGGAAGGAGCTTGGTTATTGAACGCAGACAAAATTCATTTCCCTTTAAAAGTTCGAAGAAGAGAATCTGGAGATGCATTTTATCCGATCGGCATGGACGGTCGAAAAAAAATATCCAAATATTGTAAAGACGAAAAAATCCCGCCTTTTGATCGAGGTAAAATTTGGATTCTTACGGATGCAAAAAATCAAATTTTAGGAATTGTTGGATTTCGACAAGACAGAAGATTTGCAGCAACTTTATCAACAGAAAAGGTTTTTAAAATTACATTTTAGTCACAGAAAATACTAAAATTTCCAAAAGAAAGAAGACGAATTTAAATTAATTTAAAAATAACAAGCAAAAAGGTATATAATTTGCATCTAAAACTGAAATTCACTGCCATAAATTTTTATTTATGGTTTTTTGTTTCACTTTTAAATAATACGTTATGGCCGATTTTACTCCTCAAGAATCTGGTAAGAAAACAAATACCAGAAACAAGCCCATCCACGTTGACATGACACCAATGGTGGATCTTGGGTTTTTGTTGATTACATTTTTTATGCTTGCTACGAGTTTTCTAAAACCGAATATTATGGATCTCGGACTTCCCGCGAAAGGAAACGAAACGACATCAGAAATTGATTTTCGCAACCAACTCACATTTATTATCGGCAACAACGATCGCGTTTTTTACTATCAAAAAAGCGCTAAAGATTTGAAAACATCGGACATTCACGAAACCACACTTTCGGGAATGGAAATGATTTCAACCATCCAACAATACAAACAAAAAGCACCAAAACCCGATTCATTTACAATCCTAATAAAACCTACCAAAGAGGCCAATTATAAAAACTTTGTAGATATTTTGGATAATCTTGCGATTGCAAAAAGTGAACGATACGGAATTGCCGATTTAAAACCTTCCGAAGAAAAAATAGTTTCAGAACTTACAAAATAACGTTTGAAAAGATTGATGAGAGTGCAATTTCGCACTCTTTTTTTTTATTTTTGAATTCAAAAAATATTCTATGAAAACCATTTACACAATTGTAGCATTAGCATTCCTTTCCTCTTGCACAAAAGAAAACACATCGAATTCTGAAATTACGGACAAATCGATCGACAGCACAAAAATAATCGATTCAATAAATAAGGCGCGAACCAAAATTAACGACAGCATTCGTAACACTCCGAGATTTAAAAATCTTTCGGGAACACATCAATTAACACATAACATGATTTCTGGAAGTGGTAAAGTAAACTTTACAAAAGTAGATGGAAATAATGACGAATATTCGGTTGACGGGGAAGATCAATCTGGAAAAAACTATTTAAAAATTAAAGGAACCGCGCTTCGGGTTAGTGAAAAACACTTCAACTTTTATGGTGAAATTACCCAAAGCATTCAAGATTACGACAACGGAAAACCCTATACCCGAAAAGGAAGCAAAACTTTTTTAAGTAAAGACGGCGGAAAAACCTGGCGACTTCAAGATATGGTTAACGACACAGGATTTGCCGATTATATTGATATTAAATTGTAACTTGAAACATTAAAAAACAACACGATGCTCAACTTCGAAATGAAACAAGAAGGCAAAGAAACCCTTGTTCTTCTTCACGGATTTATGGAAAACCTCAGCATTTGGGAAGATTTGGAAAAATCTCTTTCTAAAGAATTTACGCTATTGAAAATCGATCTTCCTGGACATGGACAATCTGAAGTGATGGGAAAAATCCAAAGCATGGAAAGCATGGCCGAAGAAGTAAACGCCGTTATTGAAGATTTAGAATTAGGCAAAGTTCATCTTTTAGGTCATTCGATGGGCGGCTATACCGCTTTAGCGTTCGCTGAAAAATTCCCTGAAAAACTAAAGAGCATCACACTCTTTTTTTCATCAACATTGGCCGATAGCGAAGAAAAGAAAAGCATTCGTAAACGCAGTTTGGAAATTATCGACACTAATTTTTCTTTATTTGTAAACACCAGCATTCCCAACCTATTCAGCGAAAACGAAAAAGATATTCTTGAAGGCAAAATAAATATCGCAAAGGAAATCGCACTTTCAACCAATCCCGAAGGCGTAAAAGCCACACAACTTGGAATTGCCGAAAGACCAGATCGCACGAATGTTTTGGAGGAATTTCAAGAAAAAATTCTAATCATTACGGGGAAACAAGATAATGCTGTAAAAGCGGAAACCTTTATGAAACACATTCCAAATAAATCCAATATTAAAACATATATGCTCGATTGTGGACATAATGGACATTGGGAAAAACCAGAAATTTGCGCAGCAATTATCAATACTGAATTACTACACAATTTCCCAAAACATTTGGTTTTCTAACGCACATTTTATGGTTAAAACAATCCCTTTAGCACTACTGTTCACCTTCTCCATTTTTCTTTCTCCTTTAAACGCAACTCAAAATAATCCATTTGAAAATCCTGGAAAAGGTATTTTTAAATTCGATACTGAGCTTTGCTCCAACATCGGATACTTTGATGATCAAAAATACAGCATACAACAAATTCAAGATACCTACAAGTTATGGTTTCAATACAGCAACTACTACCTTGAAACTCCGATGGTTTTTCAATTAAAGGATTTAGAGAAAGTTCGATCCAATCAAAAGAATATTCTTCAAAAACTCGATCATGATTATCAGAAAATCAGTTCCGAAATTAGCGCTTTAAAAGTTGTAAACACTCCATTTTGGACAATTATTAAAAAGAAAATCCTTGAACAATTAAAAAAAGTGTACGAATTAAAACGAATTGAAATTCAGGCCTATTCTGATCCTAAATTTCTAATAAATAACAATTCACCTGCAAAATGCAAAATTTACGCTGAAGCACTAAACAACAACGATGAAAACCTGATGCAACAGTGGAAAAAACTCCGCATTGAAATGAGCGAAAGAAATGTGGATCCCGATCGTATCATGAATGAATTTTACATTTTTTCAAAAAGCCAAAACAAACGCGATTATGCAATTATTGATTTGGTAAATTTCGGATGGTGGAATTGCAACAACAACCAATTGGAAGAACATCTCGATTCTGGAAGTATGCAAGATGCCTTCTACAAGCTGTTTACAAAAGTAGAAGAAGAATGCGACGAACCTTAAAACCGTAAAAACGATCATGTCTTTCTATTCAAGATCACACAAAAACAAAACTATCGGATTAACACTTTCGGGTGGCGGAATGCGAGGCATTGCTCATATTGCAGTTCTACAAGCGCTTGAGGAATTCAACCTTACCCCTGCGGTAATTTCCGGCACAAGTGCGGGTGCGATTGTTGGCGCTTTTTACGCGTACGGAAAAACACCTTCCGAAATGATGGAAATTGTTCGAAACGAAACCTTTTTTTCGCGTTCCACATTTAGAATTTCCAGAAACGGAATTTTTAATCCCAATTTTTTATTGACTATTTTCTCAAAATATATTCCTGAAGACGATTTCAAAACTTTAAAAATTCCACTTTATGTGGCAACATCTGAGCTAACAAACGGTACGATTGAATATTTTTGTAAAGGTAAATTGTACGAAAAATTATTGGCAACAGCTGCTGTTCCATTTGTATTTCCACCGGTGATTATCGGGAATAAGTTTTATGTTGACGGCGGTGTCCTCAATAATCTACCAACTGAGCCCATTCAAAATAAATACGATTTATTAATTGGTTCGCATGTAAATTCAATGGGATACGAACCTGTAAACAAGATGAGTACCGCTAAAGAGTTCGACAGGATTCTTCATCTCGCGATCTCAAATTCGGTGTATTCAAAAAAAGACAATTGTGATATTTTTATTAATCCTCCCGACATGTTAAAATACAGCATCTTTAAAAAAGATGGATTAGAAAACATGTTTCAAGAGGTTTACCAATTTACGTGTGAAAAATTAAATGCTTTTAAAGAAGAAAAACACTAGCAATTCATCATCAAAGTTCCATTACAACAAGGAAAGTTAAATATTCTTTGTTCTTTATAGAAATTAAAAATTCTCGTTTTCTACAAAGGCCTTGAAATCATGAATGGTGTCGTGTATGTTTTTAAAATATTTACCTCCGGCTGCATTAATATGTCCACCACCGTTAAAATAGGTTCGCGCAAACTGATTCACATCCACATTATCTTTACTTCGGAACGAAATTTTAATAAAATCTTCATACAAATCTTCCATAAAAAACGCTGAAACTTGCGTTCCTAAAATGCTTAATCCGTAGTTTACAAAACCTTCGGTATCGCCCTTTTCAAAACCAAACTCTTTTAACTCATCTCTTTTTAGGTACAAAATCGCCACTTTACCTTCTTTCGTAAGCTCGATTCTTCCTAAAATTAACGCTAAAAGATGAAGTCTAGAAACCGTATTGGTATCTAAAACATGGGTTGAAATTTTAGCGGGATCCGCTCCTTTGTCAATAAGATCCGCAACAATTCTATGCGTTGTAGAACTTGTTGAACGAAATCGAAAACCACCTGTATCCGTCATTATTCCCGTATACAAGCATTCTGCAATTTGCTGATTTACAATCCTCTCATCACCCAAAGCTTGAATAAAATGATACACCATTTGGCAGGTTGCTGGGACAGAAGTATCCGAATAAGAGTAATCAAAAGCATCTGGTTGTTGATGATGATCGATGAGAATTTTTATCGCTTGAGAACGATCAATCCAAGGCCCAACCAAATTTCCACTACGATGAGAGGCGTTAAAATCAAGAATAAAAAGCACATCTGCTTCGCTTATCATTTGTGATGCCAGCTTTCTTTTATAGTCGGCAATGGTAATTTTCTTGGCTTCTGGTAACCATTTCAGGAATTTTGGAAAATCATTCGGAACAATAGCATTTGCTTCTACTCCTCTCGCGTTAAGAAAATGTTTCAAACCTAAAGCACTTCCGATTGCATCGCCATCTGGATTATAATGAGTAAGAATAACGATTTTTTTACCTGGAACAATAAACTCACGGATTTCGGAAATTTCTTGGGCTGAAAACATAATACTAAGTAGAATTTTTGAAGTTCAAAGATACATCTTTCTTGCATATCCGAAGAAAAGCTTACCTTCGCAAAACGAAAGTAAAAATATCCCGAAACATTTTTTTTAAAAAACAATTTGTCTTTTTATAAAATTTTGATATCTTTGCAACCTGAATTTTTAAGAATATTACGACACATTATATCCTGAAATAATGAAAAGAACATTTCAACCATCCGAAAGAAAAAAGAGAAACAAACACGGTTTCAGAGAAAGAATGTCTACACCAAACGGTAGACGAGTTTTGGCCGCAAGAAGAGCAAAAGGCAGAAAGAGATTAACCGTTAGTGCTGTACGCGCTAAGAGATAATTTCTGTATTATCATATACAAGGAATGCTTGAAGAAACTTATTTTTCAGGCATTTTTTTGTTGTTAAAATTTCCCAATTTTTTGCGCTACTACTAAGTTTTAATTATTTTTAACCATTAATTAAAATCCGAATACTCGGAGCAACTTACCGATACAAATGCCACACAGAGATATACAAGGAGAAAACATTATCAACCTGAACAACGCTACAATTGCACAGAAAAATTTTATTGTTTTAAGCAATGTAGATCTTCACATACAAAAAGGTAAATTTTGCTACCTTATTGGTAAAACAGGTTCCGGGAAAAGTTCATTACTAAAAACATTGTATGGGCACATTCCTTTGGCTGGTGGAAGTGGAGATGTTGCAGGATTCGACTTAGAAAAACTTCGTGTTTCCGAGGTACCCAACCTGAGAAGAAGATTGGGTATTGTTTTCCAAGATTTTCAACTTTTACCCGACAGAACTATAGAGAAGAATCTAAAATTTGTTTTAGAAGCTACAGGTTGGAAGGATAAAACGCAAATCGACGATCGCATAAACGATGTGTTGAGTAGCGTTGGAATGAAGACGAAAAAACATAAAATGCCACATGAACTTTCGGGTGGCGAACAACAACGTATTGCCATTGCAAGGGCTTTACTTAATCATCCAGAATTAATTTTAGCGGATGAGCCCACTGGAAATCTTGATCCAGAAACCTCTAATGGAATTATGACTTTACTCAAGCAAGTTGCGGTTGAAAATCATTGTGCAGTTGTTATGGCCACTCACGATTACCACATGATTCATAATTTCCCTGGCGAAGCGATTCGCTGCGAAGACGGAAAGGTTCATGTAATGAATACCGCTGAACTTTTTGAATAAAAATAGAAGATAATTTATATTCATTAAACTCTGATGCAATGCATGAGAGTTTTTTTATTTTGAAAAAACATGGAAATCTTTGGTGATTTCCAAATACTGATCGGAATATTTTCTCGGAGCTTTCTCGATACAGAAATCAAATTCAACCACTTGTTGCTCACTTCTAGAAAACTCTAAAATACTTCGTTTTACAGTTCCTCCTTCAATTCCATAAATATTAATTTTCCGGTTTAAATAAAGGTGAAATTTCGATGCGAGTTCAACAATTTCATCAACTGACTCCGCAGGAATAATAATTGAAAGAATTCCATTTTCAGTTAATAAAATAGAAGATTTTTCCAACAGTTGAAGGAAGTTCAAAGAAATCCTTTGTCTTGCTAAAATGTGTTTTTGAGAAGAATTTTCCTCGAAATACGGAGGATTTGAAAAAATCAGATCAAACTCTTCATCCGCTTTCCAAGTAGAATAATTAGCTTCAATTGCCGAAAGTCGATCAGCAAAAAGAGAGTTTTTAAAATTAAAAATCGAAAGAGCAGCGGCTTGGTCATTAATATCTAGCGCTTTAATAGTAACCGAAAGATTTCGTTGAGCAATCATCAACGAGATAATTCCTGTTCCACAGCCAATTTCTAAAGCATGTTTTGCTGTACTTACATTTGATAAAGCGCCAAGAAGAACCGCGTCTGTCCCCACTCTAAAAACATCTTCAGATTGATAAATTTGAAATCTTTGAAATCGAAAAGGCTTCATTAGTTACGTATTGCAAGGAAGTGAAATTACAAATTTTGTTCCCACTCCAACTCCTGAATTTACTGTAATGGTCCCTTGGTAATCTTCAATCATTTTACGAACCATGGTTAAACCCAATCCCATTCCAGAATTTTTTGAAGTAAAATTAGGTTCAAATATTCTGTTTTGAATTTCTGGATCAATCCCAGTACCATTATCTTCTACCGTAATCGTTATCCTTTTGTACATTTTTTCAATATCGATATTAATATTGAGCGGGCGATCTGGCATCTCGGCCTGTTTGGAATTGGTCACTAAATTGGTGATGATTCTGTTGAGGTAAATACGATCCATATTGATCATTATTGACGGCTGGTTGGCATGTACAAATATTCGATCACCACTGAAAATCTGCACTATATTCGTAATTTCTTTATTTAAACTAAAAACCTCGTTATTCTTTTCAGGAAGTTGCGCAAACTCCGAAAACGCACTTGCAACGGCGGCAATTACATCAATTTGATCCACCATCGTATCGCCCATTTTTTTCACTTTTTGGGTAATCTCAGGATCTTCTGGATTAAATCTACGCACAAAATTCTGAATGGTCAATTTCATTGGGGTCAGCGGATTTTTAACTTCGTGAGCAATTTGCTTAGCCATTTCTCGCCAAGCATGTTCCCTTTCGGTGTGACTTAGCCTTTCTTTTTGATCTTGAATTTGCAAAATCATTTTATTGTAGGCTTTCACCAACGAACCCAATTCATCGTTTTTGTAATAACGAATTGGTTTTAAATCTTTTTCGAAAAAGTTTACACGATTGATTTTATCCGAAAAACGAGTAAGTGTTTTTGTTAAATTCTTCGAAATCAACAAACTTAACCAAACGCTGAAAATAATGATCACAAGGTCGATTAACACAATGTACTTCACATATTTTTTAAATACGTCAACATACGCAGAATCATTATGATAATACGGGAAATAAACAATTGCGATAGGTTCCAGCATATTATTTTTTAAAATCATGTAGGAGGATGTTACCGTGCTTTTGGTTTTTTCATCGTAACTTTTTTTATCCACCCGATTATCAGATTTTAAAATTTTATTGATGATTTCAAAAGGTATTTTCTTCTGCGCGATTAAGTGATAATCTTTATTTGAAATTAAAAATTCTCCCTGCAAATTGTAAAGAATAATATCTTGTTTATTGATATCTGAAATTTCGAAAATATCGTTCTCTAAAACGCGCGGTAAATCTTGCGTATCAATCTGTGTATGGCTTACGGCATAATCCAAAGCAGACATCATTGCGTCGGAATCTTTCTGCATTTGTGTACGACTTTGCTCTTGAGCGTTATTTCTTAAGATATAAAAAGAGAGCACACCCGATCCCAAAATGCTTAATATACAGATCAGCATAAAGCCAAGGAAAATCCTGTTCCTCAGACTATATGAACGATACCCAGAAGTTTTATGCATTCGTACTCATTAATTTAGAAACGTATTTCCCAATGATATCAAATTCGAGATTAACCAAATCGCCAATTTGCAAATTTTTCATATTGGTGAACTCCCAAGTGTAGGGAATGATCGCAACAGAAAATTGAAAATCTTCGCTTTTAGCAACCGTTAAGCTCGTTCCATTAATCGTAATAGAACCTTGAGGAACGGTTACAAAACCTTCATCTTCCGAATATTTTATGGTAACAATATGGCTTCCATCTTTATCTTCAATAGCATGAACAACGCCCGTTTTATCCACATGTCCTTGCACAATGTGACCATCTAAACGACCATTCATCAAAACACATCTTTCCAAATTAATTTCGCTACCTATTTTCCATTGGGAAAGGTTTGTTTTTGCTAAAGTTTCATTAATGGCCGTTATTGTATACTGCCCATTTACCACTTTAACGATTGTTAAACAGCAACCATTATGCGCAAGACTTTGATCGATTTTCAACTCTTCTGTAAAAGGACAACTTAACGTGAAATGAATATTCGATCCATCTTTCTGTATATTTTCTACCTTTCCTAATGCTTCAATAATTCCCGTGAACATATATTTTTCCTAAATTTGTAAACTCTATAATTTTCAAATATAGCTAAAATGAGTCCAAAACACCATAAAATAAGAGTAGGAATTTCAATTGGTGATTTCAACGGCATCGGTCCAGAAATCATTATGAAATCTTTGAAAGATAAAAGCATTACCGATTTTTTTACTCCGGTTATTTTCGGCTCTGGAAAATTATTTACCTATCAAAAAAACATCTTTAAGCTCAATCTAAATTTCAATTATATTAATGAAGCTTCCGAAGCACAAAGCGGAAAAATCAATATGGTGAATCTTTGGAAAGACAATGTAAGTGTTGAATTAGGAACGCCCACAGAAAGCTCTGCGAAGATGGCAATTGAATCTCTGGAAGCAGCTACCAATGCTTTGATGAATAATGAAGTCGATGTTTTAGTAACCGCCCCTATCAATAAAGATGAAATGCTTAAATATGGCTTTAAACATGCGGGACACACAGGATATCTAGAAGAAAAATTCGAGAGAAAAGGTCTAATGTTCATGATTAGCGAAGATCTTAAAGTCGCCGTTTCTACACACCATATCCCCGTTTCCGAAGTTGCTCAAAACATTTCTAAAGAAAAAATTAAGAAGCAACTTAAAATGCTCAACCAAACCCTAATTGAAGATTTTTGTATCGAAAAGCCAAAAATCGCTGTTTTAGGTTTAAATCCGCATGCAGGCGACGGTGGCGCTATCGGAAAAGAAGAGATTGAAATTATTCAACCTGCCATCAACGAATCCTTTAATCAAGGCATTTTAGCATTTGGACCTTTCCCTGCCGATAGTTTTTTTCAACCCGAAAAATACCGCGCATACGATGCAATTTTAGCCATGTATCACGATCAGGGACTTACGCCATTTAAAACAATCGCTTACGATGAAGGCGTTAATTACACCGCGGGACTGCCTTTTATCAGAACATCGCCCGATCACGGTGTTGCGTACGACATTGCAGGAAAAAACATAGCCGATGAATTAAGCTTCTCTGAAGCAATCTTTAGTGCAATAAAAATCTTCAACAATCGCAACGAATACCAAGATTTGATGAAACATCGCCTTCGACCACGAAGAACAAATACGGATAATGGCGTTGATGAAGATTTGCCAGAAGACAATCAATCCTAAACAATTAAAATAATTTCATAAAGCAGATTCTAAAGACTTCAAAAAAAATTTTGTAATATTAATAATTTGTTTTATTTTTGCACACTCAATTTATGGACAAGCTTAAAAACTACGACGTTAGCTTTTCTGGGCTGAAAAACGGAAAACATAATTTTCGTTTTGAAATTGATAAGACGTTCTTTCAACTTTTCGATACAGAACAGGAATTTACCAATCCTGAAATTCTAGCAGAAGTGCAAATGGATAAACATTCCACTTTTCTAGAATTCAGCATAAAAACTTCTGGAGATGTAGAATTAGTTTGCGATATCACCAATCAAAACTTTCGCCATCCCATCGAAAACGAAGTTAATGTATTGGTAAAATTTGGCGAAGAATATGATGATAGTGATGAAGATGTAATAACCATCCCCATGCACGATCATAGCTTTAATGTAGCACAGTTGATTTATGAAGATGTGGTACTCTCGATACCAATGAAGAAAATTTCACCTGATGTTTCAGAAGAAGATTTAGAAATTCTAGACCAATTTAGTCCTAAAGCAGAAGAAGAGAAAGAACAAGAAAACGAAAGCGACCCAAGATGGGATGCTTTAAGAAAATTAAAAGATAAAAATTAAATAAAATAGTTTGTAGGATGAGATGAGGAATCTCATCATTCATCAATTAAAAATTATTAAAATGGCACATCCTAAGAGAAGACAATCATCTACAAGAAGAGATAAAAGAAGAACACACTACAAAGCAGTAGCTCCACAACTAGCAAAAGATGCAGCAACAGGAGAACTTCACCTTTATCACAGAGCACATTGGCATGAAGGTAAACTATACTACAGAGGTAAAGTAGTATTAGAAAAAGAAGTAGAAACTACTGAAGAAAATTAATATACTTTTTTTTTCGCTAAAAAAAGTAATTTAGAACAAAACCACTCGATTTTTTTTAAAATGTCGAGTGGTTTTGTTCTTTTTTTGTGCTTTTTAAGTATCTTTGGAGATTAATAAAAACAAAATTTATGGACATTAAAGACATACAAAATCTAATTAAATTTGTATCAAAGGCCGAAGTCTCGGAGGTAAAATACAAAACAAAAGATTTTGAAATCACCATTAAAACACCGTTAGCTGGAAACGAAGTTAGCTATATTCCACAGCCCACCGTTTATTCTGCTGCACCTCAAATTCCTGTAGGCGCACCTCAACCCGCTGCTGCTCCAAGTGTACCAACACCTGCTGCTCCAGAAGCGGATGACGAAAGTAAATTCATTACCATTAAAGCGCCAATGATTGGTACTTTTTATAGGAAACCTTCACCAGATAAAGATGTTTTCGCAAATGTTGGCGACGAAGTTTCTGTAGGAAAAGTAGTTTGCGTAATTGAAGCAATGAAACTCTTTAACCAAATAGAATCTGAAGTTAGCGGAAAAATTGTAAAAATTCTTGTGGATGACGCCACTCCTGTAGAATACGACCAACCTTTATTTTTAGTAGATCCATCTTAAGAAATTTTAGAGGATAAAATCGGTTTTAAATGAACACCATTTAAAATAATTCAAAATTCAGACTTTACAATTTAAAATTTCGAAAAAACGATGTTCAAAAAAATATTAATTGCCAACCGTGGTGAAATTGCAATGCGTATATTACGTACGTGTAAAGAAATGGGAATCAAGACGGTAGCGGTATATTCCACTGCTGATAAAGACAGCTTACATGTTCGATTTGCGGACGAAGCCGTTTGTATTGGTCCTGCACCAAGCAAAGATTCTTACCTACGAATTCCCAATATTATTTCTGCGGCAGAAATCACCAACGCCGACGCAATTCATCCTGGATACGGCTTCCTTTCCGAAAATGCAAACTTCTCCAGAATTTGCCATAAAAACGGTATAAAATTCATCGGTGCTACCCCAGAACAAATTGAAAAAATGGGGGACAAAGCCAACGCAAAAGCGACCATGAAAGCGGCTGGCGTACCATGTGTACCAGGTTCAGACGGATTGTTAGATAGCTATGAACATGCAGCAAAAGTTGCCGAAGAAATCGGTTATCCTGTGATGATTAAAGCTACCGCAGGTGGTGGAGGAAAAGGAATGCGTGCTGTTTGGAAAGCAGAAGATTTAAAAAACCATTGGGAATCTGCCATTCAAGAAGCGGTTGCCGCTTTTGGAAACGGTGGAATGTATATGGAAAAACTTATTGAAGAACCACGCCACATCGAAATCCAAATTGCAGGTGATCAATACGGAAAAGCTTGTCACCTTTCCGAAAGAGACTGCTCTGTACAAAGAAGAAATCAAAAATTAACCGAAGAAACGCCATCTCCTTTTATGACCGATGAGCTTCGAACAAAAATGGGAGAAGCAGCTGTAAAAGCAGCAGAATTCATTGGATATGAAGGCGTTGGAACCATTGAATTTTTAGTAGACAAACACCGTAATTTTTATTTTATGGAAATGAATACGAGAATTCAGGTGGAACATCCTATTACCGAACAAGTGGTTGATTATGACCTAATTCGCGAACAGATTTTATTAGCTTCTGGATCACCCATTTCGGGAATTAATTACTTTCCGAAAATGCATTCAATCGAATGTAGAATTAATGCAGAAGATCCTTTTAACGAATTTCGACCATCGCCAGGAAAAATTACAAGTTTAAATATTCCTGGAGGCCATGGAATTAGAGTAGATACTCATGTATATAGCGGCTACTCCATCCCTTCCAATTACGATTCTATGATTGCGAAATTAATTACCACTGCGCAAACTAGAGAAGAAGCCATTGCCAAAATGAAAAGAGCTCTGGAAGAATTCTATATTGAAGGCGTAAAAACTACAATTCCTTTCCACCAACAACTTATGGAAAACGAAGATTATGTAGCAGGAAATTACACCACAAAATTTATGGAAGATTTTGTGATGGATCCTGATTTTGATGATCGTTAACCAAAATATATTTATTTATTAAAAACTGCTTCTATTGAGGCAGTTTTTTGTATTTTCACACCATCGCTAAAAACAGTAAATTTGCAAAAACCCGAACAGATGTCAACATCAGAAATTGCTCACAACTCCGATTATTATATTGCCTTAGAAAACGAATTTGGCGCGCACAATTACCATCCACTTCCTGTCGTTCTCGATCGCGGTGAAGGTGTTTTTGTGTGGGATGTGGAAGGAAAGAAATACTACGACTTCCTATCTGCGTACTCTGCCGTAAATCAAGGACACTCGAATCCAAAAATTGTGAATGCAATGGTCGAGCAATGCCAAAAACTTTCGTTAACATCACGTGCTTTTTACAATTCAAAATTGGGCTCTTTTGAAGAAAAAATCACTTCTCTATTCGGATTTGATAAAGTTCTTCCCATGAATTCAGGAGCTGAAGCTGTTGAAACTGCCGTGAAACTTGCAAGAAAATGGAGTTATGAAGTTAAAGGCATTTCTGAAAATAGTGCAAAAATAATCGTGTGCGAAAACAATTTTCACGGAAGAACCACCACGATCGTATCGTTCTCCAACGATCCCGATGCCAATAAAAATTATGGACCTTTTACGCCAGGATTTATAAAAATTCCCTATAATGATCTTACTGCTTTAGAAGAAGTTTTAGAAAATGAAGCTTACAATATTGCCGCATTTTTAGTGGAACCAATTCAAGGCGAAGCGGGCGTTTTTGTACCTGATGATGGCTATTTAAGAGCCGTTTCTGAACTCTGCAAAAAACACAACGTTCTCTTTATCGCTGATGAAGTGCAAACCGGAATTGCGAGAACCGGAAAATTAATTGCTTGCCAACATGAAAACGTGCAACCCGATATTTTAATTTTAGGGAAAGCACTTTCTGGCGGTATGTATCCCGTTTCTGCAGTATTAGCGAATAACGAAATAATGAATGTAATTCAACCCGGGCAACATGGTTCTACTTTTGGTGGAAATCCTTTAGCTTGTGCCGTGGCAACCGCTGCGTTGGATGTGGTTTTAGAAGAAAACCTTTCTGAAAAAGCGGAAGAATTAGGAACGTTGTTTCGCAATGAAATTGAAAAATTAATTGCCAAAACAAACTTAATTACGAAAGTTCGAGGAAAAGGATTGCTCAACGCCATTCTCATCAATGATTCACCGGACAGCAAAACGGCTTGGAATATCTGTTTAAAACTAAAAGAAAACGGATTACTTGCAAAACCAACGCATGGTAATATTATCCGATTAGCTCCACCTTTGGTGATTACAAAAGATCAACTTTTGGACTGCGTGGCAATTATTGAAAAGACGATATCAGACTTCACTATATGACCGAAAGCATTTCAATTGTAATTAATACTTTTAATTCGGAAAAATACCTCGAAGAGGTACTTGAATCAGTAAAAGAATTTGATGAAATTGTAATTTGCGATATGCAAAGTACCGATAAAACTGTACAAATTGCACAAAAATTTTACGCAAAAATAGTATACCATGAAAGCGTAGGCTTCGTAGAACCTGCACGAAATTTCGCAATTCAAAGTGCAAGAAATCAATGGGTTTTATTATTAGATGCGGATGAAGTTATTCCTGAAGCGCTAAAAAAAACAATTGATCAACTTTTGCATCAACAAGAATTCGACGCGTTAGCCATCCCAAGAAAAAACTATTTTATGGGGAAATTTATGAGAAGTTCATTTCCCGATTTCAATATTCGACTCTTTAAAAAAGATAAAATTTATTGGCCTCCCAAAATTCATGCAACGCCTGAAATCAATGGCAAAATACTTAAATTAGAGAGAGATAAAAATCTTGCCATCATCCATTTGGTTAATGATTCAATTTCCGATATTTTAAATAAAACTGAACGCTACACCAACGCAGAATTATTGAGGAGAAAACCTCAAGATATTGCCTCACTTAAACTGATTTTTTCTCCAATGGTTCGCTTCATAAAATATTATTTTTTAAAGGGTGGAATCTTTGATGGGAAACAAGGCTTAATTTTTGCAGCGCTTAAGGCCAATTACAAATTCTGTACACTCGCGAAACAATATGAGTATATAAAAAAGAAGGAAAATGAAAATGCAGAAGACCATCATATTCGGAGCTCCCGATAAGGGATTTATCAGCGAAAAAATTATAAAAAACCTCCAGTTTTTAGGTTTCAATGTTGTGAATATTTGCTTTGACCAAAACTACACTTACAAAAGCAAAACAGATCAAATTAAGAATTTTCTTTCGAAAACTTTTCTCAATGACAAATCGGTAAAAAAGAAATTGCGCTTCGCAGAAGAAAAAGCCAATATTGAGGAAAAACTATCACAACTTCATCATAAGGCAGATTACGCATTTATCATCAGGCCAGATGTTTATCCTAAAGAATTTTTGAAGTATCTAAAAGGAAAATGCAATGAGATGATTGGCTATCAATGGGATGGCATGAAACGTTTTCCGGATGTACAAAAGTATGTGCAATATTTCGATCGTTTTTTTGTTTTCGATGAAGCAGACGTTCGCCAAAATCAGCTCCCATTAACAAATTTTTACTTCGATTACGAAAATCCTTCCACCAAAAATTTTAATCCTAAATCGGTTTATTTTGTCGGTAATTATTTTAAAAATAGAGTGAACTACCTCGATCAAATCGCTGATAGAATTAAAAAAAATCACTTGGAAAGTAATATTATGATTCTTTCAAACAAAAAACAGGTGATTGAGAAATACAAAAATACGGCAATCAATATTATTCAGGAACCGATTACTTTTGAGCGAAACCTTGAATTGGTAAACGAATCCGGAATTTTAATTGATGTTTCAAGCGGTGTTCATAACGGACTTTCCTTTCGAACTTTTGAAGCTTTAGGAAGCGACAAAAAGCTTATTACAAGCAATAAATCCATTCGGAATTATGACTTTTATGATCCTAATAACATCTTTATTGTAGAAAACGAAGACATGGCTGGTTTTGAAGATTTTTTAGCTGCTGAATACCGAATCAATCAACAATTGAAAGAAAAATATAGTTTTACCAATTGGATCAAATATGTGCTCAATATTCATCCTCATCAAAGCATTTCTTTACCTTCCATAGGTTTGAATTAAAATTGATCCATCATTGAAATTCTAGTATGAAGACTACGAAAACATCAGTCGTTATCTGTACCTATAATGGTGCAAAATATATTGCTCAACAATTAGATTCCATTCTTCAGCAAACGATTCCTATAGATGAGATTATTATTTGCGATGATTGCTCGACCGACGAAACCCTGAGTATTTTAGAAAAATACCAGCACAACTACCCTATTATCAAGATATTTCACAACCCAACAAATATTGGAAGTACAGCGGGTTTTCAAAAAGGAATTCAACATTGCAAAAATGAAATCGTATTCTTTGCGGATCAAGATGATGAATGGCTACCCTTTAAAGTAGAAACTTTTTTAGAAGCTTTTAAGCAAAATCCTGAAATAAAAGTAATCTCATCCAATGGAAATGGAATTTTAAATGATCAAATAATTACAAATTCAACCTCTGTTTGGGACATTCCTGCGCTACTTGCAAAAATGCAAAATTCTGAGGTTATTGATTATTTTTCTTTAATAGCGAATGTTACCAATATTGCCACAGGTTCGGCAATGGCAGCCCGGAAAAGCTTTTTGATGACCATTCCAGAATTCCCTTCAGTCTCAGAAATTCATCACGATGAATTTATTGCACTAATCGCAGCAAAGGAAAAGAAATATCTATTTCTTGACAAAAAACTTTACAATTACCGTATTCATGAGAGCCAGCAAGTGGGACAAAATTTTTTCTCGTTAAATCTCAAAAATTTGAAACATCTCATTAAGATGTATTTGAAAAACAAAGATTTTTCAGATTACAAAAGAATCTTGAAAATGCTAAGTGTACGATTTAAATTTTATAACGACATTTTAAAGAATAATGCTTTAGATGCGTACTACAAAGATTTGATATTAGAATTAAGAAATACAGCAAAAAATGCTTTCCTGCAAAATCAAGAAGAAATGCAACGGAAATATCCCCTAAAATCTGCTTTGCAAAATGGTTTAGATTTTGTCACTCAAAAACGAAAAATATAAAAAGCGCTCTTAAAAAAATCTTTTCACGTTCATCGTTCAGAAATTTTTTATTTCCCTAATTTTGCACCAAAATTTTTCTTGATATGAGTAAAGTTAGAGTGCGCTTTGCGCCAAGTCCAACAGGACCTTTACATTTAGGTGGTGCAAGAACCGCTTTATACGATTACCTTTTTGCAAAACATAACGGTGGAGATTTCGTTTTAAGAATTGAAGATACCGATACAACAAGATTCGTGGAAGGCGCCGAAGAATATATTATGGAAGCCCTTGAATGGTGCGGAATAATTCCCGACGAAAGTCCAAAACACGGCGGACCCTACGGACCTTATAAACAAAGCGAGCGTCGCGATATTTACGATCAATATACTGCAGAAATTCTAAAAACAGATTACGCATACTTGGCTTTCGATACCGCTGAAGAACTCGACGCTATCCGTAAAGAATATGAAGAAAAAGGCGAAGTTTTCTCCTACGGATCCCAAACCAGAAAACACCTGAAAAATAGTATTGCCCTTTCAGAGAGCGAAGTGCAAGAATTGCTCGATAAGAAAACCCCATACGTTGTACGTTTTAAAATGCCAGAAAACAGACAGCTGGATTTGGAAGATATTATTCGTGGTAAATTTTCGGTAAACACCAATACGTTGGACGATAAAGTTTTGGTAAAAAACGATGGAATGCCAACCTATCATTTTGCCAATATTGTGGACGATCATTTAATGAAAATCACACATGTTATTCGTGGTGAAGAATGGTTACCTTCAATGGGATTACACGTTTTACTGTATGAAGCATTCAATTGGGAAGCTCCAGAATTTGCTCATCTTTCGCTCATTTTAAAACCTGAAGGAAAAGGTAAATTGAGCAAACGAGATGGCGATAAATTTGGTTTCCCCGTTTTTCCTCTCGACTTCAAAGATCCTCAAACAGGAACTATTTCCAAAGGATATCGTGAAGAAGGTTATTTCCCTGAAGCTTTCATCAATTTCCTTGCTCTTTTGGGTTGGAGCCCTTCCGATGACAAAGAAATTTTATCACTGGAAGAAATGGTTCAAGAATTCGACCTTCATAAAGTTCATAAAGCGGGGGCACGATTCAGTAAAGAAAAAGCGGAATGGTTCAATCATCAATACCTTCAAATGAAGTCCAATGAAGAACTTTCGCAAATTTTCAAAACGCTAGAACCTGTAAAAAACGCAAACCTTTCCGACGATACGATTGCTAAAATTGTAAGCTTGATGAAAGAGCGTGCAACATTTGTAAAAGATATGTATGCGCAAGGAGAATTCTTTTTTCATCAACCAGAAAAATACGATGAGAAAGCGGCGAAAAAAGCATGGAATGAAAACACCGCAAATACCATGGAACTTTTGGCACAAACATTAGACAGTGTTGAAGATTTCCACGCCGAAACCTTACGAGAAACTTTGCATACCTTTGCAGAGCAGCAAGAACTGGGAATGGGAAAAGTAATGATGCCACTACGATTATCCTTGGTTGGAGAACTAAAAGGACCAGATGTACCCGACATTTTAGAAGTTTTGGGCAAAACTGAAAGCACTTCGAGAATTCGTGCAGCAATACAAAAAATTCAGTAAATCCCCTTTTTTTTCTTACATTTGATTTCTAACTCATTTATAAAAATGGAATACCTAAGTTTCGAACTTCCTATAAAAGATTTGATAGAGCAATACCAAACCTGCTCCGTACTTGGCGAAGAAAGTGGTGTTGACGTAAAAACTGCCTGCAGCCAAATCGAAGATAAAATTGTTGCTAAAAAGAAAGAAATCTACGGCAACCTTTCCCCATGGGAAATCGTACAGCTTTCTCGACATCCTGATCGCCCGTACACTTTAGATTTTATTGAAGGAATTACCGATAAAGGAAGTTTTGTTGAACTTCATGGTGACCGCAATTATGCTGATGACCCTGCAATGGTTGGTGGTTTAGCAACCATCGATGGAAAACGCGTCATGATTATCGGAACACAAAAAGGGCGCACCACCAAAGAACGCCAAAGAAGACGCTTCGGGATGCCAAATCCAGAAGGCTATCGTAAAGCATTACGATTGATGCTTTTAGCAGAAAAATTCAAAATTCCAATCATTACTTTGCTGGATACTCCAGGAGCTTATCCTGGGTTAGAAGCTGAAGAACGCGGACAAGGTGAGGCAATTGCGAAAAACATCTACGAAATGGTTCAGTTGAAAACCCCAATTTTCACGTATGTTATTGGTGAAGGAGCCAGCGGTGGTGCATTAGGAATTGGCGTTGGCAACAAAGTCTACATGCTAGAATATACGTGGTATTCTGTAATTGCTCCAGAAAGTTGCTCTTCCATTCTATGGAGAAATTGGGAACATAAAGAAGATGCGGCAAACGCATTAAAACTTACTCCGAAAGATATGTTGAAAAACAAAATTATTGACGGAATTGTGGAAGAACCCCTTGGCGGAGCGCATTATGATCCTCAAGTTGCCTATAAAAATCTAAAAGCGTCTATTCTTCAAAACATCAAAGCGTTCTCGAAATTTTCAGGGAAAGAGCTTGAAGAACAAAGACAAGAAAAATTTATTGCAATGGGAGAATTTAAAGGATAAAAACAATTCATCTCAAAATACAAAGTCCGGCTGATTGCCGGATTTTTTTCTTTCAAGAGGTAACCCTATTTTTTCATTGTCGGTTGATTCAACGTAATGGAAAGATCTTGTGTAACATTTTTACTTGAAGAGTACTTCGCATCGCAAATGGAAGACGTAAGTGTGTACCTTCCTTTATCTACCAAAATAAAATTTTGAGCCTTTGCGGGAATGGTAAGGTTATAGAATTTTTTCCCACTAATTTTTACAATTAAATTGCATTTTGAATTGTTAATAATTTGCAAATATGCTTCTTTACTCGTAGGATCACTATTAAACATGTGAGTAAGCAATGCCGCAGTTTTTTTATCTTGCTCGCTTGCCGATCCAGACTTTACAATGGAATTCGATTTTTTAACTTCCTTCCTCATCTTGGAAGTAGATACAGGTTTAACACTTGGTTTTGCAATTTTTGCTTTTTCTTCTTTTGATTTTCCAGAATTCATCATGGCCGCCATTTTACGTTTCAACTCAGCTGTTTTCGGATGACTCGGATTTTCTTTTACGAATTTAGCAACAACCATAACATCCGTTGATTGAGAAGCTTGTTCATACGTTACGGATTTTTTTTGAGCGAAAAAAAGTAGCGGAAATAAAAGAAACAAAAAGAGGATAACTTTATTCATAATTTGTGTTTTTAATTCGACAATGCATAATTCTTTAACGCAAAAATCTGCTTTTTAGTTTACATTAATTTTCGTATCTTTGCACCGCTAAAAAGAGTACCAAATTAAGTATTTATTTTTATAAAAATCAACACTATGTATACACCAGCTGCTGCAGATGTAGCCAAACTAAGAAACACAACAGGTGCAGGAATGATGGACTGCAAAAAAGCTTTAACTGAAGCTGAAGGAGACTTCGAAAAAGCAATCGAAATCCTAAGAAAAAAAGGTCAAAAAGTTGCTGCTAACAGAGCAGATAGAGAATCTGCAGAAGGTGCAGTAATCGCAAGAGTAAACGAAGACCACACTTTAGGAGCGGTAATCTCTTTGAACTGTGAAACTGACTTTGTTGCTAAAAACCAAGATTTCGTAGAATTGGCTTACGAATTGGCTGAACAAGCAATGAACTATGCTACTAAAGAAGAATTTTTAGCTTCTGACTTCAACGGAATGACTGTAGCTGATAAATTAATCGAGCAAACAGGAGTTATTGGAGAAAAAATTGAAATCGGTGCTTTTGAAGTGTTAGAAGGACCATTCCTTAGCGCTTACATTCACGCAGGAAACAAAATTGCTGCAATTAGTGCGCTTTCTGAAAAAGTTGATGGTGCTGAAGAAATCGCTCACGCTGTTTCAATGCAAGTTGCTGCAATGAACCCAATTGCTTTGGACGAAACTCAAGTTTCCCAAGAAATCATCGATAAAGAATTAGAAATTGAAAGAGAACTTTTAACAAAAGAAGGTAAGCCTGCCAATATTATTGAAAATATCCTTAAAGGTAAACTTCAGAAGTTCTACAAAGAAAATACTTTGGTTCACCAAGCGTTTATTAAAGATGGACATATTTCTGTTGCAGAATATGTACGTTCCGCAAACCCAGAATTGAAAGTAGTAGGATTTGTAAGAGTTTCTTTATCTTAATACAATCAACAAAACATGATAAAATCCTGCGCTTTAGCAGGATTTTTTTTTAATAAATATTCGCTAATTTTACGTTCCTATCCCCAAAATCATCGATGCATAAATTCATTTTTAAATCTTTTGCTTTTGCCCTACTCATACTCGCAGAACTCGGTTTAAAAGCGCAGTACATTTCTGTGGATACCGAGACATATACTCCAGAAGAGCTTGTGAAAAACATATTTTTTTCCAACACCAGCTCCAATTGCATCGAGGTGAGCAATGTACAAATTAACGGAAGAGATTTTGGTCGTGGGAATACAAGTTGGGGTTATTTCAACAATAATAATAGCAGCTTTGAAATGGAAGATGGGATTATTCTTTCTACCGGAAGTGCTTTAGCAGCAGTTGGACCAAACTCTTATGTACAAACAGAAAATTATAATAGCGAATTTGCGGATAAAAATTGGTTAGGCGATCAAGATCTTATCGAAATGTTGCAAGATGCAGGTTTAAATACAAAAAATATCCTCAACGCCACGAGTTTAGAATTTGATTTTATTTCCAAACAAGCAGACAAAATTAATTTTGAATACATGTTTCTTTCTGAAGAATATCAACAAGGAAATCAAGAGTATTCAGATGCATTTGCTTTTTTGATTAAAGAAGCAGAAACAGATTCTCGATATACCAACATTGCGTTGGTTCCAGGAACAGGAATTCCCGTAACATCTCTCACCATCAATGAAAATCAAAATTCACTCTATTTTTCTGGATTTAACGATTACGAAAGTCCAACCAATTTTAACGGTCAAACGAAAATCCTTACCGCAAAAAGCGAAGTAAAAGTCGGGACAAAATATCACATTAAATTGGTAATCGCCGATCACGGCGACGACGTAGGACGATACGATTCCGCAGTATTTCTGAAAGCAGGAAGCTTTGTAGGAAACTATGATTTGGGAGCTGATTATCTTATTAGCAATGGTACAGCGCTTTGTGAAGGAGAAGAAATTCTATTAAATGCTGAAAAACCGGGATCTACCTACCAATGGCTTCAAAATGGTTCCGAAATACCAGGTGCTACATCATCTACCTACACAGTAACTGAAGCCGGATTTTATGAAGTAGAAATCACAGAATCAACCGATTGCAAATCAAAAGGTTCCATCCAAATTGAATACGCAACAAAACCAGTAGTATCTGAAAAAACGTTTTTCTTATGTGATGATGATTTTGATGATCTCATCGAAATTCAATTAAACGATTATAATTCGCAAGTGATTTCAAATTACAACCGAGATTTTAATGTTCGATACTATGAAGATCCCGATGATGCAGAAGATGGAAATAGCAATGATATAACGAATCTTCACCTGGTAAAAGATTCAACCAAAACTTTATATGTTCGCGCAGATAATGGAAGCTGTGAAGGGAATATTGAACCCATCCATTTTACCGTAAATCCTAAAATAACATTGCAGTATGTTCCAGACCAAGAAATTTGCAACAACAATTTAAAAGGTAATGTAGAAGTTCATCTTTCGGACTACGTACCAAAATTTACGAACACCCCGAACTTATCGGTTTCTTATTATGATGATGAAACAAACGCAAAACAAGGAAAAAATCCAATCGTAGAAACAGCAACTTTCAACAGCACTAAAACTTATTATTTTAGAATTGAAGCTGCAGACTTTTGTCCGAATATTGGAAAAATAACGTTTAAAGTGTTACAACCACAAACTTCTTCCACCTTAAAAGATACCACAACTTGTCCAAATAGTACAGCCATACTCGATGCAGGATCAGGATTTGCATACTATCAATGGTTTAAGGCAGAAGATCAATTGACGCCAATTTTAGAGGGAAACGAATATGACGCCCAAATTTTTAATGCAGAAATTGGCAATTACATTGTTCGCCTTTATAGTGTTAATGGATGTTATTACGATCAAAATGTTTCTGTAACTGCTTCCGAGACGCCAATAATTACCCATATTGAAGTATCTGGAAGTTCCGCAACCATATTTGTACAGGGCGGAACTTCACCTTATGAGTATTCTTTAGACAATATCCATTTTCAATCATCAAATGTTTTCCAAAATGTTCCACGAGGAATGCACATGGTTTATGTAAAATCTGCTGATGGATGCTATACGGTGAACGCAGAATTTCTTATCATCAATCTTATCAATGCGATTACACCAAACGGAGATGGCCATAACGATGTTCTTGATTATAGTGACTTACGCATTTACAACAATGTGGTAATTGAAATTTTTGATCGTAATGGCGCAACGGTTTTCAAGTCCAATGGACCACAATATATTTGGGATGGTAAAAATGCAGGCCGAGTTGTCTCCACCGGTACATATTGGTATATACTCAGCTGGGAAGAGCCTGTTAGCAATAGAAAAATCTCGTATAAAGGATGGATATTGGTGAAAAATAGAAACTAAACTTTTATCGTTTTTGCAAATAAACCTTACATTTGTGCAGATTACTATAACAAATGAAAAAAGGATTACTTTTTCTTCTCTTAATTTTCACGTATTTTAACACATTTGCACAATTAGATCGGGAACATTGGTTTGCACCGGTGTTAGATGGAAATTTAAATGGGAGCAACGTTCAAAGGATATATTTATCCACCAATGAAACCACACCATTTCAAGTACGGGTTTACAATAATAATATTTTACGTACTACACTTACAGTTAGCAAAGGAAATCCCGTTTATTGGGATGTTCCACGGAACTACATTTTTTCGGACGAATACACTAGCGATCACTTTAAGGTTTCAACAAAAGGATTGTACTTAAATGGCGACAAACCTTACTTCGCCTCGCTGCGTTTTTCTATTCAGCAACATGGAGAAATTTTAACTTCAAAAGGAACCGCCGGAATCGGCACTGAATTTAGGGCAGTCGTTGCACCAATAACTGTAAATGCAAGTGTTTTAAATTTTACAACTGGAATTTTAGCAACTGAAGACAATACTCAAGTAACGGTATCCGACTATGGAAGCAATATTAGATTTGGGGATGGCCAGCAAAGACCTCAAATTACTTTTACTTTAAATAAAGGACAATCGTATATTATTGATGGTACCAGCGCTTATAGTCAGAACTGGACTGGGTTTATCGGTGCTAAAATTGTGGCAAACAAAAACATTTCGGTAACCAATGGAAACTTTACCGGACAATACGCCGGATCATATTCTAACTCTTCCGACATCCTTATGGACCAAGGGGTACCAATTGACAAACTCGGAAAGGAGTTTGTTTTAATGAAAGGAAATGGAACAACCTCTTCCAACATGGAAAAAGCCTTGGTAGTGGCAACAGTAGATGGAACAAAGGTTTTTTTAAACAATTCTACAACCGCTGCAGCAACATTAAATGCGGGAGAATATTTTTTAACACCAAACAATGCATACATCAATCACGGATCCAACCATTATAATATGCGTGTTACCACGACAGAAAATGCATATGTTTATCAGCTATTAGCTGGAGATAGTGGTAGTAGTATGGTGGCAACAGGTGGAATGAATTATATTCCGCCATTAAGCTGCTATCTTCCTAAAAAAATTGATGAAATTGGGATGATTGATCAGAACAGGGTTTACTTAACCAATTCTGGTTGGCAAAATTCAATCCCGACAAAACTAAATATCATCACCGAAAAAGCTGCATCTGAAACGGGTGGCCATTTGAGCGTTTATAGAAATGGCTCACTCATGAATTTAACCGCAGCAAACGGGCCTTTCCCCGTAAGTGGCAACGATAATTGGGTAACCTATTCTATTGCAGGAATTACTGGGAATATTGCCGTTGAATCATCTCATGCGGTTACTGCAGGTATCTCAGCAGGAAATGACGCAGTAGGTTACGGCGGTTATTTTGCAGGATTTTCCTACATTCCAGCCATTATCAAACAAACTGGCGAATGCCTACCAAACGTAATTCTGGAAGTTACTGAAGGTTTTGATTCCTATCAATGGGTTCAAAAAGTGGGAGAAAATTACATTCCAGCTCCTGGAATTAATAATTTATACACCTATCAACCAACGCAAGCAGGAATATATGCCGTAAAACTTAAGCAAGGATCTTGCGACGAAGTGCAAACGGGAGATTTTAAATTTCAAACCTGTGTGTATTATACTCCGTATACGTACGACATTTGTTCAACCCAAGAAATCACACCCACTTTTGAGTTAAGCTCCCAAACGGTAAATCCCGCTGCAATTGTTATTGATACGCCACCGACGAAAGGAAATATCTCAATTGCTACTGACGGTAAATTGACCTACACTGCCAATCCAAATGCTACAGGAACCGACTTCTTTACCTATACCTTTTGTGGAATCGGCCTTATACCCGACTGCGAAACCGTAGAAGTAACTTTAAACCTAAATCAGATCACAAAAAATGATAAAATTATACTAAGCGAATGCGGCACAAATGGTACAGCAATTTATAATCTTAACGATGCACAAGTAACTACAGAAACCGTTTCTAAAACTTATTATAAATCAGAAAATGGTGCACAAAACGAAATTGCCTCAGAATTAATTGCTGATCCAACAAGTTACAGTTCTGCAGATGGTTTTGTTTATGTACGATTGGAAAATGACTTTGGATGTGTAGATGTGGCAAAAATTGAACTTAAATCTAAACTTGCGCCAACGGCAAATGTGGATCTCTACACAAAAGCACATTGCGATGATGAAATCGATGGCGTTATCGATGGCAACTTCTTTGTAAATTTGGATGATATTACACCTATTGTGGTCCCTAATTCTAGCAACTTTACAGTGCGATATTATAGAACTGAAATTCTAGCTTTAGCAGGTAATAACACAGATGCTCTAACAGGAAATTACGGTTTCACTGAAAACACGAGCATTTGGATTCGTGTCGATTCACCAGAAGATTGTCCTCCTGCTATTAAAGAAATCCAGCTGAAAACAGGCGAAAAACTCGTCCTCGAAAACGAAATAGTAACAACAAAAGTATGCGATGATGATCTTGACGGAAGTATCGATATCAATTTAGCAGATTACATTCAAGAATTCAATAGCAACACTGGCATAACTGCAACCTATTTTGTGATTGACGCTGCAGGAAACGAAAATTCGGTTTCACCGAACCAAAATATTACGGATAACCGAAGCTTCTACTATCACTTAAGTCTTCCGGGTTTTTGCGATACCATAGGAACGCTCAATCTAGAATTTAAGCAATCAACCGCGCCAGTTTTAGATAGTACATATACCGTATGCGGCACCAGTACTAAACTTATTGATGCTGGCTCGGGCTTTACAAGTTACGAATGGGATAATGGCGAAACTGGACAAACCGCAAATCTTGGCGCAGGATCACATTGGGTTAAAGTAACCAACTCCGATGGATGTATTTACACGCACAATTTCACCATCGTATCTACTTCAGCTGCGGAATTACATATTGATAACTTTAATGGAATGTTGTGTGATGAAAATTTTGATGGCATTATTGAGGTGAATTTAGCAAGTCAAGTTACACCAATTATTCTGCAAAATTCACAAAATTATACCGTTAAATATTATACCTCTCAAGAATTTGCTAACGACGGAGGCGACAATAACGTTGATGAACAATGGTCTTACACAACTCCAATTGCGCTTTATGTACGAGTAGAATCTAAAGATTGTCCTCCCGTTTTTGGTACAATAAATTTTGGTTATGGAAACAGCGTTCCGCTCCTTCTCGATACCTATTCTGATACTATTTGTGATGATGATGAAAATCCTCTCGATGGAATAAAATCCGTTAATCTTTTGGATTATAAATCCATGTTTACTGAAGATAGTGCCGTTCAAATTTCATTTTTTGAAGAAGAAAACTTTGCAGAAGCAAACAGCAACGAAATTTCAAGCACCTTCGAATTTTCCAGAACAAAAACATTCTTCATTCGTTTAAGTAAAAATGGACTTTGTACCTCAATTGCGCGCTTGACGTTAACCATCAAAACTCCAAAAGCTTCAGATGCTCTCGCGGCAATTAATACTCAAATTTGTCCTGATACTACAATTACCCTTGATGTAGGTTCAGGTTTCGACAGTTATACTTGGAGTACAGGCGAACAAAACACTCCAATAACAGTCGGAATTGGCACTTACTGGGTTGATTTGGTGTACAACGGATGTACCTATCGTCAAGAGGTGAATGTATCATCTGTGGATCTTCCAGTGATTCAATCCATCGAAATTCAAGGTACAACTGCAACAATACATGTTTCGGGAGGAAAACCACCTTATCGCTACTCCCTAAATGGAAGAGATTACCAAGATTCAAATGTATTTACAAATGTTTCTTACGGAGAAAATACAGCCTACGTAATTTCCGATGATAATTGTGCACCAATACAACAAGTTTTCACCGTTATTCGCATTCTGAATGTAATTACTCCAAATGGCGACGGTAAAAATGATGTACTCAATTATGGTGACCTTGCGTTTAAAGAAGATGTCAAACTTCAAATTTTTGATCGAAATGGAACCTTAATTTTTACAGGAAATGCTGCCAACAACTATTCGTGGGATGGCAAACTAAATGGTCGACATGTACCAACATCGTCCTATTGGTATGTTCTGGAATGGAGAGATGCGGGATCCTCTTTCCTTACGCAAAATAAAGGATGGATATTGGTAAAAAATAGAGATTAAAATTAAGTAGAATGCAGGGATTTACGTTCCTGCATTTTTTATAACGAATTTTAACGCTATAGAATAAAAATTAACCAAACTTTAACCCAAAAGCCACTATCGAATCTAAGATTTACTAAAAAAACTTGTCTACTTTTGCCAAGATTATGAAAAAACTATTTGCGTTTATTTTGTTGGGAACTTTAGTGCTTTTTAAAGCGCAAAGTTATGAAGGAGAAATATATATCCGCGATCACTCCAGTTACTATCTCAATCAGATTTATGTAACAAACCTCAATGCATATAAAACCGTTAAGGTAGATCCTTACGGAAAGTTTAAAATCCCTGCGAAAGCGGGAGATGTAATTCGATTTACTTCAATTGTTACCGACCGAAAAGATGTTAAACTAACAGATAAACAATTGGCAAGTCTTAATAATTTTGTAGAACTTAAGATTGCGTATTACGATATTCAGGAAGTCATTATCAGTAAATTCAAACCTACTGGAAACCTTCGTAAAGATGTGCTTTCCCTTAAAACCGGTCAACGAGAAATTGCGCTAAAAAAAGCGATAGGACTTCCCGAACCTAAAGGCGATGGACTTCCCACTCAATTACCTGCAGCCAGTTTTGCAAATGGTGGTTTAACCTTTGGTTTAGACAGTATTTACGATCTATTTTCTGGAGAAAAGAAGAAAAAAGAGCGCCTTCAACAATACGAAAAAATGAATGCGTCGGTTAAAAATATTCGGGATTATTATGGAGATGCCTATTTCAGTTCCCTGAAAATTCCTGAAAATCTTATTGATAATTTTCTTCAGTTTGTCTACAGCTCCGACGATCTTTCGCCTTATATACAAGCCAATAATTACAACGCAATCGCGTTCTACATCGAAAAGTATATCCCTATTTATCAGAAGCGATTAAAGAATTCTTCCTTGATGGAAGTGGTTCAATAATTCGAGTTTCATCCAAAGAAATTTTGTTTTATTTCTGTCTTTTAATGAAATTTTAAAAGGCATCTTCCACTCTGCAATCAAAATAAAAGTCAGTATATTTGCGTTTTAGTTAAATAAGAACACATTTCTACACTTAAATTTCTTACCCAAAACTGTGAAAAGCAGAATGAAACCTTTACTTTTCTTTTTCAGTATTTTTTTCTTTACAACCATTTGTGGGCAATCCAAAATGAAGGATTACAGCAACATTCTTAAAAGCAAAAACATCTACGAGATTAATGCTTTTTTAAGAGACGCACATCCCGACGATCCACGCCGCAGCGTGCTTAAACCAAAAGTAATGAAAATGATGCAGGAATACATTAAAAAGGCACATCCTGCAGATCAACGGGTTAAAGAAATGCAAGAAATGCTGGCTATGCTGAGAAGAAGACCTTCTACAAAAATTTCTTTCGACGAAATGAATGAAATCATTCGCCAGAAGCAAATCGCATATTATAAAAAAGAAATGGAGGAAGCCAACAGAAGACTGGCTAAAAAATCACATTCGAGCGGCTCGGAGAATACAGCTGCACACAGCGGAAAAGTGGCAATGGCAAATACGGGACTTGCAGCAGGTTTTGTGAATCCCGAAGCAGACGAATTTCAGCTTTTGATGAATATTTCGCCAATGGAACACAAACAAAAAACCGCCAAAATCCTCACCTCTCTTTTCGATAACGATCCCATGTCGAAAGAAAGCATTGTAATGGTACGTAACGATTCCGATTGCGATATCATTATGCGAATGGAAGGTGTAGGAAATGATAATTTCCGCCTCGCCATTCCTTCAAAAAAAGAAAATTCTCTGGTAATTCCTAAAGGTGATTATTTGTTTACCAGTTTGGTGTGTGGCGCGCAATATGCATCGCAAAAAACAATACAAAAAGCATTATTGGTAACCTTGGCAAATCCAGGACAATAAAAGCTCAATTTAAATTTCAAACTTTTTATTTATTCATTCGGTCTTTATGGGCAAAAATAAATTAGCAAGATTTGCAGAAAACAAATCTTTAGCAAACGTCATCCAACCTACGCGTGAAGAAGCGCTTGCAGGTTTTCATTTAAAAGGAAAATGGCGTGAGGAAATATTTAAAAACAACAATCCAATTGTTTTGGAATTAGGCTGCGGAAAAGGCGAATATACCGTAGGTTTGGCCAAAGCGTTTCCCGAAAAAAACTTTATTGGAATCGATATTAAAGGAGCAAGATTTTGGTTTGGCGCAAAAGAAGCGACCGAAAAAGGAATGCACAATGCTGCTTTTCTTCGAACTCAGATTGAACTTATTGAGTATTTTTTCGCAGAAAATGAAGTAGATGAAATTTGGATTACATTTCCTGATCCACAAATTAAATACCGCAGAACGAAACATCGCCTTACGCACCCAGATTTCTTGGCGCGATACAAAAAAATCCTGAAACCAGGCGGAATTGTTCATCTAAAAACAGACTCTGAATTTTTGCATGGCTACACTTTAGGTTTACTGCAAGGCGCTGGGCACGAAATCATCACCGCTCACCATGACATTTATGGCGCTCCGGAATATGAAGCTAACACGCCACTTCTAAGAGAAGTTAAAACCTATTACGAAGGTCTTTTTGAAGCAAAAGGAAAAACCATTACCTATATTAAATTTAGAATCAAATAAATAGACGATAATTTCCAGAAGGATTTTTGCGGAAAATTCGGCACTTTATTTAGTAAGTTTCCCAAAATTTTGATGCGATAATTAATCACTGAATTCTTACATGAAGTAAAAATTCTTTGAGTAAAAAGTTATATTCTATAAAGCTTTTCAACGTAAAGTAATCATTATCAACATAAAAAAAATGCAGCAATCGAGGATTACTGCATTTTTTATGGTTAAGAAAAAATCTTACTGAGCGTCAAAGTCTTTATCTGCATCAGCAGTTACTTTTTCACCTTCTTCTTTTGATTTTTCTTTATCTGCTTTTCTTTGAGACTGACCTTCTTTAATCGCTTCTGCAACGATAGAAAGAATCATATCAATAGATTTAGAAGCATCATCGTTTCCTGGAATAACATAATCCACTTTTCTTGGATCAGAGTTCGTATCAACGATTGCAAAAACAGGAATACCTAGTTTTTTAGCTTCAGTTACTGCGATGTGCTCGCTAAGGATATCTACAACAAAAAGAGCTGATGGAAGACGAACCATGTCTGCAATTGAACCTAAGTTTTTCTCAAGGTTTGCTCTTTGGCGATCAACTTGTAGTCTTTCTTTTTTAGATAAAGTTTCGAACGTACCGTCTTTTTTCATTTTGTCGATCGCGTTCATTTTTTTAACGGCTTTACGGATGGTAACAAAGTTTGTTAACATACCACCTGGCCATCTTTCAGTAATATAAGGCATGTTCAATTCTGAAGCGTGTTTTGCAACGATTTCTTTCGCTTGCTTTTTAGTCGCCACAAAAAGAACTTTTTTACCTGCAGATGTAATTTTTTCTAAAGCACTGCACGCTTCTTCCAATTTTACAGCTGTTTTATGTAAATCAATGATGTGAATACCATTTTTCTCCATGAAAATGTATGGAGCCATATTCGGATTCCATTTTCTGGTCATGTGACCGAAATGTACACCTGCCTCTAGAAGGTCTTTTACATTTACTTTTGCCATGTTTTTGTTTTTGTTAGTTTACTTTCCGCTTTTTAAGCAATCAACTTTACTTTAGATGGGAGTAAAGTTTGGATGCTAAACGTAACGGGCAATTTTTTGATTAAACAAATAGAGCCAAGAACCGAGAGCCAAAATCTGAAAATGCAATATTTTGTATCTTGAGTCTTGTATCTTGAATCTGAAAAATTAACGTTTTGAGAATTGGAATCTCTTTCTTGCTTTCTTTTGTCCTGGTTTTTTTCTTTCCACCATTCTTGCATCTCTTGTTAAAAGACCTGCAGGTTTCAAGGCCAATCTAAATTCAGCATTGATTTCGCAAAGTGCTCTAGAAATACCCAATCTGATGGCCTCAGCTTGACCTGTATTTCCACCACCGAAAACGTTTACAGTAACATCATACTGTCCTGCTGTTTCAGTTAGGGCAAAAGGTTGGTTCAATTTATAAACCATCACATCTGTTGAAAAATATTCATTCGCTGATTTTCCGTTTACGGTAATATTTCCAGAACCTGGTTTTACGTAAACTCTTGCTACTGAAGTTTTTCTTCTTCCGATTTTATGAACTGTAGACATAACTTCTTATTTGAATTCGTTAACGTTGATTACTTTTGGCTGTTGAGCTTCATGCTTATGTTCAGTACCTTCATATACATAAAGGTTTTTGTAAAGCTGAGATCCTAATTTGGTTTTAGGAAGCATTCCTTTAACGGATTTTTCCAAAACTTTTAATGGATCTTTTTTCAATAACTCAGTAGCAGTCATAGACTTTTGTCCACCTGGATAACCTGTATGCCAAACATACGTTTTATCTGCCCACTTGTTTCCGGAAAGGGTTACTTTCCCAGCATTCAAAACAATTACGTTATCACCACAATCTGCATGTGGAGTGTAATTGGTTTTGTGCTTACCTCTCAAAATCTTTGCAACCAAAGAAGCCAATCTTCCTAACGGTTGACCTTCAGCGTCTACCACAACCCATTCTTTATTAGCGGTAGCTTTGTTCGCTGAAATTGTTTTGTAACTTAATGTATTCACACTGATAAGTTTAACGATTAAACATAATTTTCCCAATAAGGGTGTGCAAAGGTAATGATTTTTTTTGGATTATTAAAATAGCGTGGCAATAAAATAATTAAGGTTGAGAATTCGCTGTCCATATTTTTCTTCTAGAAATTCGCTTGCTCACAAATTAAAAAAATCATCAACGTTTATGATTGATTAACATTACTGCATTCTTTTAAACTTTAATTAAACACTAATTTAAAAAAGAAAATAAAACATGGCTTATTTATTGTACCCATCGGTTTGTCTAAACTACAAATGATGACAAACAATAATTAAAGGACTGATTTTAATTGGTCCTTTCTTTTTTAATACCGCAAGGATTTACTTGGTCGAAAACTCGCGATTAAATAGTACGCCACAAAAACAGTGGAAAATTTAATAATTGAAGGAATGGCAAATTCCAAGTTAAACACCAAACTTCCAACCACAACTAGTGCGATAATGCCTACAAACGATAAGCCCATTTTCTTAAATAAAGGCCATTGTGGGCGATCTACGAAATACGCCAAGCCCCAACCTAGCCCAAAAGCAATCGCATAGTAAAGATCTAATGCCCAACCAGCACTATCTAGAAAAAAATATTGGGCAAGAAAGCTAATTAAAGTACCTCCAACAAAAAAAAGTAGGGATTTTTTCACAAGTATAATTTTTGCAAAATTAAATGTTTTTAAGCTGCTCTCTTCTATTTTTCAAGTAAAAAGAAGGTCCAATTCCTGCGACTCCTTTAAATGAATTTGAAAATGCACCGAGTGAAGAATAGCCTAAAACCTCAGCAATATAGGAAAGTTTATATCTTCTAAACTCCTAATTTTCTTCAACTTTATGAATGAAATAAGAAATCCGCAAGTGATTGATATATGCGTTGAAATTTTGCTTTTTATTTTCTTTTATAAATTCAGAAACCGTTTTAGGGTTACAGTTAAAAAGCGTCGCTAGTTTGGTAATGGTGAAGTTTTTCTCTAAATAAAGATCTGATTTTTCAAACGCAATTAATTGTTGCTGTAATTGTTCGTACAGCTTTTTCGAGAGTACATTATTTTTGTCTGCTGCTTCATCACATTCTACTTCTTGCTCTTGATTAGAAAGTGGTAAAACTATTTCTTTCTCAAAATCAACATCTTCCTTATCGTCAAGCACGTACGACTTGAACTCCTTTCTATCAATTGATTCTAAAAGTTTTTTGATATTTTTTTTGAGCTGATTTCTCTTTATAAAGGTAAACACCAACTAAAGCAGAAATTAGAAGTGCCAGAAACAAAATAAACCCCTTGTATTTTGATAACTAGCTTTGGTTTTCATTAATTTTCTTCTCCGCATTGGTTAATTGATTCCCCAAGGCTTTACTATTTTGAGCATCGATATTTTCGGTAAGTTTATGTAACTGAGCTTGCGTTTCATTGTATTTTTCGGTTTCTCCCACAGCGTGGTATACCGAAGCTAAATTCTTTAAAATCTCCTGTCGCTTGTTACTATAATTATTATTGTTCGGTAAAAAACCAAGGGCTTCTTGAAACAAATGAATCGCATCTTGATGATCCCCTGAAATCATTGCGACATATCCTCTATCGTGAAAAATAGCAGATAACATATACTTATCGGTGGGCGGCACAAGTAAAAGCGCCTTCTTAAAATACACTTCTGAAGAATCTCTCTCGCCTAAATCGCCATAATTGTATCCCACATTCGTATAGGAAGAAATCAGTTGATGCTCCCTAAGCTGCTTATTTTCTAAGTGAGAAAAAGCGTCTATCGCTTAGAGAGATATGGCCAAACGTTTTCTTTTAGCATCTTCATCTTGCGTATCTCCTAAAGCAACTAACTGAGAATTGTAAATTAATCCTCTTATCTCGTAGGATTCCTGAGATCTTCGTCTTTCAACCAGAGATAATCCCTTTTCAAAATATTCATCAGCCATTTCGAAAAGATTCATCTTTGCATATTGGGTGCCTTTTATTCGATATGCTAAGGCTTGCTCTTCGGGATAATTATATTTTGTAGCAACCTCTAACGCTTTATCGGCATTTTCTAAACACGCGGAACTATTTCCTTTTAAGAGGTATCCGAAGCTTTTTAGATAAAAACCTTTACTTACAAACTGAAAATTTTTATGAACTTCTGCACTTTTTATAAATTGATCAAGTTTTACAAGTGTATGATCAACATCGTTATTCATTTCCACTTTTAAAAGATCATAATCATTCTGAAAATCAATATTTTGCTGACTCTTAACAACCACGATTGAAAGTAAAAAAAAGAATAAAAAACAAAATTTTTTAATCACATAAGCAAATAAATTTTTGTAAAATTCAGAATTTTGCAAATATCGAGCCCTTAAAAGCATACAACGAAGTTTCAACAATTGCGACCTTTGCAAAGGTAAAAAAAATGAATTGATGAAAAATATTTACTTCTTGCTTCTTGCCCATTTTGCTTTTTTTTGCTCCGCCCAAGTAGGAATCAACACCAATCTTCCACAAGGAAAATTTCATGTTGATGCAGCAAAAAACAATACAACAGAACTCACGGATCTTCAAAAAAATGACGATTTTGTAGTAAAAAGCGACGGCAAAATTGGGTTAGGAAACACAAATCCAGCAGTTCGATTGGACGCTCGATCGGCAAACAACTCCAACAGCGCAATAGCAATAGGATATACGGATGTTAAGCTGGTGCAGGTGCAATTCGATATAATAACACATCGGGTGGTCTTTTACAAATTTCAGACGGTTCTAAATGGGGCACTTTACTTTCTACCCCAACAAAATCATTTGTAGCAGCACATATCGTTGCCGAAAATGCGAGCAAAAAAATTAATTCGACCGCAAAAGCAATTACAGGCTGGACCACAGTAAAAGATACCAATAGTGATTTTAATGCATCTACAGGTGTATTTACAGCAAGAAGAGATGGCGTATACAACATTAATTTTACATATGACTTTGTGCAAGGCAGTGTAATCGCCGCCTCCAATGTGGAAGCTCAAATTGTGAAAGGAGGAAATGCGATTCTCGTTAAATGCTTAAAAACTTTTGGAAAATCAAACAGAGAGGCTCAAGCGGGTGGAATATGCAATTCTTCAGTTGCCCTTAATAAAGATGAAACGATAGAAATTCGCTTATTACAAAACATTGATACTGTATCAAGAGGATTAAGGTCAACGACAGATGTATCAAATGGGTTCTTTGGTTTCAACAACATTTCAATAGTAGAATTATAAATTATGAAAAAGAATATCACCTATATCATTTGCTCATTTCTACTACCATTACAACTATGGTCACAAGTTGGAATTGGAACATCTAATCCTATAGGAGCGTTTCATATTGATGGAGCTTCTAATAGTGACGCATCAGACTCAAGCACACTTACGGATGATGTCGTTCTGCTCCCCAATGGAAACCTCGGAGTTGGAAATGCTTCACCAAAAGTAAAATTAGATGTTAGAGGAAAAACAAACTCAAGCGCCATCGGTTTAGGAAATCCTACAGATACAGAACTTACAGCAGCTAACGCTAAAGAAGGTGCCATCAAGTATTACTACACATCAGATACAGATAAAGGAATAAAATATTCCAATGGATCAACGTGTATCAAAAGACCATCTACAGATATTAAAGCTTTGGTTTTCGCAAATAAAAATAGTTCGCAAATAATTAATGCAAGCACTACTACCTCGATTACGGGTTGGACAGAAAGCGCCGACAGAACAGATAGTTTTGCTTCTGGAGTTTTTACTGCTCCGAGAGATGGAGTGTATATCGCCACATTTAATATTGCGCTAACCAATCAAGCAATCTCTAACGATTCGAGATTAAAACTGATCTTAATATCAAATACTACGACTGGAGTTCCAACATATAAATGCGTCTACTCCTTTCCTGGTACTGGAACCGGAACAGTCTCAAATATCGTGAGCGGAAGCTGTACAGGCGTTTTTTATCTAGCGAAAAACAATACCATTACTCCACAGGTTTACCAAAATACCGGAGCAGGAAATAGTCGAACGATTCTCAATGACGCCTCTTATAATACTCTTTCCATAATAGAAAAATAGAAAATGAAAAACACAAATCTATATATATTTTTTACTTCCCTGGCATTTACAACAATGGTAAATGCTCAGGGCAATCGAGTGGGAATCGACATAAAGCGCCTCTTGTAAAATTCCACGTTGATGCTCAAAAAAATACTTCATCAGCAACAAATGCGTTATTAAAAGACGATTTAGTAATTACTGAAGAAGGTAAAATGGGTTTGGGTACAAGTACACCAAGCACGAGGGTTGATCTTCGAAATACTGAAAACAAAGATACCGCATTAGGATTAGGAAAAACCTCTCAAACCGCTGCAGAAGCAGATGCAGGCGCAATTCGTTATGACGCCAACAACGGAATAGAATACTCTAACGAAACGGATTGGATAAAAATCGCAGGAGAATCAACACAAAAAACAATCGTGGCTACAACTAAAGATACCTCGGTCAGTTCTGCTGCTAATGCATTTTGCTACAATGGAGGTTTTAATAGTACACAAAGTACACTCCCCAATAGAGCCCCTTGCTATATCCGGTTATGGACATCTAAATACAGCAACACTACTGCAGGAGGAACATTAAATGCTGAAACAGGACAATTTACTGCAAATCGCGATGGTATTTTTACAGCTACATTTACATTTGCTTTACAAGCAGCGCCACTCGCAGCTAGCACAGATAATGCTAATCAGGTAGAGGCCATTTGGAGACACATTAGAGACAATACGGAAATTAACTCTGTAAAATGGGCAAACACTTATTCTTCAAATAGCAATGGTAACATTCTACTAGGCTCAAGTTGTACTGCAAATTTCGACATGCAAAAAAAACGATATCATTCGACCAGAAATCTGGATGGATGTAAGTAATGGAGCCAACTCAAATCAAACTGCAAATCAAAGGAGACAATTTGATGTTTCCAATAATGGATCATATAATAATTTAACCATTATAGAAAATTAAGTTTTATTATCATTTTATTGCTAAGGCAGTTTTATAATTTTATAAAGCGGTCTTAACTTTTATAAAAACTATCGAAAAATGAGGCAAATTCGATAACGCCTATTTTTCTCATTTTTAAGTCTTCGCAGTAAATTTGCTCGATAACCTCCAAAGCATATTGTAAAAAATCCAATGTTTTAAAATATTATGAGATTAAGAAAACTCACAATCTTCATCATATATTTTAAGATAAATGTTGATTGCCTATGAGCAAAAAAGAGTATTTTTGGTAAAATCCCAACCTATTTTGATGAACACAAAAAAATACAACCCCAAAAACAAAATCCGAATCGTAACCGCTGCTTCCCTTTTCGATGGTCACGATGCTTCCATCAATATCATGCGAAGAATGATTCAGGGAACAGGTTGCGAAGTCATACATCTTGGTCACGATAAATCCGCTGAAGAAGTGGTGAATTGTGCCATTCAAGAAGATGCGAATGCAATAGCACTCACTTCTTATCAAGGTGGACACAACGAATATTTTAAATATGTGTACGATCTTCTTCGTGAAAAAGGAAAACCAGAAATTAAAATTTTTGGAGGCGGAGGTGGAGTTATTCTTCCTGAAGAAATCAAAGATTTGATGGAATACGGAATTAATCGTATTTATTCTCCAGATGATGGGCGTGAACTTGGTTTGCAAGGAATGATCGATGATTTGGTACAGCAGTCTGATTTTGCTACGGGAGAACAAATACACATTGATGATGTAGAAAAAATCGCTTTCGAAAATCCAAAAACCATTGCAGAAGTAATTTCCGCGGTGGAAAATTTCTCAGATGAGAAGCAAGATTTAGTTCAAGCCATCGATGAAAAATCCAAAGACATTCAAATTCCTATCATCGGAATTACAGGAACGGGTGGTGCTGGAAAATCATCTTTAACGGATGAATTGGTACGAAGATTTTTGCGTTCCAATCCAGATAAAAAAATGGCGATTATTTCTGTCGATCCTTCCAAAAAGAAAACTGGAGGCGCACTTTTGGGGGATCGAATTCGAATGAATTCCATTAATGACAAAAGAGTCTATATGCGCTCAATGGCGACTCGTGAAAACAACGTTTCGGTTTCGCCATATATTCGTTCTGCCATTAATGTCTTGAAATTAGCCAAACCTGATGTTATTATTTTGGAAACATCAGGAATTGGACAATCCGGTTCGGAAGTAAGCGATTTTGCTGATATTTCGATGTATGTAATGACGCCTGAATATGGAGCTTCCACGCAGCTGGAAAAAATTGACATGTTGGATTACGCAGATTTAATTGCTTTAAATAAATCCGACAAACGTGGAGCTTTAGATGCGCTTCAAGCGGTAAGAAAGCAGTTCCAGAGAAACCACGTTCGTTTTGAAGAGCCTTTGGAAAATATGCCTGTTTTTTCCACAAAAGCAAGCCAGTTCAGCGATTGGGGAACGACGGATTTGTTTAATGCTTTGATTAAACAGATTAATGAAAAAATGCTTCAAAAACCTCAGCATGACAGTTATAACAAGCTTCGAGAGCCTCAGCGTGACAATGACAGCACACTTCAAGAGCCTAAGGGTGACAATAAGAACATACTCCGAGATCCTCAGCATGACAATGACAGCTCGCTTCGAGATCCTCAGCATGACAACAAAGAAAATTCAAGCGATGTCAGTCTGAGGCTCTCGAAGACTCCTTACTTCAATGAATATGTAGAACAAAATGCTTCTGAAGAATCCACAATCATTCCACCAAAAAGAGTTCGGTATTTATCTGAAATTGTGGAGAATAATGCACAGTACGACAAAAACATCATTGCTCAATCCGAGATCGCCAGAAAACTCTATCATATAGAAGGTGTAAAAGAATTTATTTCCGAAAACCTCGATGAAACGTATCAAAAAGTAGAAAAAGAACTCGCTCAAGAAAACATCGATTTCCTTAAAAATTGGTCAGAAACCAAAGAAAAATTGTCGGGAGATCAATATTCATATTTTGTAAGAGGAAAAGAAATTAAAGTGGAGACTAAAACTGAAAGTCTTTCCCACCTTAAAATTCCAAAAATCGCACTTCCGAAATACACTGATTGGGGCGATCTCATTATTTGGAAAGGACAAGAAAATCTTCCTGGTGAATTTCCTTTTACTGCAGGAATTTATCCTTTCAAAAGAACGGGAGAAGATCCAACCAGAATGTTTGCGGGCGAAGGCGGACCCGAAAGAACCAACCGAAGATTCCATTATGTTTCTGCAGAAATGCC
>JAFAGO010000020.1 GCA_023422635.1 Bacteroidota bacterium
CCCTATCCATTCATTCCGCATCAGTGCATTATTAAAGGAGATTCTAAATTTTTAAGCATTGCAGCAGCATCTATTCTCGCTAAAAATTACAGAGATCAATTGATGATTCAACTTCACGATGAATATCCAGAATACGGTTGGAATAAAAATATGGGATACGCCACAAAAGTACACATTGAAGCGTTGAAGAAATATGGACCAACCATTCATCACCGAAAATCTTTCCGACTGGTGTATGATTAGTCCAAAAGCTATTGGTTCACTCAAAAAAACTCAATAAAGCTCGGACAGTTTTAAAGATGAAATTCGTTCATCATCAATTTAAAATACAAAAAAAACATTCGAATTTGAAACAAAAAAAACCGGAAAACTGAATTCCGGTTTTCTTATTGTATTGAAAGATTTTTATTTCTTTTTCCCTTTTTGCATTTGCTCAGCTTGTTTTTGTTGCTCTTGCGCTTTTTCCATCATTTCGCGCATTCTTTTCTGGAATTTCCCTTCCTTTTTAGGAGCCGCTTTGTTGGCTTGTATTTGCGCATGAATTTTCTTCTCATCCAAGAACCAATACTTAATCGCAAGGATGATTAGGATATTAATAGCATTCGATACAAAATAATACCAAGATAATCCAGATGCAGAATTATTCAAGAAGAAGAAGAATGTAATTGGAAAAATATACATAATCACCTTCATGTTCGGCATTCCTTCTTGTTGCGGTTGTTGAATATTTCCGGAAGTCATAATGGTATAAATTAAAATTACCACCGTACAAGCTAACGCGAAAATACTTACATGATCCCAACCAAAAAATGGAATTTTAAATGGAAGCTTAATTAAATCGTCATAAGCCGTTAAATCTTTCGCAAACCAAAAACTTTTACCTCTAAGATCGATGAAATTCGGGAAGAAACGGAACAAAGCATAGAAAATAGGAATTTGAAGCAACGCTGGTAAACATCCCGCCATTTGATTCACTCCTGCTTTTCGGTAGACTTCCATTGTGGCTTGTTGCTTTTTCATTGCATCAGCATCTTTGAATTTAGCATTCACCTCATCAATTTCTGGACGAATTACTTTCATCATTGCACTTAACTTATGTTGCTTGTACATTACAGGCGACAAAATAAGTTTTACAACAATCGTCATAATAAAAATTACCCAACCCGCAGCAATTCCCCAAGAGGAAATAAGATTGTACATTGGGATAAAGAACCAACGGTTCATGCTGCCGATAAACGACCAACCAAGTGGAAGAATTTCGTCGAAATTTTTATCGTAAGATTTTAATAATTTCAAATCCAAAGGCATAAAATACCAATTAAAATCTTGGTTAATTTCACCACCATTCATTTGAACTTGTCCGTCGTAAGACAGTTTTTTCAAATATTCGCCTTCTTCTACAACATCCTGATTTCCGGTAGATTGTGTAAATCCATTTTTAGCTTCAATAACCGAAGTAAAAAATTGCTGTTTAACTCCAATCCAGTTGAGTGTTTCATCCTTCTCGTTTAACTCCGTTCTCGCATCATAATCATAATCTTTATAATTATTAAAAGCGTACGAAAACTCTGAATGTTGTTGTTCTTGTGATCTACCCTTTTCTAAATTACGCACATTGTAATCCCAAACAAAACTTGCTTTAGAATCTGAAGTTATGGCAGAAAGACCTTGTGTTTTCACTTTAAAATCTACCGTATAATTAGGAAGAAGTGTATACACAAATTGAATAATAGAGCCATTGAGATTGCCCGTCATTGTAACCGTATTTCCATTGACAGCAGGTGCAAAAATGAGATCTTTGGTATTGATGATTTTTCCGGTTTTATCTTTAAACTGAAAACCGTATTGTGAACTGTTTTTACTAATGAGATACAAAGGCAAATCCGCTTTGTCGGTTTTAGAATCGTAAGCTTTGTATTGGGTAAGTTCAACCTTTGAAATTTGACCACCCAAATTAGTAAACTCTAGGTTTAGTTCCTTATTTTTTAGGGAAACGGTTGTAATCGAAGCCGCAGAAGTAGGTTGATTAATATTTACTGCATTGGTTGGCTTTACCGCATTTGATGCTTGTTCCGTTTTTGTTTTTTCATTGGCTTTTTTAGCGGCCTCTTCTTTCATTTGTTTGTTTTGAAAGTAGAACATAAAGCCCACTAAAATAAGAGAAAACACGAAGAAACTAATCAGTTGATTCTTATCTAATCCTTTGTTTTGTTGCATTAGTATTGGTTGTTAAATGATTCTCAAACCTCACAAAATGTGTTCCTTACCGAAGATGTAAAATTTGAGTGGACAAAAATACACCTTTTTTTATAAAATTACAGATACATTCCTTTTAATAAATGGAAAGAAAAACAAAAAACCTTGCCAAAATTTCCGGATTTCTCAAGAGTTTTAGCAAGGCTATATGCAGTTCGATAACGAATTGTTATTTTTTTGTACATGCTTTTACAAAAGCAACAAACAGAGGATGTGGAGATTCCACTGTACTTTTATATTCAGGATGATATTGAACGCCGATATAAAATGGATGATCTTTTAATTCAAGCGTTTCCACCAGTTTGGTATCGGGATTAAATCCTGTTGGCGCCAATCCATTTTTATCAAAAATATCTACAAAATCGGAATTAAACTCATAACGATGACGGTGACGTTCCGATATATTTTTGGTTCCATAAATTTCCGCTAATTTGGAGTTCTGCTTTAACGTACATTTCCACGCACCCAAACGCATTGTTCCGCCTTTCTCCACTACATTTTTTTGATCGGCCATTAAAGAAATCACTGGATCAGGCGTAGAAGTATCAAATTCCATCGAATTGGCTTTTTCTAAACCAAGCACATTTCGAGCAAATTCAATCGTCATAATTTGCATTCCTAAACAAATTCCTAACAACGGAATTTTATTTTCGCGGGCAAATTTTGCAGCGGTAATTTTACCTTCAATTCCACGATCACCAAAACCAGGAGCGATCAACATTCCATCCACACCAGCGAAGGTTTCTGCAGCGTTTTCCTCCGTTACATCTCCACTATACACCCAACGGATATTCACTTCTGTTTCCTGTTCCGCACCGGCATGAATAAATGCTTCCGCAATCGATTTATATGAATCTTGCAAAGAAACATATTTACCCACCAATGCTATTTCTACAGAACGTTTTGGGTTACGGTATCTTTTCAGGAAGTTTTTCCAATCTTTTAAATCAGGTTGCTTAATGGTTTTCAAGCCAAGTTCTTTCATCACCACCTCATCAAACTCTTGTTTTTGAAGGTAAAGAGGAACTTCATAAATGGTATCTAAATCCAAACATTCAATAACATTTTCCATTCCTACATTACAAAACTGCGCTAATTTCGCTCTTTGATCTTTAGGAATTTTATGTTCAGTTCTGCACACCAAAACATCCGCCATTAAACCGCTTTCCATTAAAGATCGTACAGAATGTTGAGATGGTTTAGTTTTCAACTCGCCACTTGAAGAAAGGTACGGCAGCAACGTGAGATGAATGACCATTGAATTTTTTTCACCCAATTCCCATTTCAACTGACGAACGGATTCGATATACGGCAACGACTCAATATCGCCCACAGTTCCACCGATTTCAGTGATAATGATATCATAATTTTTTTTAGAAAGAATCGTAATTCTTCTTTTAATTTCATTGGTAATATGCGGAATTACTTGAACCGTTTTCCCAAGAAAATCGCCTTTACGTTCTTTATCGATTACAGTTTGATAAATTCTTCCCGTAGTTACGTTATTGTTTTGCGATGTTGGAGCATCGAGGAAACGTTCGTAGTGACCAAGATCAAGATCGGTTTCTGCACCATCTTCCGTTACATAGCATTCGCCATGTTCGTAAGGGTTTAAAGTACCGGGATCAATATTAATGTAAGGATCGAGCTTTTGGATTGTAACACTAAAACCACGTGATTTTAGCAGCAGCCCTAAAGAGGCAGAGACGATTCCCTTGCCCAAGGACGAAGTAACACCTCCTGTTACAAAGATGTACTTAGTGTTCTTTTTACTCATTAGATTAGGTTTGTGCAAAGTTAAAGGAAAAAGTAACGCCAGACAATTTTGTGGGCGGAATATATCCCCAAAGAACAAGCAACGTCCTTATTATAAATAAGTTACTTAAGAATTTCTTTTTGCGGCATTGCGGACTTTCGCCAACATTGGCAGCGAAATTAACCCCATCACCAACATAATCACCATTTGCAATGTATGCGACAGAAAAGCATAACTTAACCCAACTTGCGCACCATCTTCAGCATTTTTTCCCATAGAAACAAATAAGGCAGAAATCCCCACTTTCAAAGCAAAATGAAAAGCTCCAATTCCTCCAGATGCAGGAACCATCATACCCAAAGTACCAATCACGATAATATAAAAACCATCAGCAATACTAAAATTTGATGTTTCAGGCAAAGCGAAACACACCATGTATGCGGCAAGATAATAGCACACCCAAATTGCAATGGTATAAAGTATAAATTTGAAATTTTGCTTGAGCTTAAAAATAGAAGTTATTCCCTTAAAAATTCCTTCCACAAAAAGAATAATCTTATTCAATAAAGGGTACTTTTTAAAAGCATCTTTATAACGAAAGAACAAAAATATACCTACGAAAAGAATCACTAAAAATCCGATACTATATAAAGGGTTAAACGTGACGTGCGCCGTTTTGAAAAAACTTACGATAACATTGTATTTAAAGAACAAAGTGAGCGCTAAAAACACCAACATACAAAGCAAATCAATCACCCGTTCTAAAATAATCGTTCCAAAAGATTTATCTACAGGAACGTTTTCCACGCCATACAGCGCCGTTGCTCGAGCGACTTCGCCACTTCTTGGAATGGTAAGATTCATCAGATAACCGAAAGAAATCGTCCACAAAGAATTTGAATTTGAAATTGAATATCCCAGCGGTTCTAAAAGAATATTCCACCGAATTGCTCGAAACCAATAGGCTAAAATTCCAAAAACCGCAGAAACCATTACCCACAAATAATTTGCATCGCTTAGCGAGTCGCGAAGTTTATCAAACTTAAAATCACGAAATGCCAACCACAGAAATACTGCAGCAAAAGCTACAGAAATAAGGATGGTAAGTAAAGTTTTAGAAGATTTGTTCGTTTTTTTCTGCATAGCTGAAGAGAATCGGCAGTCGGTATAAAAGGATTTTGAAAATTAGGTAAGAAGATTGGTTTTTTCGTCAGGAAAAATAATTTTTGGTTGAAACACCTGTGCTTCTTCTGGCGTCATTTGAGCATAGGCAATTATGATGATTACGTCGCCTTTTTGTACTTTTCTGGCGGCAGGACCGTTCAAACAAATTTCTCCAGATTTTCTTTTTCCTTTAATTACATAGGTATCGAAGCGTTCGCCATTGTTTACATTAACAATATATACACGTTCACCAACGATTAACCCTGCTGCTTCAATTAAATCTTCATCAACAGTAATACTTCCAATATAATTAAGATCCGACTCGGTAACTACAACGCGATGAATCTTGGATTTAAAAACTTCTATTAGCATGCTGCAAATGTAAAACAATTTCAACGATTCATCCAACAAAACTAACTTATCTTCGCTCGTACAAGAAATCGTGCAAATGCACTTTAAATAAGTTATTTATGTGAATTTTATAAACAAATAACATAATAGTTAGCAGAATACCTCAAAATTTAGGAATTCGCAATTTACCAACACATTTAAACATATATTTAAAAACAACGTGTACATAGGCAGTTGGCACAGTATTCGCTATTGAAAAACCCGACAAAACCGTAATCGCTTCGATTATGATTTTTTAATGATTTTACAAGATTTAATGCAAGCATTACATTTTAATGAAAATAAATTTGCGCAAAATTAAATTTGTTTTATATTTGTCTCACTTAGAAACGCTTAACTAACTTTTTAAAATAATTATAATTATGAACAAGTCTGAATTAATCGACGCAATCGCAAAGGATGCAGGAATTACTAAAGTAGCTGCAAAAGCTGCTCTTGAATCTTTCGTTTCAAATGTAACAGAAACTTTAAAGAAAAAAGATGGTAAAGTATCTTTAGTTGGTTTCGGAACTTTTTCTGTAGCTGAAAGAGCTGCAAGACAAGGTATTAACCCTGCAACGAAAAAACCAATTAAAATTGCAGCTAAGAAAGTTGCTAAATTTAAAGCTGGTGCTGATTTAGCTGATGCTGTATCTGGAGCTAAGAAAAAATAATTAGACTACCATACTAAGATAAAAGAGATCGCTAATCGCGATCTCTTTTTGTTTTTCAGAAAAAGAATACATTCTTAACAGCTCCTCTTTTTCAAGAGTTAATTTATTGCTGAATATGGAAGTCGTCAAACTGATAAAAATCCATTTCTTAAGGAGCTAATCGTTCTATCTTCCAATCAAAATCTTCTTGCAAAGTGTAAAGAATTCTGTCGTGCAAGCGGTTTGGCCGGCCTTGCCAGAATTCAATCTCGTACGGCTTCGCAATATAACCACCCCAATTCGTTGGACGCGGAATTTCCTTACCTTCATACTCCGCTTCAAGATCTTTCAATTTGCCTTCCAAAAAAAGACGATCAGGAATTACGCTACTTTGAGGTGAAACAATGGCACCTAATTGACTTCCACGTGGTCGAGAATGAAAATAACCATCACTAATGTTTTCCGGAATTTTCTCAAGCGCTGCTTTAATAATAACTTGACGCTCCAATTGCGGCCAAAAGAAGTGTAAACAACCTTTATGTGTCAACTCAATTGCTTTGCCTTTTCGACTTTCATAGTTGGTATAGAAAATAAAACCTTCCCATCCATACGACTTCAAAAGAACCATTCGTGTACGAGGACAACCATCAGCTTCAACGGTGGAGACCGACATTGCATTTGCTTCGTACCCTCCAGCATTTTCTTCGGCCTCTAAAAACCAATTTCGAAACTGTTCCATTGGATTATCCCTAATTTCAGACTCCAATAATTGCGATTGATCGTAAACCTTACGGTGATCATACAAATTTTCCATAATTTTTATTATATTTGAGTATGAATTCGAATTACAAAGGTAAAATTTTAATTTCCACCCCTGATATTTCGGGCGATATTTTTTCACGTTCAGTTGTGCTCATCATCGATCATAACGAGAATGGCGCTTTTGGATTAATTCTCAACAAGAGAAATTCCGAATTCACACAATTATCAAAAAGCGAGATCGGATTTCATACTGATATTTATGAAGGTGGCCCCGTAGAGAAAGATAAACATTTTATGATTGTTCGAGGCACACCCATTACTGACGAATTTTTACAAATTAATTCTGATTTTTATATCACAGAAGATTTAAAAACATTAACAGAAAAAGTGTTAAAAAGCGAACTTAACATTCAAGATGTTAAAATTTTTCAAGGGTATTCAGGATGGTCAGCATTCCAATTGGAAAATGAAATTAGCCGAAAAGTCTGGACTGTAGTAGAAGTTTATAATTTAGACTACACCATGAGAAACGATGAAAATCTTTGGAAAAACATAATGCAAAATTTAGGTGGCGAATATCTTTTATGGGCAAATGCACCCGCAAACATCAACTTAAATTAACACAAAATGATTCTAAATACGGTGTTTACTTAAAATTAAACAGAGATTTAAATCAAAATAAAAGACATTACTCAATTGTTAAAAATAAAACAATATATCAAAATTTAAATTAAAATAAAGCTGTATTAATATCATTTCAATAAACAAATTTAACTTCTTTACATTATTATCAACTTTATGAAAAATGTTTAGAATCAGAAAAAATATTGTACATATTTCACCTTTTTTCGTACAAAAATATATAAAATTAGGCTACTTTATAAAGTAGCCTAAAATCTTAAAAATTATTATATTAAATGCAATATCTAGTTATCATAACCTGGATTAGAAACAATTGGCGTATTAGCAATATTTGTTTCAGCTCTAGGTATTGGGAAAGCTAATAAAGCATCTTCAACTTCGGCAGGCTTGAAGGATTTATCACCCCAGCGAAGTAGATCCCATTGTCTTTGACCTTCACCAAGCAGTTCCTTCATTCTTTCTAACTTTAGAATATCCATATTTACCACACTAACTGCTTCAAGTCCTCTGTTAGTAATGATTTCATTATAATACTCTAATGCTTTCGCTGACGATCCGCCATTCAACTCTGCTTCAACACCTGCCAATAAAACTTCCTCATAACGAATCATTTTAACGTTGTCAGCACCATTCTGCTGGGTATATTTACCAGTAACAAAGTAATCGCCACTATCCTCGGTTAACAATTGTGCACGTACGTCACCTTCACTATAAATATCTTCTACACCTGGCTGCAATTGTATGTTAGCATAACCATTTAAGCCTAAAACATAATTATAAGAGTCCGTAGCAAGAGCCGAGTTAATACCAACGGCAAGCTCAAAAATTGAATTTGGAGCCGATCCATTAAAATTAAAGCTAAAAAAAGTTGGAACACTTGTAGCGGAAGCAACCTCATAATTACCAGAACTAACAATATCGCTTACAAGAGATCTCACTTTAGAATAATCCTTTTTATACAAATAAAACCTAGTCATCAAAGATTTAAGTGCATTTATTGATAAGTCTGTTTTATTCGAGGGGTCATCATAACCACCATTCGCCTCCATCATTTGAATAGCTTTGGTGAAATCTGCATCAATTTGGTTTTCAGTTTCAGATACTGATGCTCTTGCCATTTTTGCTTTTGGATCATAAACAGTGGGAATTACAATTCCTAAATCACCAGTACCAGAGAATTGCTGGCCATAAAGTTTTAAAAGATCAAAAAAAGCGACAGCTCTTAATCCATAAGCTTGACCTTTTAAGTAATTTGCTTGCGCTTCTCCCGTAGAGAATGAACTAACATCTGTATTTACAACGATATTTGATTTTGCAACGGTTTCATAGATTTTATTCCATGTATCTGTTGCATATGCATCATTAGACAACATTGAATAATTCTGCACATTTAAAAAATATCCTGATCCCGTATTACTGAACATCTCGTCAGACCTTACTTCTCCATACGCTAAATAATCACAACCATAATATGTTGCGTCACGCATAGAAGAATAAATTCCGCGAACGAAAGATTGAACTTCGTCTACAGACTGCAATGGAGCCTGCGCTAAATCTTGTTTAAACTCTGTCTCTACAAAATCGTCACTACAAGAAATATTGAATGATAGTAAGACAGAAGATAATATTGTAAGTGTTAATATTCTTTTTTTCATTTTATTTTTTTTTAGAAACTTGCATTAAGACCAATTAAAAAGGTTTTAAGAACTGGTAAATTTAGATCAGTGTATCCAGCAACGTTTACTTCTGGATCAAATTTTAATCTATCATCAAACATATATGTCCATGCATTATTAGCCATAACATAAATTTGAACCGAATTTAAACTTGTTCCTCTTAAAATATTCTTATCAAAAGTATATCCTAATTTAGCGTTACTTAATCTAATATAGTCACTATCATATAAGAAACGAGTTGAAGTTGCATTCGATTGCTTGTTACCTCCATAAATTGGTTTTGGGTTTGAAGCAGTCGTATTTGTTGGAGTCCAATAATCACCCATTACATCTCCATATCCAGGATAACTTGCATTATACTGTCCATCACTTAAAGTATATCTCGCCCAATTGTCGTAAATTTTACCTCCAGCTCCAAAGGACACTTGTAAATCTAATGAAAATCCTTTATAAGCTAAAGATGTGTTAAATCCACCATATAAAGTATTAATGAAAGATCCCTGTACAGCTTGTTGAGCTTCGCTATAAACATTCGTTGTAGCGCCATCTTTCCCATTAATATACCAAAGAGGATCACCGTTACTACTATCAACACCAGCCCATTTTCTCATATAAAAAGTTCTTGCACTCTCACCAACTTTCAAAATTGTAGTTGAACCAATTACATCCCCTCCATAAAGTTCTGTAACTTCATTATCTAATGTTGCAAGGTTTGCCCCAATATTCCAATTAAACTGATCTCTATCACCTTTGAAAATATCAGCATTCACAGAAAATTCAAAACCTTTATTTACTAAAGTTCCAACATTATCAACCATATATCCAGGTCTAAGTGTACCATCATCATTCAAAATAGCACCTTGAGAAGCAGATAAAGGTAAATTATATATTAAATCCTTTGTCTGTTTATTATAATATTCAGCAGTAAATGTGATTCTATTATTTAAAAATCCAAAGTCCACACCTACATTGAAAGGATTGATAGTCTCCCAAGAAAGGTTTGGATTTGCAACACCAGTATATGTAGCTGCTGGAGTATCATTATAGTTTGTAGTAAACTGATACAATGCGTAAGGATTAGCAGTAACTCTATTACCAACTTTACCATAAGATGCTCTTAGCTTTAACATACTTAGCGCTTCTTTATTTGGTGTAGCCCCGATTTTTGCGAGATCAACACCAACACCTGCTGACCAAAAATCTCCCGCTTTCTGGCCTGGCATAAATTGTGACAATATATCTCGTCTATATGAACCATCTACTAGAAAGATCCTTTTCCAATCATAATGTGCTGTAACTGCATACCCCCAACGTGATGTAAGCTCAACATTTCCATTGTAACCAAAAGGAACCACAAAATTATCTAAGGTATGAAGTAATGGAGAACCAACTCCAATACCAGTCGCAGTTAAATATTTATTATCGGTTTTATAGGCTTCTTGAATCGCTGAAAGCGCTATAGTGTGATCTGCAAATGATTTATCCCAACTTAGAACATTTTGAACGTTAAAATTAAAATACCTGTTAGTAGCAGTTTTTTGATACCCTGTATAACCATAACCATCACCATGAAGTGGGGACCAATATTGTTCCTCTTCAATATTAATATATTCAGGTGCAAAAACAAATTGATATTTCAAACCATCGGCAATTTGGTACTCCGCTTTAAGGTTTCCAAAAACTCTTGCAGTACCTGCCTGTCTTTTGTTATTTTCCAATAAGAAACCTGGGTTGAACATACCATTTGACAATCTACCATTACCTCCCCAATAATATGTTCCATCGGAATTTCTCAGAGGATCTGTAGGCCTGTTAAAATATCCAGCAAGAATTGGATTAGCAAATCCTCCAGCGTTTGGTAAAGTATTTAATTTACTATATGACATTTGTAAGTCAGTAGAAATTTTTAATCTTTCTGTCGCTTGATAACCTATTTTAGTAGTGAACGCTAATCGATCAAAAGAAGAATTCTTAATCATACTCCCCTGAGTAAAGTAATTAGCAGAAGCATAATAACTTAGCTTTTCATTAGCTCCTGAGACATTAAAATCTACATTTTGCTGAAATCCCTTTTTTGTGGTAACATCTTGCCAATTGGTATCATACTGCGAATTCATCACACTAGCTAATCCCGCTCCTAACATACCACCAGCAATAGAATTGATAGAGCTTTGCACGTCAGCAAATGCATCAGGATATGCAGCTTGATACCTGTTCATCACTGATGTTGCAACATAAGTTTTATATTCATCAGCTGTAAAAGGTCTATATGTATCAACAGCTCTATCATTGTAACCAATATTTGAAGAAAAATTAAATCTTGCTTTTCCTTTTTTTCCTGATTTTGTTGTTACAATAATAACTCCAGAACCTGCATCAGCTCCATATACAGCAGTTGACACCGCGTCTTTTAAAACTGTTACACTTTCAATATCATCTGGATTCATACTTGCTAAAATATTACCTGTGGTACTATTATTAGTTAAATCTCCTGATGAAACTCTCACGCCATCGACAACCCAAATTGGCGATGTCAAGCCATTAATTGAAGAAAGCCCCCTAACTCTAACATTAGCAATACCACCTGGCTGACCAGATGCACTTCCTGTTTGAACACCAGCTACACGCCCTTGTAGCATTTTATCCACAGAAGCTGCAGGAACATCTTCAATTGATTTAGCACTCATGGTACTTGTAGAACCAGTAATTTCATCAACTACTTTTCTCTGGCCAAACCCCATAATAACAACATTCTCTATCTCTGTCTCTTTAGTGATAGTGTCATTTTTGGTCTGAGCTAATAACGCTTGTCCTGTAAAAAACAGAACACCCGCCGTAACAATACTCAATCTAAAATTCATTTTAACAGATTTTAATATTTAATTGTGCAAATATGTTAATAATTTCTTAACCCACCAAATCGTAATATTCATTTATTCGATAAAGGTTAAAAATCTTTAACAATTCAAAGCAAAATACTCAGTTTGACAACAATTTTGATAATTCGTTTTCAAAGAAAACCAAGCTATATTTTTCTTGAATAATTTCAAATTTTAACCCTAATGTAAAATTTATCAACGGCACCAGCGCAACTCAATACACCATTACGCTTAACCGAGGAGAATCCTACATATTGGCTGGATCTGGTATGGAA
>JAFAGO010000005.1 GCA_023422635.1 Bacteroidota bacterium
TTTTTCTTCACCAATGGAATACATATAGGGTTCCAAAACTTTTTCTGTAGTACCTCGAAGTCCTCTTGCACCAAGGCCTTTTTCCATTGTTTCCTCTACAATTTTATCGATGGCCTCTTCTGTAAATTCCAGTTGAACGCCATCCATTTTAAAAAGTTCCACAAACTGATTTACAATTGAATTTTTAGGCTCTTTCATAATACGAACCATCGTTTCTTTTGTAAGTTTATCGAGATACGTAATAATAGGGAATCGACCGAGAAGCTCAGGAATCAAACCAAAACTTCTTAAATCCGTTGCGTTAATTTGACTTAAAATATCCTCGTCGCCATCTGTGTTATTCAGCTTCTCTGCACTAAAGCCAATAGCTTGCTTGTTTAACCTTCTTTCGATAATCTCTTTAATTCCATCAAAAGCACCACCTGCGATAAACAGAATATTTTGTGTATTCACCTGAATGTACTTTTGATCCGGGTGTTTTCTTCCGCCTTGAGGCGGTACATTTACAATGCTTCCCTCCAATAATTTTAATAAACCTTGTTGAACACCTTCCCCTGAAACATCACGGGTTAAACTTGGATTATCGGATTTTCTTGCAATTTTATCGATTTCATCAATAAATACAATTCCTTTTTCCGCCTTTTCCACATCATAATCCGCTACCATTAGCAATCTCGAAAGAATACTTTCCACATCTTCACCAACATAACCGGCTTCTGTAAGTATGGTTGCATCAACGATACAAAACGGCACATTTAACTCTCGAGCAATGGTTTTTGCCAAAAGTGTTTTTCCTGTACCCGTTTCCCCAATCATAATGATGTTGGATTTTTCAATCTCGACCTCCTTGTTTTCATTTTGTGCATGAAGCAATCTTTTATAATGATTATAAACAGCGATTGAGAGTTGCTTTTTTGCTTGATCTTGACCAATAACATACTGATCGAGAAAAACTTTAATTTCTTTTGGCTTTTTTAGCTCATCCATCGATTGTGCTGGACTACTTTTACTGCCTGTTGAAACATTATCTTTAACGATTGAATGTGCTTGTTCAATACAATTTTCGCAAATAAAACCATTCTGCCCAGAAATTAGCATTTGTACTTCACTTCTTTTTCTTCCGCAGAATGAACATTGATTGGGATCCATTAAATTAATTTCGAATTATAAATAAAAAGATACCAGCCGCAGAGTAAATGATCTGCGGCCGGCGTGATTAAGCATTTGTTATTTTTTCTTGAATTTTAAGGTATTCTTCCGGACTAAATTTTAGCCTTGGATTCTTAAAGTTCATGTCATCCATCTTCTGAATTGGGATGAGGTGTATGTGCGCATGGGGAACTTCCAACCCCACCACTGCTACAGCAATCCTTTTGTCGGGATATACGCTTTCTAATTTTTTGGCAATACCTTGAGAAAACGCCCAAAGGTTTTTGTATTCCTCTGAATCGAGATCAAAAATAAGATCAACCTCTTTTTTGGGAATTATTAACGTATGCCCTTCCACCAATGGCATTACATCGAGAAAGGCAAGATGGTGCTGATCTTCTGCTATTTTATACGCAGGAATTTCACCATTAACAATTTTTGTGAAAATAGAACTCATCTTTGGTTTTTTATTGGGAAGAAAGTTACAAACTAATTTCCAAAACTTCAAATGAAAGTTTATTGCCGTTTGGCAAAACAATTTCTGCAATATCGCCAACAGCTTTCCCTAAAAGCCCTTTTGCAATCGGAGTATTTACAGAGATTTTGCCGCTTTTGATATCGCTTTCGTTATCGGGAACCAACGTAAACTTCTGTTCTTGTTTAGTGGCATTATTTTTTAATTTCACTGTCATCAAAATAGACACTTTTGAAGTATCAAGCTGCGACTCGTCTATCACCTTAGAATCTGCAATGACATCTTTTAACTTGGAAATTTTCATTTCAAGCATTCCCTGTGCTTCTTTGGCTGCATCATATTCTGCATTTTCCGAAAGATCTCCTTTATCTCTTGCTTCCGCAATTTGTTGGGTAATTTTAGGTCTTTCAATGGTTTCCAGCAGTTCCAATTCCGCTTTCATTTTTTCTAAGCCTTCTTTTGTAACATACGTTGCCATAAATTAGGGGTTTAATGTTAATATAAAAAAATAATCCGACATTTGCCGGACAATGTTGTTGTTGATTTTTCGTTTTACTTTTACAAAGATAGAAAATATTTTAGATGAAAAGCAAACTTTTAAACTGGATCACCTTTTTCATTTTTGCATTTGGAATTTTACCCGTTATCAACGGATGCTCAGATAGAAATGACACTGTTCGTTGCTTCCCCGACACCAATATTAATGTGGTACTGAACCTTAATTTAGTTACTTATTTTGATTTGCAAAATGTGAACGGATGGATTTATGTAAATGAACAGCAAGATGGCACAAGAGGTTTAATTGTGGTACGCACACCTACTGGTTTTAAAGTCTACGATCGCAACGCGCCACACCTTTGTCCAGGCGATGATACCACCTTAGTTGTAAAAAGTGGAACAAAAGTAGTTTGCCCTGCCGATGGAGCGGAATGGATTTTACTAACCGGCGAACCTACCGCAATTGCGAATGTTCCGCCAAAAACATATTCGTATTACTACAATTCAGCAACGAACGTTTTAAATATTTACAATTAAAATGAAAATTGTTGTTCAAAGGGTTTCAGAAGCTCATGTAAAAGTTGATGATGCTATTGTCGGGAAAATTACAAAAGGACTATTGTTACTTGTTGGCATTGATGAAGAAGATACCACATCGGACGCAGATTGGCTCGCACAAAAAATACTAAATCTTCGCATTTTTGGAGACGAAAACGGCAAGCTAAACCTGAGTGTACAAGATATAAATGGTGAAATTTTATGCGTTAGCCAATTTACACTGATAGCAGATTATAAAAAAGGTAATCGACCGTCATTCATAAAAGCAGCAAAACCCGATGTCGCCATTCCCTTATTTGAATATTTTAAAACGTTATTAAAAAATTCGGGTTTGGTTGTTGAAAGTGGAATTTTTGGTGCCGATATGAAAGTTTCATTACTTAATGATGGCCCTGTTACAATTGTAATGGATTCCAAAACAAAAAACTAAGATTATTGCAATTTAATTGAAAATTTTCCACTGGCATTTCCCGACGCCATATTGCTTTTTCCGACTCTTAAAAGCACTGTTCCATGAGAAGGGATCGCATAATTTTCAAGAGTTCTTCCGAAAGGTCCATCCCAATTTCCGTCTGGCTTTCTGATTTGATTAAAGCGAATATTCATCAATTGATTTTGAGGAAAGATTTCTCCAGAAATTTCTTTTCGTGTAAAGTTTTGAAGCTCAATAAAAAGTTGTTGATGGGAATTACTAAAACGTTCTTCGAATTCAACAGGTAATGCACTTGCATCAAATATTGTATAAATGGTGTCACCAACCATCTTTCTATCGATTTCAGATTGCGACTTCATTTTTAAATCGGTAGAATCAGGATACAATAAAGTCGTTGAAGAATCTGCTTTCTGAATAAATTCGGTTTTCTTTCCTACAGAATCACTATGGTTGAATTGCGACAAATTTTCCGTTTTCTTTTTACATGAAAAAAGAATTAATATCAGAAATAACACAGAAAATTTCATCATCAAAAATACTTTTAAAGTTCGTCATCAAAAGAAAATG
>JAFAGO010000008.1 GCA_023422635.1 Bacteroidota bacterium
TTTTTTGTAACTACTTAATTATAGGTGCCTTAATGCGCTTTTAAGAATTTAGTTACTTTCCGATACACAAAGTAACTTAAACTGAAAATCAATTAGTTACAAATCAAGGGTACAAATAAGGTACAAATCTTATGAAATTATTGCAAATAAGTCCAAAATAAAGATGAGGTTTTAGATAACATTTTAGTTACTTCCCGACTAACATTTCAACTTTTCGAAATAAAAAAATGCAAGAAAAAAAATCTTTCAATAAAACTCAAACAAAAGTTATTAAATTAACCAATTCTTCAAACTTTTTATCAAAATCCTCATCATAATTAATTTCAAAGAAAATAATAGAATTTAGCAAACATTTCTCTTTTTTTTCTTATCTAAATATTTAATCCGTTCAAAACCTTCTACACCTCCAAAAAAAGAAATTGGTTTAAAATGTTGCTCTCCATTAAATTCAACTGCTAATTTCTTTTCCACTATAAATATATCTACTCTCTGATTATCTAACCACTTTGGTGAGTATTGCCTTACAACTGTTAGCTCTGGAAACTTTTTTTTAATTCTTTGATATAAAAGAGTTTCCATAAAATAAGTACCAACATTTTGAAATCCAATATTATTTCTTAAGTTATTTTCTAAGTTTCTGAAATTTCTCTTAATAACTTTATAGTAATCATTTGACTTATCATCTTCTACGAATACATTATGCTTTAAATGTACTGTATTCTGAGAATGGAAACTTAAAAAATTTAATTGAGGATATCTTTTTTCCATATCTATGTTATAAGTATCTGCAAAATAATCGTAACTAAGTAAATCTGGATTAATGCTGTTCAATAAAAAATCGTAGCCAATTAGAATTTTAATTTCAGAATCAGAAAGCTTTTGTACAAATTATTTGAGTAAAAAAACGCCAAGTTATTCAGTTTCAAAAAGAAATATTAATTTTTCATCACCTGAAACCCTAAAAATACTGCCAAAATCCCAATAAATACACTTAAAAGTAGGTATAAACTTAAGATAAAATAATCCCCACTTTGCCATAAAGAATAATTTTCTGCAGAAAATGTTGAAAATGTAGTATAACCTCCACAAAAACCGGTGATCAGTAAAAATTTGAAATAATGATCAAATTTCAAAAAGTACGCAGACAACACTCCTATTAAAAAACATCCCGTCATGTTCACCAAAAGTACCCATCGGAAAACTGCTGATATTCCACCATTTTTGGGTGTAATTGGAAATCAAAAAACGGAAAACACTTCCTGCTCCACCTCCTAAAAAAATAAGTATAATATTTTTCATCTCACGAAAATAATGAAAACTTACATTATAAAAAGTACTTGTAATGAAGTGAAAAACCTCTTTTTTTATTTTTACTATTTTTGTGAAGTTAGTTTTATGAAAAAAATACTCCTCATCGAAGACGAATCCAGCGTCGTATCCTTTATCAAAAAAGGATTACAAGAAATAAATTACGAGATTTCTGTTGCCTTTGACGGTCCAACCGGCGTAAGTATTGCGCTGGAAAATGAGTTCGACTTGATTATACTCGATATTATGCTTCCGGAAATCAACGGGATTGATGTTTGCAGAGAAATCCGAAAAACCAAAAAAAACGTGCCCATTCTCTTTCTTACCGCATTAGATTCTTCCGAAAATATAGTTTTGGGGCTAGAAAGTGGTGGTGATGATTATTTGGTCAAACCCTTCAAATTTATTGAGTTGGTAGCTCGGATAAAATCTCTTTTGAGAAGGAGTTCTCACAACAATATTCCCGACTTCTCAGATGCCGACAAAGGACTCATTTATCAGTTTTCTGATTTGTCTGTGAACGATTATACAAAAAAAGTGACTCGTGGAGGAAATGAAATCTCGCTCACTTCCACAGAATACAAATTGCTCACCTATTTCCTAAACAATCCTGAAAAAGTGATTTCTAGAGCAGAAATTTTGGAAGCAGTTTGGGGCGTAAATTATGAGTTGGGAACCAACGTGGTAGATGTTTACGTAAACTATCTGCGTAAAAAACTGGATAGTCAGGAAGACCACAAAATCATCCACACCGTAATAGGAATGGGCTATGTTCTGAAAAAATAAAAAAAAATGCTAAGAAAAGTAACCACCAACCAAACCAAAACCATGGTTTTGCTGACATTAGTTTTCACAACCGTGATTCTGCTTTTCAGCGGTTTGGTGTATTTCTCAATTGTTAATTTTTCCCACCAACGTTTTTACGAATTACTGAAAATCCGTACCGCCACCATAGTTCAGATTGAAAAAAGTAAAGAACACCTTAAATCAAGCGAAAATAACATCCAAATTGCTTCTCTAGAACAGGAACTTCCCTCTGAAAAGGATTATATATTTGCCGCACCAAAAGATTCTAATTTCAGCAAAATTTCTCAGCAAACGCACATTCCTGAAGTTTTTTTTAGAAATGTAATGAAAGATGGTGAAGCCAATTATAATGATCACGAATTTTATTACATCGGGCAATCCTTTCGGTCAGAAAACAAGGATTATCTGGCGATTGCATCTGCCAAAAATCATTATGTAGTCTATTATTTAGGTTTCCTGAAAAGAACGCTCATCACTTGTATGATTGTTTCACTAATTTTTTGTTTTATTTTTTCATTTTACTTATCGAAATCATTGTTCAAGCCCATTCTCAAAATCACCGGAAAAGTAAAAGAAATCAGTTCAGAAAATCTACATCTTCGTTTAGAGTCCCAACCTGGCAACAAAGAACTTAATGAGTTGGTGGAGACTTTCAACGATATGCTTACAAGGATTGAAACTTCTTTCGAAACCCAAAATCATCTCATCGGAAACGTTTCCCACGAATTGAGAACACCACTAACCTCAATTATGGGTGAAGCTGATGTTGCCCTATCACTCAACCGTTCTGCTGAAAATTATAAAGAAACACTGCAAATTATCTTAGACGAAGCCGAAAAACTGGACAAAAAAATCAAAGCATTGTTAATGATTGCCCAAACCGGTTTCGATGGGAAAATCCAAAAAATGGAAAAAACAAGAATGGACCAACTTCTTTGGGATGTTATAGAAACATTAAAAAGAATCAACTCCAGAAACAATATTTTCATGGACCTTAGCATGCTTCCTGACAATCCTAAAAAACTGAAAGTTCAGGGTAATGAGCAACTGTTACATCTTGCGATGGCCAATATCATTAATAATGCCTGCAAATACTCCAAATTCGAGCAAGTAAAAATTGCTTTAGGTGCTACCAACACCCATGTTTATGTGATTGTAAAAGATAAAGGAATCGGAATCCCGGAACGCGAAATTGATAAAATCTACGATCCATTTTTCCGTGCCTCCAATACCCGGAATTTTGAGGGTTATGGTATTGGTTTGCCTTTGGCTAGAAATATTATTAAGCTTCATCATGGTGAACTTCATGTAAGTTCGCATGTTGATGTGGGAACTACTGTGGAGGTAAGAATTCCTATTTTTCTGCCTACTTCAGAAGATCTATAACATTACTTTTCCTATTTTATTTTTTCAAAATCTGTTGAAATTTTTACGATTATAGGAGTCGAAAAATGTTGTTTTAGCATGAGATGAGATCGCATTTTCTGCATTTTAATCTCATTTTAATCTCTTTAATTACATTTTAATTTCATTCCAAAAGGTTTCTAACATAGCAGATATAGTTTTGTACCAACAAAATAATACAGAACAAAATCTAAAGACATGTATAAGACCATTTTAATTGCAACAGACTATTCTCTTGAATCTTTGAACATCTTAAAAAAAGTATTAAAAGAGAAAGAATATCACAACGACGGAACCAAATATACCATTCTCTTCGTATCCGGATATGATATGGGAGACTCCATCCGTGATTTACTTTTTACCACAAAGACCAATATCCTGAACAAAATCAGAAGTCAGGAATTTGTCGATGCTTGCAGCATTATTAATAATAAATATCCAAATATTATTGATAAAATCTCGTACGATGCATTTACAGGAAGCATGCAAAGAGCTTTCAACAATTATGTGGAATCTCAAAAAATTGAAGAAGCCTATTTCTCAACTTCCGTAAAGTACAAATCTGTGAATAGAAAATTCAGCCTCGTCCCATACATTAAAAAATCCAAAACTCTTAAAATCCAGGATATACAGTTAGAAGTATACGAATCTATCCCGGAAAAAGGAAGACTTGCAGAAGTTTTTATCTAACAAAATATTATACTACAACAATATAAAACCAGAACACATGTTAAGAAATTATAGTAACAGCAGGACATTAGGAGATAATATACGTTTGGGGACGCTGACTGCATTTACCGCAGGAACTATAAATATAGCATCTCTCTTAATTTTCCTAAATTTTACGTCCAACGTAACGGGACATTACGCCATACTTTCTGCAGAAATAAGCAAAGGAAACTGGAAACAGGCCGGAGTTGTTGCAGGATGGTTATTTTTATTCTTTTTCGGAGGATTTTTATCCAATTTTATTGTCATTAATTTCAATAAGAAGAATAAATATCTTGCTCATGCATTGCCCATTATATTGCAAATCATTTGCCTTTTATTTGTAGGATATTATGGTCAGTTTCATTATCAGAAAACCTTACCAGAAACGGAATATCTTGTTGCCTTGATGCTTTTTGCAACTGGACTGCAGAACGGATTAACAGCAAGTATATCTAATTTTTCTGTTAAAACCACGCATCTTACCGGTACCACTACGGATTTAGGAATATTATTTTCCATGTTTACGCAAAACAAGTACAGAAAAAAGCCAGAATTAATAGGCCGTGCAAAACTTTTAGGTAGTATTATGTTGGCCTATATTGCAGGTGCTGTATTTTCTGGACTTACTTATTACCATCTGGAATTCAGGGTTTTTTATGTAATCTGTTTATGTCTTATCGTGGTTATTGGATATGATTTTTACAAAATCCATGTTCGGCACTTCAATACCAAATACAGATATCACCGTATTTACAAAAAACCTACTATTTTGGCCGTGTTGTATTATACGATTCACACTGATAAAAGTAAAAAGACAAAGCCACAACTCGCTTTCGGTGAAGATTAGAAGTATACACAAATCCCCTATTTCAATATATTAAATTCTTTTTTCAATCAAAAAGAAGCCGTCTCATTTTAGATGAGGCGGTTTTTTTATTGATTTTTCAGGAGGATTATTTGAGTGATTGTTTTTTAAGTTTGGGCGTGGCTTTTTATGCCACTTTCTTTCTTAAATTGTGTGCTAAAGCGTGCAATCCGAACTCGATTTCTACTTTTTTCATTGATTTTAGCATAAATCTCTTAAATTGATGGTTGTGTTTGAGGTGTGCAAACACAGGTTCTACATCGTAACATCTTTTTTTACGTTTTTTTATGCCTTCTTCACTTTGCAAGCGCTTCCGTGCAAGCGCTTTGTGACGTTCTAGATTGTGGTTCCGCTCTATTATGCGGTTGTTTTTGGAGCTGTGACAAAGACTTCTCATCGGGCAGCCACCACAGTTTTTTGCCTGATAATGTGATAAGGTTTGTTTGAAACCTGTTTTTGTAACTTTAACGCTTTCATAGGTTTTCTCCATCCGCTGTCCCATCGGGCAAACGTAAAAGTCCTGCTCCTGGTTATAATGCAAATGCTCTTTGCTAAAGGTTTTATATTTCTTCTGATAATTCTCGTCCTGCTCCTTATCAAAGGTATTGTACTTTACAAAGGCTTCTATTTCGTGATGTTCTAATAATTCGTAATTCTCTTCACTTCCATACCCTGCATCGGTAGTCAGAGATTCTATTTCTGAAAACTTTTCTTCGCCAATGAGTGCTTTAAAATTTTCCAAATGGGAAGCCAATGTCGTGATGTCATTGGTAGTTTGATGAAGGGTATAATTTAAAATAAACTGATTCTCGGTAGAGATTTGTGCATTGTAAGCGGGTTTGAGCTGACCATTCTTCATATGATCTTCCTTCATTCTCATAAAAGTGGCATCTTCATCGGTTTTGCTGTAAGAACCTCTGCCTTTTAAAATTTCTTCTTGCTGGTTGTACTTTTCGAGGTTTTTTTCAAAATTATTTTTGATGTAATTCAGTTTGGCTTTGGCTTTTGTGCCCCTTTTTTTATCGATGGTTTTGCTTCCCTTTAACTTTTGATTGATGCTTTCAACGGTCTGCTGAATTTTCTCTTTGCTGATTTCTTTAAATTTTGGTGGTTCAGGATCTTTGTCCTCGTCTGAAGCTACATTTTGAGCGTAAGTCCAAAGTTCTTCCAACTGTTTTAGCATTTTCTCTTTGTTGGTTTTAATCGCTTTTCCCCATACAAAAGTGTAGCGGTTTGCCTGCGCTTCTATCTTGGTGCCATCGGTGTAAACTTGTTTTAAGGTAATCAAACCTTCTTCTGCCAAAAGCATTACCACCTGCGAAAATATATCTTTGAATGCCGATTGTAACTTCTGACTTCTAAACCTTGCTATCGTGTTATGGTCAGCAATACTCATATTCGAAAGCCACATAAAAAGTACGTTCTCACGCATTGCTTTTTCGATCTTTCGTGACGAATAAATGTTTTCCATATATGCAAAAACCATCACTTTAAGCATCATCACTGGATGATAACTCGGATTGCCTTCTTTGCGATAAGCACCTATCAATGAACTCAAGTTGATTTTATCTAAAATATCATTCACAATCCGTACAGGATGGTCAGCTGCAATTAAATCATCAAAAGTATGCGGAAATAAAACCAATTGGTTCTGATTGTAATGTCTAAAAGCCATATATCAACTATTTGATTATCAAATAAATATAAGGTTTTAAGCCTAAATAAACAAGAAATATCTGAAATTTTATACATAAAAAAACCGCCTCAGTTGTGAGACGGCTTCTTTTTTATGTCTATACCTGAACGCGTAACTACAATTAACCTCCTTCTTAGCAAAACGAAATAGAAAAAATGATACTTCAGTTTTAACTGATTTTAAGGTAGTCTAATTCTCGATTTTTTTTGTTTATCTTTATTTCTTAAAACATTATAAATGAGAAAGATTATTGTACTTATTTCTGTATTTTGTTTATTACAGTCTTGTGTGGTTTCTACCGCAGCTAAAGTTGTGAAGACAGCTGGAAAAGTAGCTGTTGGCGCTGTTAAAACAACCGTTAATACGATTGATTGGACAGTTAAAAAAGCAAATGGAAAAATTAACGAAGATCGGTTGGATGGTAAATGGGAAGTTGTAGGATTGTTTAAAGGAAGTTATCAGGATTTTGAGCGCACAACTGATCCTATAAACATATACGAAAGCTGTGGTGATGGAATTGAACTTTACGAATTTAATTCCAAAAGAAGCAAGTTTATTCAATATAGTTGTGGGAATGTAGAACCCAGCTCCTTCAAATATAAGTATTCATGGGCAAAAGATCCATTAACGGGTGAAAAAGAAAATATGATTTCCTATGGTCCTGGCTACTTTAATGTAATTAATGTTGACCGTCAACATTTGGTATTAGAAGGATATTTCTTAGAAGAAAATGGTACTAAAGTAAGAAGCATTGCTCTATTGGATAAAACAAAATAACAACTACTTCTTATTTCAACTTAGCTACCATTCTGAAAGCAAGGCGGTTTGGTTAAGTTTAAACCTGTATAACTCCCAAATTAAATTTTTCTGTAATCGGTGAATGGTTGGCCGCATCTATTCCCATTGAAATCCATTTTCTTGTATCTGTGGGATCAATAATGGCATCAGTCCACAAGCGGGCTGCAGCATAAGTAGACTCTGTTTGTTTTTGATACTTTTTCGAGATTTTTTCCAGAATTTCTTGATGCTCTTGTTCTGAAATTTGTTTTCCTTCTTTTTTCAATGTGGCTTCTTGAATTTGTGCTAATACTTTTGCTGCTTGTGCACCACCCATTACGGCTAAATCTGCCCATGGCCAAGCAACAATTAGGCGTGGATCATACGCTTTTCCGCACATTGCATAATTTCCTGCGCCATAGGAATTTCCTGTTATAATTGTAAATTTTGGCACTACTGAATTGGCAACTGCATTTACCATTTTTGCTCCATCTTTTATAATTCCGCCATGTTCGGACTTTGAGCCTACCATAAATCCAGTAACATCTTGAAGGAAAACTAATGGTATTTTACGCTGATTACAATTGGCGATAAAGCGAGTTGCTTTGTCAGCAGAATCCGAATAGATAACGCCTCCAAATTGAAGTTCTCCCTTACCGTTTTTAACCATTTTTCTTTGGTTTGCGACGATGCCTACGCTCCAACCATCAATTCTAGCGATGCAGCAAATAATCGTTTTACCATAATCGGCTTTGTATTCTTCAAAGATCGATTCGTCGACAAGGCATTTTATAATTTCGTAGGTATCATACTGTTCGCTTCTTGAAACTGGCATGATACCGAAAATATTTTCAGGGTTAACTTTTGGTGGATGGCTTTCAATTCTGTTGAATCCTGCTTTATCAAAATCGCCAATACTTTTCATAATGTCGCGAATTCGGTTTAAAGCATCTTTATCATCTTTCGCTTTATAATCCGTAACTCCAGAAATTGCGCTGTGCGTCGTTGCGCCTCCTAATGTTTCGTTGTCGATTGTTTCGCCGATAGCCGCTTTTACTAGATAACTTCCCGCAAGGAAGATGGATCCCGTTTTGTCCACAATCATCGCTTCGTCGCTCATAATCGGAAGATAAGCACCACCAGCTACACAACTTCCCATTACGGCTGAGATTTGAATAATGCCCATTGCGCTCATTTTTGCATTATTCCTGAAAATTCTTCCGAAATGTTCTTTATCTGGAAAAATTTCATCTTGCATGGGAAGATACACGCCTGCAGAATCCACTAGGTAGATAATTGGCAATCTGTTTTCCATTGCTATTTCTTGTGCACGAAGATTTTTTTTCCCCGTGATAGGAAACCAAGCTCCTGCTTTCACCGAAGCATCGTTTGCAACCACAATACATTGTTTTCCAGAAATATATCCAATCACAACAATTACGCCGCCACTTGGGCATCCACCATGTTCTGGGTACATTTCGTAGCCAGCAAATCCACCAATTTCAATGGTTTTAGAGTTTTTATCCAAAAGAAATTCGATGCGTTCGCGAGCAGTCATTTTACCTTGATCGCGAAGCTTTTGAAGTTTTTTTTCACCACCGCCTTTTTTAATTTCGCTAAAAATCTGATTGATACGGGAAAGTGTAAGTCTATTGATGTCTTCTCTTTTGTTGAATTCTAAATCCATTCTGTATTTTCAATTTTCAATTTTAAAGATACTAAAATTTAACTTTGCATTCTTCTACCTTTAAAATTTCAAGCATCAGAAATCTCATCTTGTCTCATCTGAATGTAGATTTCTTAGTTGAAATGTTTAAATAAATCAAGGTTTCACCGCATTAAATGGATTATTATAAAACTTTTTTGCTTTGTATTACCAATGCACTTTTCAAAGTGGTTTAGATGATGCTGCGTTTTTTTAACATTAAAAATAGCTTTTGAAAAATATTTTTTCGTAATTTTACCTACAGATATATAAACTAACCATAGAATTACTTATTGATTAAAGCACACCATTTCCTAGTTTATTATTTAATAGTTTATTATTAAGAAACCCCGAAAGTTATTTAGCTTTCGGGGTTTTTCTTGAGAAATAAAAAGTTGTTATTGAACATCATTTTAATGTGAATTTCATCAAATAGATTGTTAGTTTTGCAGGATTAATTTATTTCTATGCAGAAAGCCGCATTATTACGACTTCATTTTATTGTATTCTTGTGGGGATTCACCGCGATTTTAGGAAAGTTGATTCTTGCGAATGCGATGGTATTGGTTTTTTATAGAATGCTATTTGCTTCATTTTTTCTGTATTTATTCTTAAGGATTTTTAAGAAGGAACGACTTAACATTTCTAAACGGCTCTTTCTTCAATTATCAGGAATTGGCGTTTTTATGGCGTTTCATTGGCTGTGCTTTTTCTACTCAATAAAAGTAAGTAACGTATCGATTGCGTTAAGTTGTCTTTCATTATCAACCCTTTTTGCTGCAATTTTGGAACCCATAATCTTTAAAAGAAAAGTGGATTTGTCGGAAATCATTATGGGAGTTGTGATGGTAGGATGTATGGCAATGATTTTTAAAACAGAATTAAGATATAAGGAAGGAATTTTCTTTGGGATAATTTGTGCATTACTCGGCACTGTTTTCTCAGTTTTGAATGGAAAAATGGTTCTGAAAACTTCTTCAGAGAAAATCATTTTTTATGAAATTTTCAGTGGTTGGTTTGTGATGAGTTTATTTTATGCTGCAACGGGCGAAATTTCCGAAATCAGCGAAATAAGTTATAGAGATTTATCGTTAGTACTAATATTGGCCAGTATTTTTACAGCGTATCCTATGTTAGAATCTGTCCGTTTAATGAAGTATATTTCGCCATTCACACTAATTCTTACGGTGAATTTAGAGCCGATATACGGAATTATTCTGGCATTTTTTATCTTTGGATCGTCAGAACATATGAGCCCAATTTTTTATGTGGCTTCTGCGATAATGATTCTATCAATTGTAATAAATGGATTGATAAAATCCAAAAAGAGAAATACTCAGCTGAATCAAAATTAAATGAAAAAATATTTATTTCCTTTTCTCATCATATTTCCTTTCGTGTTTCAAGCACAGATTGTAAGAAAATATTCCAACGAATTTTTAAATATTGGCGCTGGAGCCAGAGGACTTGCGATGGGCGGAGCTGTAATTTCGAACCAAAATGATGTGTATGCACCGATGTGGAATCCCGCTGGATTGATGGGGGTGGAAACAGATTGGCAAGGTGCAGCGATGCACGCAGAGTATTTTGAATCGATTGCGAAATACGATTATATTGGCTTTGCAAAAGCATTAGATAATAACGGCGGCGTTTTGGGAATTTCCATTGTTCGTTTGGGCGTTGATAATATTTTGAATACCACCCAAATGATAGATTCGGAGGGGAACATCGATTACGATAAAATAACTCAATTCTCACAGGCAGATTATGCAGGAATTATTTCTTACGCATTTAATCCTGGTGGAAATCATCGATTGGATGTTGGGATTAGTGCAAAATTGGTGTATCGAAATGTTGGGAAATTTGCAAACGGTTTTGGTTTTGGTTTTGATCTTGGTGCAATTTATCATTCGGATACCGATTGGAATTACGGCTTTATGCTTCGTGATGCAACAACCACAGTCAATTTTTGGACCATCAATCAAGATGAACTTTCCACGGTGGTAAACGGAGAAGAATTCAACCCAGCACCTACCGATAGAATGGAGATTACCATGCCAAAACTTAACTTGGGAGTAAGCAAAAATTTTGAATTAAATCGAGATTTGGAACTTCTACCAGAAGCTGGATTAAATGTTGATTTTGCCAAAACAGCAGCGCTCATCTCTACAGATTTTGCAAGTATTACGCCTTACGCTGGTGCCGAACTAAAATTTCAAGATTTAATATTTGTGCGATTGGGTGTAAATCGTTTTCAAACCGTAACGGACATCGAAGATTTAAAAAGAAAAGTTTCCTTTCAGCCAAGTGCAGGAATTGGGATTAAATATCGAGGTCTTACTTTGGATTATGCGATTACCAATTCAGGAATTGGCGCTTCTAACTTTTATTCCAACTTTTTTTCTTTAAAACTGGATATGGCTGATTTCAGAAATTAAGGAATTTTATTGTACCTTTAAATTGTAAATCTTTAGCTATGAAATGGTATTTCTTAAGTGCATTTGCGCTCGCTAACATCAGTATTTTTGGGCAACAAAATATTTCCGATTATCAATATATTTACGTTCCTAAGAAGTTTGCTGATTTTAAAACTGATAATCAATACAAACTGAATACCGCATTAGCAAGCGCTTTAAAAGCTAAGAAATACCAAGTTCTACAAGATGATCCTGAAAATTGGCCTAACGCCTTGAAGCTTGAACCTTGTAAAGTGTTAACGGCACAAGTAAAGAACAATAGCAATATGCTCCGAAATCGAGTAATTTTAGATTTTTCGGACTGTAAAAAGAATGAAGTTAAAGCCATAAAAGCAACTTCAATGGAAAAGGAATTCGAAGCAGGTTATAATGATGCTTTAAGACAAGCATTAGCAACTGTTCCTGTTTCTGATCCTAAAGAACGGATTGAGATGAGCGCAACTTCAGTTTCATCAACAAAAAGCAATACATCCCAAGTTTTGCCAGCGAAAGAAGTAGAGGCAGTTGTTCAAAGTAGTTCACCTGCAAAAGAAACAAAATCAGCTGATTATGAACTGAGTTCTCAATCGACTACAGGTGCGGAAATGTTTACTTTGAATAATGAAAATTTCCAAAAGGTTAAAATCGGAAATGGAGGATTTATATTGGTAAGTCCAAAAAGTTCTGTTCCATTCGCAACATTTCAGCCTTCGGCAAAAGAAGGGGTATATCGTGTAAGTTTAAACGATGGATCGATGACTTTGGGATATCAAGAGAAAGAAAATCTCGTTATCGAAATGCCAAATTCTAATGGTACATTTACCAATCTAATTTTCATTAAAAACTAAAAGGTTATTTTTCTTCTTTAGAGAATAATTAATTTCCGGCGTTAAAGTATTCCCAAACTGTTTTTCCTTTGGATTTCCCGAGGATTTCTTCTAATGTTTCAAGATTGGCTTCTTTAATGCGTTTTACGGATTTCAATTTTGAAAGTAAAAGTTCAATAGATTTTGGACCAACGCCAGGAATTTGATCGAGTTCGGATTGTATGGTGGCATTTTTTCGTCTTGTTCTATGATGTTTTACACCAAATCGATGCGATTCGTCCCGAACTCTTTGCAAAATTTTTAAAGTTTCCGACTTTTTATCTAAATACAAAGGAACAGAATCTCCAGGAAAGTAAATTTCTTCCAAACGTTTTGCAATTCCGATAATTGTAATTTTGCCGTAAAGACCAAGTATTTTCAAACTTTTAACGGCGGCAGAAAGCTGGCCTTTTCCTCCATCAATCAAAATCAATTGTGGTAATGGTTCATTTTCTTCCAACAAACGTCTGTATCTGCGTAAAATAACTTCTTCCATCGTAGCAAAATCGTTGGGTCCTTCCACTGTTTTAGGATGAAAAATTCGATAATCGGATTTGCTTGGCTTTCCATCTTTAAAAACCACACACGCTGAAACAGGATTGGTTCCTTGGATATTCGAGTTATCAAAACCTTCAATATGTCGCGGTTCTTTTGGCATGTGCAGCAATTTTTGCATTTCTGCCATAATACGGTTGGTGTGGCGATCGGGATCAACAATTTGTACTTGTTTCAGTTTTTCAATGCGGTATTCTTTTGCATTATTTTCACTAAGTTCCACGATTCGTTTTTTATCGCCCACTTTGGGAACCGATAATTTCACTCCGGGAATTTCAAAATCCAATGGAAAAGGAAGTAGAATTTCTTTAGAATCCGAATTAAATTTCTGGCGGATTTCAACTAAAGATTCTTCCAAAATATCTTCATCGCTTTCTTCTAAAACTTTTTTAATTTCGGTGGTAAAACTTTGGACAATATTTCCATTTCTAATCTTAAAATAATTCACATATGCAGCGGTTTCATCACTTATAATTCCGAACACATCCACATCATCAATATTAGGATTTACAACGGTATGTTTGGCTTGGTAATCATTCAAAAGCTCAATTCTTTCTTTTACCAAGTGCGCATTTTCGAATTCTAAATTTGCTGCAAAAGCATTCATTTCATCCATCAAATACTGTTTTGCAAAGCGGAAGTCTCCTTTAATAATACCGCGTATTGCATCGATTTTACGATCATAGCTTTCTTTGCTTTCAAAGCCTTCGCAGGGGCCTTTACAATTTTTAATATGATATTCGAGGCAAACTTTGTATTTACCTTCTTCTATTTTTTCTGGCGCTAAATTTAAATTGCAGGTGCGAAGCTTGTAGATATGTTTAATGGTTTCTAATAAAATTTTTGCAGGGCGCACTTTGGCATATGGTCCGTAGTATTCACTGCCATCTTTAATCATGGTTCGGGTAAGGAATACGCGCGGGAAATTTTCATTTTTAATGCAAATCCAAGGGAAGGTTTTATCGTCCTTCATCATTACATTATAAAAGGGTTGAAACTCTTTTATCAAATTATTTTCCAACAAAAGTGCATCATACTCACTAGGAACAATCGTGGTTTCCAGATGGTCGATTTTGCCGACCATAATTCGAGTGCGGTAACCCGAAAGGTTTTTATTGAAGTAAGAAAGAACCCTTTTTTTAAGATTTTTAGCTTTACCAACGTACAGAAGCTGGTTGTTTTTATCGTAATAGCGATATACTCCAGGATCTGTGGGAAGCGTTTTTAGTTGAAGTTCAAGATTCGGATTCATTCTGCAAAAATACGCAAACCTTTTTTGTTAACCTTTTTCAGAATCAAACGAAGATGTTTAATTTTACCAATGTTAATCTGCAAATAAAGGTAATGAAGTTAAAAATTACGGATTTCAACGAAGAAGATTTTAGTGCGTTTGAACGTTTAAATACCGAGTGGATCGAAAAGTATTTTGAAGTAGAAGAAAATGATCACGAAATTTTTTCCAATCCTAAAGCATATATAATAGATAAAGGAGGAAGAATTTTTTACGCCTATCTTGATGAAGTTGTTGTGGGAACAGTAAGCATAATTCCGCATCAAAATTCAACTTTTGAATTAGGAAAAATGGCGGTTACCGAGAATGCAAAAGGTTTTGGTATTGGCAATGCGCTTCTAAAACATGCCTTGGAAATTGCAAAGCAAATGCACATTGAACGGATTTTCCTTATTGGCAATACACGTTTGGAAGCCTCCATTCATCTTTACCGTAAATTTGGATTTAAGGAAATACCGTTGGGCGATCAATCCTACAAAAGGGGAAATATTAAAATGGAACTTATTGTATAAAACGCTAAAATTCTGCATTCAATTCTGTGGAAATGACTATTTTTGAGGGGATATCACTTTCCTTATAACGACCATGAAAATTTACGGAACCGATTTTTTTTCTTTAGAAGATGTATTTGCCATTGCTCAAAATCCTAGTCTTGCAGGCCTTGATGAAAACGCGAAAAACCGAATTTTAGCATCGCAGCAAAATGTGGCTCGAATTGTTGCTTCAGATCGCACCGTGTATGGCATCAATACGGGTTTCGGTCCGTTATGCGATATCAAAATTTCTGAAGCACAAACGGCACAACTTCAACATAATTTAATTATTTCGCACGCGGTTGGCGTAGGAAAACCTATTAAGAAGGAACTCTCGAAATTAATGATGATTGCCAAAGTACACGCTTTGTCGAAAGGCTTTTCTGGAGTTTCTTTAGAAATGATTGAACGTTTAATTTTGATGATTGAGCGGGATATTATTCCTGTGATTCCCGAACAAGGTTCCGTGGGTGCATCGGGTGATCTCGCGCCGCTTTCTCACATGGTTTTGCCTTTAATTGGTTTGGGAAAAGTTTGGGAAAATGACATTCCTACGGAAACTGCGGAAGTATTGAAGAAACATCAAATTCCGCCATTGACTTTGGGAGCAAAAGAAGGTTTAGGTTTAATTAATGGAACTCAATTTATTCTTGCCCATGCGCTGAAAGGCTTACAAAAAATGGACTATTTGCTCAATCTTGCCGACGTTGCAGCTGCCATGAGTATCGAAGCTTACAATGGGTCTGCAAGTCCCTTCAGGAAAGAACTTCACGCGATTCGTCCTTTCGATGGAAGCTGTTTGGTTGCGGAAAGAATGTTTCGATTTTTAAATGAAACCGAAATGATGAAAAACCACGAAAATTGTGGTCGAGTTCAAGATCCTTATTCCATGCGTTGTGCTCCTCAGGTTCATGGCGCGAGCCGAAATGCTTTTGCCCACCTCAAAAATTTAGCAGAAACCGAGCTGAATTCCGTTACCGATAATCCTATTGTTCTAAGTTCGGAAGAATCCATTTCTGGTGGGAATTTCCATGGTCAACTTCTTGCGTTGCCATTGGATTATGCAACGTTAGCGGCAGCAGAATTAGGAAATATTTCGGATAGAAGAAGTTATCTTTTGTTGGAAGGTAAATTTGGATTGCCACGATTGCTAACTCCAAATTCAGGTTTAAATTCAGGATTTATGATTCCGCAATACACTTCTGCAGCATTGGTTTCCGAGAATAAATCGCTTTGCTTTCCTGCGTCGGCAGATTCAATTCCTACGAGTTTAGGACAAGAAGATCATGTTTCAATGGGAAGTATTTCGGGGAGGAAATTCAACCAGGTTCTGAATAATTTAGAAAGTATTTTGGCGATTGAATTGATGTTTGCAGCGCAGGGATTGGAGTTTCGAAGACCAGCAAAAAGTTCAGCAATTATTGAAAGGAATTTTGATTTAATTCGAGAAAAAGTTCCGAAATTGGAAGATGATCGCGAAATAGGAAAAGATATTTTATCGATTCTTGAAATGGTTAAAAATCAGAAATTTATTGTTCACTAAAAATATAGAAATGAAGAAAATTTTAACTTTTATTTTTCTCTCTTTGAGTTTGATCGTGTTTAGTCAAACCAAAAACGAAAAAATTAGGGAATTGTTGGTAAAAACAAAAAGTGCCGATATGGGCATTCAAATGATGACCAGTTTTTTCGATCAATACAAAAGTATTTATCCTGATATCCCCAATGAATTTTGGGAAGGGGTAAAAAAAGAAGTGAAAGCCGAAGAATTAATCAACTTAATAATCCCAATTTACGATCGCAATTTTACCGAAGCAGATATTGATGGTTTGCTAGATTTTTATTCAAGCCCGATTGGTGCAAAATTTATTGAGAAAACACCGGTAATTTTTAAGGAGAGCCAAGAAGTAGGACAAATTTGGGGAGAAACGATTGCGAAACGAGTTTTATCGAAACTTCAAGATTCGTCAAACTATAGTTCTCCACCGCCTCCTAACAAATAGTACAATCAAAAATTGATTACAAAACCTTATTCTTATAATGAGGTTTTTTTTGTGTTTAGCTTCCAATTTTTACACTTGTCATACTTAAGCTTCCACCAATTAAGTGGTCGTTAAAGAGTGATAAATCGTCCTTTTCATCTTTTAAACCTAAGGTGTAGATAAGTGGTAGAAAATGATCGGGTGTGGGAATAGCGTATTGAATTGCCGTACCTTGATTTTGATATTGCAAAAGTGCTTTAAAGTTTCCATCTTGAATCCAATTGTTCATTTTTTCTCGAGCTTCAATTGCCCAATCCCACCCTGAATCAACCGTATTGATGTTTTTCCAATCAATCATTCTTAAATTGTGAACAATATTTCCACTTCCTAAAATTAAAACTCCTTTTTCACGAAGTGCATTTAGTTTTTTTGCCAATTCAAAGTGATATTGCGGTGGTTTGGTATAATCAATACTCATTTGAATTACTGGGATTTCTGCATTTGGATACATGTGTTTCAAAACCGACCAAGCACCATGATCTAAACCCCAATCATCGGTTTCTATCGCCACATTCGGAAGGAGAAGCGATTTGGTTTCTTCTGCCAAAGTTGGATTTCCTTTTGCGGGATATTCCACATTGAATAATTCTTTAGGAAAGCCATAAAAATCATGAATGGTTTTTTGATTTTCTCCGGCGGTAATAAAAGTTCCTTCTGTAAACCAATGGGCGGAAATACACAAAATAGCATTTGGTTTTGGGATTATTTTGGCCGCATTTCTAAAACCTTGCACAAATTCATTTTCTTCAATTGCATTCATTGGCGAGCCATGACCAATAAAAAGTACGGGCATTCTTTGGGTTAAAGAAAAATCTTGAGTAATATTTTGTAATTGGTTTAAATTCATGATTTTGGAATAAAAAAAGAGCAAAGAAAATCTTCACTCTTTTAAAGGTTGATAATTTTCTATGTATTATTGTTTTACAAACTGAAGATCTGCAGCAACTTTTACTTCATCAGAAACCAAAACACCACCTGTTTCAAGAGCTGCGTTCCAATTTAATCCCCATTCTTTTCTGCTAATTTTACCTTCTACAGAGAATCCAGCTTTCGTATTTCCCCAAGGATCTTTATTAATTCCACCGAAATCCACTTTCAACTGCACAGGTTTTGTAACGCCATTAATGGTAAGTTCACCAGTTACATTTTCGCCCAAAGAATCTGCTGTAAATGTAATTTGAGGATATTTTTCGGTATCAAAAAAATCGCCACTTTTCAAGTGTTTATCACGATCGGCATTATTGGTATCAATAGAATCTGCTTCTATAGTTGCAGTAACTTTGGCTTGTTTAAAAGTATCGTCTTCTGCTTCAATTTCTGCATTAAAAGTATCAAATGCACCTTTAACGTTAGAAATCATCATATGTTTTACTTTAAAAGTAAGCTCGCTGTGTGAGGGATCTAAAATCCATTTTGTTGCCATAAT